>JAFWIU010000005.1 GCA_017514765.1 Candidatus Saccharimonadota bacterium | reverse complement strand
GGGTTTTTATGGACGGGGACGAGTTTTTCGCTATCGTCGTCGATAAAAATACTGATGATGCCACCTGCAAATTGCGTAATGCTCGATAACGCTATGGCTAGACGCAGACTGATGGCGCCGATGGGGCCACCGAGCATGAGTAAGCATAGGGTGCAAGCGTATTTAGCGCATTCTAGCTTAGCAGTTTTGGTTTTTAAGATATGGTTCGCTGATTTGTCGGTTTCCTTGGCTATTTTGGTAGCAAAGTGTTTCAAGAGACTCTGATCGACGCCGGCACTGAGTGCTGACGCTATGCCCATGAGGCTTTCGCAGATTACTACTCCTAAAAAGTTGTTAGTAAAAGCGTAAGCTAGTAACAAGATGCCATGGCCTATATCGCCGATAATGTTGGCCCATTTACGACTGATGCGGTCTGCAATGTATCCGGTGGGAACATTGAAGATAAGCACTACAATTGTAAAAAAGATTTGGGTCAATGATATCTGACTTTGGTTTAATCCGATTGAATTAAAAAATGGCGTCATGATGGACATGCAGAGGAGTCCCTCTGTAATGGCAGATTCCGCCATTACGAGAAATAAGTTTTTCCGAGCTTCTTTAAGAGCATGGGATGTTTTCATTTTTTAACTCCTTTCTAACCGTGTGTTAAGGTGCTTTAGCCGCCGTGAATGCTTTTGTGGTTGCTTCTGTGCGGCTAGATAAACCCCGAAACGGTTGCTTCGGGGTTTATCTAATTCCGATTTGGAAGAGTTTGGTTGTAAGTTTTAGATAACTCCCGCGCACAAGTCATGATATACTGAAATGAGACCAAAAAGATTGGCCCATTTTGTTGTATTTGACTCGTGCATGGAAATATATCTACACATGTCTTTGTTATACTATATTTTGCAATAAATTGCAAGTGCTTTTTTTGAAAAGGTGCTATAATTGGGGTATGAAGAACGAAATTGAAGCGCAGTTTCTGGACATCAATAAAGATGAACTGCGTGCAAAGCTTAAAGAAAAAGGGGCAAAATTAGTGAAACCGGAAGTGTTGATGCAACGGACGGTATTTGACCTTGGACCGCATGCATTTGCGAGAGTGCGTGACGAAGGTGGTGGAAAGATTGTTATGACTTACAAAAACGTATCGGATGACAAATCAATTATGGGTACCAAAGAGGTGAACGTGACGATTGATGATTATGAGAACGGAATTATGCTATTAAAGGCTTGTGGGTTGAAGCCTAAGGCGGAGCAGGAATCGTATCGAGAGACTTGGGAATTTGGCGAGGTGGAGATTTGCATTGATACTTGGCCGTGGATTCCGACTTTTGTAGAGATTGAGGGGCCGAGTGAGGAAATTGTATGGGAGACAGCAGAGAAATTGGGGCTTTCACGTGATAAAGCGAAATTTGGTTCGGTTGATACGACTTACGAACACTATTATGGGGTTGAACCGGATATAGTAAATCGTCATACACCGAAAATACTATTTGAAATGGAATTGCCGGAGTGGGCGCGAGAGAGAAAGGTCTAACACTATGAAAAAGGGTGGTAAAAAAACTTTGAAAGAAGTGTTTCGGGGATATATGAAGGGGGAAACGAAGTTGGAGCGGTGGCAATGGGTGGGGCTCATAATGCTGCTCGTTGTGTTTGCTGGGTGTTTTGGGTGGTTGTATGAGTTTATTTTTTATTATTTTGACGGCGGGACAGGGGAGTTTTATATGCAGGGAGGGAATTTTTTGCCGTGGATTAACATATATGCGATAGGTGCGGTGCCGATTGTGCTCTGTTGTTGGAAATTGCGACGGTATCCGTGGGCGGTGTTGTTATTGTCGATGGTGATTGCTGGGGTGGTGGAGTTTGTTGGTGGGTGGTTAGTATATGTAATTGGTGGTGGAACGAGGTATTGGGACTACAATGTGGAGATCTGGAATTGGGGGAATATTGAAGGTTTTGTATGTCTTCGTTCTGTACTGGTGTTTGGTTTTTCGTCGTTGTTTTTGATGTATGCGGTGGTGCCGTTTTTCTTGTGGTTGATGGGGAAGATGTCTAAACGGGCATTTATGACGCTTGCGATTACATTATTTGCACTAGTGATGGTGGATGAGGTATATAATCTATTGGCGTCGAAATTCTTTGACTGGCCGGATGCGATGGATTTTTACCGGTCGCTTGGGTGGAAATATTTGACTTAGTCTGATATGATAAAAATATAAAGAGGAGGCTGATGGCTAAAGTTTATTTTACGAAGGAAATCTCGCCGGAGGGTTTGATGCGAGTATATAAAGCACTTGGCGTAGAGTTGCCCGGTAGGGTAGGTGTGAAGGTGTCGACGGGGGAGAAAGGCGCAAAGGGATATTTGAAAACGGATCTTATAGGACCGTTTGTGAAGTCGCTTAAGGGAACGATAGTGGAGTGTAATACGGCTTATCCTGGGGAACGGAACAAAGTGTCGGATCATATGAAGGTGGCGGAAGAGCATGGATTTACATCATTTGCGGAGGTGGATATTATGGATGCGGAGGGGGAAATCAAGATTCCGGTGAATAATGGGAAACATTTGAAGTATGATTTGTTAGGGTCGCATTTTGACAATTATGATTCGTTTGTGAATCTGGCGCATGGAAAGGGGCATGCGATGGGGGGATTTGGTGCGAATTTGAAGAATCAGTCGATTGGGTTTGCTTCGAGAGACGGAAAGGCGTATATTCATTCGTGTGGGAAGACAAAAAGTCCGAAGCTATGCTGGATATCGAAGCATGAACAGATTGATTTTATTGAGTCAATGGCGGAAGCGGCGACAGCAGTGGCAGATTATTTAAAAGAGAAAGGGAAGCCGATTGTGTATATTACGGTGATGAATGCATTGTCGGTAGATTGTGATTGTGATTCAAAACAGGGTGATCCGGTGATGGGGGAACTGGGAATTGTAGGGTCACTAGATCCGGTGGCGAATGACCAAGCGTTTATCGATATGATTTGGGCGAGTGATGACCCGGGGGCGGCGGAGCTCAAGGAGCGGATTAATACGAGATTAGGGCGTGAGATTTTGCCGTATGCGGAGTCACTGGGGCTGGGGTCGCGTAAGTATGAACTAGTAGAAGTGTAAACATTCAGGGTAATGTTGGTGGTTCGGGGGCTTTTCAAATAGTGGATTTCGTGATATAATACTATATGTGGTCGGTCCGGTAGCTCAGCTGGTTAGAGCACGAGCCTCTTAAGCTTGGTGTCGTGGGTTCGAGTCCCACCCGGATCACCATTAGAATATGCGCCCTTTAGTGGCGTTTTTTGATATAATTAAGGGTAATATGCCAGAAGTAAAACAGCCAGAAATATATGAAGAATGCTCTAGGATACTGAAGGAGCTGTATGGGCGTGATGCGACTTTTCGTGATGGTCAGTATGAGGCCATTGAAGCGACTTTGACAAATCTGCGGACGTTAGTAGTACAACGTACTGGGTGGGGAAAGAGCTTGGTGTATTTCTTGACAACGAAGTTGATGCGCGAGCGTGGTGATGGAGTGACGCTGGTTGTAAGTCCACTCTTAGTGTTGATGCAAAATCAGCTTGAGGCGGCGCGGAAGCTCGATTTAAAGTGCGATGTGCTAAACAGTACGGTCAAAGATAGACGTCCAGATATTATTAATGCAATGGTACGCGATGAATTAGATATCGTTTTCGTGACGCCGGAGACTTTGTTTAGTAGTGATGTGCAGAGTGAATTAAGAAACATTCGGATTGGTCTTTTCGTGGTAGACGAAGCGCATTGTATATCGGACTGGGGGCATGATTTTCGATTGGAATATGGTAATCTGAAGAAAGTGATAGCGGAATTGCCATCGAACGTGCCGCTGCTTGCGACGACTGCTACGGCAAACAATCGGGTGATTCGCGATTTGGAGCGGCAGTTTGGAAATGACGTTTTCTTGTCACGGGGACCTTTGACTAGGGAATCTTTGTCTATACAGGTGATTAATATGCCGAGCAAGGTAGAAAGGTATGCGTGGATTCTGGAAAACATTAATCGGATTCCTGGTAGTGGAATAATTTATTGTTTGACGACGAAAGATTGTGATAATTTGGCGAGGTTTTTGCAGGAGAACGGCATACATGCGGTGCCATACCATTCCAAGCTGCCTGATGAGTACTGTCGGGAAGTAGAAGAGGATTTTAAGGAAAACAAAATTAAGGCTTTGGTTGCGACAATTAAACTGGGTATGGGCTATGATAAAGATGATATTTCTTTCGTAATTCATTTCCAATTGCCGTCAAACATTGTTTCGTATTATCAGCAGATTGGTAGGGCGGGGAGGAAACTAGATAATGCGTATGCGATACTGCTTTATGGTGAAGAGGATGAGGATATTTTGAATTATTTTATTGACCATGCTTTCCCGTCGAGGAAGGAGACGGAAGAAATATACCAGTTTATACTTGATCGGGATGGGGTAACGATAAAAGATTTGCAGTTTGGTTTTAATGTTAAGCGACAGAAAATAGAAAAAGTACTGAGTTTTCTAATAAATGATGGTTTTGTGCGAGTTGAACGGAATCCGATTCGTTATTATGCGACAGCTAAGCGGTTCTATTATGATGCTGAGAAGTATAATGCTATTTCCAATATTCGGCGACAGGAAATGCAAGAGATGATTAATCTGACTTATACGGATAAATGTTTAAGTAAATATACAGTAAGATGTTTGAATGATGAAACGGCAAAAGATTGCAACCATTGTGTGAATTGTTTGGGCGAAGAGTTTTTCCCGTCGACTTTGTCTGGTGCATCGATTGATACGGCAAAAGATTATCTTGATAGAATAACGCTTGAGATAGAACCGCGAAAACAGTGGCCGCGGAATAATTTTGGTGATAGAGTAACGATCCGGCAGCCAAACCAGGTGGGGATCTGCTTGTCGCAATACGGCGAAGAAGGGTATGGTGAAATGGTGCGTCAGGATAAGTATTCTGGCGTTGAGAGATTTAGGGATGAGTTAGTAGAGAAGGGCGCAGAGGAATTGAAGAATCTGATAATAGAAAAAGATATTGATTATATTACTTTTGTGCCGTCACTGAGAAGCGATATAGTAAGAGATTATGCGGAGAGGTTGGCGGAGGAATGTGGAATTGAATGTTTGGATTTGCTAGATAAGCATGTGAATAAGCCGCAGAAGGAGATGGAAAATAGTTATTATCAGTGTAAGAACGCTTTTGAGGCGTTTTATGTAAAAGACCGTTACAAGGTGCCGAGAAAAGTGATTTTGGTTGATGACGTGGTGGATTCGAGATGGACGTTGACTGTATGCGGGTTTAAGCTGACGGAATGTGGGTGCGAGGAAGTGTACCCATTTGCATTGGCGGATAGTAGCGGTAGAGGAGGAGATGGTTATGAGTAAAGATGCTCAAGCGATTTTGATTTTGTGTAGTAATCTATGCGTGGGAGAGGGAATTAAACCGCTCAAACCGTCCGAATGGAAAATGCTTGCAAGAACGTTAGTTGAGAAGGAAATGGTGCCGGGTGATTTGCTAGATATGTCAAAAGATGAGATAACGAAGGCATTAGAATGTGATGATGAATTTGCTGAAAGAATCGTGGATTTAGTAGGGCGGAGTGCAAGTTTATTTTTCGAGGTGTCGAAGTATGAAAATATGGGAATTTCGTTGGTGACAAGAGCTGATAAGGCATACCCGGTGAGACTAAAAAATAAGTTAGGGGAATCTTGCCCGCCTTATTTCTTCTATGCTGGAGATTTGAAATTACTGAAGAAACGTAGTGTTGGTTTCGTGGGCTCACGAGATATGACGGCTGGGGATATTGATTTCGAGACTAAATTGGTAAAGGAAACGGTTCGGCGAAAATATGCGATCGTGTCGGGTGGAGCGCGCGGTGCGGATATGATTTCGGAGGAAGTGGCACTGAGTAGCGGTGGAAGAGTGATTGAATACTTGGCGGATTCGATGATTCGGAAATTACGAAAGAGTGAAGTAGTGAAGGCGGTGCAGAAAGGGAAGCTGCTACTTCTTTCGGTAGTGAACCCAGATGCAGGTTTCAACGTTGGGAATGCGATGAATCGTAACAAGTATATTTATGCGCAGGCTGAAGCGGTGGTGGCGATAAAATCAATAAAACAAGGTGGGACTTGGAGCGGTGTGAAGGAAAATTTAAAGAATAAGTATTGTCCAGTGTATTGTTGGAATAATGCGAAATATAGTGATAACCTTGCCTTGATAAAGGAAGGGGCGATTGCGATTGATGGAGAATGGAGCGTGAAGGATTTGATGACTGATGAAGAATTTAGGAGTAGATTTGAAACAAAAGAAAAACTTGAAGATAATGACGTTAAGCAGATGACGTTGTTTTCCTAGTTTTGCTGAGTGTGGGTTCCCGTATTGATATTTCTTGTGATATAATGGGGAAAATAAGTGGAGAAAAATTATGTGTGGAATCGTGGGGTATGTGGGTGAGAAAAAGGCGCAGGATTATTTGATTTCGGGGTTGAAGCGTTTGGAATATCGGGGATATGATTCGGCAGGAATTGTGACGTTGGATGATGAAGGGAAGGCAACTTTGCTACGTGCAAAGGGTAAGATTGCCAATTTGGAGGAAAAACTGGCGCGAGCGAAGCGTGATGATCATATTGGGATTGGTCATACACGCTGGGCGACACATGGTGAGCCTTCAGAGACGAACGCGCATCCTCATCAAGCAGGATCGATTTATCTAGTACATAATGGGATTATTGAGAATTATAAAGAGTTAAAGGCGCAGCTGAAAGAGTTTGAGTTTCAGTCGGAGACGGATTCGGAAGTGTTGGCGGCGTTGATTAATTCGTTTTATCAAAATGGACAATATCCATTAGTAAACGCAGTGGTGCAGGCTTTGAAACTAGTGAAGGGAACGTATGGAATTGCAGTAGTGTCGGAGATAGAGCCTAAGGAGATGGTGGTAGCACGAAGCGGGTCACCATTAGTGATTGGAGTGGGCCACGATGAGACTTTAATAGCGTCAGACGCTTCGGCGTTAATTGGTCATACGAAGCGGGCGATTTATTTGAATGATGGTGAAGTAGCAGTAATAGGGAAAAACAGTATTGAAATCAAGACTTTGAACGCGGAGCCGGTGTCAGCAAAGGTAGAAGAGATTGAGACAAATCTTGCGGCGATTCAAAAAGGCGGATATGATCATTTCTTACTGAAGGAAATAATGGAACAGCCGGAATCGTTGATAGAAACTTTGCGGGGACGAGTAAATTTGAAAGAAGGGATGGTACATCTGGGGGGTCCCGGTCTTTCGGAGGCGGAATTGCGTAAAATTAAGCATTTGATAATCGTGGGCTGTGGTACGGCCTATCATGCGGGATTATTGGCAGGGTATTATATCGAGCAGTTTTCGCCAGAATTGACGATTGAAACAGTGATTGCTTCGGAATATCGTTACCGATCGGCATATATTCCGGAGAATTCGGTGGCGTTGATTGTGTCACAATCTGGTGAGACGGCGGATACTTTGGCGTGTTTACGGGAAATCAAGAAGCAGGGCGTGAAGACAATTGGAATTGTAAATGCAATTGGTTCGACGATTGCGCGCGAAGTGGACGGAGGGACTTATGTACACGTAGGGCCGGAAATTTCGGTGGCATCGACGAAGGCGTTTACGTCACAGGTAGTGGCAATGGTGATGTTTGGATTAACAATTGCGCAAGCGAAGGGGGTAAAGGGCGCAATGTTAAGACCATATGTCGAAGAGATTGCACATTTGCCGGAAGAGATTCGTACGGTGTTAGATAAGGTGCCGGATCAGGTGAGAAAAATTGCGGAAAAACACGCTGAATATGATCATGCGATTTACTTGGGACGTGATACGGCTTATCCGACGGCAATGGAGGGCGCGTTGAAGCTGAAGGAGGTATCGTATGTGGATGCGAATGCATATGCATTTGGGGAATTAAAGCATGGGCCATTGGCTTTGATTGATGATAGATTCTTTGAGGTAGTGCTACTACCGAAGGGTGCATTATATGAGAAGGCGGTGTCAAACATCCAGGAGGTGCTAGCGAGAGGAGGGCATGTAGTGGTGGTGACTAACGCGGATAGGTTTGACTTGCCGGTAGAGGATGTAGTGAAGATAGAGTCCTCAGCGGAATTATTTGCGCCGCTTCTGATGAATTTAGTATCGCAGCTTTTGGCGTATTATATTACGGTGTGTAAGGGATTCAATGTGGATCAACCGAGGAATTTGGCGAAATCAGTAACAGTAGAATAAGCGGTTGCTGAATTGAGTGGATGAGGGGGACGTGGTATAATGAATCTATGCAGAAAAAATCAGATTATGTGTTGAGATTATGTTTGGTGATTGGCGATGCAGTAGCGCTGATTGCGTCGTTTGCAGCGGCTTATTATATTCGAGTAGTGGTCGATCCGCGACCGTATTTCTTTGAAACGCAGTGGTCAGATTTTTTGTGGACGGTAGTATGGCTGGTACCGATAATGCTTTTGATAATTGCATCGCTTGGGCTTTATCGTAAATCGATAGTGATTAATAAATCGCGGATGCCGGAACGCGGGAGACTTTTGGTGGCGGCAGTGCTGTCGGTAGCGGCTTTGATTGTATATGGATATTATATGGATAAGCAGATTTTTCCGACGAAAGCGATAACGGTGATGGCGATGGGGTTGTCGTTTGTATTCCTATTGGTGGAAAGGATACTGGTGCGGTTGATGATCCGAGCGATTTTCCGAAATGATTATGCGGTGAGACGAGTGATTATAGTGGGGAATGCGAAGAATACGGAATATTTGGCAGATTATATTGCGTCGACGCCGGAGTCGGGCTATCGGTTGGCGGGAATTGTGGCAGGGAAAAGGTATATTCCGAAAGATTTGAAAAAGCGACAGTATTCGTCTTTGAAGGATGCTTTGAGAAGGACGAAGGTGGATGTGATTATTCAGACGGATGAGAAATCAACAGAGTATGTCTATAAGCAAGCGGTGAATCGGCATTTGTTGTATTACTTTGTACCAAGCGAGACGGCGTTGTCGTCGCATTTTGGGGAACTGGAGCTGATTGGTAATACGCCGGCAGTATTGGTGATGACGACACCATTAGCTGGTGTGAATGCAGTAATTAAACGGGCATTTGATATCGTATTTGCAGTGATAGGAATCATAATTGTGGCGATACCGATGTTGATTGTATGGATAGCGATTAAGTGTTCGGATATGAAGCATTCAGCGTTTTATGCGGATGAGAGGCTAACAAGGTATAACCGTCGATTTAAGTGTTATAAGTTCCGAACGATGAAGCCGGAGTATTCTGGAATGACGGCAGAGGAGGCATTTACGAAGATGGGAAAACCAGAGCTGATTAAAAAGTATCGCAAAAACGGGGATTATATGAAGAATGACCCAAGAATTACAAAAGTAGGGAACTTCTTAAGGCGGACTTCGTTGGATGAATTGCCGCAACTATTTAATATTTTGATGGGTGATATTTCGTTGATTGGGCCGCGTGCGTTGTTGCCGGGTGAGCTACGTGATTACGGTGATAGATCTTTGATACTAACGGTAAGGTCAGGATTGACGGGCTTCGCACAGGTGTCAGGAAGGAGAGATATACCGTTTGAAGAGAGGCGAGCGCTTGATACGTATTATGTACGAAATTGGTCGTTGATGCTGGATGCTTCGATATTCTTTAAGACGATTGTAGTGGTACTTAAGGGAGAGGGTGCTAAATGAAAGTTGCAATTGTCTGCGACTGGTTGACAAATGTAGGTGGTGCCGAGAAGGTGCTACTTGAAATACACCGGATGTATCCGAAGGCGCCGATTTATACGTCGAAATATGCACCGAAGGGAATTGATTGGTTCAAAGACGCAGATGTCAGAACTGGGTGGTTGCAAATATTTCCAGTATGTATGCGGAGATTACTGTCACCGTTGAGACAGAGATGGTTTAAACATTTGGATTTGTCGGAGTACGATTTGATTATTTCAGTGACGGGTGCGGAAGCAAAAGCTGTGAAGTCGGGGAAATGGCTTCACGAACATGGGAAGAAAACGGCTAATCCGAAGGGGATTCATATATCCTATTGTCACGTGCCAACACAGTATTATTGGCAGATGTATAATGATTATGTAGAAAACCCTGGTTTCGGGATTTTGAATCCAGTGGTGAGATTTTTCTTTAAACTAATGGTGGGACCGCTGAGACGAGGGGACTATAAGGCAGCGCAAGTGCCGGATTATTATGTGACAATTAGTGAGTATGCCAAAGAATTGATGAACGAGTATTATGATCGCGAGGCGGTGGTGATTCATCCACCGGTAGAAGTGAAGGATTTTGTGGGTCAAATTCGTAGCATGTCTCAGGATGCATATTATATTATTACAAGTCGCCAGGTAAACTGGAAGAGAATTGATCTAGCGGTAAAGGCATGTATGAAATTGAAAAGGAAACTACTAGTCGTAGGGGAAGGGTCGGAACACCATAAATTGGTAAAAATGTCAAATGATTCGGAGTGGATTGAATTTGTGCCATTGGTAGGGAAGCATGAACTGGCGAAATTGCTGACGGATGCAAAGGGGTTCTTGTTCCCTAGTTTTGAACCATTCGGAATTGCGCCGGTGGAAGCATTAGCGGCTGGCTGTCCAGTGATTGCGTTTGGTGAAGGCGGAGCGCAGGATTACGTGGTAGATGGGGAAAATGGAGTGCTCTTCCCCCGTCAAACTGTGAAATCATTAAGTGATGCGATTGTGAGATTTGAAAAGATGAAGTTTGATAGTGCTAAGGTGGCGAAGTCGGCGAAGAAGTTTAGCGCAGAGAGATTTGACAAAGAGATGAAGAAATATGTGGATAAAAAAGTTAACTAGGTCTTTGTTGTATATATTGCCATCGACATTATTCTTTTCGTATTGGCCGTTGATTAAACTGGGAAGTAGCGAATCGATGAATTTTGAGCTTTCCCTGCCTTTGATTTGGCTTGTAGTGTTTGATGCGGTGGGCGTGGTGATATTAATACAAAGACGAAAACTATTCGATTGGCTGAAGGGATGGAGGTGGCTGTGGCTACTATTCCCTGTGTGGGTGACTTTGTCGGTAATATGGTCGCTTAATGTGGTACGAGGAGTGCTGACAGTGGGGATAATGTGGTTGCTGTATTTGGCGGGCTATGTGATGTGGTTAGTGAAAGATTGGTTGGATGATGGATTTAAATTATTGTGGTTGAAGTGGTTCTTTGGTTCGACATTGGTGATATGCGTGTGGTGTGTAGTGCAGTGTATACTTGATCTTGCGGGAGTGGGTCAGGAGTATTCCCTGATGTGCGATGGATGTACATATCATATGTTTGGGTTTCCGCATCCGAATGGGTTTGCAATAGAGCCACAATTTATGGGAAATTTGCTCCTGGCACCGATAATGGCAAGTATATGGCTTTTCTTAGAAGACGATTGCAATAGTACTTTTCGGACATGGGTCGCTCCGGCCCGTCGTCACGGGCGGAGCGCCCTAAGTCTCGGTCGTGACCTCCGAAATGTCCTCAAAGTACTATTGCCAATCGTCTTCGTGGCAACACTATTCTTGACGTTTTCGCGGGGGGCGATTTATGCGTTTGTGGTTGGGATGCTGTTTATGAGTGGTTTTGTGATTTTTGGAATAAGACAGAAGGAAAGACGATTGATGGTGAAGCGGGTGGGAGTAGTATGGGGGTTAATAGTGCTCTCTTTTGTAGCGATATTAAATCTACAGGGTTTGATGGCAGAGATGGGACCGACGAGTGATACATATTACGATGGGGTGGCGAAGGTGATCAATCATTTGTCGCTTGGGGTGATTGATATTAGGGTTGATAAACCTATCAATGAAGATATTGAAACGGAAAATATGGAGGGGGAATTGAAAGAGGATGAATTTGTGCTTGTGGAAAACTCTGTGGAAAACTTCGAGAAGGAAGAGGCGGTTTTTGGGGGATATGTGGCAGAATCGACAGATACACGGGTGAGATTGTCTGGTGCAGCGATGGAAGTATGGTCGCAAAGTTGGTCTAATATGATATTTGGCGTGGGATTGGGGGGTGCAGGATTTGCATTATATAATAATGGGTTGTCCCCTGCGCCTAAAGAGATTGTGCAAAATGAATATGCTTCTTTGTTGCTTGAAACTGGATTGATTGGTGTTTCCCTATTTGTATTAACTTTAATATTGATATTCAAGGCTGTTTGGAAGAAATCAACTAGAGTGATGCTTTTAGGATTATTAGTGTCGTACGGAGCTTCATTGATGTTCTTCTCTGGTTTACCAAATGCTTTACATGTTTATTTGTTACCGATGATTCTGGCGGTGTTGCCAAATTTCTAAAAACAAATTATTGAAGTGGAAAACGGAAGTAGTTGGTGTCGTAAATTTCGGCACCTTTATGAAGATAGAAAGCTTGAGCGGATTCGCGACCGTGTCCAGAAGTGAAACAAAGTTCGGTGCATTGTTCGTCTTTGGCCCAGTCAAGCATAGCATTCCAGAGTTCAGTGCCGACGCCTTGCCCGCGATATGCTTTGTCGGTAACAAAGTCTTCGAGGTAGGCGACTTTACGGACAATGGGCCCCATAATAATAGAAAGGGTGGCGATGCCGACAATTTCGTCATTGTCGTTGATGGCAAGCAGCATGTCGTGGGAAGGGGAAGCGATCAGCTCGTCGAACCATGTTTGTGGTATTTCCCCGCGATCTTTGCCGCTACGGGAAAGCTGAATCAATAATTCCCTAATTCGATTAGCGGTTTCTTCGTTATATTCAGTTAGCGTTTGAATTTTCATAGTAAGGTCTCCAATTCGTTTTTGAGTTTATTAGCGATAGTCTTGATGTTGGCTTCGTCGTTCCCCCAGATAGTGATGCGGATGAGGGGTTCGGTGCCGGAGGGGCGGACGAGGAGACGGCCGTTCTCTGCTTCTAGTTTCTGGCCGTAGTCAAGGAGGAGTTTTTGGACAGAATCGGAGGATTTGAGGGAAGTTTTTTGCTGGTTAGTAGCAGGGAGATTAACGATAACTTGAGGAGATTTGTGATAGAGACTGGCGAGATTGTGGAGGGATTTGCCGGTTTCGGCAATGACTTTGGTAAGCATGAGGCTAGTCAGCATACCGTCGCCAGTGGGTTCGTTCGGGAGGATGATGTGGCCGGACTGTTCCCCGCCAATAGGAATGTGATGGGTGCGCATGGCTGCGGCGACGTTGGAATCGCCGACTGGGGTGATTTCGGTAGCGATATGGTTGTCGCTGGCCCAATTGAGAAGACCCTGGTTGGCCATAACGGTAATAGCGATGTGGTTGAGTTTGAGATGGTTTGCTAGAATGGCGATGATTTGGTCACCGTCGATTTCGTTGCCTTGGTGGTCAATAAATAGACAGCGGTCACCATCACCGTCGAAAGCGATACCGAAGTCGAGGTGATTATTTACGACAGTGTCTTTCAGAGAATCGAGGTGGGTACTGCCGCAGTCGTGGTTGATGGTGGTATTGTAGTTGGAATTGGCATGAATGAGAGTGACTTTGGCGCCGAGCTCATCGAAAACAGTTTGATTGATGACACTAGTGGCACCGTCGGCGCAATCCATGGCGAGGCTTAAACCAGTGAAGTCGGCATCGCCGAGGTATTCGAGGAGGTGGGCGAGGTAGAGTTCGAGAGCGTCACTATGTAAATCTTCCCTGATGGTGGTGGATGCGAGCGCGTAGGTTTGTGCCGAATCGAGGGCGGTTTCGATGGATTTGCAGCCCTGCTCGGAGAGTTTCTGACCATAGTGGGAGCCGCGTTCGAAGACTTTGATACCATTGTCGGTGTAAGGATTGTGGCTGGCGGTAACGTCGATGGCGAAGTCGAAGCCCATTTGATAGAAACAGTAGTTGATGGCGGGGGTGGGGAGAACGCCAACATTCATGTATTCGATACCGAAGGATTCGCAGGCGGTTTCAAGATCTTGGAGAATCCATTCGGTGGATTCGCGGGTGTCGCCGCCTAGCATGATTTTGATTTCGTCGCCGGCGTAATCGATGAGACCTTTGACGATTCGTGTGAGAAATTCTGAGGTGAATTGGTCGGCTGGTTGGCGGATACCGTCGGTGCCGAAGTATTTCATAATAAACTCCTTATGACTTTAATGGTTAAAACGATATCTGCGACGGTGCTGCCGCGAGAGAGATCGGCGAGAGGAATAGTGAAGCCTTGAATGATGGGACCGGCGATAGTAAAACCGCCGAAGCGTTCGAGAGATTTGTAGAGCAGATTGCCAGAATTGAGATCAGGCGTGATAAGAATGTTGGCGTCACCTTGAATTTGGGAAGAGGGGTATTTCTTAGTTGAGATGGTGGGGTCGATGGCGACATCGAGTTGCATTTCGCCATCGATGATATAGTCGGGGTGGGTTTGGCGAATTTGGTTGATGACGAAATGGATTTTGTCTAAGTCGGGGTTTTTACCACCGGAACCGTTGGTGGAATAGGAAAGCATAGCGATTCTGGGTTGGTTTCCGGTGTATTTGATGAAGGTTTTGGCGGTATCTTCGACGATGGTGTAGAGCTGTTCTTTCGTGGGGTGTTTATTAACACCGCCATCAGCGAGGGCGAGGACTTGATTTCCCTTTTCGCAGATGAAACAACTAGAGAAATAGTCGGAGGATAGTTTGAGATGATTCTTGCAGGCGATGACAACGTCGCGAGAAGGAAAATCGATACCGGAGATGAGGGAATCGGCAATACCCTGTTGTAACATGTCGGCGGCATGGTCGAGGAAATCAGCGGGGAGAAACTCGATGTCGGGGAATTCTGTAGTAGCTTGTTTAGCTAGCTCGTTGGTATTAACTTCGGGGAAGATGATTTTCATGGAATAATTATAGCATATTCTGCGGTGGATTGTTGAGGTATGTTGCTCTGTCATTTATGATATACTTATAATATGGCGAAAGCGGAATTATTCCAGAAAGATATACCGAAATCAGAACGGGTGTTTTATTACGAGTCGGAAACAGATGATCCAATTAAAACGGATGAGCAAGAAAAGAAAGTCGAAGTAGGACTGCCGGATGGGTATGAGTTTATTCCGAAGCATTGGTGGACGAGAGTTTATTCGGCGATATTGTTTCGGATTTTTTGGATATTTGGACAGTGGTATGAGAGGTGGTACTGGCAGGCGAAGTTCCATGGGCGGGAGAAGTTGAAAGAAGCTCGGGGTAAAGGATATTTAATATATGCGAATCATACGAACCCATTTCATGATGTGTTTGGACCGGCGGTGGCGGCGGACAGAAGGATATTTACGATTATTAGTCCAGTGAATCTGAAAATTCCGGGGATTGGACCGATTTTGCCATATATCGGTGGGTTGCCACTCGGAAAATCAGCTGATGAGAAGAAGGCGTTTAATGAAGCGGTGGATAAGAGGTTGGCGCAGAAGAAGTGCCTTGTAATATATCCGGAGGCGCACGTGTGGCCGTATGCGACGAAGATTCGAAAGTTCCAGGCGGGTGGGCGGTCGTTTAAATATGCAGTGCGGAATGATTTGCCGGTCTACACGATGACGACGACTTATCATAAACGATTGAAGCGGGAGAAAGGGGATTTGCCGCGGATGGATGTGTATTTGGACGGGCCGTTTTATGCAGATAGTGAAGGTTCGGAAGTGGAGAAGCAGGATGCTTTGGCGAAAAAAGTTTATGATTCTATGGTAAAATATAGTAAGAAAAACACTTATGAATATTTTAAATACGTGAAGAAATAAGATGAGCATATTTAATACAGGGAATCCGATTAAGAAGCACGTGAAGGTGGTGCCGGTGTTTTTGACGATTAATAGTGCATATGCGCCGTATGCAGCGGCGGCGATTCACTCTTTGACTCAACACTCAGACCCGCATAGGTATTATCGGGTGATTATTTTGCATGATGGGTTGAATCTGGTGAATCGGTGGAGGTTGCGAAACTTGGTAACGCGAAATGTGTCGTTACAGTTTAAAAAAATGACGCGGAGTTTGTATCTTAAGGCGATTGTGACGTATTGTACAAGGCGGCAGAAAGGGGCAGGGGATTTCTTTTCTTCAGCGGTGTACTATTACCGAGCGTTTATTCCGGTGATGTTCCCGCTATATAAAAAGGCAGTATATATAGATAGTGATACGATTCTGCGTGGTGACATTGGGGAACTATATGATACGGACTTGGGCGACAATGCGATGGCAGCGATGATAGATCCGAAGGTGACGGTGATACCGGAATTTCGGGATTATGTGGATAATGCACTTAATGTGCCGCATACGGAGTATGTGAATTCGGGGGTACAGGTGATGGATCTTCGTAAGATGCGGAAGATGCGATATCTCTCGACTATGATTGATTTGATTAAGAAATATGATGCGGATCTGGTGGCGCCGGATCAGGATTATTTAAATGTGATACTGCGTGGGAAGATTGCGTTCTTGGATCCGAAGTGGAATGCGGAGCCGGTAAAAGATTTGCCGCGGAATGTGAAGTTGGTACATTTTAATCTGTTTAATAAACCGTGGCATTACAAGAATGTGCCATGTGAGAGGATTTTCTGGAATGCGGCGAAGGGAACTGGATTCCTAGGGGATTTGAAGCGGCAGCAGGCGGCGTTTGATGCAGAGAAACAGAAGGCGGATCATGCGAAGGTGGAGGCGTTGATACAGAAAGCAGCAAAGCTGGCCGAAAGTAAGGAACCAGTCATCAAGTTGTAGCTTCAATCATAGTATTTTGCGGGGGTTGTAGTTTTGTGGTGGGTGTGGTAGAAGTGAGGGATGCTCAAATGGCTTTCTAGACAGGTGCATCAGTCGTGGTTGGTGGTGTTTCTTTGTGTTGGGGTTGTCGCGGGTGTGATAGTAGGGATGGTGATGTGGGTGAATTATTTTGCTTCACCGGTATGGATAGGATTGGTGGTAGTGATGCTAGTAGTGGCGTATTTGAAACCGAGGTGTGCGGTGGTAGTGCTGGCACTGGTGGCGGGGATGGTATTGGCATTTGTAAAAATTGCAAATGAGCTCGTCGGAGAAGATTATGTGCGAAGGTTATATGGATATGAGATTGTGGTGACAGGTGTGGTTGAGGGAGATCCGGAAACAGATGAAGGGGTGACGAAGTTTAAACTAGGTAATTTGCAATTCGGTGAAGAGGAGGTGGAGAGCACGGGTAGTATATATGTGACGGTGAGCCAAAATGAAGAATTAGCGCGAGAAGACAAAGTGGTGCTTAGTGGGAAAATGTTGGACGGATTTGGAACTTATGCGGGATATATGTATCGGCCGAAACTAGTGAAATGGGAACGGCCGGAGCCGGGGTCGTGGGTACTAGCGGTGCGGAATTGGTTTGCAGGTCGAGTGCGGTCAATGGTGCCGGAGCCGGAGGTGAAATTGGGGCTATCGTATTTGTTGGGGCTGAAGACGGGGCTGCCGGATGAATTAGATGAGAATTTGCGAGTGGTGGGGCTCACACATATCGTGGTGGCGAGCGGAGCGCATCTTGCGATATTAGTGGGGGTGGCGCGAAAATTATTTGGTAAGCTATCGAGATTTGCGGGAGTATTATTTGCTGTGCTGTTCGTAGTGTTTTTCATGGCGATGGTGGGATGGACGCCGTCGATTCTCAGGGCTGGGATGATGACGATATTGACTCTCGTGGCATGGTATTCAGGGCGGGAGGTGGCGGCGTGGCGATTAATACTAATGGTAGCGGCGGTGACTTTGATGATGCAACCGAGCTTTATAATTAATATGGGGTGGCAATTGTCGTTTGCTTCGTATGCGGGGATTATGATACTGGGGTCTAAAATGATTAAGTTTTTCTATGGCGTGAAGAAACCGGGATTTGTGGGTTCGATGGTGATTACGACAATGGCGGCGACGGTGATGACGCTGCCTATAATACTATATTATTATGGTGCGGTGTCATTAATTAGTGTAGTGGCAAATATACTGATACTGCCGACTTTGCCGTGGGCGATGGGATTAGTGTTTGCAACTGGTGTGGTGGCAAATGTGCCAATGATTGGTATGATGGTGGGGTGGTGTGCAACGAAATTGTTGGATTATCATATTGCAGTGATAGGGTGGTTCGGAGGGATGAGGGAATTCTTGGTGGAGATACCGAAGTATCAAGGGTGGGTGTTTGTGATTTATATCGTGATTATTGTTTTGTTGTTTTTGAGCTGTAAAAAGAGGTTTTGGAAAAAGATTATGATATAATGTGAAGAATGGAAAGTATATTTAGTGAATCAGCAATAGAAACTATAAAAAAAATAAAAAAAGGTTTTTTGTGGACGGCGGTTTGTATATTGATTGGAGAAGTGGTGGTGGGGGCGGTATTGATAGTAGTGCAGAGCTTTAGTGTAACGATTGGCAAGCTAATGGGAACTTTTGCATTGTGTGGATTAATGCTTTTCTTAGGCGTAAATAATTTTTCATTGATGGAGAAAAAGGATAGGATTGCGCAATGTTTTGCATTGATAAGTTTGATAGGAAATACTGTATGGTTGATATTATCGATTCTGTTTATTTGGGAAGTATTACCATTTACGGAAAGGATTGAGGGGGGTGCTTTTCTGGGTTATTCTTACCACATGACTGTTATGGCTAAAGCATTTGTGGTGGCGATTGATATTGCAACTATGGGTTTTGTAATATCGAACGTTTGGGCGATTAAGGAGACGTTGAAGCCAGTCAAACCACTAAAAATAACAGCACTTATCTGTGCGCTTTATTGTGGGATATATGCGGTTGTGGTGACTTTGGGAGAAGTTCAGGCGGTGATGGATGGGAGATGGTATGGATTGGCTGCTCTGGCTGGGTTTGCTTTTATTGTGATGGCTTGTGCGGCGGCGATTGTGTCAGATAGCGGAGCGAAGAAGGAAAAAGAAGCTAATAATGGGTTAAATGGTGTAAATAATGAAGTAGTCCAGGCTAAGATTCAAGAAATGGTAGAGAAGGAAGTACAGGCTAGAATGGCTGCTATACAAGGTGGTAATGTGGTTCAGCAACAGGATGCTAATAATACGCAACCGGTTAATAAACAATAATAAAAGGAGTTTGAAATGGCTTTAGACAATAAAGAAATATATAAGAAAACCTTGGGGTTTTCGTTGAGACGATTTGGTTGGGATGTAGTGGCATTTGTGGCATTTGTAGTGATGATGGGGCTTGGCTTATTGATAGCATGTGTAGCAAACGGTGCGGTGGCGATAGGATTGATAATTGGCGCACTAGTTGGTGGGGTGTTGGTGTATTTCTTGTTGAGGTATGTGTCATATACATATAAGGCAGGCCAGATTGCGATGATGACACAGGGAGTTATAGATGGAAAGTTACCAAAAGATGTAATTAGTGAAGGAAAGAAGGTTGTAAAGGAGAGATTCACGACTGTAGCAGTGTACTATGCGGCGACGAGTGCAATTAAAGGGATTTTCAATCAGATTGGTAAGGGTATTACTGCAGTAGGTGAAGCGGTTGGTGGTGATAATGGAGGCGCGATTGGTAGTGCGATATCTAGCATTATTAATACAATCGTGGGATATCTGTGTGATTGTTGTCTGGGGTGGGTGTTTTATCGTAAAGATATTGGTTCTGGCAAGGCGACTTGTGAAGGTGCGGTGCTATTCTTTAAACATGGTAAGACATTCTTCAAAAACATGGGGAGGGTGTTTGGAATATCGATTGTGTCATTCCTAGTGATAGGTGGGGTGTTCATGGGGATTTCATATCTTATTATGATGAATTTTCCGGATGCGTTCCGACAACTTGCGGAGGCTTTAGCAGAGGAAGGCGAAGCGATGGATGCAAATACGGTGATGCTCATATGTTCGGCTGGTGTAGGGGTGATATTCTGGTCGATGCTGCATTCAGTGTTTGTAAGACCGTTTATACTGGTAGGAGTACTACGCAACTTTATTAATTCTGGTATTGAAGAAAAACCAAGTGAGAAGGATTTTGACGAACTAGACGACAAGTCGCCTAAGTTCAAGAAGTTACATTCTGAGATTGCAGGTGCGAAATAGGCGATCGGGCCGCGTAGGCTTATGAGATTACAGATGCGAAATAGACATTTGGGGTGATAAGTGGTACAATTAAGGGAAGTTGAATAATAATTTTGATGGGAGAATAATATGTCTGGACATAGCAAATGGGCGACAACCAAAAGGCAGAAGGCAGTAGTGGATGCGAAACGTGGCGCGTTGTTTACTAAGATTGGGAATCAGATCGCGATTGCGGCTAGAGCGGGAACGGATCCGGCGATGAATCCTTCGCTCGCTATGGTATTAGAGAAGGCACGGCTCGCGAATATGCCGAAAGCGAATATTGAGCGGGCAATAGCGAGGGTGGCGGATAAGTCGGCGGCGGCGTTAATTGAAGAAGTATATGAGGCATACGGTCCTGGTGGAGTGGGGATTGTGATTGAAGTGGCGACAGATAATAAGAACCGGACTTTGCCGGAGGTGAGACATACTCTGGATAAGAACGGTGGACGAATGGCGGAGTCTGGCTCGGTGATGTTCCAGTTCAAGCGAAAAGGCGTGATTGAGGTGTCGGAGAAAGGTGATGAGGTAATGATGGTAGCACTCGACGCGGGAGCAGAAGATGTGATGGATGAAGATGAAGGTACAGTTATATATACCGATGCTTCGGATTTGATGAAGGTAAGGCAAAGTTTAGTGGATGGGGGACTTACGGTGACTAGTGCAGAACTTCAGTATGTGCCTTCGAGTTATGTACCGGTGGAGGGGGAGAATGCGGAGAAGTTGGAGAAGTTGCTTGCGGCTGTGGATGATCTTGATGATGTGACGAATGTTTATACTAATGCGGAATAAAATTGGCTGAATTGTGGTATTTGTGGGGTGGTTTTTGTGGTACAATGGTAAAATATTGTTTATGGTGAGGGAAGGAGGTTTATAAATGAAAAATAAAAAGTGTAAGTATATCTTTGTAACTGGTGGGGTGTTGTCGGGGGTCGGTAAAGGAATCACAGCAGCTTCAATCGGAGCGATACTGAAGGCAAAAGGTTACAGAGTAACGATGCAAAAATGCGACCCGTATCTCAACGTAGATGCGGGTCTCTTAAATCCGGTGGAGCATGGAGAGTGTTTCGTAACACACGATGGGGTGGAGACTGATCTTGATTTAGGGCATTATGAGAGGTTTTTGGATTTTGAGACGTCGAAATATTCGATTACTTTATCGGGGTCGATATATAAGGAGTTGATTGAGCGTGAGCGTTCAGGGGGATTTCATGGCAAAACGGTGCAGTTAGTGCCACATTTTACTGGGTTGGTGTGCGAAAAGATTGAAAAGGCTTCGGCGGAGTCGGATATTCATATTGTAGAGATTGGTGGAACGGTGGGGGATTACGAAGGATTGCCGTTTGTGGAGGCAATTCGGTTGTTTGCGAATAAGGTGGGAAGGCGAAACTGTTTGTATGTGTCGGTGGTATATGTGCCATTTATTCATACGTCAAATGAATTGAAGACAAAGCCAGCGCAGAATGCGCTTAAGGACTTACGGGGATTTGGGATTATTCCGGATGTAGTGTGCGTGAGGACGGAGGAGCCTTGTCCGAGGGAGATATGCGAAAAAATTGCGGCGTTTTCGGGGATTTCGTCTGATGCAGTGGTGAATTTGCCGGATATTAGTTCGGTATATGATGTGCCGTTTAATGTGTTGAAGTCGGGAGTACTTGCGATACTGAATGACTTCGTGGATGATACTTGTGAGCCAGATATGAGTCGGTGGGAGGAGTTTTCGCGGAGGCGAGCGAAGGAGTATGCAAAAACGGTGCGAATTGGGTTGGTAGCAAAATATGTAGGGAATGATGATACATACATGTGTGTGACGGAGGCACTGAAGGCGGCCGCCGCTTGGGATAAGGTGAATTTGGATCTTAAATGGGTAAATGCAGAAGATGTGGAAAAGAATGTTGGATTGCTGAAAGGGTTAGATGGGATAGTAGTGCCTGGTGGGTTTGGTACGAGAGGAGTGGAGGGGAAGATTCGGGCGGCGAAATATGCGCTGGAATACAATATCCCTTATCTTGGTTTGTGCTTGGGGCTGCAAGTTGCGTGCATTGCGGCGGCGCGTCGGGGTGGAATGAAAGACGCGAATTCGGAGGAGTTTGGGGCAAATGAGAAGGATGAGAATAATGTGATATATATAATGGAAGGACAGAAAGGGAAGGAATCGACGGGTGGGACGATGCGACTCGGGGACTATAAAGCGATTTTGAAGCCCAAATCGAGGGTAGCGAAGATTTATCAGAAGGCAGCGGAAAAAGATGAGTATGTGTATGGAACAGAAGCGTTGAAGGATGGTGGTGTGGAGGTGGTTGAGCGGCACCGGCATCGTTATGAGGTGAACCAGAAATTCTTGGATGAGATTCGGACTGGGGGAGTGGAAGTATCGGGTTTGTCGCCGGATGGGAAATTAGTAGAATTTGTGGAAGCGCCTTCGTGCCGATTCTTTGTAGCAACGCAGGCACACCCAGAGTTTAAATCGCGACCGCTGCATCCGCATCCGCTGTTTAGAGAGTTTGTAAAAGCAGCTGGAAATAAAAAATAAGCCCCTGTTGGGCTTATCCTAGCGACCGTTTTTCAAACGAGGGTGTTTGCGTTTGTCGCTATGCTTGTGATTATTGTTGCGATTTTGCTTTGCAACGATTTTCATCTTGAATTTTCTTGCCATGGGGTTATTATACCATATTTTATCTTAATGTGGTATAATAAGAGGTGGAAGGGTGGCCGAGTGGTTGATGGCACTGGTCTTGAAAACCAGCGTGTGAAAGCACCGCAGGTTCGAATCCTGTCCCTTCCGCCATAGGAACGCCAGTCTTGGCGTTTTTTCGTGCTCGCTCGTCCTGATAATAAAAAAGACCCCGTAGGGGTCTTTATGTTTGATTGAGGTATTCTTCAAGAGTTAAACCTTGGTTAGTGATTTCTGTGGCAATTTCTACACTATCGACATAACGTAGATGCCAGGGTTCATAAGCATAGCCGGTGATGTCTTCTTTGCCTTCGGGGTAACGAAGGATGAAGCCGTATTTAGGTAAAAGCTCGTGAATTTTGGCGAAATCTTTCGTGTCAGCAATCATGTCGTCGTTTTCGCGGATTTCTTCGCCATTCTTGATGATGAAAATGTCAACTGCGAGACCGGTGTGGTGCTCGGAATGGCCTGGAACTGCGAGATACTTTCTGCAATACTCTTCGCCGAGTTCTGGGTCATTTGACCATTCGTCCCAGATTGCTTGCTGTTCTTCAACTGTTCGATAAACGCTATCTAGTTCGATGTGAACACCGTTTTCGATTAATTCGCTACGAAGTAATTTGAATTGCTCGTAGGTTTTGTGTTCAATGCGGTTTTCTTCATCGAGAGAGTTGAAAACGGTATCAATCTGAACTAGTTCTTCCCAGTTTTCTGGAAGTGAATGAGTTTTGTTGACTAGTGTCAGATAAACATCTGTACCAGATTCCGCGTCGGTCATTTCGCAATAACCGACGATGTTAGCGATGATGATTGCTAGGATTAGAATACCTATAATATGTGATTTTTTCAAAGTGCGCCCCCTTTCTGTAACGATGGAAAAATAACAGTATATCTATATTATATCATAAATGATTTGATTTGTCTAGTCGATGTCGAGGTCAGGGGTATAAGTGGCATTAATGCCGAGATTCATGAGGGTAATCATTTCGTTGTCGGAGAGCATGTGGGTGGAATGAAGCTCAGTATCTGAGAGCTTAGAGAGTGTTTCGATGGCTTTCTTGGCGACGGGATTGGTAGTGGAACAGATAGAGAGAGCGATAAGTACTTCATTTAAATCAAGATAATGGGCTTTGAAGTTGGAAACGCGATCTTTGATTTCGAGGATGGGGGTAAGGACGGTGGGAGCAATAAGATCGACCGAATCGGGGATACGGTTGATGGTTTTGAGTGCATTTAAGATGGTGCTGGAGACTGGGGAAAGATAATCAGTACGACGTCCGGTGACGTAGCGTTTGCCGATTTTGATGCAAGCGCTGGGGTGACCTGAAGATTGTAGTTTTTCAAAGGCGTGAGAAACAACGGTGCGTGCATCTTCTGAGATGCCAAGTTCGTTCATGAGGAGTTTGATACGTTCGGGGACTTCTGGCGTAACTAGGCCTTTTTTGAGGTCGGCGATGGCGCGATAGTAGCGACGAATGATTTCGTCTTCGGCGGCACGGCGGATAGCTTTGTCGTCAGTGATACACTCACCGATAACGTTAACGCCCATGTCGGTAGGGGAATAGTAGATATCGTGTCCGGTGATGCGGTGAAGGATTTCTTTGAGAACGGGAAAGGTCTCGAGGTCACGATTGTAGTTGACGACTTGTTCACCGTAGTGTTCGAGATGAAAATGATCGATCATATTGATATCGCCGAGATCGGCGGTAGCGGCTTCATAAGCGACGTTGACGGGGTGTTTTAAGGGGAGAGACCAGACGGGAAAAGTTTCAAACTTGGCGTATCCAGCATTAACGCCTTTCTTGTATTCGTGATAGAGTTGTGAGAGACAGGTGGCGAGTTTGCCGGAGCAAGGTCCGGGAGCGGAGACGATGACGAGAGGTTTAGTGGTTTTTATATATGGGTTCGCACCGTAGCCTTCGTCGGAGACGATGGTGGCGACATCGGTAGGATAGCTTTTGGTGAAAGTGTGGAAATAAGTCTTGATTTTATAGTCTTGGAGTTTGCGAGCGAAATCCTCGGCTTTTTTCTGACCGTTATACATGGTGATGACAACGGAACTGACGTAGAGATCGCGGGCGCGAAGGAATTCGATAAGGCGAAGAATCTCGGTTTCATAGGAAATCATGTGGTCGGCACGGATTTTGGAATGCTCGATGGCGTTGGCATTGATACAAAGGATGATTTCGGCGTTGTCTTTGAACTCCTGAAGGAGGCGGATTTTGAGGTCTGGGAGGAAGCCTGGGAGGGTGCGGGCGGCGTGTTGGTCATCTATTAGTTTGCCGCCGAATTCGAGGTAGAGTTTGTCGAACATTTTGATGCGTTTTTCGATTTTTTTCTTCTGAACTTTCAGATACTTGGTTGCATCAAAACACTTTTTCATAAAATCTCCTTTTATCCTATTATAGCATTTTTAGATAACGCGTGAAATTTCGTCGAGGGTGGTATCACCACGCAAAGCGGCTAGGAGGCCTTTTTGTTCGAGGGTGAGCATGCCGTGGTCGGTGGCGGTTTTTTCGATGAGATTGGTGTTGATGTCGGTAACGTCACCACGGATGAGGGATTGGATGTTATCATCGATGACGAGTTGTTCCATGATGACGATACGATTATCGTAGCCGAATGGGTGTTCTGCGGTAACGACTGGGTCGTAGAGTGTGATGTTGTCGAGATTGATATCTTTGAGATGTTCTTGTGAAGCAGATGAGAAGGCTTCACGGATATAACTTGCTTCGGCGGCGGTGGCGGGACGGGGCTGTTTGGAGTCGGTGAGCTTGCGGACGAGACGCTGTGCAATAAGGAGACGGATAGAGCTAGCAAAGATAGGGTTGACGCCGATGAGATCTATCATGCGGGCGAATGCGGCGGAGGTGGAGTTGGCGTGGAAGGAACTTAAAACAAGGTGGCCAGTGATGGAAGCCTGGATGGCGGTCTTAGCGGTGTCACCATCGCGAATCTCGCCGACCATGACGACATCAGGGTCTAACCTAAGTACGGAGCGAAGGCCTTCGGCGAAGGAACCACCGTCGTTGGTGTGGATGGGGATTTGAGAAATGCCAGTAATACCATATTCAATAGGATCTTCCAAAGTGATGATTTTGCGGTCGGTCGTGTTGAGGGCGTTAAGCATAGAATAGAGAGTGGTGGATTTACCGGAGCCAGTAGGGCCGACCATGAGGACGAGGCCGCGAGGATGAGAGATGATTTCATTGATTTGTTTGAGCTCGTCGGGCGAAAGACCGAGAAGATTAAGGTTAAGCAGAGATTCGTCAAAATTAAAGAGACGGAGCACGGCATCTTGGCCGTACATGGTAGGGATGGTTTCGACGCGAATATTGAGAAGATGTGAAGTATTGCCTCGATGGATTTCGCGTTGCATGTGGCCGGATTGAGGGCTGTTTGAGGCGGTTGAAATATCAGCGCGGGAGCTCAATTCGCCCATGAAAATGCGGTATCGATTGCGATCGATGTTGGCGACTGGGTGAAGAAGGCCGTCGACGCGCATACGGATGCGGATGGTATCACGCATGTTCTCGATATGAATATCGCTGGCACCGAGTTTGTCGGCTTGGTCGATGAGGTAGTCGAAGACTTTTTCGGTGGAGACGCTGGCCAGAGTTTGAGAGACTTTGGCAATGGTAGCAGAATCACCTTCGCCGGCAATTTGGATGTCGTCATAGTGGACGACTTTAGGCGGGTCATAGCGGAGCATAAAGACTTTATAGGCGGAATTAGAGATTAAGAAAAATACGGCGCGTTCACCTTCGTTAGTATATGATTGTCGCATGTTGTCGATGATACTACGTGGTGTTTGGCTGGTGACGAGGAATTGATAGGATTCTTCACCACCACCGCGTTGCAATGGGATAATATGGTCTTGATGCATTTGTGAAATACTGATAAGGTCTGGTACAAGTGGAACCATAGCTTCGAATGGACGAGTGTCGAGATAAGGCAAACCGAGAATGCGGGCACGTTCAGCTGTGGATTGCTCTTCGTTGTCGCGACGTTTTTGCTGTATATTTTGTTCTTCCATAATGCTATTATAGCAAACTACTTGCGTTTTTACTACTATCTAAAATTGTGAACAAAAAATGGTAGGCCCGGCTGGAATCGAACCAGCATTGTATCCTTAGAGGGGATATGTCCTATCCGTTGAACGACGAGCCCGCCGTGTTTTGTATTATATATTATATATTATTCGGTGGGTTTACGCAACTTGTAATAGATGGAAGGCGCGAAGCGGATGGGGGCGAGAAGTTTCTGAGCACCATCTTCCATTTTGACGAGGTTTTTGGTACCGAAGACTTTTTTGAGGCTCTTGCTACGGAAATTAGAGACGGAAAGAACACGTTCGGTATTGAAACCGGTTTTAGTGAAAATGTTTTCGACGTATTTGGGATGGTAATTGTAAAACCCGTTGGCGGCGATTTCTTTGTAGTTGGCGACTTTCTGGTCGAAAGGATTAACTTTGGAACGGCCAGTGATATACCGAGCCATCTTGGGCAAGGTGCGTTTGTTGGCTACTTCGATAACGGCGACGCCGCCTGGCTTTAAGACACGATATAGTTCAGCGACGGCTTGGTCAAGATGTTTAAGGTGGTGAGTAACACGGACCATCATGAGCCCGTCAAGCTCGTCGTCTTTGAATGGCAGTTTATAAATGTCACCGGCGCGAGTTTCGATTTTGTCGCCGTAGATTTCTTTGGCTTGTTCGAGTTCAGATTTGGAATAATCAAAAATGATGACTTTGTGGGCACGCTTTAAATATTCGTTGGCAAGGCGTCCGTAGCCGCCACCGATGTCGGCGAATTTGTTCATGCGTTTCGGGAGAAGTTTGCGGATAGCCATGCGATCAGCTTGGTCTTCGTATTCACGATCTACGTTTTCCCAGAATTCTTTTTTGTAATCGTAGCCATTATAATCAGAAATAACTTTATCACTCATAGTTTTATTATACCATATTATTCTTCGTCATTAACAATAGCAAGATGGGATTCTTCTAGTTGGATGGGGTCGACGAGGGAAGGAGAATTCATCATGAGGTCGACACCTGAACCGTTCTTCGGGAAGGCAACAATGTCTCGAATGTTGTCGACAGATTCGAGTACCATGAAAATACGATCGAGACCAGGAGCACAACCGGCATGTGGTGGAGCGCCGTATTTGAAGGCGTTTAACATACCGCCAAAACGGGACTCGACATATTCGTTATTGTAGCCGAGTATGTTGAATACTTTGTACATAATGTCAGGGTTATAGTTGCGAACAGCACCAGAACAGACTTCATAACCGTTCATAACCATGTCGAATTGATCGGCAACAAGAGCAAGTTTGTCGGTGTCGGTTTTGGCATTTTCGAGGGCTGCTAGACCTCCTTTAGGCATACTAAAGGGGTTATGACCGAAGTCGAGTTTGTGGTTTTTGTCATCCCATTCGTAGAAGGGGAAATCGATAACCCAGGTATAAGAAACTTCGTTGGGATTTTTCAAATTGAAATGGTCGGCGAAAGTGATGCGGAGTTCACCAAGTACTTTGTTGACTTTGGCGCGCTCGTCGGCGCCGAAGAAGACGGCATCGCCCTGTTTGGCATGAGTGAGTTTTTGGACGTTGGTGATTTCGGATTCGCTCATGAATTTCAGGATGGGGGATTTGGGGCCTTCGTCGGTATATAATATATAAGCAAGACCACCAGCGCCGAGTTTGCGAGCTTTGTCGGTGAATTCGTCGATTTCACGGCGAGTAAGAGAAGCACCGCCTGGAACACAGATAGCTTTGACGCATGGTTGCTTGAAGACTTTGAAATCGGTTGATTTAAAGGTGTCGGTGAGATTGATGAGCTCGAGTCCATAACGTAAGTCTGGTTTGTCGACACCATAAGTGTCCATAGCGAAGTCGTAAGGTAGGCGAGGGATTAAGGAGTCTTTGATAAGGTATTTTTTAGCGGGTTCGGAATTGAGGACTAGTTTTTTACTAGCGAATTTGGTGACGAGAGAGGTGAAGAGTGGTTCGATTTCCTGGCGGATGATTTCGCCATCGTTAATGAACGACATTTCGCAGTCGAGTTGGTAGAAATCACCGTAGAGGCGATCGGCACGAGGATCTTCGTCGCGGAAGCAAGGTGCAATTTGGAAATACTTGTTAACTCCACCGACCATGAGGAGTTGTTTGAACTGTTGAGGGGCTTGGGGGAGGGCATAAAACATGCCTGGATGTAAGCGGGAAGGAACGAGAAAATCGCGCGCACCTTCAGGTGAGGAATTAGCGAGAATTGGAGTGGTGATTTCGGTGAAATCGTGGTCGTACATGTAGTTTCGAATGAAGCGGTAGAATTCGGAGCGATGTTTTAAGATGGTTTGCATGGAAGGGCGACGAAGGTCGAGATAACGGTACTTAAGGCGTAACTCTTCGGAAGATTTTTCACCGTCGTCGTGGGTGTTGACTGGTGGAGTGAGTGATTTATTTAGTAGAGTTAATTCGTCGACTACGAGTTCGATAGTGCCAGTAGCGATATTGGGGTTGACAAGTTCAGGAGCGCGCTTACGGATTTTACCAGTGGCAGTTAAAACAAACTCGTCACGCACGGATTCGGCGAGAGCGAAGGCGTCTTTGAGTTCTGGTGTGACGACGAGTTGGAGGATGCCACTATGATCCCGTAGGTCGATAAAGATAAGACCACCATGATCGCGGCGGGAATTGACCCAACCAGAGACGGTAATGGGCTTGCCGATGTGATTGATGGCTTCAAGTGCTAGAGTTCTCATTTGGTTTTGGCCTCCACAATTTCTTCTAAGAGTTTAATAAAATCGTCGCCGGAACGACCAGAATCCCAAGATATTAGTTCGCCGTTGATTTCAACTTCGCCAGCTTCACTCCATTTGATGAGTTGGCCATCGACATAAAAGGCTGGAGTGCTCGGGACGTCGATACGGCGAGCGATACCCATATCGAAGCTGATTTTTTTGGAGACACGGTCGCTAGCCATATCTTCTTTGAATTGATCGAGGTTGCCTTTACCTTCGGTGACATCGATGAAGTATTTTTCGAATATCTCAGTACGTTCAGTAGCGGAGGCAGATTCCCATTCGGCTTGTTCGGCGAAGAGTTTATCGGCGTAGGGTTTCCAGTAGCCTTGAAGCCCAGCTGCTTCGGCGGCGGAGGCGGCAGCGGTGCCGTTCTTGTGATAGGAAAGGAGGAAACTGCGATAGACTATGGCAAGTTTGCCTTTGGAATCTTCAACGGCTTTGTTGACCTTAGGATTGATGGAAGCACAGCCTGGGCATTGATAGTCGGCGTATTCATAAACAATGACTGGTGCGTCGGAATTACCTTTGACGTGGTCGCCGATGTTGCCGTTATTCTGATCGGCTTCGATAATGGAGAAGAAATCGTAGCTATTAAAATCAGTGGCTTTGTTGTTGCCGTCGATGACAAAATAGGCAGCGATGGCGATGAGCGCGACTACGACGATCCCGATGATGAGGCCAACTACTTGAAAACCTTTGCGACTATGCATAAATAACTCCTTTTGATTTTGAGATTTGCTCAAAATACACCTTTTATCATTTCAATGTTATAATAATTATATCATGTTCGAAAGATTAATGCAGAAAATTGTAAGTGTATTGGATCCGAAATTGGAGAAGTATCGACCGAAGAAAGCGCCGGCGAAAAAATATACACCAGAGAGCCTAGAAGAGTTTATTGGTGTAATTCAGAGAACACCGAAGAGTATACTGTCAACGAGTGAACGTGAGAAAATTGCGGCGGTGATGAGTTTTAATGATAGAAGAGTGGGGGATCTGATGGCGTCGAAGAGTAAAATTGTATTTGTGAAGCGTAAAGAGGTGTTAGGTCCATTAGTTCTGGATAGATTATATAAATCTGGTTTTACGAATTTTCCAGTAGTGGATGAAAGGGATAAGGTGGTGGGGATTATTCACACGGAGGCTTTGAATGCACTTGAGATTAAAAAGACTGATTTGGCGGAGAGTTATATGGATAAAAGTGTTAATTATTTGCACGAAAATGATAGTCTGAAACAAGTAGTAGAGGAGATTGAGAGGACCAATAGTTATTATTTCTTGGTAAGAAACGAGAAAGGGGAATTGGTAGGCTGTTTTACGATTCAGATGTTGATGGACTATTTGATAGGGAAGGATTAATAATATATAATAGGTACTATGAAAAAGCGTGGGCGGATTAAGTTGCATAAGGTGAAGACGTGGCAATTACTGTTGATTTTGGTGCCATTATTGTTTCTAGATGCAACATTGTTGCGAATGGAACATGTTCGCATGACGGAGTTGAGGGATGCAGTATTAGAGGCTGATGCTTCGGATAATGATGAGGAAGTCACGAAACGATTGGAAGAGCTGAGAGAGTTTACATTGTCAAATATGGTGATAAATGTAGTAGATGACAATGGGGAACAAAGAGTGACGTTTGGAACTGGGCCGTTTTATCTTGAACATCAGTATATTAAGGCAGCGAACAAAGCATTAGAAGAAGCGGAAAGTCAATTGGCGGATGATAGTAATCCTAATGGCAATGTGTATGCAAAAGCGTCGGATGCGTGTAGAGCGCAAGCGATTAGTAATGGTTGGACTGCTTGGGATGATCCGAATTATATTAATTGTATGGTATCGGAGATTCAAAAGTATCCAGCGGCGAATGAGATACAGGATTCGATAAAGGCAAGTTTACCGTCGACGGAATTATATCGGCGTGAATATGCTGCACCAATTTGGACGCCGACATTGACTGGGTTTATGGTACTGATTACGCTTATAATCATTGTTGTAATAATGTATCGAATGATTGTGTGGATTGTGCTTAGGCTTTCTCTGTTATTTGTGTAGTCGTGCAAAAAAGCTGAAAATACCTCTTGACAATTTGAAAGCGGGGTCATAAGATAGGAATATACTAACTTAAGGAGGAAAGCTAAAATGGCTTACGAACATACCAACAGTAAAGGTGTAAAGTACTATCTACATAAGTCCGAGGTAACTCTTCGCGGTGGCAAACCACAGACGATTTATTTCTTTACAAAGGAAGAGAATGGTGGTAAGGGTACCCCATGTGATCTTCCAGCGGATCGTATGGTTTGTGAGAATCCAAGGAATGGGTTCCTCACTCTTAAGAAGAAATAAATTCCTGTTAAAATCCGCCATCTCGGCGTTTTTCCTCGTTCGCTCGTCAATTAGGCGCACTTCACTCGGAGAAAACACTGGTTGGCGGATTTTTGTGGCATGATATAATGTGTGTATGAGATTGAATAAGGATCGTCTGTTAAAGGTGATTATAGGCATATTGCTTTTGGTGGTTATGGCTTTTTTCTCTAGTATTTGGTCTACGGATGGATCATTTGCGGTTGAGATCTTTGGTACTACTGTTCTTGCTTTTTTGTTTCTTGGTTGCATAACGATGATTATACCAGTTGGTGCTTGGTTGATGGGTCGTGGAAAATTGGGTAGAAAAAATGGAATTATTGTTTGTATAGTGAATGGTTTGATTCTGTTTGTGCCAATTACTCTCTTTTTTCTTAGGACGATAATAATAAATGAACCGTGTCCGCCAGCGGAATCCATATGTCCTGTGGCTTTACATGAGGAGTTATTGAAAATAGTATCTTTGATAGCTATATGGTATTGTCTGGCTAACATTTGTTTTTGGGTTGATTTTCAAGGAGAGAATAAAGATTAGTCCATCTATATGGGAGGAATGTATAGCGATTGGTATAATAATAGCTGACGCTAAAAATCAATAATTGGATTTTTGTTCTTATTCAAGTATCTATTATGGTAAATTAAAAAAGACCCTCTGGGCCTTTTAGTTTACTATGGTGGGGGTACTTGGACTCGAACCAAGGACACTGCGTGTATAAGACGCATGCTCTGACCAACTGAGCTATACCCCCGCGGTTTAATTTTATCACAAAAATGGTATAATAGTAAGCATGAACAAGATTAAGACTTGGGTGAGGCGAATAAAGTATTATTTGAAGCATGATTTTCTGACGGTTGAAAATGTAGTGTTGTTCTTGGCGATTGTACTGTGTCTGGTGTGGACATATCAATCGATTACAGCGATGTCGCGAAACTGGGAATTGTCGGAGAAATTAACGGCGGAGCGAAAGGAGTTGGAGCTATTGAAGATTGAGAGTGAAGCCGCAGAGCTTGAAAATGAATACTATCGATCAAATGAGCATCAAGAATTGGTAGCGCGGAAGTATTTGGACAAGCAGTTGCCGGGTGAGAAGATGGTGGTATTGCCAGAAAATTCAGAAGAAGCACGAAACAGGCATCAAGTAGCTGAGCAAGTGACGGTGGAAAAAGCGGATTATTCAAATTTTGAAAAGTGGATGAGATTTTTATTTCCAAATTATTAGTCTTATGAAAAAGTTTATGCTATAATATATGGTATGAAAGGAATCGCCAGAGGATTTACTTTGATTGAGATATCAATTTTCTTAGCGGTGACTGGAGCATTGTTTGCTGCAGTGACGGTTGGGGTGCAAAATTCGATTTATCAACAAAGGTATAATGATACGGTGCAAAGCTTTGCGGATTTTCTAGGTAATTTATATGCTGAGGTTGCTAATGTACAGAGTGATATTGATGGTGGTAGGAAAGATGGAGCGATTTACGGGAAATTGGTAACCTTCGGTGAGGAGGTAGCTGGCGATGGGAATGAGGGTAAACAAGTGATACACGTATATAATGTAATTGGTAAGGCAACGAATTCGTGGGATACAGCGAGCGGCAATACATTGGAATTGCTGAAGGGATTAGATGCAAATGTATTGCGGGATGAGGATAATAGTTATCGTACGGTGGGATATGCTGAGACTTATACGCCAAAATGGGTAGCTAAGGTTCAAGGAGAAGAATTTGAAGATTTCGAGGGATCGTTATTAATAGTAAGAAATCCGAAATCTGGGACTATACAAACATTTGCGATGGATGATGTGGTTGAGGTGTCGAAGTATCTGGAGCCAAGTAATTATGTATCAGGTAAGAATGTGTTTGAGTACGCTGAAGAGAAAAATTATTTGACGGAAAGATTTGTGCCTAAGACGGTGGATTTTTGCATTAATCCAAATGGGGATGGAGAGTATAGCAATCGTATGAATGTGAGGTTGATAGCCAATGCGCATGATGCTTCAGGTGTAGAAATAATCTCGTTTGATAATAATGATAGTAAATGTAGATCAGGAGACTAAGATGTTACGGCAGTTGAAGGGGAGATATAATATGGGTATGCATAAGCAAAATTGTAAGAAAGGTTTTACTTTAGTGGAGCTTTCGCTTTCGATGGTGTTTATTGCAATTCTTTCAATAGCCGTAGTATTAGTAATGACTAGCGCGATCTCTTCGTATCATAGAGGGATTACTCTAAGTAAAGTGGATAGTGTAGGGTCGGGGTTGGTGGATGATATCAGGCGATCGATTCAGGCATCTTCGGCGGGAAATTTGGCGAATGAATGTAGCGAAAAATTTGATGACGAAGATGAGATTGAAGCATGTGAGGAAGATGGAGGACAGAATTTGGCTTCGATTGTGCGATACGCGGATGTGAAAGCGAATGGAAAAAATATTGGAAATGTGCCAGTATTTGGTGCACTGTGTACAGGTAGTTATTCGTATATTTGGAATTCTGGGTATTTCTTCGGTGAAGAATATGAGGTAAGTATGACCGATAATACTGGTGGTGCGTTTTTAAGTTACAGGATGAGTGGTAGTGGAGAATCTGATACCGTGTTGGAGAAGCGTAACTTTAGATTATTAAAAGTAAAGGATAATTCTAGAGCAGTATGTGAGGCGGCGATTAAGGGAATTAGTGATGATAATGATGCTTATCAGGTGGAAGAGGATAAAGTAAAGTCGAATTTTAATATGGCAGTGCTAAGGTCTACTGATGAAGAGCCGGAAGAGTATCTTGGTGATAGCGGTGAGAATGTTGATAGTAATTTGGCTGTATATGGTTTGACGACTGATATTTCAGGAGATTCTTATAAAAGTATGTATTATTATACGTCGTTAATATTAGGTACAGTGCATGGTGGGATAAATGTTAATGCGAGTGGGAATTTTTGTGCGACTCCAGAGGGAGCTTACAGTGAGCTAGAGAATCTGGATTACTGTGCGATTAATAAGTTTAATTTTGCGGCTTTGGCGAAAGGAGGTCAATAATGAGCCAAGTAAAGTTTAAAACAGGTGCTGCTTCGTTCTATGTGGTGGCATTTTCAACCCTGATATTATTAATAATTGTAGCGAGTTTTACGGCATTAGTGATAGCGCAAATTACGCGTTCTTCAAACGCAGATTTGGCACAGTCGGCTTATGACTCAGCTTTGGCTGGCGTAGAAGATGCGAAGCTGGCTTTTTATAACTATCAAAAGTGTTTGGCGCAAGGTGAGACTGCGGATGAAGGGATTAATGACGATGGCGTGGTAACGTGCGGAGAAATAATTTATGCGATGGATAATCCGGATAAGCTGGGTAATCTTAAGTGTGATGTGGTTTCGTTTATTTTGGGTAGAGGAAAATTGGATGAGGATGGAGGGATTCAATATGGTCCTGTGACGATTGAAGAATCTAGCGAGAAAGGTAATAATATGTCGCAGGCTTATACTTGCGCGACGATTACAACGGAACTAGGTGATTATCGTGCAACCTTGTCGAAAAGCCAGCCGATAAAAGCGGTCAGACCGAGATTTGATGGCGTAGAGGCTAAAAATATAAAGAAGATTAGGGTTAGTTGGGGTCCTGAAAATAACTCGGAGACTCAAGTTCAGGATTCGTCTTTCTACTTCAATAATATCGTTAATGGTGAGGTGGTGTTTGGTTCGGGGCCGGATGCCGCCTCAAACCCAGCGACGATTTCGGTGGCTATATTACAGACTGGAGAGTCATTTAATACGGATGATTTTGATAAGGTTTACGTTGACGAAAATGGAAAGAACGGAAAAACGGATAGGAGTATGGTGTATTTAGTGCCGACTGGTGATGTTGAAGTTGCGAATAAGACGGTTATTGGTAATTATCATGGTATTTACGTGAGCAATCCTGATACTGATGTTGGTACCAATTTGCTTAGTAAAGGCGCATTAGTGAAATCAAATGATAGAAGTTCAGAGAGCAGTTATGATGATGAAACCTATCAAAATGTGCCTTATGTGGTGTATTGTGAGGGAACAGGAGATTTAGCTTGTTCGGTAGAGATTGAGTTGCCGGAGCCAGTGAGTGGAGAGAGAAGCGATAATACTTTTGTAGTAGTGGTAGGGTTACCGTATGGCGGTCCGGAAACTACTTTTTCGCTGGAGTTTTTCTGTAAAGAAGGTAGTAATTTATGCGGTCAGGAGACGATAGTGTCTGAGGACGGTGAGACTACTCCTGTTGATAGAACACAAGCAGTGTTGAAAGGTTTACAAATAGGGGTTGATGTAACTGGGCGAGCAAATGATTTGTTTAGAAGAGTGGAAACTAGATTAGAGGCGAATGATGATTGGGCATTATCTATAATGGGACCGCTGGAATTGACTGGTAGTAATGATGGCAATTCGGTGGTATTAGAGAAGAATATGACTGTAACATGTGAGTATGATTTTGATAGTCCAGAAGCGTGTAAATAATAAGATGATGATTTTGAAGACTTAGCGGTATATTAATAGTGGTGTTGACTTTTCGTGAAAATAAAGTATAATGGTTATATGCCGTGGGGTAGAGCAGCCTGGTAGCTCGTTTGGCTCATAACCAAAAGGTCGTTGGTTCAAATCCAACCCCCACAACCATTTTACTTAGTGTGTGAGAATTGCCTATTTGGGCGATTTTTTCTTGATGACGAGATTACGAGCGGCAAGTTTGATAGCTTGGTTGTAACTATTAATAAGGTGAGGGGTGCTGGCGAGTTCGACAGCGGTGTGATGATGCCTGATGGCGAGTGCGATTTCTTCAGCAAGAAGTCCGGCGTGAGGCGCGACGATGGTGGCGCCGATGATGTAACGGTTTTTGTTGGCTAGAAGTTTGATGAAGCCATACTCTAGTCCATCGATCTGACCGGCGGTGGTTTCTTTGAGATTAATAACGGATTTTTTATACTTGCGACCTTGTTTCTTGAGGCTTTGTTCATTGGCATCGACGGTGGCAATTTGTAGAGGGGTATTGGTAAAGCGAGTGGTGCCGCAGTAATTGACAGGGTTTTTGCCTTTTTTGATGATGTTGGTTGCAAGAGTAAGCCCTTGCTGGTAAGCGCGCTCGGTGGATGATTCGCCGCCTATGCAATCGCCGATGGCATAGATATGTTTGGCAGAAGTTTCAAACAATTTATTAACGATGATGCCGGTGTCTTTATATTTGACTTTGGCGTTTTCGAGACCAGAATCAGTGTTGGGTAGACTACCGGTAGCCAGAGCGATCTCTTCGACGCGAACCATTTTCTCGACGGTACCGTAGCGGAAAATGATGTATTTACTGGTGGCGTCTTGGCCGATGGCAACGACTTTGCAATTAGCAAGAACATTAATGCCGAGCTGATGGGCGAAATAGTCGGTGATAGTGGTGCTGACTTCGGTATCTTCTTGGGGAAGGATACGATTAGCGGCTTCCAAAAGTACAACTTTGCTGCCAAGTTCGGCAAAGAAGGATGCAATTTCGCAACCGGTGCTGCCGGCACCGATGACGGCAATAACTCTAGGCAGACGTCGGACTTTGATGGCGGTTTCGGGGTTAAGAAATGGAACAGTATCTATACCGGTGATATCTTGAGTGTTGAGATGCGAGCCGGTCGCAAGGATGAAATGTGCGGAAGTGATTTTTTTGTCGTTTACGGCGATGGCGTGAGCATCTAGGAAATTGGCATAGCCGCTTAGATAAACAACGGACGACGCTTCGCAAAGGGCTTTTTCGCTGTTGACGGTTGCGGCAGTGGCTTTCTGAGTGCGTGCAATGACAGCGGGAAGGTTGACGGAGAAATCTTGATTTGCAAATTCGGGAGAAGAACTGACTTTGGCGTAGGTATGGGCGAAATCTAGGGCTGCGGTATAGGGTACGTCTCTAGTGTTGAGGTTGGAGCCACCGAAGAAGCGACCTTCAACGAGGGCTACGCCTTTTTTGCCTTTGGCTAAGGTGGTGGCAACTGTGATACCAGCTGGTCCGCTGCCAATTACTATATATTGAAAATCATACTTTTTACTCATATCTATATTATTGTATCACGATTTTGATAAACATAAGCTAAATCTGGGTGGTATTTTTTGAGTTCTTTTGCAATGGCACGCCTTAGATCGTTTTCCGTGATAAGTGTTTTCTTAGATAGTGATTTGATAGCTGAATCGATGGCGTGTTGGATAAAAATCTTGGCAGCTCCAGAGGGGATGTCGAGAGCTTTGGCGTCGAGTTCGAGTTCTTTTTGGATGGCTTTGATATTAAAATCTTTCATGGTTAGGCGATCCTGAAACAGATTATTAAGAGAGCGATAATGAAGAAACTGAAGCTAATAATAATGCGGTGGAAGGTTTTATCTTTGACGCGATTGCGCTGGATTTGGGCAAGGTTGTGGCCAATTCGGAAAGAGTGATACATACATAAGAGTGGAATAGAAGAGATGACGATGTAGAGAATTGTCATGACGTCATCGGCAAAGTAATCGTTGTGCATATACATGATTTCGGTGGCTGTAACAATATATAACGGTAGAGTGATAATTAATTCGTAAGTGTTGCTGAGGGCACCTAGTACGAAGGCATCAGAAGGGGTTTTGACGGATTTGGCTCTGAGATTCAGGATCTTAGCGTATTTGCGGGGGATGAAAAGTTCAGTGTTATGAGAATGCGGGGAACGATAATAGAAAAAGAAACAAGCAATAGAGAGCGCAATAAAAATGCCAATAAAAATCCAAGTGAGTACATTGTTGCGAGGGTTAAGATCGTTGAGGAAAAGAGTGTAGGAGATAAAAAAAGCTGACATGAAAAGAAAAGCGGAGATGATTTCAGAGCCGAGGATAAAGTAAAGACTAAGTGAAGAGGCTTTTCTGAACGAATATTTACCAGAAACATAATGGAAAAAAAGAGCAAAAACACCAGGCACTAACTGCAAAGAAGCCATGATAAGCATGGCAAGAATAACGATTCCAATAGAGGCGAAAACGTTCATGTTAAAATTATATCATAAAAAGGGTTGCAATTTTATATAAACCGTGCTAGTTTTGGCGTTATGAAAAAATTTAATGTTTTGTGGGTGGTAATTGGAACAATTATTAGCGCAATAATGCTTGGCGATGTGGTAAGGGCAGAAGCTAGTGATTTGATTCCTGAAATATACATTAAGGCTATCAATCCGGGTTATACGGTTGATGGTAAAAGCAACGTCGGAGAAATGATTGAAATTGGCCGCAAAGAATCCGACACACCGATTTCGCTCGCTGGATTAACTGTGCGCTATACTAATTCAAGCGGGAACGACTCTTCGCTGTTTACGTTCCCTGACAACAGCTATATGGCCGGCGAGTTGGTACTCCTTCGTTTGGCTAGTTCACCAGATAGTGAGCTAGCCAATGCAACTTATAGCAAAACTTTGGCGATGAGCGCCAAGTTGACATTAATGAGGGGTGAAGAAGAGATAGATGCAGTTTGCTGGACTGGGAAGGAGGGGTGTTATAAGAGTTTTATCTCAGCAAAGCCAACGACTTTGGTAAGAAATCTAGAAACGGGTGGATATGAGCACCTGGAAGAATATGAATTGCATTATGATAAGAATAACTATAAGGTTGAAGTGATCGAAGAGGAAGGGTATGGTGCCGAAACTAGACCTAGCCAATGCAAGAAATTGGTGATTTCGGAGATTTTGAGTTATTATGAAACATCAAAAACGGAACAATTTATTGAACTATATAATGCTGGATCGGAGCAAATATTATTGGACGGTTGTAATCTTAGTTATAAGAATAAAAAATATAGTTTAAGTGGCATCGTGAGACCGGAGGAGTATTATGTTTATTACCCATCCGAGTTTAGCTTGACGAAGAATCCGACGAATATGAATACTTTAGAGATTATTGATACGGATGGTACGACGGTATATAAGATGAACTACCCAAATGGGCAAAGAAAGGGCGCCGCTTATGCGTTGGTTGGGTATGATGAAAAAGGCGAGGAAATCTGGCGGGTGACTTATGCGCCGACGCCGGGTTCACCAAATAATTATCAGGAGTATCGGACTTGTGAGGCGGGAAAAGTGATTAATGAGGCTACTGGGAATTGCGTTAAAGTGACGACGGTGGCAGAAAAAGTGTGTCAGGAAGGTTATTATTTGAATATTCTGACTGGTAGGTGTAAAAAGATAGAAACTAAAACCGAAAAGACGTGTAAGGAAGGTTATTATTTGAATCCGGAGACGGGAAGATGTCGTAAGATTGTTGAAAATAAGAGCGCTGATTATAGCATAGAACCAGAAGAATTTGAAGAAAAGTCGTCGTTCGTGGCGCTTTATGCGGTGTTGGGTGTGGTAGTGATAGGGATGATTTATTTGATATATGAATTCCGACACCAGATTGTGAAACTTGGAAGAAGAATATTAAGACGCTAGGATGCGAGACCTGATGGACGTGGTTCGGAGGGTGTGGTGGCTTTGAGGTAAAGTTTGTCGATGATTTCGTTGAAGACGGCTTCACGAGATTGATCGCCGTTGACTTCGATAAGCAATCCGAGTGTTTTGTAATGTTGGAGGACAGGAAGGGTTTTGGTGCGGAACTCGTGTAGGCGGTTATGAAACACGTTGAGATCCTTGTCATCTTGGCGTTCGCCGCGATCTTGTAAGGTTTCGGCGGCTTTGAAACGTTCTTCGACGTCAGCTTCGCTGATATTTAAGATGATGGCGGCTTTGATATCATGGCCGGAGCCAGCCGCAACGGACATGACTTGATCCTCTTCGCCTTGCCAGCGGCCAATGGAAGAGAGGATCAATGGGTATTTGAATAAATCAGGCCGTTCGAAGAAGGGGAGTACCCATTCGTAGAAGATATTAGTGGGGATAAGGTTACCAGTTTTGGTGTAGTTTTTCTTGGTCTTAGCTTCCATGGCGCGGATCACGATGCCGGATGATAAGAATTTAGCATCTAGGGCTTCGGCGAGTTTGATTCCTTGAGTGTCTTTGCCGGACATTGGTAGGCCGAAGATGTTAATACTACCAGTGCCAAGCCATTGCTTGATTGCTTCGATTTTGTCTTCCATGATAATCTAATAATAGCATAAAAAATCCCCCAGCGAAATAGCTACTGGGGGTGGTGAGGTATAAATATGAAACTATGTGGTTACGAATAAAACTGTTCAACGCTTTTTTTGATACCATTAGGGACATCAGCGCCTGACCATTCTCTGGTCTTTCCGTTGTAGATAGCGCTTTGATTCTTGAGGGGGCCATCGAGATAGGTGACGGTGGCCTTGAAGTTTTTGCCGTACGAGATTCGATATTTCGCATCTACGTCAAAGGCTTTGCCTTTGCTCGTTTCGATAAAGCTATCGATATCGAGTTTTACCCTCCTTTCTTTCGGTTTTCTGCCCTCTTTGAGAATGTCCTTACTTTTCATATTATATACTCCTTTGAAAAGAACCAGGTACACTAAACGACGGTACCGTTAACAGTGTCGACTGGGTGTAAAACGCCCAGTTTTGTAATTATACCACGTTTGGATGGTTTTAGGAAGAGAGTTAGAAGTGAATAGGTGTGATGGGCTGTGACACGATGAGCTATAGAGGTAATTGAAGGGTAATTGAAAAGTGATTGGCACTCTTTACATTTTAGTGCTAATTTTGTATAATTAGGTTATGGAAATAACGGCTAGACAAAAGGAAATACTTTGTCAAATTATAGAGGAATATGCGGAGACGGCGTCGCCAGTGGGGAGTGTGACGATGGCGAAGTTGTTTGGGGTGTCACCGGCGACGATTAGAGCGGAGATGGCACGATTAGAGGCTTTGGGGCTAATTGCGCAGCCACATACTTCGGCAGGGAGAGTGCCAACGGATGCAGGGTATCGGTATTATGTGAATAATTTGGAAAATGGAGTGCTAGCGACTGAGGAATCTGAGGTGACACGAAGGTCTTTCGAACGTGGTACACATGCGATAGAGGTGCGAGTTTCTTCGCAGTCGCAGGCAGATGCGGCGATTCGTAGGGCGGTGGATTCTTTGGTGGAGTTGACTGGTAATCTGGGGCTGGCGACAATAGGTGGACAGTTGTATTTGTCGGGGATTGCACAGCTCTTTACACAGCCGGAATTTATAGATACGCGGCGAGTGCAAGCGGTAGCGAAACTGCTCGATAATTTGGAGCCGTGGCTCAGAGAGGCGGCGCCAGGAGAGCCTCTGAATATCTTTATTGGTCAGGAAAATCCGATTGGAAAGAACTCGGAAGTATCTTTGATTATTTCAAAGTTTCGGTCGCCGTTTTCGGATCGGAGCTATATAGGGATACTAGGACCGACGCGGCAAAATTATTCACGAGTGATGTCGCTGGTGAGATATACTGGTAATATGTTGGAGGAATTATTATGAAAAAGATAAAAGAAAATGATGAAGGGGTGGAAGTTGCAGAGAATGTGAAGACAACGGAGTCTGAAGCGAAGATTAAAGAGAACGAGAAGAGGCTTGCGGAATTAACGGCGGATTTACAGAGGACACGTGCGGATTTTGAGAACTACCGGAAGCAGATTGAAGCGCAGAAACTGGCGGAAAAAAAGCTGGCAAGGTTTGCAACAGTGAGCAAAGTGTTGCCACTACTTGATGATATTGAGAGGGGAATTGCGATGTATGAGGAATTGAAACCGCTGGGAGGAATATTGGCTAAGACAATGAAGGAACTAGATTTAGAGCGAATATCGTCGGATGAGGGGGTGGATTTCAATCCAGATTTACATGATGCGGTGATGGTAGAGGGTGATGGTGAGAGAGAAGTAGTGGCGGAGACATTGAGACCAGGATACTATTACGAAGGGGAAATTTTGCGTCCTGCTATGGTCAAGGTTAAGAAAATATGATATAATAATAGGAATTAGAAAGGATATAGAAAAATGGCTGAATACAAGTTGGCGCTAAAGAAGCGTGAATTGGTGGGAAAGAAGTTAAAGACCTTGAGAGCTGAAGGGTTGATTCCATCGGTGGTTTATGGTGGAAAAGAGCCGGTACTAGCAGCTTCCGAATATGTCGCAACAGAAAAGGTTTTGACGGGTGCTGGGTATCATTCCCCGATTGATTTGGATATTGAAGGGAAGAAGAAATTAGCGATTGTAAAGGATATAGCGATTGATCCAGTGTCACGTAAGATCGTAAACATCGAGTTTCAGGCGATTTCAGCGAAGGAAGTAGTGGAAGCTACGACACCAGTAGTAATCGTAGGATTTGAAGAGTCAGAGGCTTCGAAGTTGTATCATTTTGCTTTGACGCAAACATTGGAAGAGCTAGATGTCAAGGCAAAGCCAGCTGATTTACCAAAGGAATTAACTGTGGATGCTTCAACATTGAAGGAAGTGGATGACAAGTTGACAATAGCGAATATTAAGTTGCCTGAAGGGGTAGTGTTTGCAGATAAGGAATTGAATCTTGAGCAGGTAGTAGCATCGTTGTATGATCCGGCAGCTGAAGCAGAGAAGCGTGAAGCAGAAGAAGCTGCAGCGGCAACTGAGGAAAATGCTGAGGGCGCTGAGGAGTCGGCGGAAACACCTGCTGAGACAGCAGAAGCTTCTAGCGAAGAGAAGGAATAAGCTAATAAATAGGTTGGAATTAGTTTGATTGTATTATTGGTTGGTTTTTGCTTGCTTTAAAGCTGATGTGTTGGCTTGGAGACGTTCGAGGAAGGCTTGGCGGGCGGTGTCAGCATTGGTGTTGTCGCCTTTCCAAGCATAGAGAGCGGGGTCTTGGAGGGCACGTGCGAAGCTAAAGGTGACAGGCCAAGGGAACGGACCGTTCTTAATGATTGCGGTGAGATTGTCAGTGGCTTGTTCTACGGTTTGACCACCGGAAAGGAAGACAATGCCAGCTAAATCGTCGGGAACATTAGCTTTAAGAATTTCGGCGGTGTATTTGCCAACTTCTGCGGGGGTGGATTGAGTTTCGTATTGTTTGCCAGCGAGAATCATGTTAACCTTGAGGATACAGGCTTTGAGATTGACGTTAGCTTCCTGAAGAGCGGCGAAAAGAGCGCGTAGGATGTTGCCGGTAACAGAGGCGGATTGATCGATGCTGTAATAACCATCGTAGACGACTTCTGGTTCGACGATGGGTACGAGGCCGGCTTTTTGGCAGAGAGAGGCGTATTTGGCGAGAGCGTGGCAGTTTGCTGTGATGGCTGTTTCGGTGGGGGTGAGGATGTGACCTTGATGGTTGACACGAAGTTCGAATGCAGCACGCCATTTGGCGAAACGGAGTCCCATTTGGTAGTATTCGGTAAGACGGTGTTCAAGTCCGTCGAGACCATTGGTGATGGTTTCAAGTGAGCCGGGACTTAATGGTGCGAGACCTTGATCGACCTTGATGCCAGGAATGAGGCGTTTACTAGTGAGATATTCGACAAAATTTTGACCGTTATCGGCAATTTGGCGGGCGGTTTCATCGAAGAGAATAACACCGTTGACGTGGTCTTCGAGGCCGTCGGTGGTAAAGAAAATGTTGCGATAGTCGCGGCGGTTATCGTAAGTGTCGGGGATATTTAATTGTTCGAACTTTTTGTGGATACTGCCACCTGATTCGTCGGCGGCAAGGATGCCTTTGGGGTGAAGAACGAGACTACTAGCAATGAGTTCAAGATTATTGGGAGTGGGTGTGTCGAGGTCGAGCGATTGGAGTTGCTCGAGACTAAGAGAAGCATTGAGTTTGGAATTTTCGATGTTGATGCGGGCGAGACGGAAACTGTCTTCTATGGAATAGCCCAGGATGAAGCTACCAAGAACGGTAGCGGAGATAATAGAATAAATGGATAGATGTGTGAGCATATCGATGCGTTCTATGGAGATGGGTTCGGAGATGTTTTGACAGGTGAGGCGATGATCGGAAATATGAATGAGCTTGTCGGAGTTTTCAATGTCGGCTGGGATGATGCCTTTGGAAGTTGATAATTGATTGGCCTCTTCTAGAAAAAGTAGACTGGCGTAAGGGATGAGTCCGTTGAGGTGAGGATTACTGAGGTTTTTGAGATATAAGATGAGTTTGGTGTTTTGGGAGATTTCGAGGTAGGTAACGATGCGGCTTGCGGCAGTCTGGTCTAGCTCGGCGGAACGATCAATATAGAGATAGTCATAGCTTTCGGCAGGAGGCGTGAAGTGAGTGGTTCTATACGAGGTGGGAACGAGATAACAGGGTTTGTCATCCGCTAACATGATGTAACGATAGGTTTCGGTGGGCTGATTGTTGATGAGGCCGTCTGCAGTAAAATGGAGGCTGGAACCATTAATGGAGGCTTCGAGGCCTAGATTGGTGAGAACTTCCAAAGAGACGGTGGCGCCGCCAAGGTTGGAGCTACGGTTATAGAAATGATGTTGGCTCGCATTGAAACTGAGGTCGAGCCACTGAGTGCCGTGCTTATCGGTTTCAAGATGCTCGGAACGGGAGTCTAGGTTAAGATAGACGTCCTTCAAAACATTGCCCACGATTAAAATGCTCATGGAAATATTATAGCATAACTAGTTAGATAACACCAAGTATACCGCGTAGAGCGTAGGCGGTGTCTTCGTGGTTTCTGACGGTGATGGTGTCGATACCCATTTGGACGACGGGATAATCGTTGCCACCGGGTTGAGTCATATCGCCGAAATAGAGGATGTCTTGTTTGTCGACCCCCAGTTCTTCTAGGAGGTGGGTCATACCGAAAACTTTGTTCATGCCAGGAGTGATGGCGTTGATAGAGGTAGTACCGCCGATTTCGTAATCGAATTCAGGTGCAAGCTTTTTGGCTCGGGCAACGATTTGTTCGCGCTTCTTGCAATCGGGATCCCAGGCATATTTCTCTTCAGTGCCGGCTTTCTGGCCAAGAGCAGAGAAAGTGACTTGGGAAAGGCGGTTTTCGATGATTTCATCGCCTGGTTGTAGCTTGTCTTCTTCCCAGAAGCCGAGTTCGCGGGCGGATTGCTCTAGGGCTTCGCTGATTTTCTGGACCTGCTCGTCAGTCAAGGGATAACTGTAGATTTGTTTCCAGTCGTTATTTTCGTAGCGGTAATATTGGGTGCCTTGAGCGACGAAGAGATGAAGATGTGTTAATTGTTGAGGTAAGGCGCCGCGATCGACGAGACGATTGACGATTTGAACAAGGAATTGGTCGAATTTTTGGCCGGAAATCGGGCAAATCTCGAAATGGTCGAGGCATTTAATTAATAAATCGGCAATTTCGTCGGGGATGGGGGTCTTGGCGATGTTTAAAGTTTGATCTATGTCGAATGATAATACTTTTTTCATAATAATTATATTATAGCATGCTATAATAGATGTATGAAAACTTATATTGTGGGCAACTGGAAGCTGAATTTTACGGTCGGCGAGGCTTCCATATATCTTCATAAATTATTAAAAACATTGCCGAATTATCGAGACCTTGAAATAGTGGTGGCGCCGTCGACTTTGGCGTTGCAGCCGTTGTCGCTTCAAGTGGATAGACATAAGATTAAGCTGGCAGCACAGAACGGGTTTTATCGGGATACGGGAGCGTATACAGGTGAGACGTCATTTGCGCAATTACGGGGGTTAGTGAATTATGCGATTATTGGCCATTCGGAACGACGCTACGTGCTTCATGAGAATGATAAAGAGATTGCCAAGAAGGTAGCGGCGGCGATTCGGAATCATATTACGCCAATTCTTTGTATTGGTGAGATAGAAAGTGAAAGGGCATTCGGTGAGACAAAGGATGTGATTCGGGATCAATTAATTGGTGGATTGTCGGAAGTGTCGGATGATGAACTAGCGAAGGTGATAATTGCGTATGAGCCAGTATGGGCGATTTCGTCAGCGAAGTCGGCAAAATTAGCGTCGCCAGATGAGATTGCTGAGGTGGTGGATTTGATTCGAAAGACTTTGAGTGAGACTTATGGAGCGAAGGCAGCGGAGGGGGTACCGGTATTGTTTGGCGGCAGTGTGAATCCTTCGAACGCGGGTGCGTATTTGACGGTGCCAGGGGTGAACGGTCTATTAATCGGTGCGTCGAGTTTGATTTTGAGTGAGTTTGTTGATATAATTGAGGTAGCTAAAAGAGTGAGAGCATGAGTAAAAGATACATGGATTTTGTACCGGTAAAAAACGTTGACAAAAGTACAACGGTGGCTGTTGGTGCGCCAAGAAGAACTAGAGTGGCTGAGGGATCAGCGGCTAGTACTACTGTGGTGAGGACAAGGTCAACTAGAGTGGTGACTACGTCTAAGCCAAAGGTGATGATGCCTGAACCGACAGCGACGCCGAGGACGAGGTTGGTACGGAGAGATGTGCCTAAGCGAGTTGTTGCTCAGAAAACAGTAGAACAGAGACCGGTGGTGACGAGTACTGCTACTAAGGCGGATGATAGTCAGGATACTTTTACAATTCGTAGTAGTGCAAAGCTGGGGGAAGTTGAGGATCTCAGTCCGAAATTTGTGAATATGGATGTGCCGAAGCGGCCACTGGGGGATGGTACGGAACGGAAAGTTGGCTCGTCGACTACGAAGAATGAGGCTAAGGAGGCGAAATCGAAGAAATTGATTGGTAGATTCAGGAGTAAGTCATCTGCGAAGGCGAATGCTAAAGGGTCGGTTAGTAATGGGAAGAAGTCCGAGCAAAAGAAAGACACTTTCGTAGCACCAAAGCCGACTTTTATCAATCAGGATAAGGTGGCGAAGCGGCCATTATCGAAGAACGTGTATCAGAAAAAAGTGGTGGCGACGAACGAGAAGACTAGTAAGGGTCCAGTAGCAATAATTGCGAAACCAGAGAAAGAGTCGAAGGCGGGATTGATCGTAACGATTATTTTGACTATTATACTAGGAGCGGTAGCGGGAACGGTGGCATTTTTGTTGCTACCTAAATAATGGAAACCCTTACATAAAAATTAGCCCTTTCGGGCTTGTTTTTATTGGTGCGGGTGAGGGTAGTCGAAACCCTATCTCAAGTTTGGAAAACTTGCATACTAACCGCTGTACTACACCCGCAGATTGTTAATGGGGTGGGATATCGGGATCGAACCGACGACCTTCTGGACCACAATCAGACGCTCTAACCATCTGAGCTAATCCCACCGTACATAATTATTATAGCGCGTAATGATTGGAAAATCAAGAGGAGGATTTGAAGATTTTGCTTCTTATGGTTTAACTATTGACATATTTTGGTAAGTGTGCTATAATTAGCAACAGTAGCAGTTTTAACAATTTATTTTTTGACAATGGGGGTGTTTAACTATGTCAAAGAGCGAAGTAAGAAAAGGTAACTACAAAAAGAAGGATATAAAGAAAGCCGCGAGAAGGTTGCGTGATTATATCAACGATGATATCCAGACGAGGAATGCTGACGAGTGCCTGGACGAAGAATCAGGTTTCGATCCGGAATTTGACTCGGATTCTGACGAAATTGGATTTGGTCCGAAGTTCGAATCAGAGGGTGACTCAAAGCCCAAAACTGATGCGAAGCCGAAGGCTAAGTCCACTAAGACCAAAACCGTTGAGCAGCGCTTCGATGAGGTGTATGATGTCCTCGATAAGGTCGGAGAGCTTTTCGGTTGCCAGGGCGCGATGGTGAAGAACCATACGATGCGGCTTGAAAAGGTCGAGGGTCGTCTTGACGTTCTCGAGGCTGCTAGTTCGAAGAAGTCGACTGTTGATACGAAGACAGTTGAGTCTAAGAATGAGCCTAAGGAACCCGAACCCCTTACAAAGAAGCCCGAACCGCAGGCTGCAACTAAGGTTGAAGAACCGAAGAAGCAGCCCGAAGCCAATCCCCGGACAGAGGAACCGAAGCGTTCTAAGTGCGAATTGGTCAAGATATCGGCGTCACGCAGTTCCTACCATGAAGGCCCCGAACTGAGGTTTAAGTATTGGGACTGGAAAGCTAGCTGCTGGAAAGGACCGAAACGTGACCTCTGGGCGGCCAAGGCTGCTGGTAACGGTACTTACGAACCCGTTTGGGTTTGGCTTGATGCGAACGGAGAGCTTGATCACATCATGTCTCCGGAAGAAATCGAGAAGTACTGCCCGTGACCCAAAGCAAAACTGCTGTACATTTATGAGGGGGAAAACCTGGCCGAAAGGTCAGGTTTTCCGTTGCTTTTGAGCTAAGTTTGTACTTGATTAAAATTATGGTTTAAATATTGACTTTTTTGATAAAGTGTGCTATAATGTAGGTAGTCTGAGTTTAAGGGTGTGTGTCTTAGCGATGACGACCATTAACAACCAAATCATCTCAGATTTCAAGTGAAATCTGAAAGCTATCTATCTAAATCCCCGCTACATCCGGGGGTTTGGCCTCCGGATATTTTTATTTATAGGAGGTATAAAGCCATGATGGTTATGTCAATCGTATTAGGTGTAATTGTGTTTCTTGTAATGTTGGTAGCTGGATGGCTGTTCAGCAGTGAGGAAGAGGGAGTGCCACAGGGTGATAATGCTCTGCGGGCAATCCTGGTTGCAGCATTGGTTGGGGTGATAAACTACTTCGTTCCAACTTTTTACGATAGGGTCGCTTTCTTAGCACCAGTAAGTTTGGTGGTAATGGTCCTTGCGACCGTTTACCTGATTTATTGGTGGAGAAAGGAAGGCAGCAGTTTTAGTGAGATGATCCCAATGATTGTCTTAGTTGTACTGTTCTACTTTACGACTTCAGCGGCGGCAATCATGACGGCGAGAATGGTAGAGAATTACTTTTTCTACACGCTGATTCTGGTGATACCGGTGATAGTCCTAGTGTTAGCGATCGGATACTTTGTGACGAATCTGTTCTGGTTTCGTTACACAGAGATGACTCGTTATTCACTCGACAAATATCTGGCGATTATCGCTGGAGTCGTGACGGCTCTGATTATTGTAGTCCTGTTATGCACGAAGGTGTATTGGGGCGGATTTTCGGAGCTGATGACTTCGGCGTTTAGAACGCCTGATTATGTTGGGGAACAGGAGGAACCTGAGGACGTGCTGGAATACAACAATGCTCAGGACGAAGCGGATGAGTCTGTGTGGTATGGGTTTTACAACCTGAACATGCAGCTCGACGCAGATCCGCGTAATGATTTTAACTTTGGTCCTAATCCGTTTACGGAGGGGGCGAAAGCGAAGGATTACGATACGGAATTGCGGAAGCGCATGAGCGTAGACCCGGCACTGGCTGCGGCAGATATGGCGTGGCTTGATGCTAATGTAGGTACTCGGTTCCTTGGAACTTTCTATGAGTCCTGCAAAGGCGATTGGGCTAAGACTATTAATCTGACAAAGGAAAGGTTTATGGCCGATCAGGGTCTGTTCTATCGGACACTGGATGCGTTTTTCGCCTTCCTTGACACTGCTGACGTGGTGGCGATGGATTATCAGACGTCTGACCTGACAGATCAGATGTACATGAATCCGTATACAGTCAACTGTATACCGGATGTGGTGGTCATGACGACTACTGATCATTCGGGATACTTCCTGACATATACCTTTGTGATAAAGGAAAATGTCTTCAAAGTATCTTACAGAATTGACTGTGGGTATCAGCCGACCAATGTTCAGGAAATTATGAACATTGTGCCGGACGATACTCCGCGGACAAATCCAAACCCTACGCCTACGCCGGATAAACCGACGCCGAGCAATCCGACTCCTACGCCGGATAAACCGACGCCGGTACCACCGACACCGACGCCAGTACCGGCTACACCAACGCCGGTACCGTCGACTCCAACTCCGACACCGACTCCGGTTCCGAAAAAGGATCCGTCGAAATCTCCGCAGACAAATACGGAGCCGAACGACGATCCGGGACCGGGTCCGAATACGAATAATGGTACGGATACTGCGCCGGCAGATTTGCCGACTAATTCGAACCATATGACGGACGAGGAGCACCGTGAAACGGTGCAGGAGTTGAAGGAGATTAATCAGATCCAGAAGACTGGGAATGATGGTAATACTCCATCGATTCCGGCACCGACGCCAGATACCCATGTCGACAACAATGGCGACAGTGGTAATGGCGGGTCACCGATTAACACGCCTACGGCCGTTACGCCACCATCAACGGTGGCGGAGACCGGTCAGGCGATTTCTGACAATCCGGGTGAAGCCTGGGGAGGCCCCCCGGATTGAAATTGGCAGGTAGATAGCTGCGAAAAGGGTGAAGCCCATAGGCGGGACGGCCTATAGTACTTTATGTACCTTACTTTAAAAGTCCGGTAACTACGGTTACCGGGCTTCACTCCATGAATTATAATAGAGAGAATTGAAGTTTGAGATGATTTGGTTGAAGCAGACGAATCATTAACAATTAATGTAGCTAGCAAAAAGGCTTGGCCTTACCTCTAGAAGGAAAGGTCAGCAAAATCAGCATATAGTTTGATATGGATGCGAATTTCATATTAGACTTAATAATAAGCTTAGTTTTATTCAAAGAAAGGAATTTTAAAATGAATAAAATTTATAAATCTATACTTGGCGTAGCCGGTGCAGCCGTAGTGCTTGCTGGTACGCTTGCGCCTGTGATGGTAAGCGCTTGGGGCGATTCGAGTAATGGCCGTCCAAGCTATACGCTTGATCAGGTAAACGCCGGTGAGCTAGGCGATAAAATCGTGCTCAACTCTATCACTAATAACCAAGTTATTGGTGATGAGAAAAACTTCGTGGCGGCTAAGGTGTCTGGCGCTCAGGTCAACACTTGGAATGCTAACACGATTGACGTAAAAGACGGTGAGACCTATACGATTCGTCTTTACGTTCACAACAACAGCCCTAAGGGCCGTGATGCTATCGCGGAAGGTGTGAAAGCTACTTTCTCGATTCCTACTACGGTAGCTAAGTCTCAAACGATTGTGGGTTACATCGATGCTTCGAACGCAACTCCTAATCGTTACTGGGATGAGGTAACTCTCAATGCTAGCGAGGATGTTTACCTTGAATATGTTTCTGGTTCGGCTAAGTTCAACAATAAGAGCGAAGACGGTCAGGAACGTTCGTTTGATCTTCCAGATAGTGTAATTACTTCTGGTGCAACGCTAGGTTATGACAGTATGGATGGTAAGATTCCTGGCTGTTATGGTTATTCTGGTGTTGTGACGATCGACGTGAAGGTTCACAATTCGGTGGCTGCGAAGGTTTCAAAGCAGGTTCGTATCAAAGGTACTAAAGACTGGAGCGAATCTGTTGAAGCTAAGGTTGGCGATGAGGTTGAATACCAAATCGAGTATGTTAACTTGTTAGCTGAGCAAGTAAAGGATGTAATGATCCGTGACGTACTTCCTACCAACGTGGAATATGTTGAGAATACTACGTATCTTTACAATTCCAACTACCAAAGTGGTGTTTTGCTTAAGGATAATACTATAGCAACTACTGGTATTAATATCGGTAGTTACAATGCTAAGGGTAACGCTTATGTACGCTTTACTGGTAAAGTGGTAGATAAGAAGATGTCCTGTGGTAAGAACCAATTGGTGAACTGGGCAAGTGCTACAGTGTCAGGTTCAACTGTGAAAAACGCGGTTTATAAGGATGACGCTTCGGTCTTTGTTGAGAAGAACGATGAGAGTTGTAAAGATAAGCCGGTTAATCCAGAACCAACCCCAGACAATCCTACTACACCTGAAGTTCCTACTACGATTGTAGAGACTGGTGCTAGTGACACGATTGTGACTGGTGCGATTGGTGCTGGTGCAGTGGTAACTACTCTTAGCTACTATATTGCTAGCCGCAAAAAGTTAATGAAATAAGTTGACCGCTTCACGGGTGGGGAAGGGTGGTCCTTAGAAAAACGGCAGGATCCGGAATGGGTTCTGTCGTTTTTTTGTTGTGTCTTGGTGGTTTTTAAATGCATAGGAATGATGATTATGCGGTTTTGGCTTTTGTTTTTTTGAAATCATGTTATAATGGTTATGACTATGATGATTGTAATTCCGTGAAGAAAGGTCATATGTTAAAAGACAAAAGCAAGCTATGTGGGGCAATGGATTGTTTTTG
>JAFWIU010000002.1 GCA_017514765.1 Candidatus Saccharimonadota bacterium | reverse complement strand
ATATATTTTAACCCTGCCTTTGCTTATTCTTAGGTTTTTTCTTGTTGATAACACGAAGCACACCCTTCCGGCGTACGATGATGTCATCAGGCGAAATTTTTTTAACACTTGCACGTACTTTCATTGTGTTAAAACCCTTTCTTTGTTAGTGTCGTAATAATCAACACTTATAGAGGTCCCACCGCTAAATACTTTTGCAACTAGTATTTAACAATAATCCTCCATTAAGTGTTGTAAAAATTACAACAGTTAATATTAATCTTTGAGTCGAAAGCTGATTCTACCCTTTGTAAGATCATAAGGGGTTAACTCAACCTCAACTCTGTCACCCGGAACGAGGCGAATATAGTTTTTTCGCATCTTTCCACTCATATGGGCAACAATAACATGACCATTCTCGAGTTCAACCCGAAACTGGGTATTCGGCAATGCTTCCACAACACTACCAGTGAGTTTAATCACTTCCTTCTGACTAGCCATAAATTACCCTTCAATTGTAGCACACAAATAAGCATTAGTCAACAAGAATTGCCCTTGTAAATTGGCGCGATAAATAAGTCTGCTGCCGATCCGACCACTCACCCGTACACGTAATTAATGTCACGGACTCTTTTCCTTTTTCAGGCGTATCCATCGCTTCCGACATATAAGCATTTGAATCAGATAACAAAACTGCTTTGTTCTCTATCACTTTATAGTTAAACACTACACCATCCCCACGTTCCACTTTAATCACATCGCCAACCACCAACGCCGGCAGATCCTTAAAGACACCATGCACGTGCGGCCCACCATTATGACCATCAATCACCATCGTTCCACCCTGACCAGGCTTATCGGAACCTTCATACCATCCCACGTCAAATATATTGCGTGGCGTGTCAAGCTCTCCTTTATTATTAACACCCATAGTTAAAATCCTTGCGTTTCGTATCCCCAATCGTTCTATCGTTAGATATCTCGGATGGTCTGGTGCTACGATATACTCATAAACTTCTGTTTCCGTCGGTGGTTCTTCAATCAGCTCTTCTTCTTCCACTTCCTCTTCTTCTTGCTTTTCCACCACCGCACGCTCAGATCCCTCCTTTTCCGCATAATAAGTATTTTCAAAAGTCACCACACGTAACAAAAATATCAAGAATAGTATTGCTAAAACTGACCAAATTGCCCACCGAATGATATCTCGGCGATTACCCAGCCTAAGACTCATTGCTAAAATCGTCATATGTTATCATTAATGCCCTAGAATCCACCGACCTTAGATTCTCTAGTGCCACCGTCACTACAATGAGAAGTCCAGTACCCGAAATTGATAATCCAATTGGAGCGCCAGTCGTCATAATAAAGATAAAATCAGTCGCAAATGGCAACATTGCAATCAAACCAAGCGACAAAGCACCGAATAGATCTAGATGATTAACCACCTTCGACAGATAATTCGCCGTCGCAATCCCTGGCCTCACCCCCTCAATAAAACCACCTTGTTTCTGCAAATTATCCGCGATTTCCTTCGTATTAAAGATAATTGAAGTGTAGAAATAGGTAAATGCAAACACTAACACGAAATAAACCGCTGGATAGATAAACCATTTCGCAGTCAAACCATCTGGGTACATCGTAGCAAAATTATTTGCCGAAGGCGCCGAGAATATCGAAACTAGATTTTCACCTATCTCATTACCAGGATTAATCGAAGTAATCACTTGACCTACCAGTGCTGGCAACGACAAGAAAGCTGTCGCAAAAATCACCGGAATCACGCCAGCTGCAATTAGCTTAATCGGCAAAATTGATTTAATCCCACCATAAGACGAATTACCGTGCACTCGCTTTGCGTAGTTTATCGTAATAATCCGTTGCGCTTCGTTTAGCTTTACCAAAATATAAATTACCACCAGCATAGCTACCGCAAAACCCAAAATAATCCAAAAAGTAGTTGGATCCACTGGTATCTCTAATCCAAACAGATTCAACATACCGTTGCTAGTATTAAACAATGCCGCGCCCAGTGAAGCCATAGTCGTCGGCAATTGCGAGATAATAGAAGCAAAAATCAAAGTTGAAATACCATTTCCTACACCCTGCTCAGTAATCAACTCACCCAACCACATCAGAATCACCGAACCAGCCGTCATCGCTGTAACCGACAAAGCCCAATCTCTCATTGTTGGCACAAAATCTGTCGCCACGTTCGCCGCTACAGTTGACTGATACAAGATAAAAATGTAAGCAATTGACTGCACCACCGCTAGGGGTACTGTTAATATACGTGTCCATTGATTAATCTTCCGCCTACCAGTTTCACCATCATTCGATAACTCCTCGAGTCGCGGCACAGCCTTAGTCAAAAGCTGAATAATAATCGAGCCAGTAATATATGGTGAAAGACCCACCAGAATAATACTAAATGAGGCCAAACCACCACCAGAAATCAAATTCAGAAAGCTCGAAAAGTCCGATTTCTCCATCAAGTTAGACACTGCTTCCTTGAAAGTCGCCGCATCACCCATCGGCACCGGAATTTGCGCCAACAACCGATACGCCACAATAATTCCGAATATAATCAATATTCGTTTCAACATGTCTTTGTTCTTCAGTGATTTGAAAATAGTCTTGAAATGCATAAAACCTCTTTAGTAACTACATATTATATTAGCACACTTTATCAGATTTTGGAACCCTAAAAATAAAAAAGGCTTCTGCTAGAACAGAAGCCTTTTCTATGCTTTAAAGGTTTTCGAGATCTGCTTCTGTGGGCACTTTCGAATCTGGAGTTTCAAAATCCGATAGTGGCGCTACCCCTGTTCCCACCGGAATCTTGCGACCAATAATCACATTTTCCTTGAGACCACGCAAATGATCAACCCGACCGTTAATCGCCGCATTAATTAGTACACGCGTAGTATCCTGGAACGATGCTGCCGACAAGAACGAATCTGAGAATATAGAGACCTTCGTGATACCAAGTAGCAAATTAGTATAAGTTGCTGGTTCCTTGCCTTCTTTCTCAAGCTCACGATTTTGAATCGTCACCGCTGCTCTCGAAGTAATATCGCCAGATACAAAATCTGAATCACCCGGCTCATTAATTTGTACACGAGAGAACATTTGACGCACTAAGATTTCCAAGTGCTTCGGTGAAATCTCGTGACCCTGCGCCGCATACACGTTAAGCACATCATTCATAATATATCGTTCAGTTGCTTCAATCCCCTTGTACTTCAACAAATCTTGCAAGTTCAAAGAACCAGTTGTTAATCTATCGCCAGCTTTTACTGTATCATTAGACTTCACTACTAATTCCGCATCACCAGGAATCTCAATACGTACCGGAGCACCGGCTGCCGCAACCAAGATGATAGCTTCCTTCACTAATTCAACAATACCATCACGTGGTGCTTTAATCGCAGGGCTATCGCCGGACTTTCGCACTAACGTAGTTCCAGCTTTCACGCTTTCGCCATCTTTCACGAGAGGCTTGCGAGCACCAATTTCAAATCTTTCCACTTCACCAGATTGCGGGGAAATCTGAACCACATAGTGATTACCATCTTCCCAAACTTCCACTGTGCCATCAACAGGCGATACAAACGCTTGACCTTTCGGCGTACGTGCTTCGAGAAGCTCCTCAACGCGAGGAAGACCTCGAGCGATTGCACCAGAACCCGCCACACCAGAACCGTGCTTGGTATCAAGTGTTAGCTGCGTACCAGGCTCACCGAGTGATTGCGCTGCAATCACACCAACTGGTTCATTAGCCGCTACGAGCGCACGAGTCGACATATCGACACCATAAGCCTTGCGCGGTACACCTTCCACTGCTGTTGTTGATAGAATCGACTGAATCTTCACCGATTCAACCTTTTCATCCGCCTCAAGCTGCTCAGCCATTTCCTTCGTGATTAGTTCATCCGCTTCAAGATAGCCAGGTACTGGTTCCGCCGTATAGCGACCAGCTAATCTTGCTGCAAAACCAATTCCCGACAGCTCACTTTCATTGCGATAAACCTCAAATCCTGGATCAGGGGCTTCTTCATCTGTCGTAAAGACGTCTTGCGACACATCCACCAAGCGACGCGTGAGATAACCAGAGTCAGCCGTACGAAGTGCCGTTGACACCTGACCTTGACGCGCACCTCGTGTCGCGATAAAGGATTCCAGAGTATTAAGACCCTTCTTGTACGACGACTTCACCGGAAGCTCAATCTCGTTGTTGTTGATATCCACCATGATACCAATCTCTGCCGAAGCAAGCTTGATATTGGAAATATTACCACGAGCACCTGAGTTCACCATTACCGCGATATCAGTATCCATTTCAGACAATTTGCTCTGCAAGAACTCCGAGATCTTCTTATCAATATCACGCCAGTTTGCTACGGTTAACTTATGTCGCTCTTCCTCAGTCGTCAAACCATCATTAAAGTCTTGCTGAATCATAGCAGTCTTAGCATCACCTTCCGCGATGAAGTCATCAATCTCATCATAAGTCGGATAATCGTCCTTAGCAGTTGAGATCGACGCAATCGTTTCATACTCAAATGCCAAATCCTTCAAATCATCAGCTGTCTTCACCATCACTTCTGATCCGTACAAATCAAAGATATCCGCCATCACTTTCGACAAATGCTTCTTGGTCTGTACTGAGTTATCATATGGATAGTCAGCTGGCAAAATCTCATTGAAGATCACCCGACCGAGAGTAGTGTCACGAATTTCCTTCTTCGCAAATACTCGAATTGGCGTCTGAAGCGCGATAATACCCTGATCGTAAGCCATTTCCGCTTCATATACACTCGAAAACGCTTTTGGCTCACCCGTATCAGTACCAGGCTTGTCATAGGTCAAATAATAGGCACCGAGCACCACGTCTTGATAAATCGCTAGCACCGGCGAACCATCAGCAGGCTTCAATAGATTCTTCGAAGCCGACATCAATTCCTTCGCCTCAGCTTGTGCAGCATCAGACAAAGGTAGATGTACCGCCATCTGGTCACCATCGTAGTCCGCGTTAAACCCAGACGCTACGAGCGGATGCAGCTTAATCGCTTTACCTTCAATCAATCTCGGCTGGAAAGCCTGTACCGACAAACGGTGTAGCGACGGCGCACGGTTCAAGAGTACATATTTACCCTTAATTACCTCGTCAAGCGCATCCCACACTACCGTTTCCTTCGATTCGATCAAACGCGATGCTGAACGGATGTTATTAGCATATTCATTACCAATCAACCACGAAATCACAAACGGCTTAAAGAGTTCAAGCGCCATTTGTTTCGGAAGACCACACTCGTTCAACTTCAATTCTGGACCTACCACGATCACCGAACGACCAGAATAATCCACACGCTTACCCAGCAAATTCTGACGGAAACGTCCCTGCTTACCCTTTAAGAGGTCTGACAAAGATTTCAATTTACGTCGCCCATTAGTCGAATTGACACCACGTGAGCCATGCGCCGCCGAATTATCAATCAACGCATCCACCGCCTCTTGTAGCATCCTCATCTCATTACGGCAAATCACCTCTGGTGCGTTCAAATCAAGTAATTTCTTTAACCGATTATTACGGTTAATCACTCGACGATACAAATCGTTCAAATCGGAAGTAGCAAAACGACCACCAGGCAATGCAATCATCGGACGTAAATCCGGAGGAATCACCGGAATTACCGTCAGAATCAAATCCTCAGGTTTAATTCCAGCTGCTTGCATCCCCTCAAGAGTCTTCAACCTCTTCTGGATTTTCTTCTCTTTTTGGCCTTTAGCTTCCGCTTCTTCTGCTCTCAGATCTTCAATCAATTTATCGAGATCGATCTCATCAAGCAATCGCTTAATCGCCGAAGCACCCATTTCTACCGTAATGTAATCTTCATATTCCTCCGGCAAATTGCGGTATTCCACCTCTGTAATTGTATTACCCTTCTTAAACGATTCAAGACTGGTCTTCCTAGCGATATAATCCGCTTCTAACTCTTCTAGCTCATTAGCTTGCGCCTCAGCCAAAGCTTTGACATTGGCACCTTCTGCCTTTGCATCCTTTTCGTAGCGCAATTTAATCGCCTCACGCGCTGCCATCGTCTGGCTTTCCAAACTCTCGAGCGCTTTTTGTATCTCATCAGTCTTAGCATCGATAATAAGATAAGTTGCAAAGTACACTACTTTCTCAATATTCTTGACTGTAATATCCAGAAGTAGCGACAAAGCCGAAGGTACACCACGCATAAACCAGATATGCGCCACTGGCGCTGCTAACGCAATATGGCCCATCCGTTCCCTACGTGTAATAGATTTAGTAACAAGATTACCTTCCTTATCTACTGCAGCTTCACGCGACCTTACACCTTTCAGCTTTGAGTCGTGCGGGTTAATATCTTTAGTTGGTCCGAAAATCCTTTCACAGAATAGACCATCGCGTTCTGGCTTCTGAGTACGATAATTAATCGTCTCGGGCTTGGTTACTTCACCATAGCTCCAGTTCAAGATATCGTCACGACTAGCCACCGTCAGTCTAATCGAATCGAAATCCGAAGCGCTGATAAAATTGTCCATCCACGCCATATTAGAACTCCTCTCCGAGGTCGACTGTACCATCCGTCTCGTCTACCTCTGTTATTTCTACACCTTCTTCCGCCATCATTGCTTCCGCCTCTGAATCATCGAGGTCTAAGATTTGCGGTTCGGTTTCCTTTTTATGCTGATCATAGATGGATTGATCATCTTTGTTTTTCTCAATTTCTCTTGACGTCTTTTCGATTACGTCGCCTGCATCGGCCGATTCGCCGTGATCCAACAAGTCTACTTTAAGACCTAAGCCTTGTAGCTCTTTTACTAACACATTGAAACCTTCTGGCAACTTCGGTCCTTCAATCGGTTCATGCTTAATAATCGCTTCGTAAGCCTTCGCACGTCCATAAACATCGTCTGACTTAATGGTAAGCATTTCTTGCAAAGTAGTGGCTGCACCATAAGCTTCGAGTGCCCACACCTCCATTTCCCCGAAACGCTGACCACCATTTTGCGCTTTACCACCGAGCGGCTGCTGTGTCACCATCGTGTAAGGACCAGTCGAACGAGCGTGAATCTTGTCTTCCACCATGTGATGAAGCTTCAACATATGCATCACACCTACCGATGTTCTCTCTTCAAATGGCTCACCAGTCAAACCATCATAAAGTTGTACCCTACCGTCACCGGCAAAACCAGCCTTCTCAAGCTCCGAAGAAATCTTTTCATCTGGCACACCGTTAAATGATGGTGTCGCTACTGTATAGCCAAGCGCTCTAGCTGCCATACCTAAGTGCGTCTCGAACAGCTGACCGAGATTCATACGTGAAGGCACACCCATCGGTGAAAGCACGATATCGATTGGCGTACCGTCTTCCATAAATGGCATATCTTCTACTGGTAACACTCTCGATACCACACCCTTATTACCGTGACGACCGGCTAGCTTATCACCCACGCCAATCTTACGCATCTCTGCTACGAAGATCTTAATCTGCATAATCACACCGGCTTTCAATTCGTGTCCTTGTTCGCGTGTGTATATGCGTACGTCGACTACCTTGCCAGTTGATGAACCGTTCATCCGTACAGAAGTATCGCGTACATCTTTAGCTTTCTCACCGAAGATTGCGCGTAGCAACCGTTCCTCTGAACTTAATTCTTGCTCACCCTTAGGTGTAATTTTACCTACCAAGATATCACCATTGGACACCTCAGAGCCTACTGTTACGATACCATCTTCACCCAAATGTCTGAGTGCATGTTCAGATACGTTCGGAATGTCCCGCGTTACCTGCTCAGGACCTAGCTTAGTCTCACGCACCTCTACATCAAAATCTTTAATATTAATTGAGGTCAAAGTATCATCTTCTACCAAGCGGTTCGAAATTACAATCGCGTCATCCATGTTGTAACCTCGCCATGGCATAAACGCCACCAAGAGATCACGACCAAGCGCCAACTCACCGTCATGAATTGAAGCACCCTCAATCAAAGTATCACCTTTCTTTACCTTCTGACCTCTCGCTACTACACAGCGCTGATTGTAGCAACGGTCGTCATTGGTTTTCTCAAAGTGTTGCAATTTGTATTCTCGATCGCCACCCTTGTCGTAAGTCACTATCACCGATTCTCCGTCGGCCTTCTTCACTACACCGTTACCAGAGGCCATGATTAGCTGTGAAGTATTCTTAGCAACTTCACGCTCTATACCAGTACCCACGATCGGATTGTCTTGACGTAATAGCGGTACTGCTTGCTTCTGCATTGCGCAAGCCATCAACGAACGGTCGACACGGTTTTTCTCTACGAACGGAATCAAGGACGCAGATACACCAAGAATCTCTTTATGTGCCGCATCAATATGGGTCACCCTGCTGGCTTCTACTTGAGCTGGCGTACCATGCACCCGAGCGGACACCCAGTCTTCCGTAAACTTACCGTTTTTATCTAACTTCACTGAAGCATCAGCGATAATCTGATCTTGCTCCGTCTCGGCATCCATATAGACTACTTCATCGGTCACTTTACCATTTTTCACTACTCGGTAAGGCGCTTCAATGAAACCATACTCATTGACTCTGGCGTAAGTCGCAAAGTTAAGCACGAGACCCACGTTACCACCTTCTGGCGTCTCTACCGTACAGATACGACCATAGTGTGTCGGGTGAGCATCACGCACATCGAATCCAGCCCGTTCCCGAGTCAAGCCACCAGGACCCATCGAGCTTAGACGCCTCTTGTGCGCCAACTCCGAAAACGGATTTACCTCATCCATCAACTGTGAAAGCTGTGAGGTAGCGAAAAACTCCTTCACCGCTGCTACCACTGGACGCGAGTTCAGCAACTGAGAAGGCGTAACTTCCTCTGCGCTAGCCATTGACATTCTATCAAGAATATTACGCTGTAATCTAAGCATACCTAGTCGGAACTGGCGCTGTACCAATTCGCCTACTAGTTTCACACGACGATTCGACAGCGAGTCGATATCATCTGCCGGCTCCTGCGTATTGTTCAAACGAATAATTTCCGAAATAATCGCCACCACATCTTCCATCTGCAAAGTACGATGTGCTGGATCATTTGGCGTGTCAAAGCCAAGTCGACGATTAATCTTAAAACGACCTACATTGGAATAGTCATAGCGCTTTGCATCGAAGAACATGCGCTCAATCATCGATTTCGCATTCTCTACCGTAGCTAGGTCACCTGGACGAATCCGGCGATAAACCTCAAGTAATGCTTCACCCTGATTTGAAGTAGTATCCTTCTCGAGGGTTACATCGATATATCTCTTCTCGCCATTGTCAACATCTTTAAACTTATCCTTTATTTCAGATTTGCTCAGTCCTAGAGCTCTTAGGAAAGTTGTGACCGGAATCTTGCGTCGTCGATCAATCTTGACATAAATTGCGTTATTCGCCGCCGTCTCGAACTCAAGCCAAGCACCACGACCAGGAATCACCTTAGCACCGTAGTAATTGCGAGTGCCAATCATTTCCGCACTGAAAAATACCCCAGCCGAACGAATCAACTGTGACACAATCACACGCTCCGTACCATTAATGATAAACGTCGCCCGCTCAGTCATCCACGGATAATCACCGAAGTAAATATCCTGTTCCTTCTTCTCGCCGGTAGTTTTGTTTTCTAGTTCCACCAAGACGTGTAGGGGAGCCTCATAGGTCGCCAAATTGTACTTTGCTTCCTGCTCCGTCTCCTTCGGATCTTTAAAATAATAATCTTTGAACCTAAGTGAAAGTTTCTGACCGGTATAGTCATCAATCGGATTTAACTCCGCAAAAACTTCCCTGAGGCCATTTTTGACAAAATCTTCCCAAGAATCCTTCTGATGCTGCGTCAAATCAGGGATTGGGAGCGATTGGTCACCTTCGGTGAAGAATACTCTCTCACCTTGCTTTGGTTTTGTAGCCATTTTACCTCTTTTATATTAGTGTTATTAATCTTTTTTGATACTTCCTGAGCATACCTAACTCCAAAGGGTATTCTCATCAAATATCTCAGCGCCGAAGATTACTGTCCTATCTCCCCCTGGGACTCGCCAAGTCCCACAAGTTACAAAAATAGGGCACACTACTTCTTATATCTAATGCTATCACACTTCCGCCCAAAACACAAGACTATTTTACTATTGTATTTTAACCATCTACCACCAAAAAATCCTCTTTCTCAACTTAAAGAGGATTTTTCAGACATATATAAGCTCTCAACCCAATTTGTTTTTGTTTAAGCAAACTCGCAGTTAGTTAGCTTACCTCTAATTATACACGCTCGTGTTTAATTGTCAAGCACAATTTTTACCATAAATTCCTAGAAAAATCCGCCAGATTAGTGTTTTGCCCGAGCGAAACGCGTCTATTGGACGAGTGAGCAAGGAAAAACGCCGAGATGGCGGATTTTAATAGGCATTTATATATCAAGATCGTCCAAATCCGCCAACTCTGCACGTGTCTTCTCAGCTAACTCTGAAGTCTCCTCTTCTGACTCATCTTCGTCCTCTGGCTCTTCCTCGTCAACTTCTTCTACTTCTTCAACTTCCGCATTCTCTTCCTCAACCGGCTCATCTTTTTCTTCCTTCGCTGGCGCCTCGTGCTTTTCCGCACGCAACTCATTACCTTCACTATCGGTATTCACAATCTTCAGATTATATCTTGCATCTTGCTTCGTCCCAAGCGCCCGCAAAAGCACACGAATCGCCTGTGCCGTCACCCCACGCTTGCCAATTACTCGTCCCACATCATCTGGATCCACCGTTAAAGAAAGCAATACACCTTTTTCATCAATTGTACGCTCGATTGCTACCTTCTCAGGATTGTTGACTAAAGTTTTTACGATATATTCTACGAATTGTTGGTCAATAGTAGCCATATTTTTCTCCTTTTAAGTTGCTTTATACTTATTATTATAGCACAAAAATAGTCCCACACGGGACTATTTTCAGAAACATTATTTTTATGCTTCGCTCTCAGCGGCAGCTTCTTCAGCCGGAGTCTCAGCTGGAGCCTCCTCCTTTGGCTGATTCTTGCGCAGCTTATCTGCGTGTTTCGCCGCAGCCTTCTGAGGCTTAGGCTCTTTGTACCACTTTGGCAACTTCACACCGTTCTTCTTCAAGATAAAAGCTACTCTCGAAGACGGCTGTGCGCCGTTATCTAAATATTTCTTCACCGCTTCCTTGTCCAAGGTAAGAGCCTTAGTTGCGGGATTATAGTTGCCGACCTCTGCAACCACGCGTCCCGAAAGCGGATGACGCTGTGATTCTTGGACGACTATCCGGTACGTAGGGTAATGCGTCCGGCCATTACGTTGCATGCGAATCGCTAGCATATTTCTCCTTAAATTAATTACTCACTATATTTTAAACTATATTCACAAAAAAATCAACCCCCAGAACTTAGTGTCTGGGGGTAACAATCACTACGCCTTATTCAGGCGCTTCTTTAGACGACATTGAAACTTAGTTTCCAGTTCACAAGGTGAAAGTGGTTCCTCCTTTTTCAAACAAGTATCAAGATAGCCTTTATAAGCTGCTCGCCTATCTTTCGAGATCACCAAACTATTCAAAAAATCATTTTCATTTGGCATCTGAAAACCAAGTCTAGCCGCATGAAAGCCGACAATCGCATACGAACGCCTTGCCTTCACTCTCCATTCATTTAGCTGTTGAGTGTAATACTGAGCATCATGATGATAAGCGGAGGCAATCTTTTTTGCCTTATTAATATCAGCTGAAACAAATTTCTTCATATTAAAGTGATACGAAACCTGTCCGCATGCATCAATCAAAGCTTTAAATTCACCCAGGTACTCAACAACCGGCAAAATCCTGTTTTCGCAATCTGGAGTCAACTCATTATTAAATGTTCTCTCGTCATCTTTTTCCTCAATGTTATAATCGTCTCTCATTGTCTTATCCCCCTTTGCAGACGTTTTTTAAGGTACTCCTACCATTATACCACAAAAAGTATAAATAATCAACTATAACACCATCATATATTAAAAACCGCGACTATTTCGAACGGTATTTCTTCACCCCTTCACGTGCCGCCGCCGTCTGAGCTTCTTGCTTCGAGTGACCAGTTCCCACCCCCTTCAGCGAACCTCCTACATATAGCCCGACCGTAAACGTTTTATCGTGATCCGGGCCCTCTTCCTTCAAAGTCTTATACACCGGCGTAATCCCATCCTCCTTCTGCGCTAATTCCTGCACATAAGATTTTGGATCGCGCCACAATCCTTCCTCAATCACCGTATCGGTTTTCGACAGTATATGCTTAGCAATAAACTCTCTCGCCGCCTCATATCCCTGATCTAGGTAAATCGCTCCAATCACTGCCTCAAAACAATCCGCCAAAATCACATCATGCGCCCTTTCCGAACCATGCGCTTCACCCCTAGACAATCGCACCAAAGGCTCATAGCCGAGTTCCTTACCAGCATCCCCAATCGACTCCGTTCGCACCAAAGCCGCCCGAATCGCCGTCATTACCCCCTCAGGATAGTCGTAATTTCGGTATAGGTAATCCGATGATACCAGCTCTAGCACCGCATCACCCAAAAATTCCAACCGCTCATTGTGCTCATGCGCCGACTTATGCTCGTTTACATAACTCCGGTGTGTAAGCGCAACGACCAACAGGTTAATATCATTAAACGCAAAGCCCAATTTCTCCTTTGCAAACTCTTCATAAGGTTTATAGTCCATTCCACTCCTTTCTATAAAAGTTCTAATAATCGCCAGTTCGTACTTTTTTCTTAGCAATCAGCATTAGCTTTCCAATATCATCGTACTCAATCGTGTCCAAAGCATCTGTAAACGAAAACCACTTAATCCCCTTCATCCATTTCTCGCCCACTGGCATTTCGTGTGTATCCAGCGCCTGCACCAGATAAATCTGCGTAGTCATCAACACCAACTTATCCGCTCGGCGATACTTAAAGTGAATCTTACCTAACCACGTCAAAATCGATACGTTCCGAAGTCCTGTCTCTTCCTCAATCTCGCGTCGCGCCGTCATCTTGGCCGTTTCACCCGGCTCAATATGACCCTTCGGAATCGTCCAACGACCTTTGGAATCCTGAATCAGCAAAATCTCAATATCTTTCTGGTCTCGCGTCAAACGAAACACAATCCCACCCGAAGTTGGTTCTCGCACCACTTCTTGAATCGCCACCTTTTTCCGAAACATCGCCGAAGTAATCTTCTTGAACGGCGACTTCTTAGTCTCATCAATTGGCAAGGCATCCGGAACTTTCAGTCTTCTCCGCGCCAACGGCTCTCTATTGATGAGTTCCGTGTTTGGCGGTTCCTTACTTATCTCCGCTACCTGTCTCGGCCTTTGCCTCGTCAGCGGGTTTATCCTTTGAGTCATGATTATTCTCTTCAACAATTCCGAGCTGCTTATAGGCTGTGCCAAGCACGCCATTGATAAACTTCGAGGAATTCTCACTCCCAAAAGATTTCGCCAGCTCTACAGCTTCATTAATAGCTACTCTCGGCGGGATGCTGTCACCACACTCCGAAAGTTCATATAGCCCCATCCGCAGGATATTCCGATCAATTGCTGCAATCGAATCAATCGGCCACTCTGGCGCCATCGGCTGCAACGCCGCATCCAGAGTCGTAAATTCTTTAGCCACATTATGTGCCAAATTATAAACAAACTCCGTGTCACCCAGAGTTTTCTCATATGGCTCGATATTCTTAGCAATAATGGTATCCAAATCGACTTCGGGGTCATGCGCAAGCGTCCTCAGTTCGTACTCGTACAAACTCTGTAGAACAATTACTCTTCCTAAATGTCGATTACTAGCCATTTTTTAAATTTCTTTCTTCCTTACTTAGTAGTTTTAACTTTTAAATTCGGTGTCTTTTTCTTAGTCTCAAACGCTTTCACCGGAGACTTACTGTTTACGCTCCGAGCAAGTTTAAGCCTGAGATGACTCCTACGAAGCCCAGTCTTTCTTGGGCTACTTTGTTTCTTCGGTTCAGGCATTGTACTCCTTAGTTTAATATCTAATTTTACCCATTTTACCACCTTTTCGATAAACAATCAAGAGTTGACTATTTATCAAATCGTGGCATAATCGGGCAATATTACACTTCGAGCGCTCTGAGCGCCTTCTTAATGGCCGGACGATCAAAACCCACAATGCGCTGGTCACCTATTACGGTAACCGGCACCGCACTGATATCTGGCTCCTTCGTCGCATCCATTTCCTGATATTCTATCCCCATTTTATCTAGCCAATCCATCAATGCATGGCAATATGCACAAGTTGGCGTCGTATATACTTTTATCATGTATTCATTATACCATACATCGCGATACCAGCAGCCACCGACACATTAAAAGATTCCTTCTGTCCGCACATCGGTATCTCTACAAACAGGTCAATTATATCATGGAGTGAATAATCTATACCGTGAACCTCCTCGCCTAACACTAACACGGTTCTATCTGTCAATCGCTCACTTAAACCCTTATTATTCAGTCGCACCAACTTATCCGAATCGATATTGTTTTCCAATCCCACCACCTGCCAACCCTGTTCCTTCAGCTGATTTAGTTCAACAATTATATCATCACACGCATATATATCTAGCATATCTTCCGCACCCAACGCCGTCTTGTGAATCTCGTGATCCAGTTTCTCACGCAAATGTGGCAACAAATTAGCATCATGTACTCTCGGCGTATACCCCGACAGTATCACCCGTTCCACCCCAAATCCCTCCGCCGTCCGCAGAATAGCGCCCACGTTATAACACGACCGTATATTATGTATCACCAATATCATCTTCATGTCCAATATCATACAATAATCCTCAACATAAATCAAATCACCATTACACCCTTAGATGGCATTGCGATTGATTCTCTTCGCCTCAAATAACACCGTCGGCACCGCCGGTGGTGGCGTGAAATCCGTTGGCTTCAAAGGTAGCCGAATCCGTGTCTGGTAATCGCGTGTCAGCAACAACCCTAATTGCGACGTATAATGCCGCTCGTTATTCAACAGTTTCAAAGCAAACTGCTTCTGCAAAATCAAATAAATCGCCTCTGGCGGATTCTCACTCTCAATCAGTTTATGTAAAATCGCCGAACTCAAATGAAATGGCGGATTCGCAAACACTTTATAGGGCTCCTTCGGTAGTTCATAATCCATAAAATCCTGTTCCACCACCTCCACATTTTCGCGCCTTTGCTTTTCCAGGTGTTTTCTCAGTTTCGCCACCGCTTCGCCATCCGGCTCTACCGCTATCACTTTCGCCACCCGCCGCGACAAAGCACTCGTAATCACCCCCGACCCCGCTCCGATTTCCACGACCAAATCCCGTTTTTTGAGATTCGAATGTCCAATCAGAATCAAAGCCAAACGCGGATTCCGCAAAAAATGTTGACTCAGGAGATGATTTCTTGCCATGTTCCCCGTAATTATATCATAATATGATATAATAACTAACATATGAATAGATACGATCCACTCAAAATTGAACAAAAATGGCAAGCCAAATGGGAAGCCGACAAAGCTTTCAAGGCTACCGAAATAGACAACAAACCGAAAATGTTCCTCGCCGAAATGTTTCCATATCCCTCTGGCGCCGGTCTTCACGTCGGTCACGTCCGTAATTTTACCATCGTAGATATTCTAACTCGTTTTTACGCTCAACAAGGTCTTAACGTCTTGAGGCCCTTCGGTTACGATACTTTCGGCCTCCCTGCCGAGAACTACGCCATCAAGACTGGCACCGCTCCCCAAGCAGTCACCAAGACCAACACCGACAACTTCCGCAAGCAAGCCAAGCGACTCGGCTACTACATCGACTGGTCTCGTGAAATCAATACTTCCGACCCCGAATACTACAAATGGACCCAGTGGTGCTTCTTGCAACTCTATAAGAAAGGCCTCGCCTACCAAAAAGAATCCTACCAATGGTGGTGCCCAGTCGACCAAACCGTTCTCGCCAACGAGCAAGTCGAAAACGGCAAATGCTGGCGTTGCGGTCACGAAGTCGAAAAAAAGAAAATGAAACAGTGGTTCTTCTGCATCACCGAATACGCTGACGAGCTACTCGACAATATTGATTCCCTCGAATGGCCTGAGCGCATCAAAACCATGCAGAAAAACTGGATCGGCCGTTCCGTCGGCGCTGAGATAGATTTTAAAGTCAAAAACGGTCGCAAAATCACCGTCTTCACTACCCGCCCAGACACCATCAAGGGCGCTACATTTATGGTAGTCGCTCCCGAATATTCAGGTCTTGATGCTTTGCTCACTGATGATACTCGCGACGCCGTTTTAAAGTACAAACAAACCGCATTAAAGAAGTCCGAAATCGAACGCCAAGAAAACAAAGACAAGACCGGCGTCTTCACTGGTTCATATGCCATCAACCCCGCCACCAAAACCGAAATCCCTATCTGGGTAGCCGATTACGTATTGGCTAGCTACGGTACCGGTGCGATTATGGCAGTACCCGCTATGGACGACCGCGACCGCGAATTTGCCGAAAGGTTCAACCTACCCATAGTCGAAACTGAACTCGTCGACCGCGACCTCTATGGCACACCCAAGACCACCTACCGCATGCGCGACTGGCTCATTTCCCGCCAACGCTACTGGGGATGCCCTATTCCAATCGCTTACGACAAAGCCGGCAACCCTCATCCTATCCCTGAAGACCAGCTTCCCGTCACCCTACCGGAAATCAAAGATTACCAACCCGACCAATCCGGACGCAGTGCTCTCGCCAAAGCCACTGATTGGCTCAAAGTTAAGTTATTCAACGAAGACACCGGCGAAATGGAAGAAATGACCCGCGAGACCGATACTTTGGACGGCTATGCTTGTTCATCTTGGTACCTCTGGCGCTACGCTTCCCCACACGACCGCCAAGCCGCCTGGGACCCTGAGGCTATCAAGTACTGGGAACCCCTAGACTACTACATCGGCGGCGACCACGCCGTAGCCCATCTATTGTATGTCCGTTTCTGGTGCAAATTCTTCGCCGATGAAGGCTACCTACCCTTCCGTGAGCCCGTCAAACGCTTGCTCTATAACGGCTACATTAACGCACCCGACGGCAAAAAAATGAGCAAAAGCAAAGGCAATGTCATCGACCCGCTCGACGTCATCAACGATGGTTATGGCGCCGACACGCTCCGCACCTACGAAATGTTTATCGGCCCATATGAAATGGATGCCGTCTGGGATCCCCGCTCCGTCGGTGGCGTCTACCGCTTCCTCAATCGCTGCTGGACCTTATGTAATGATTTTTGTGAATCTAAAACGAATAGTAATGTCTCCTCGAGGTCATCCGCAGCGCGGCAGCGCGAGAGTAAGCGCGCCGTCCCCGTGGCGACGGGCGACGGCGACGCGGGTCGAGAAGAGAACAGTACTATTCGTCATCAGACTATCAAGAAAGTTACGACCGATATTCACAAGTATCAATTCAACACTGCCGTCGCCGCCCTCATGGAATACGTCAACGAGCTTTATAAATCCGGCGCCACTCAGGATGATTTAATTACTTTAGCGAAACTCTTAAAGCCTTTCGCTCCCCACCTCGCCTCTGAAATGCTCGAACACTTAGATGCAAACGACGCATGGCCCACCTGGGATAATCAATATCTTACTTCTGACACCGTCACTGTCGTAGTCCAAGTCAACGGCAAACTCCGCGCTACCCTCACAGTAGACGCCGCTGCCCTTGACGACGAACAAAAAATCATCGACCTCGCCCTCGCCGAACCCAAAATCCAGAAGTACACCACCTCCGGCATCAAGAAGACCATCTTCATCAAGAAAGCCAAACTCTTAAATCTCGTCGTTTAATTCACTTAGCTCACTGAACAATTTGCAACAATTCAGATAAATTACCCAATAGTCTATACTCTTAGAAGTTTCATCAACACAAAAAAGACCTTCTAGTTTTAAAAATAGTGCAAACTAAAAGCTAAATACTAGGTACAAGGCAACGAATAGATCTTCCATAAGTTTTAAAAGTGGTACTTGTACCTGGACTAACATGGGACGAATACAAATACAAAAAGTAGGCGTAGCCGAACGATTGAGCTGTAGAAGACCAATAATAGCCATACGAGCCACGATAAGCTACTGAAGAACCACCATAGACGGAACCAGAATAAACGAAATTATTAGGATACTTACGGAAAGCTTTATCAGCAGAATCACCTACCGTATTGACGGTATTACTACTATAATATGATTTGTGATCATTCGGGGTATCTTCATAGGCAGTCGTCACTTCGTCCATAATCTTGTAACCTAGATTATAGAATTCACGATAAGTGCTGATATTTCCAGTAATATTCACTCCAGTAGTGTCGTCCGATGCGTATGCTCCGCCACCTGTTGGCAAATGCCAGCCGGATGGGCAAAGAGATGTATTTGTTACGCTACTATTATTAGTACCATTATAGGTGAGGTCTGCAATAGCTGCGTGCCAAGTGTAGTAGTTACCATAACTATACATCGCTCCACTATTCGCGGTAGGAGAAGAAGCACGAACGGAAGTGTTAGTGTTATTATAACGTGGCATTCGGTAGGCTGGGTAATTTGATGTACCTATATTAATGGTATCATTACTGCCGTCATTACTATACAAGCTATTGGCAACATAAGTTGAATCAAACTTATCTGAAGTTTCCGAGTCAGCTAAGCCCGAAAAATTACCATAGGTAGTAGAAGTGCCGTAACCTTGAGCCAGAGCACCAGTGGAGTTGTCACTATTGATGCTTTCTAGTCTTAGGTTCTCAATCATCCAGCACTTACCGTCAGCGAGTTTGGCGATGGCGTAAGTTTCATTGTCGCGTTGATCAGTGAGAGCGGAGACACTGGCGAGGTTAGCGGTGCCGTCAGTTGGAGCAGTAGTAAGCCCAGAACAGATAGATGAGACTTTACTAGTATCTTGTAAGTTACCTTCAGACTTTACCCACACAGCATAGAGACTTAGACCATTAGCGGTAGTACCAGTTGGTACTGTAATGTCTTCCTGTGGACCATAGAAGTGAGCCTCGTTGTTGGTAGCATAATCAAACTTATCAGACCATCCCGCAAAACCATAGCCGGTTCTACTATAGTTAGATGCGAGAAGGGTTTTTGTTTGGCCATCTGATGCAGGTTGACATCCCATACTACCCACTGCACTACTTGCATTAGCAAAATAGTTAATGCAACCAGCTGTAGCTTGCCGTGGTTGTGCTGGTTCTTCATTATACGGATGCACCATTGTATACTTCACTTGTCCTATGTAAGTATCGGCTGGTTGATTAGCGGATACATAAGCTGCATAGGTAGTTTCTAGTTTAACACCTAATGTCATATCCGTAGTAGAAGAACCGGTATTGGCTTTATATTGCGCTACCTTAGTAAAGGATGCTGGTACCGCTATCCAATCATCATAACCAGTTGAGATAGTTAAGTTTTGTGGGTTGTAAGATTCTGATGTATCGGTGACTTTAGTCAACTTCATGGACCAGTTTGAGGTAGTGTCTCCTGATGCATAGGCTTTAGTAGAGATAGTACCGCCTGTATTAGTACCAACTAGTTTAGTATGGTTCTCTGAGTCATATGAATTACCAGTATATCCTATCGCATAAATGGAGAAGCCATTATCGTCATTACATATGGCAGTTAGAGTAGTTTTACCAATACCGTTCTCATATGTAGAGCCAGATGCACCTGAATAAGTATTCGGTGACAGAGTCGCTGCATGTGTCGTACCAGTTCCCTGCATTGTACAGGCAATCGGTACCGTAATAGACGTCGTAGTTACCACTGATTCATCAGCCATAGTATTACAGGACAACAATACAACCCCGCTCATAAAAGTCATAGCCACCAAAACAAGTACGGTTCTTTTCATATCACTATTATAACACGCTTCTGTTTATTGTTGTTCGAAATCACTATTCTTTTCTTTGTCTTTTAATTTCACCACTCGCTGATAAATATTAATAAACTTATCCAACGTCCGCTCAAAATCATGCTCATGCGCAATTTTCACCGATTCCGTCGCAAACTGCTTTCGCAACTGATTATCGCTGAGTATCTTCACTATCGCCGCGCTCAGTTCCGCCACCGACCCCGGCTGGCACAAATACCCATTTTCACCGTCACGGCACACTTCCGCCACCGCACCCTTATTTACTGCAATCAAAGGCAACCCCGAAGCCGCCGCCTCAATCAACACAATTCCCTGCGTCTCAATCTCTGACGCCGTCGCAAACACACTCCCCATCCGATACAAATCATACAGCTCTGGCGGCAAAATTCGTCCCAAGAAATGCACCTGTGAATCATTTTTTTCCGCAGTTTCCAGTTTCACCCTATCTACACCGTCCCCCACTACCACTAAATGCGCCTCCGGCACCTGCCTACGCGCTTCCTTGAAAGCTCGCACCAGCAACCCAACCTGTTTCTCTGGATCCACTCTCCCTATATATAATACTATCGGCTTATCACTCGGTACTCCATATTCCTCATACACTTCGTTCGCCACTTTACCTGGCTTAAAATGCGACAAATCCACCCCGTTTGACACCGCCGCCACCGGCACCGGAAACTTCTCACCATCACCAATCAACTCGCGAATCGCCAGCTCCGTCGGCATCGTCACGAAATCACTCTTACTCTGCCGATTCCGAAAATACGCCGATAGCACGTAATTCACCCCCTTCTTCATCACACCAGGCACTTTCAAAGGCTCAGTTAACACCTCCGGTTGATTATGTTCCGTCGTCACGACCGAAATATGATGATGCCTCGCATATGCCACCACCGAAAAACCAATCGGATCCGACACCTGCACATGCACCACATCAGGCCGAAACTCATCCAGCACCTTCTTGATTTCCAGTTGCGGAAACACCGACACTCTAAAACCGTGCCGATAAACCAGTCTCGGCCACTTTACTCCCAACACTTTGCGTTTTTCTGGCACCGCATGAATCTGATCAGGATAAACTTTCGCATCCACCGACCTCAGATACACCGTTTTAACTCCATCTATCATCCGCGTATACGATTTCCCGGTCTGCGACGGACAAATCACCATCACCTCATGACCGCGTTCCGCCAACCCCACTGCCAAATTATGTGAAAATACCGCCACCCCATTTATCTGAGGATAGTACACTGCTGTGGCAATTACGATTTTCATTACAACTTCTTTGCTTTATCCATTTGCGGATCACGCATCGCGTTGATGTCTTCGTAAGTTCGCTCCACTTCCACATCTGGCTTGATTCCAGTCTGATTAATCGAACGCTCTTTCGGCGTAAACCACTCCGCTGTCGTCACCTTCAGTGAAGACCCCTTCGACAAATCAAACAAATTCTGTACCACGCCTTTACCATAAGTCGTCTCACCCACAATTGTCGCTTTCTCATAATCTTGCAACGCACCCGCCACGATTTCCGAAGCCGAAGCAGTCGAACCATTTACCAAGACTATCGTTTTCATATCCTTAAGCACCGCTTTACCAGCCACTGTCGTACTCTTAGAATCACCGTAGTGTTTCGACTTCTGCACCAAATACACATCATTGTCAATCCACAAGCTCAACATATCCTCTGCCGCCGACACATAGCCTCCACCATTACTACGCAAATCCAATATCACCTTCTTTACGCCCTTGTCGGCAAACTCTTTCGCAAATCCCTGCACCTTCGTCCCTGTATCATTATCGAACCGCGTCACCGTCACAATCGCCGTCGACCCATCATAATCCACGTAAGCCGACACGTTGTTAATCACCTCTCGCTTCATCGTGAAAGATTTCTCTTTACCATCTCGCACTACCGTCACCGTCACCTCCGTACCAGTCTCACCCCGCACTCTCTTCGAAATCTCATCTGTCGACAAATCATATACTTCCTCACCATCGACTTTATACAAAATATCACCAGCCAATATCCCCGCCTTCCTCGCTGGATTATCCGGCAAAGTCCGGAGCACCCTCACATAACCATCCCGTTCCCCCATCTCGATACCAATCCCTGATCCCACATTGCCATGCAAATCATCATAAAACTCCGAACTTTCTTTCGCTGTCATATATACCGTATATTTATCCTCAAGCGCTTCCGTCATGCCTTTCTTCGCACCCTCAGCCAATTGTTCGAAACTTACTTCACCATTAAACGCATTGTTCAATTTGTCATAAACTTCATCAAGCACCGCCCAATTCTTCTGTTCGGTACTGCCACCAAATCCCAAATAAGGCGCAAACCCACCAAACAAACTATTCCAATTCGCACCCACTATCACACCAATCACCGCTAGCACCGCTCCGATAATAATCGCGTTTCCCAGACTAACCTTTTTTTCTTTCCACTCTACTGTTTCACTCATGCTTTCCATTATAGCACACTTTTCTACGCAAAAAACACAGTTTTTCGCCCAAACCCTTACAGGCTTACTAAACACAAAGTACAGACACCGAAAAATCTACTGCAGATGTATAAAGTTATACTGCCACAAATCCCCCGCATCAATCGTCCTAGCTCCGAAATCCCCATAGTGCATATCACCCGAATACAGATATGTCGCATAAGCATTGTTATATTCTGTCACGCTAATCGATCCATCTGCATTAACACTTTCCACCCAGAATACATGTCCATAAGGATAACCATCAATCTGACCAATCGTATTCGGTGCCGGCGTATGATCTACAGTATAACCAGCCGCACGCGCGCCATCATCCCAAGAATACGCATTTCCCCACGATAGATACACGCCATAGAACTCATATGCCTTCCAGCCAGCATAGCTCACACACTCACACACATAACCACCCAACGCATAACCATCTTGATATGTCATGTAGTAATCTTGTTTATCCGGACAATCGCCCTGCCACGGATAAGTATCTGCGCCCGAATACGCCGTACCACGATAGCGTTCTGGGTGCGCATCCTGCTCTGCCTTTTCAGCCGCTCGCTGCGCTTCCTGTGCTGCTTTCGCTTCCGCCTCGTAAGCTTCCGCATCATGCTCGAATTTTTCCACCAACTTCTGCTGTTCAGACCTTTTCTCAGTCATTGCTTCCTTAGCTTCTTCCTGTTGAGCTAACAAATCTTCCACCTTCTGTTTTTCAGTTTCAAGCTGCTCTTTCGCATTTTTAACAGCCGTAGCCGAGGCACTGATCTGTTCCTTTACTACTTCTTCACGCGCCGCTTTTTCCGCTAAATCCGAAATCGAAGTCGCACCGGCTAGTATTTTAATCGGCTCAGCATCCGGCTCAAAATGCATATTTACTAGCAGTTCAGCCAAAGCCTCCTGTTCTTCGAGCAATTTGGCTTCCGTTTCTGCAATTTCAATTTTGAGTTCCTTAATCTCGGCTGCCGTTTGCACAATTTCTGTCTCCTTACGCGCAATCTCTGCCGACATCTCACTTACCTTCGCCTGATACAAGTTCGCCGAACTCGCTGCTTCCGCCGCGTTCTTATTGGCTTCCTTTTCCTTCTCTATAGCCGCCAGACATTCTGGCGAATTCTGACAAGCTTTCGAAATCGCACTTACATTAGCCGTACTCATTACAGCACCTGCAAAAACCGACATTACAAGCCCCCCCACCAAGACACCGATCATTAATCTTTTGATTTTTATTTTAACCATAACTATATTATACCACATTTTTAAAAGTCAACCACTATTCTAGAATCAAATCTCTAAGCTTTGTTTAAGTACTTCGAAACCGCCAACCTAGCCGAAGTCCGCCCAATCAATATACCAATCACAATAAACGCCAAGAACACTAATATCAGCTGATTGGATTCCAAAACATTTTCAATTTGGGCTACGCTAATGCCGTATCCTTCCAACTTGGGCGCCAAGAACCTGAAGCCACAGTACGACACAATCCCTGCCACAATCCCCGCAATGATACCACAGATTTCCGCCTCGACCAGGAACGGTCCACGGATAAATCTCTTTTCTGCACCCACTAATTTCATCATATAAATCTCTTCCCGCCTCGAGAAAATCGCCATCCGAATGGTCGAAAAGATAATCAGCACCGAAATAATCAGAAACACCACGCCTAGCACAATACCGCCCATCCTGGCAATTCGCGCCCACGATGTAATCGCCGCAATTTCCGCACGGTTCACGTCATAAGTCGGCATTTTCTCTTTATCCGTCTGCTGCACGAATAACTTATCTTCTTCCACAATTTTCTTGATACTATCAAGATTATCTATATCATATACCTTAATCCGCATCGTCGCCTGCATCTTATCGATCATCATCCTTTCCATATCGTCATCTATAATGTCCAGAATCTCGTCACTAGTTTTATTCTCTTCCAAAAACTTCTTGTACTCTTTGACCGAAGAAGACGTTTCCACGCTCTTAATATTCTCATCTTTTTCAATAATAGTCGTCAATTCAGACAACATTTCCTCACTTGTATTTGGCTTAAAGTAAATCGTAATATCAATCTTATCCTTCATCATTTCTGCCGTGTTAGTCAGAATCACACTTGCCACCACCGTCACGAATAAAATAATCAAAGTAAACGCCATCACCACCGTCGCTGCCGTCGATAACCAAATATTTCGCGAAAATCCCTTCGTACCATATTTTACAATCCTTGCACTATTCCTCAGTACATGCCGCTTCTGATTCTTACGCATCGAATGCAAACTTTTCTTCGATACTTTCTTGAGTTTCTTCTGTTTTTCTTCTGTTTTCATAGTTCCCACCGTTAAATCACCTTCCTCTTAGGACGCAATGCATGACCTGGTACCTGCATTCTTCTCACCGGCGCTTTCGGTACCGGCGTCGCGTCAAGCTTATAAACACCGTTATCCTTCTGATCATTCACTACCTTACCATCTTTAAGTGTAATCACCCGTTTCTGCAAAGTATTCACCACACTCTCATCGTGTGTCGAAACCAAAATCGTCGTCCCGAAATCATTAATCTTTTTGAGTAACGCAATAATCTCTGCTGTCGTCAACTTATCCAAATTCGCCGTCGGCTCGTCAGCAATCAAAATCTTCGGTTGTCTTGCCACACTACGTGCAATCGATACCCGCTGCTGCTGACCACCGGACAACTGACTCGGAAACTTCTTCGCCTGATCCAATAAATCCACTAATTCTAGCACTTTAGGCACCGTTTTACGGATATCCCGACCACTCATCCCCGCAATCTCAAGCGCAAATGCCACATTTTCATACACCGTTCGTCTCGGCAACAACTTAAAGTCCTGAAATACTACCCCTAGTCGCCTCCGGTAACCCGGAATATGTCGCTTTTTCACATAATCCAAATCAATCCCACCCACAATAATCTTACCAGAATCTGGTATTTCCTCCTTCGTAATCATTTTAATCAACGAGGATTTACCAGCACCCGATTTACCTACCAAAAACACAAATTCGTTCGGTGCAATATGAAGTGACACATGGTCCAGTGCCGGCTCTGCATCGCCCGGATATTGTTTGGTTACTGAATCGAGCAATATCATATTTATTATATTAGCATAACCACAACAAATTGGCAAATACTATTACCAAGTTTTTATACGAAAAGACAAATTCTTCGTCTTCTGACCCAAAGCCTGATAAATCGAAAGCGGCATTATTTCAGCTTCCGGATACTTTGCCTGTACTTCCTTCAAAGTCTCTGCATAAGACTTCTCAGTTGTCACCGTCAAATCTTCCGTCTTATACGAGCCAAACTTAATTTTCCTCACGTCACTCATATTCGTAAGAAGCGTATCAATATCCACAATTTCAAATCCAGCTAGATACGGCGCTAACTTGAACTCGTTTCGCACTGAATTCTTGAATTCCCCCACTACGCCAATACATTGCCCACCCACCATAATGTCGGCCGTCCGCACTGGCTCAAAAGGTTCGCCCGCTTCCAGTTTACTCTGTTTCGGCACAAACTCCACTGGGATATTTAACTCTTGCAATAATTTTGCCGCATATTTCTTCGCTTTATAGAAGGCCGTCTCATTATTCTTCCGCTCCGCCAGCACAAATCCCAGCGAAACCTTAGCAACCGGTACATTTTCATCGTTCATCCCCCAAGTCTTGCTATAGACCTCATTTATTTCAAACATCGCAAACTTATCAACTGGCATTTTCTGATTAACGTACGCCTTATCCAACAAGCTCGGCACAATCGACTGCCTCACATATTGCAAATCCGGTGAAATCGAATTAATAATCTTGTAGGATTTCTTTACATCCTGCCCAGCTTTCTCGAGCAATCTACCGCTCACAAATGAATAGGTCAATACTTCATTGGCACCATATCTCGCCAACGTCCTCCGAATCTGCTTCTTCAGCTCCAACAACCGATTCTTCTCAGCTGTACCATGTAGTGGCAAAGTCGGCTCAATATTATCATAACCAAGCAAACGCCCAACCTCTTCAATGATATCTTCCTTTATATGGATATCCGTCCGCCATTCTGGCACATGAACCTCTAGCTGACCGCCTTTCTCTTTCACCTGAAAACCCACATTTTCCAGAGTCTGGCCAATCTTCGTATCGTCATAATCAGTTCCGAGCAACTGGTTTATCTCGTCTGTTGTAACTTTTACAACAATTGGTTGTTCTGGATTCGGGTATTCGTCTGCTCCGCCAATCACCTTGAATCCGCCACTTAGCATTTCCGCGCAATCCTTCGCTACCATCATAGTCTGATACGGAGGCTGACCTTTCGTAAACCTCGTAATTGCTTCTGTGAAAATCCCGTGCGCCATCTGAGTCTTACGCAGATTAAATAAACTGAAAGTCGCTGACTCCAAAATAATATTCCGAGTATTCTCATCAATACCAGTCGTCTTTCCACCCATCGCACCCGCTAGCGCCACCGGCACGTCGCCACTACAAATCACAATATCGTTCTCGTTTAATTCAATTTCTTTATCATCTAATAGAACTAGCTTCTCACCCTTACGCGCCAATCTCACCACAATTTCCGGTCGCTCCGTCTTCCCGACTTCTATGAATTTATCATAATCAAACGCATGCAATGGCTGCCCAGTCAAAAGCATCAAATAATTCGTGGCATCCACCACCGGACTAATCGGTTTCATCCCCGACTTAGACAGCACTGTATCCATCCACGTCAAATACTTCTTCTCCATCTCCCCATGCTTTTCCAATACCACCACCGAATACCGGGAACAGATGCCCGAATCGGAAATGATGATTGATGGATGGAACTCATTATTCTTTCGAATGGCCTCCGGAGCCTGGCAAGGCGAGGATGAGCGCGCCTCGCTCGTGACGACAGGCCGAGGCGACGCAGCCCCAGAAAGACTATGGGCAACAGGACCCATCATTTCATCATCAACCATACGTTCACCGAGTATTCCCGCCACCTCTCTAGCAAATCCAATCATCCCAAAACAATCTGGTCGATGTGTGAGAGACTTGTTTTCAATTTCGAGCACCAAATCCTTCAAATCAAACACCTCCGCCAACAAATCCCCTGGCTGAGCCGCCTCCGGATCAATCTCCACAATTCCACTATGATCATCACCAAAATCCAATTCATCTGCACCCGCTAGCATCCCATTTGATTCATATCCTTGCATTTTACGCTTACCAATCACAAACGGCGCATCCTCATGCACTGATGCCGGCACAATCGCTCCTGGTGCAATCCATACTGCCAACATCCCCTCACGCACATTTGGCGCTCCGCACACCACCTGCATCAAGTCATCACCACCACTATTAATCTGACACAATGTCAAATGAGTTTCCGGTATCTTCTCGGCTTTCTCTACTCGCACTATATAAATATTGTCATATTTATGCGTCTCATCAATCACCCCCTCCACTTCCACCAAGCGTGCACCAATTAGTCGAATCAATTCTTCATCCGACACCGATTCCGGCACTGCTACATACTTTTTCAACCAATTCAATACTATTTTCATATTAAAACTCCCTCAAGAAATTAAGATTGCCGCTTTCAAAATACCGCACATCCGATAAACCAAAACGCAACATCACCAACCGATCAATTCCCCCACCCCAAGCAAAACCATGATATTCATTTGGGTCAATCCCCGCCATTTTTAATACATTCGGATGAATCATCCCGCAACCCAGCATTTCCAAATAGTCCCCCTTCTTACCACCTAACGATTTGGGTTTCTCAATCAAAAACTCCAAACTTGGCTCCGTAAACGGGAAATATCCCGGCTGTGTCCGTATATTCAACTTCTGTTCGTAGTATTTTTCGAAAAATTCCCGCAAAATCCCCAACATTTGTCCCATGTTACAATCTTTTGATACGTAAACGCCTTCGCACTGATAAAAAGTATGCTCGTGCGTTGCATCCACATCCTCATTTCTGTATACCCGACCCGGCACTACCACCGCCAATCGGCCAGTCTCGTCCAATTGCTTCTGATACTGCTTCAATACCCGATGTTGCATCGTTGAAGTATGCGCCGGCGGGATTAGCCCTTCCTCCGTCCTAAACGTATCATAACCATCTCGTGCTGGATGCTCCTTCGGAAAGTTTAACGCGTCAAACATATGAAACTCATCATCTAATTGTCTAGCTTCCACCACGTCAAATCCCATCCTCTGATAAATGTCACACACTCGTTCCATTTCCGCCATCAAAGGATGCGAAGAACCCATCTCTGTCGGATAAAATTCTGGCATCTTTTCATTAATACCAGACCACGCCGTCACATCTATTGGTTCTACTTCTACATCCAGCAAAGCTTTCTCTGCCAGTGCGATATTCTTCAGAACCTCCTGCCGCTTCGCATTAATCTGACGACCAAACTCCGCTCGCTTCTCTACCGCCAGCTCCCGAATCCTCGCCGCCTCCGCGTTGATTCTTTTCAATTCTTGTTTTAGTTGCTCTATCTCTACCATATTATATATATTATACTCCTAAATCAGCAATTTCTCAAAAATCCACCCCACCCTCAATCCAAATCCTCACGCTTACTTACACAATCTGCGTTCGACTTCGCAAATCTTCGTATTCAGTCTTCCCATGCCACATTACATATAAGTCCACCGCCACTTTATTGGCATAATCAACTAATGGCTCTCGCGGCACCTCTATCGTCAAATCCACGCCAAAAGCGTATCTTTCCGCCGGATTATATCTTGCAATAAAGGTCAAATACTCCGCATATGCCAGCGCAATTTCCGCCTCCTCTTTAGTCATACCAGTCCTCCTCGCAATAATCCCAGCCTCAGAGTTGTCTAATGGATGCTCCTTATAGTATTCTTCCCTATAAACCGATACTCTACTTGGTTGCTGTTCCAATAGACTATCTACTTTATCATACAACATGAAACCAGCAAACTGATTAACCTGCTCGACATCATTATTATCACTACTTCTTGTATACTTAGCTCCATCACGTAAACCATCAGGTGTATGATCACACACCTTAGCTATCCCAAACCAACCAGTAATATTATGTATCAATGCATTAAATGAAAGGTCATCTTTATGCAGATTCCAATATTGCTCACACACATCAGCGCTCTCTAGTCCGACAGTAGCCCACCGATCCATACCCAACTTCACAAAATCATTTAAAGCAGTCGGCGATCCTTCCTTCGAAGCAATGTTCCCGTTTTCATCGAGGTTTTCACCCAATAAGTCTCTCCAGTCTTCCTCTCCATAGTCCATATAACCAGTACTGGGTGTATTATGTGAACTGCAATAGATATCTCCCACCACGCTAGCTGCATAACTCACCGTATCGCAATAACTACCAAATGTCGTCTCATAGTTTTTTCCTTCTTCAGCATCTGCCACTACCGAACCCACCAATTCCTTCGCTGAATTACCAGTCAAACTCGCTAAAGTCCCCATCGAGCTAGAGATTAATCCTTTATTACTACCACTTTGTATCATAGCACCGGCAATGCTATACGCAATACTCCCCATAAAAGTATATGGCGTCGAAATGTCAAACGGACTCTTAGTAGCTCTCTGCGCCGCTGCTATTCTATCCACCTCGGTCCTCGCTTCGCGATTATACGCTAGCACCGTACTACTATCAGACGGCATCGCCGCAATCACATGCATATTGATTGTGTTTGAGATGAAGGACCCGCCCTCTACTATCCTATTACCACCTACCTGGCTCGTCATCAATTCGGAATTCTTTTTCACCATTGCTATATCCACACTATCTTCCAAATCCGCCAACAATTCCGGATCACCATGCTCACCCCGAGTATTTGGCATGAAAACCTTAGAGTTACTTTTGCCCTTCGTAGCTACAGAAGTCTTAGTAACAATATCCGAATCTGTCATATTAATCACTAAATTTGCCCGATCCCTACCGAAGTTAGCCGCCTCGTTATTCGAAAACTTGCCAGCCGATACCGCTGACACGAAATTACCAGTTGTCAAAATCGATTTCTTCGTAGTTACCAACTCGTGCGTGTACACATCCATATAAGTAATCTCTGTCTCCTTGTTTAATACATTCATTAATTCGTTCACTGGACCATCTCCATTAATCCTAGCTCGTTGAATTGGCTCCTCAATTGCCATAAAAGCATTCGCCGCATAGTACGGTTCACTAGCTGAAATCGCCGCATTTAGTAATTGCGTAGCTCGATCGTTCGCTTTTATGACCCCATTTCCATCTTCTGCCTTCTCGGCTGCCACCTTAATATACTCAAGTGCAGTTGTGCCAGTCACCACACCATCATCACCCCATCTCGCCGTTGGATCATCCTGAGTAGCCGTATCACCAGTCACATCAGTAATATTATTTTTTCCTTTACTCGTAGGGTTACCATTCCCCCACGTGTCAGTTTGTGGTGTCATTTCGTTACGATTTGATGGATTCTTATCAGGAATAGGCAAATCCGCTGGCCTTGCTATCAACGTTCCATACTCTCTTCTACGCACCCTACTCGTCGGTTCCTCAACCGTATCAGCCGGCTCCTCAGTCACATCATCCGACGTGCCCGACTCAGTCGCTTCACCCGAGTCACTCGAACCTGCCGTTCCAGTCGCACCTTCCACTTCCGTGCTTGGATCAAACGCATCCATCGCCACACTCGGCTTACTATTTAGCATCCCCTCCAGAATACTCTCAAAGTTTTCCTGATCTACCTTTGCAATACCAGTACTCACCCATCCACCGAAATTACCTCGCGAAAGACCCATAGCACTATAGATACTATCCACATCGCTACTATAGTAGTATCTCGCAGTAATATCCAGCGCCTCAGTATAATCCGCCAACATCTTCATGTTTGATTCGACAGTCGCCACAAAATCTCCTGCTTTCACTACTTCGCCGTCATACAATATCGCTAGTTCGCCCTCACTCGGCGCCACTTCCACATGCCCGAGCACCGCCAAATCCTTCAAGCCCTCAATATCAGCCACGTATTCATTTGTTCTCACAAAATCACCCGCCACCGTTACCTGTCCTACCGCCAGACCATGTTCCGCAAAATCCCCCGCCAGTGCCGATGGCATCCTACCAGTTTGCAACTTCTTTTGGATAATTCGTGTCGCCTGTTTCTGTAAAATCCCTGACGTTGACGTAAATCCCAACACATCCTGCAGATTAAAATCAATATTTCCAATCATAAAAATCGGCGTGCCTATCATCACAACCGCCGCAACAGCAATTACTAATCCAAACACAATCGTCACAGCCAGTGAAATCTTAGCCATCTTGAATTTAGATCCCTTGCCACCCAACAACTTCTTTCCTTTTCCGGTAAACAAATAACTTGGTGACTCTTCAGCTTCTTTTGCCTCACTCGCATCCCCCGCCTTCTTAGCCGCAGAATACAATCCGCCACCACCTTTTTCCGCTGCACCAAGTGGCACACCATTAGCCGCTGCTGCTACCTCTGCTGCCTTCAAAGCTGCTTTCGAAGCTCTCTCTTTAACAGTTGCTTTTTTATCTTTCGTATTCTTCAAGAAACCAGGCTCAATATTATCCTGGGCTCTCTCCATTTTGTTATATGGATCATTAGTGTCTAACTCATTGTCATATTCATTATCCATACTATATATTATATAACAAACTTACCCTTTTATAGAAAAATCATTGAAACTAACGACAAAACCGCTAACACAATTAACACAATCCAAACCCATCCAAATTTACTGGTCTTTCGTAAATCTTTAAGATATCTTGCATCCTCTACCATATCCACGTCATCACTTTCTTCTTGCACAGCCCTCGCTCGAAGATCTGCAGTAATCCTCCGCGATAATTCATCATCTTGTTGGTTTTCTTTGTTTACAATTACGCCCATTGTCTCCCTTCACCTAAATAAATTATTAACTTTTTTATTATAACACACATTTTTCGTGATATAATAGTACAAATATTATTTTAAGGAGGAATAATGGCGACCAAAAAGTCGAAATCGTCGAACAAGTCCAGTAAGACTAAATCGACCAAACCTGCAGCAACTGCTGCTAAATCTACCGCCAAGTCCGTAGAGAAGACCAACACGGTAGACGAACATACCACTAAACACGAAGATACTTCCAGTACCCCTTCTACGAAACACAGCAAATCCTGTCTTTCAGGTTTCTTTGCCAAGAAGTACGAAGGTAAAGAAAGTATTCTTACCGTGTTTAAAGATCATAAATTCTATGGCGCTTTGCTCGGCGAATTACTAGGCACGATGCTTCTAGCATTCCTATTCTTCTCCGTTCTACTAATGGGTATCGCTAGCACCGCTACCTACGTTATAGCTGTCATAGCAGTCCTGATTGCAGTCTATGCGTTTTCAGGCGCTTGCCTCAACCCACTCGTCGCAGTCGGTATGATGGCGTCTCGTCGCATGTCTGTCATTCGTGGCATCATGTATATCATTGCTGAAATCGCTGGCGCCTGGCTTGGTTGGCTAGTCTTCAATGCCTTCCATCTAGCTGGTGGTGAAACAGCCTATGAGCTTTCCACTATGTCAGCAATCGACGAAGGTAAATTCTGGATTACTGCTTTAGTCGAGCTAATGGGTGGCATCATTATTGCCTTCTTCTTCGCTCGCGCCTTGAAATACAAACGCAGTGTCTTTACCTTTGCTGCTACCGTCGCTGGTGGTATTGTACTTGCCGTCTTAGTCGGTTACGTTGTTTCTGCCGCCTTCCTAGGCCTCAGCAACAATTTCATCTACAATCCAGCACTCGCGATGATGCTGCAAATCTTCCCCACCGCAGGCGAAAACTTCGGTGAAATACTCGGTGGCATCTGCCAAGCCTTATCAGCCTATGCGCTCATTCCTATGATTGGTGGTGTTATCGGTTTCTACTTGTCGGACTTCACCGCAAAACTATCAGGTGAAGAGTAAACCCATACTCAAAATAACCCCTTCTCGCGAGGGGGTTATTTTTTATCTGCTTATCCCTTCGGGAACAAAGGAGATTCTGGTGGTCGAATCTCACCATTCGCAAAAATCCCAACTATCCTTTCGGCTGTATTTGGCAAAAACGGTATTAATTCGTAGTTTGCTTGCAACAAATCCTTAATCAACTCAGTCATACATTTATCTAGGAGTTCCGTTTCGCCATTTTTTGCTAAGCTCCAAGGCTTCTCATCATCAATCCTTTTATTTAAGCTCTGGATTTTCTCCCATACCACATCGAAAGCCCTCGCAAACTTGAACTCATTCATTAAATCACAATATTCTTTCGAAGGAGTCAAACCCTCTAGCGGCTGTTCAACCACAATACTATTCTTCTTCGCTAACGTCGCCAATCTCTGCACCAAATTGCCAAGATCATTAGCCAACTCATTATTGTATGCATCACTGTATTTTTCCCAAGTGAAATCCGAATCCGCAAAAGTGTCCACATGGCGCAGGAAATAATATCTAAACGCCTCCAATCCATATTTATCAATCACCTCCATCGGCTCAACTACATTTCCAATCGACTTCGACATCTTCTGCCCATTTGACAGCACCATCCCGTGCGACACCAACACCTTCGGTAAAGGCAAGCCTAATCCTAGTAGCATCGCCGGCCACAGAATTGCGTGAAATCTTAGAATATCCTTCCCCACAAACTGCGCCATCGCTGGCCACCAATCATTAATCGCCTGCTCAGGATATCCTAGCACTGTAATATAATTCGACAAAGCATCCATCCAGACATACATGACCTGTGACTCGTCACCAGGCACTGGCACACCCCAACTCAACTGCGAAGTAGGTCTCGATATCGAAACATCCGGCGTTTCTTCCAACAATCTCAACATCTCTTTTTTACGAAAATCCGGTAATATCAAGATTTCATCTGATTCAATTGCTTCACGAATCTGTTTCTTAAAATCCGCTACTCTATAATAATAGTTCTCTTCCTTCAGCTTCTCATATGGTTTCTGATGATCCGGACATACGCCATTATTCTCTTTACATTCCTTTTCCGTAATATATCTTTCGCAACCAGTACAATACCACCCCTCATACTCAGCCATATATATATGTTCAGAAAGCTTTTGCCAAATCTCTCGTACACGCTTCTTATGATCTTCGCTAGTGGTTCTCACAAAATCAGTATAAGAAATATCAAGTTTCGCGATAAACTTCTTGAATTTTTCTGCATTAGTATCCACATATTCCTGCACTGGAACATTCAATTCCCTAGCTTTCTGGAAAATCTTATTGCCATGCTCATCAGTACCAACCTGGAATCGCACCTCATCCCCACGCGCCCGATAATATCTAGCACACACATCCGCCAAACAATAATCCATCGCGTGCCCAATATGAGGCACCCCATTTACATAAGGTATCGCAGTTGTAATATATGTCTTCTTCATAAACATATTTTACGATAAAACAAATAGCCAGTCAAGTAGACCGGCTATCCGTCAAAGCTAATCAAACTACCACCACTAGCTACCACTTAGTTGTAAGAACAACACTGCCGCCAAAGCAATCACTACCATCACAGCTACAATAATCAAAGCAATCATTGTGTTTTTATTGGTCTTCTTAGCTTTAGGCTTCGCCGTAGCATCCTGTTCTGTTGCTGGATCATTAAAAGACACGCTCGGAGTCAGCTTCGAATTATCACCAGCAAAAGGATTGTCAGTTGGTTCCATCATTTCACCAGGATTACCGACCGGACCCGACACCGCCGAACCAATCGAACCAAGTGCAGGTTCTGCCGCCTTCATTGGAGCTTTTAATTCTTCTTCTATCGGATCTGGTTCTGCCGGTTTCTCTGGCATCAATACCGGATCCGTTACACCAAGACCAGTCGGCTTCACTATTGGATTAACAGGTGGCTGTACTGGCGCGCCAGTTGGCTGCACCACTGGATTCACAGGTGCTGCAATTGGGTTCGGCGCAGCTGGAGCCACAGAACCCGATTCTGACATAACCGGAGCGACTGGAGCCACAGGAGCTGCAGGACCCGATTCTGGCGCTACGGCCGGCGCAGGCGGAACCACAGGAGCGGAACTCGGCTCTGGAGATACTGGAGCAGACGGAGCCACTGGAGCCGGACTCGGCTCGGGAGCCACTGGAGCCGGACTCGGCTCAGGAGTCACCGGAGCAACCGGAGCAGCTGGCGCTACCGATGCGGGACTTTCAAAACCACCCGCCAACATCGGATCTGGCGTTATTGGCTCTGGCGTAACACTAGGTGATGGTGTCACACCCGGCGTCGGAGTTGGTGTTGGCGTTGGTGTTGGGTTACTAGTTGGGTCCATTTTGTCATTTCCTTCAAAATTAATATTTTATAAATACTTATGTATACATAATATCACATTTTTTAAAAACCGGTAAGACTTTTTATCTTCCACCAAATCCCCCTCCACCGCCACCACCGCCAGAGAATCCACCCCCTCCGCCGCCAGAGAATCCAGACGACGAACCACCACCCGAACTCGCCATTATCGTCGATGCCGTCGCCACCGAAGCCGCATTCCTTAAACTACGCGAAATTTCCGAAACCGCAAATCCTGTCATCAAATAATCCGGCTCCTCAATTTCCTCAACTTGACAATATTCCTTCATCTCGTTCATCCAACTTTCTTCCAAACCAAACACTGCTGCATATGGTAGCAATTTCTCATATAGTTTCACAATACCTTCCGCCGAAGTATCCGCACCCTCCACACTTTGCAGCATTTTCATCCGCTCCGCCTCAGCCATCTCAATATATAGTTTTGACCCATCCATGTATCGCGACATTTCCAACCCCTTCATAGTATGTCCAACATATCTTTGCGCCCTGTCCGTTAGCCACACCGTTATTATCGTTGTCACTGTCACCATCAGAAACGTCGTCAGATAAAAGTGTTCTTCAAATACCATCTTCCCACCATAAGCACCATCCAGATTCAGAACGTCCTCAAGAAATCCCAGTACAAAAATCCCCAACATCAACGCCACCGGTATCACTACAATCGACAACGCAATCACATTACCAATTCCTCTCCCATTACTACTACCGAAATGATATTTGTTTTCCACTAACTTGTCACGTTTCAAATCACCTACCACTTTGCTCTCCATGGAACTTTTCAGAGTAATCAATCTATTGCTCGCCGTATGAGTCTCAACTTTAATCGTATCACCATCCTTCGGTCTCGTCCCATTATTTAGAATCGATAACAAGTCAATGTATTCTTCCCCCGCCCCATCCAATTGTTTTACTATAATATTCCATTTTCTCTTTTCGCCTTTCTGAAACTCAATTTTATGTTTCACCACTAGCTCCAGTAACATCGCCACCTTAGCATCCTTCTTCTTCCCAATATATAGCTCCGCCATCTCTGGCAAACTATAATCCTTATTCGGCTGATACTCTGGCTTTACAAAAATCCCCTTATAGTACTGCTCTTTTTCCCGGGTCGACAAATACTTCTTTAATCCCCATCCAATCCATAACGCACAGATCACCCCCAATCCTACCGTTAACCACACATAAACATAATTGTCCTCCGGTTCTGGCACTACAAACGAACCGGGCCTAAGTTCCACATCAAAAGTCAAGTTCTCCCCACCCTTCAAATTTACCGCTTCAAATTGCACTCCATCATCCAGCTTAGTTGTAGTACATCTATCCTGACCGCTCTGTTTAAACATTCCGACATAGCACCAACTCTCACCCGTCCACTCACTTTCATCTGCAAAGTGCAACCTCGCCGTCACCTTATCAAATCTCTGCGTCGCCCCATTTCCATTAGTGTCCCAATACAACTCCTGGAATGTTCTACCGTTCTCAGTAAACCCCGTCACCACTTTTTCAAATTCGTATTCGAAAGTATAAGTTTGGCTTCCTAATACATAATCATCTGTACCAGTACACACACTATAATAATTCGTAGTTTTACCTACTTCTTTTTCAATACTATAAATCGGTTCCTCCACACCATTTCGTGTCACTTTAATATCCGAACGTGCCAAATGTGGCAAAGTAATATTGGTATCGTTCTGATTCGTAAACGGAATATATCGACAAATCCCCTTGTTCTGGTTAAAAGTCGGAAACTCCGCCGTCACACTCTCCACCACCCTAAGATGCGACACCCCGCTCACATCTTTCGTCAAATAATAATCTCCCGTAAAATCGCTAAAATAAAAATCGTTCACTCCCGCATATGCCGGCACCGTCACGTAAGTTGCTATCACTACTATCAAAAAAACGATTATTCTCTTCATAATTCCATTATACACTAAGAACTTATAAAATTCATAATGCCGATTCATAATGTTTATGCTATAATGATAGTATGGATAATAACAAAGTCATGATCGTCGGTACTGGAAATGTGGGCGCGAGTATCGCTTACGCTATCATGAATCAGCGCACCACGATCAATGAAATTATCTTAACCGATATCATCGCGAAAGACGCCGAAGGCGAAGCTATGGATTTGCGGGACGCGCTCGCAGTCGCACCTAGTTACGTCAAAATCCATAACGGTACCTACAAAGACGCCCACGATTGCGACGTAGTTGTTATTACTGCTGGCGCCGCCCAGAAACCCGGCGAAACCCGCATGGAACTTCTCAAGAAAAATGCCAATATCCTCCAAGGCATGATTGAACAAATCATGGCCTCTGGCTTCAGTGGTATTTTCCTCGTAGTCACCAACCCAATGGACGTATTGACCTACTACACCTATAAGTTTTCCGGCCTTCCCGCCGAAAAAATCATTGGTTCCGGCACCGTACTAGACTCCGCCCGCCTCCGTACCCGCATCGCTGGCTATCTCAACGTTAACCCCAAATCCATTCATGCCTACCAAATCGGCGAACATGGCAATTCCGAACTTACCCTCTGGTCACTAGCTGATCTCGGCGGCCAACCCATCACCAAGCTTCTCGATAAAACCATCCGCACTGACATCTCCGATTTCGTCAAAAACGAAGCCTACGACATCATCGAGAAAAAAGGTGCTACCTATTACGGTATCGCCACCTGCATCGTTGATATTCTTAACTGTATCTTCAACGATGAACTCCGCGTCTTACCGGTCTCATCCTACGATCACTTCTCTGACACCTCCTTCGGCTGGCCCACCATTATCGGTCGTACCGGCATCATCCGTCGCCTTGACCTTAAGCTCTCCGAGCGCGAAGGTATCGATCTGCAAAAATCCATCAATGTCCTAAAAAAAGCCATTAGTTCAGTCAAGCTCTAAACTATTGCAGAGATTGCATATATAATAATAATTCTTCCTTCACAAAATCATCCGTCACTTTTTCAAGCTCTGCCATAAACTTCGGCGCCTGCCGCTCAAGTCTTGCTCTACGGTACGCCTCATAAGCTTCTGTCTCCGATTCCGATAGGATTTCCGGGAAATTCCTACCCTTGTAATGTAATAGCAGTTCCGGCAATCTTTCATCATCAAATTCTGGATGAAAATCCGCCAATTTGCAGGACTCCGCATTCCGCACCGCCGAGACTTTGATTCGATCTCGGTCGTTCAAGAACCCGTCATATAATGCCGCTTCCGGTTCCACCGCTGGCGGAAATTCCGGTCTATTCTCATACTGTTCTCGCATTTGTTCCACAAATTCCGGATGTTCCAATAATGTCTTCAAGTTCTCTTCAACTATTTCATGCGTTAGTCCGATCTTCTCCCAACCATCACTCTGATCCAACACCGATAAAGGCGCCACCGCCGGACATTTGTTATAACACAATTCCTTCACGACCGGATAGCAGTTTTCCTTCAGCTCATCTAAAGCATATCGCAAATCGTACACTAACACATTTCCGTTTCGCCCTGGCGCAATTGGAAACACAACCGTCGTTTTATTAAACTCATTTGCATATCTCCCCGAAGCATATACGAACATCTGCGGATTCTCGAGATTCACCAACCTCCGCACTTCCTTTTTGTCCCGCATCTTATATAAATAATCAAATAGTTTCGGCTGTTTATCCCGAATCAACTTCGCCACTGCAATTGTCGCATATACATCACTCAGCGCATCATGCGCATGTTCGTGTGACACCCCATTAAGCTTCGTAATTAACTCTAGACGATTCGTCGGCGCTCCATCTTCCCGAAACGGCCACTCAATCCCCTCCGGGCGCAAAGCCCGTGTCAACCTCACCACATCCAATATATCCCAGCGCGATCGTCCATCCTTCCACTGCCACTCATATGGATCGTAAAAGTTTCGCCACAATACCGCCCGCATAAACTCATCATCAAACCGCACCGTGTTGTATCCCACTGCCACCGTTTCCGGCACAAACACCTCTTCCGTCACATACCGGCAAAACTCCGCTTCCGTCATTCCGTCCATCAAAGTCTGCTGAGGCGTAATCCCCGTCACATTAATTGCTCCCGGACTCGGCAAAGCATCATCCGTCATCTTCACCAGAATATTCACCGGCTCCCCTATCGGCTCTAACTCCATCGAAGTCCGTTGCCCGGCAAACTGCATAATTCTGTCCTCTCGCGGCGTCAGACCAGACGTTTCCAAATCATAAAAGAAAAATGTCTTTTGAACCATGCTATTTATATATCATACTCCCAGGTCTCACACAACCCCGCCACACTTTGATCATAGAAAAATCCCCAGCTTCACAGCCAGGGATCCTTTTTTATCACTTTCCTTTCTCTTGAAATCATCGTCTTTTCTCTTTTACGCAGTAAGTCGCTCTTTATATCATAAAATACTGTATAAAAAAAAGATAATAGACAAATATAGACGATGACCGCAATCGCAATCACAGATACAATTAATACCACTGACCACACCGATGAGTTCCTCATGGGCATATCATATAGCACTTGCACCAAAACAACAATAGTCTCCGTGAAGAACAGGATTGCAAAAATTATCGTAAAGATCGTAATCACAAGCAGGAATGTACTAGAACTAATCGTTGGCACGACACTATACTTCCCCTTATTCTTGCCCTTTTTGATCTTCTTTAAACTTGCAGATCGCCATCCTAACACAGCCATCACCACCGCTGTTAGTACTACAAACAGCATCCACCACTTACAACTGATTGCAAAAGAATAGTAATACATCTTTTCCCCCTTATATTAAGACTACTAAGCCGGCCCTCTGGCCACTCCCCAACGCTTACACCCTAATTATACCACACATCACAATATTTGTCAATGCCGGTTGTGCTTTCCACCTCTAAAACCAATTACTTACTATTCCCCCGCCTGCATCTGTTCGTAATCTATACCATATTGCGCATATTGATACTTCATATACGCCTCTTCTAGCTCATCTGACAGCTTCGTCAAAGAATCCGTTTTTTCTACTGCCATCACGATAAACTTGAGTGGCTTATTGGTACCACCACATATTTCCTTCGAATCACCATAAGCAAGCTCACCAGGTATTGTAATCTTACGTATCCCACCAATCTTCACCCCCTTCATTCCTTGAGTCCACCCTTCAATTAACCCCATTGACGGATCGAGTGCCCTCGAAAACCCCGTCGGGTTATCATTATCATCAAACGACGAATCAAATACCGATTCATCCGCACACCATCCCACATAATATGCCATATAATTCGACCCGTCTTCCTTCACTTCTTCACCAGAACCTTCCAATAAGTCTTTCGTTTTCAACCCCCCCTCATTTGCCGACGTTTCATTGTAGGCCTTCACCTCAGACTTATATGCAACGAACTTCTTGTAGTCATCTTTGGTCTTCTCGGCAAACTCTGCCACTTTCTTTTCATAAGCCTCCTCGTACTCCGCCGTCTTCTCTTCGCTAATTTTCGATGAATCTTCATCCGAACTGCTCCCCGAACTACCGTTTAGAACAATCGCCGCATAGCTTGCAATCATCGAACCCAGCATAATCACCGCAATTAGGATAATGAAAAACCTCTGTTTCGGGCTAGTCTTTAACTCTTTCTCTTCCATTTCTGAATCTCCACTTAATACTATTAGATACATTATACCACAAAAATAACCCCCGAAGGGGTTATTTTCAGATTATTCAGCTTTTTTCTCAGGTTTCTTTAAGATTGCAACCTTCTTAAATGACCCACCAGCTTTCTTAATCGCTTCAATCGCTGTCTTTGAAGCAAACTGCGTCTCGAGTTCAATCTTCGATTTCAACTCACCACGCGTGATTACCTTCACCTTCACGTAAGGCGATGAAATCAACGCCGCCTCGGCCAACTTCACATTGTCAACCTTACCAGAAAGCTCATTTAAGCGATCCGTGTAAACCACCTCAGCCTTAGTGTGAAAAGACTTAAAACCTTTCAGCTTCGGCACTGCTTGCATAATTGCACGCTGACCGCCCATAAAGCCAGTTGGCATCTTGCGATGGCCAGTACGAGACTTCTGCCCCTTGGTACCACGACCAGCGGTTTTACCCTGGCCAGCAGCAATACCACGACCTTTACGACTCGGACGTACGTTTTTCTCTACTATTAAATCATTGTATTTCATTACTTATCCTCCTTCTTAGCGGTGGATTTCTTCGTAGCTGGTTTGGTCGCTTTCTTAGCCTCGACAGCCTGTTTTATTTCGACCTTCTTCGCTTCAACAGCTTCCTTTACTTCGGCTTTCTTAGTTTCAACAGTTTCCTTCACCTCAGCCTTTTTCTTAGCAACTGCCTTTTTTACTTCAGTCCTCTTCTCAGCAACTGTCTTCTTCACCTCGGGTTTCTTGGCTTCGACTTCAGACTTTTTAGCTTCAACCGTCTTCTTTATCTCAGCCTTCTTTGCTTCAACAGCCTTCTTTACTTCAGCTTTTTTAGCCTCAACTACCTTCTTTACTGGCATTGGTTTACCTTCATAAGCCACCCAATCTTTTCGAGGCACTTGTGCCTTCAAACCTTCAATCACTGCATAAGCAATGTTGACTTTGTTGGTCGAACCAAGTGATTTCGAAATCAAATTCTTCACACCAGTCAAACCCACAATCGAACGCACCGTACCACCAGCAATAATACCAGTACCAGGTGCAGCCGGCTTCATCAACACATCTGCGCCAGTAATCTTGTTGCGAGTCTCATGACAAATCGTCTCACCGTCCATATTGAACGTAATCATCGACTTCTTCGCCTTACGAGTTGCCTTATTTACAGCAGTCGTTACATCGTTACCCTTTGCAACACCAATACCAACCTTATTCTTGTGGTTACCAATCGCAACTAATGCTTTAAAACGCATTCTACGACCACCAGCCACTGTACGCGACACGCGGTCAACCGCAATTGTGATTTCATCATACTCCTTTGGACCAGCATCAGCGCGTACACGATCACGACGATTGCGACGATTCATTTTCTTACCTGAAATATCACGAATCTGCTTACTTTCCGCGACCTTGTCGTCCATTTTGAGAGTACCAGATTTATTGATTACTCTCGGAGCCTTGTTCGTATTATTCTCTTCAGCCATCTTAGAACTCCAATCCTTCTTTGCGGGCCGCTTCAGCGAGAGCGCTCATCCGACCTGCATATAATTTAGCACCACGATCAAACACTACCTTCGAGACTTTAGCAGATTTCGCTTTCTTGGCAATTTCCGTACCAATTTTCTCGGCTTTTTCAGTCATGGTACCAGTAATCTTGGTACCAACTGTTGTAGCGTAAGCTAACGTAGTTTTCTTATCATCATCAATAATCTGAGCAGTGATATGCGCATTCGAAAAATGCACAGTTAAACGCGGGCGCTCGCTAGTTCCATGAATCTTAGCGCGAGTTCGCTTTGCTCTATACAACGCTTTCATTATTTCTTACCCGCCTTTCCTGCCTTCCGAATAATTACTTCGTCGACATATTTAATACCTTTACCCTTGTAAGGTTCAGGCTTTTTGAGTGCGCGGATTTCTGCCGCTACCTGACCGACTTTCTGCTTGTCAATGCCAGATACCGTAATTTCCATCTTATTAGTAGTCAATTGTACGCCTTCTGGTGCGCGATATTTGACTGGATGAGAAAACCCAAGGGCCATCTCAATCTCTTGTCCGCCACCGCTCAGACGGTAACCGACCCCGTTAATTTCTAGTTTCTTCTCGTAACCCTTGGTTACCCCAACTACTGCGTTGTTAATCAACGCACGCTGGAGACCATGCCAAGCTCGAGATTTCGGTTCGTCATCCTCGCGGGTGACACGAACCTCAGTTCCTTCAACCGTAGTCTTAGTCTTCGGTTGCACCGGCACAATGAGTTGACCCTTCGGGCCCGCAACAGTAATTTCGCTGTCGCCGACCGTAATTGTCACTCCTGCCGGAATTTCGATAGGTTGTTTTCCGATACGACTCATATCTTCCCTTTTTTAAATTAATATCCCCACCATTATACCACATATTCACCAGAGATGCAACCAGAAAACGCTGGCCGGCGACAAACCGCCACCGACCACAATACACCTACTTCCGCTTCGCAAACATCACACCACCCACCATCAATATTGCACCAGTCAGCGTAAAGGCAATCATTACAAAAGTATTATCCATGCTTACACCACTACCTACGTTCGTCAACCGACCAGTCTCAGGTGTAATGATTGGAATGATGTCACCACCACAACCACCAATCAAGCACACATCCGTAATCATATTATTAATCACATAGTCATAGCCATTGTGCTCATACGAAGTATCATAGTTCTCCACCACTATCTCATTGATCGTGTACTCAATTTCCTCACCATCTCTATACTTACGCAATCCTTCAAATATATACTCCCAATTGCCGTCTTCATCTGGCTCAATTTCAACCGTGTCAATCACTTCACCGTCCGCCAATAGCTCTACCGTAATACTAGCCGGGCGTGTATTACCAAAGTTATCCTCATCGTCCCATACCTTCGTCACCACCAACTGACCATCATTATCTGGATCGTCATCATCGTTCTTAATCAATTCCGGCTCATGGTAGTTCACAAATGTCATCGAATATTGATCACCACCAACCCATACCTGCTCATAATCATCAGACTCTAGAACCTCTTCCGCTATATACTCAATCACCTCAGCGTTCTCGTCCGCTACTGGCAAATCCGTAAACTCATACATCCATACATCATAACCCGCCATGTCCTCCGGCAAATCTTCTTCAGCCACCGAATAATCATCCGACAAATCTTTACTTCCTACGGTCTCACCACCAGCCAGCAACTTTACCGTCAAAGTACCCGGCCTCTTACCATCATTATTGTATTCATCATCCCAAAGCTTCACTACAGTATACACGGTTTTATCCACTTCATATTCATTTGTTATCTTAAATACTGCGTCCTGCCCCTTCGTCACCGTAATTTCCTCATCACTCGTCGCATTCAAAGTAAAGTTCTCAATCTCCGCATTCTTTTCCTCAACCGTATATTTACCCGTCGGGACCCTACCTTCTAGCTCGCAGGTAATCACATCGCCAGAAACCGCGCAATCCTCACTTACCTTCAAAGTCACTTCCGCAAAGTCTTCTGGACCCCTCACCACGAACTCCAAATCTTTCAAAATCTTTGCCGATACCCCCGTCACCGTCTTCTCAATCTTAAACGACTTAGCCAAGCTCCGCTTATTCAAGACTGTGAGAGTTAAACTATCACCATCCCACGTAAACGCCTCACCCACCTCGTCACTAAATGTACAAGTCTTAGTGTAAGTATTCACCAATGTATCTGTATCTACGCCAGACAGTGCACTGGTACAAATCACCGTAATCGTCGCCGAGCCATTCGCAAGATCATAACCTTCCAAAGTTTCCTTTTCGCGAATTACGAACTCAAAGCTCTCTTCTTTTTTATCAGCCGTTACCGGCACGCTCTTGGAAGCCATACCATTCTCTTCGGTAGTCTTTTCTTTTCCGTTCACCTCAAACACTACACCTTCCATCGCCTTGTAATTTTCGTCCACTTTCTTAATGTTAAACTTCTTAGCACCTTCATATACAACCTCATCCGTAGATTCTTTCCACTCATTCGTCACCGTATGATCTAACGCTTCGTTCTTCGTCCACGAACCCTTAATCCTCTCACCGTCATATATCACAAGCGTACTACTGCTCTCGCTAAACGCATTTTCACCAATCGCCGTCTCCTCTACAATGTAAGTAATTTCATGGCCACTCTTGTTCTTATACAACCCTTCGAAAGTCCATTTCCACTCAGTCACTTCCGACAAAGTGACTGGTCCAGCTTCCTCCCAAGTCTCCGTGACCCCCTCATCATTTGTAATTTGTCCATAAAGCATCACCGTAACCGGCTCTCGGACCAATTCGTTACCTTCACCTGTCCACACTTTTTCTACTGTTAACTCACCAGAATCATCATACATATACGGCTCATGTGTGTTAGTAAAGGTAAATATTCCATCCTCCATCTTTCCATTATCCGAATCATAATCGCCTATTTCTTCCTCCACCACACTATACTCATACAAAGTCGCATCCTCATCCGCTCTCGGTAAGTTCTTCCATGTATAAGCCCAATCATTACCAGTTAATTCCACCGGATCGCCATAAGCCGAACCATTTCTTTGCAAAGTTACTGTTAATTTTTCTGGCCTGAGTCCATCACGATCCCCATCATCTTCCCAAATCTTCTTCACTGAATACGATACATCGCGAATCTTTTCATAACTGTTCGTAATCGCAAATTCCACCTCAGCATCCTTCGTCACCTTCTTCGTTGCGTTATCATCACCAGTTATCGTCAAAGTAAAGTTCTCCACCTCAGCATTGCTTTCTTTCACCGTATACTGACCGGTCGGCACTTTACCATCAACTTTACAAGTAATTACTTCACCCGCAGTCGTACAATCTTCACTTACCCTCAAAGTCATCTGACCGTTTTCACCAAAGTCTTCTGGGCCAGTAATCGTAAACTCCAAATTACTTAGCACCTTCGCCGATAACCCCACTACTGTCTTTTTGATCGTCAATGATTTTGCCAAGCTTCTTTTATTCATCACCTTTAATGTATAACTATCGCCACTCCACTCATATGCACTACTGCCACTCTTAGTAAACTCACACGTCTTTGTATAAGTATTCACTAGAGTCTCCGTATTTGCACTAGCAAGCACACTAGTACAGCTTACCGCCACCGTCGCCGAACCCGATACGATATCATATCCTTCCAAAGTCTCCTTCTCGGTAATCTCGTATTCAAAACTTTCTTCCTTTTTATTCTTAGTTAACGGCACCGCAATCTTAATCTCACCATTCTTATCCGTCGTATAGTCCTTGTCACCGACCGTAAACACTACACCCTGTAATGCCTTTCCGTCACCATCGTACTTCTTAATCAAAAACTCATCTTCACCATCATATTCAATCTCCTCAGTTGGCTTTGTCCAAGTATTCGTCACTTCATGTTTATTATTATCTACACTCTTAGTCCAGCTGCCCGCAACTGCACCGTCATTTGATAGTATAACTATTACACTCTCATCTTCGCCAAATGCAGTTTCACCAAGTTTAGATTCTTGCACCGAATACACAATTGGCTTACCACCTTCGTTTAGATACAACTCTCTGAAAGTGTGTTTCCATTCATTCGCTGCTGAAATCGTAACTGGCTCTCCCAATCTCGAACCGTTAGCATAAAGCTCAATCGTAATCGTGGTTGGTCTAACCAATTCATTACCTTCACCGTTCCAAATCTTTTGTACAGTCAATTCACCAGTTTCGTCATATAGCGCTGGCTCATGGAAGTTGGTAATTACGCCTTCCGCAACCGTTACGGTGTAATCATCATCACCAGTAAACTCAGTACATCTAATCGAATTACCACTACCACTACAAGTCGAAGCTTCCACAATCTCATAGGTAATGTCTTCATTATTCGCGGTCTTTGTTGGTAAATGCTTAAACTCATAATCATTCTTATCTACAAGCACTAACTTTTCATATGCTACGTACTTGCCACTATTATTCTTCACCGCTATATAATAATTCGCATAATTCTTTCGTAGGCCATCACGGTTTTCACCATCGTTCCAAACCTTAGCAGCCGTAATATCAATGTAGGGGATTGGTTCGTTTTCGACCGTAAATGTACGATTCTGAGTGTCAAATGTGTACCCATTCACTTGCGAAGTACTAAACGAGAAGACGTATTCATAGAAGTTCTTCAAATTAGCGAGATCGACAGTGTTAAGTTTTTTGACGCTTGTAATATTAATATTAGGCTCAGTGGTAATTAGCTTGTACCCTTCTAACGCATCAGTTTCTTTAAGAGTATATTCACCGGCACCCAAATCATCAAAGGTTGCCTCACCCTTATCATTAGTGATCGCCGTAAAAGTAGCACCGTCCTTAATCTTCAACTCAAAGGTTACGCCCTCAAGCGGCTTACCAGTTGACTTATCAACCTTCTTGATATTGAAGCTAGTACGACCAGTAACGCTCTCAGTGGCTGGTGTCCAGGTGTTTTGCAAAATGTAATCCTCAAGCGTCATCACCTTCCATCTGCCTACAACAGCATGCTGACCATTATTCTCTTCAGTATCATATTCGAAGAAAGCGTCTTGCTGATCGTTATATGTAGCGCCCTCAATTGCACTTTCCTTGACCGAGTAAACAATCTCAACTCCATTATCATATTTCGGCAACTCAGTAAACGAGGCTTTCCAACTATTTTCAGCGGTAATCTTTTTAGTTTTACCAGTTGAGACTACTTTACCATCAGCACCCTTCTTAAATAGTTCAACCGTAATGCTACCAGGGAGTGTCTTCCCATTCAATACCTTGCCATCCGCGCCATACCAAGTTTTTTCAAAATCAACCTTAGTTTTTTCATCAAGGAATTTATTTGTCACAGTGACAGACGAAGCCGTGTTACCAGAAACCACATAGTAGCCTTCCTCTTCCGCCTCAGTAGCATCGCCTGGCTCTTCGGTACCATATACCTCTTCGTAAGTAATGGTAGGCTTCGATGCGTAGCCGTTCTTCTCGGTTTCCTCAACATAATATTGCACGCCAGCATCCACGTTAACGATTCGGATAGTATCACCAATATAGAGAGTTTCGGTTAATGTGCCTTCACCGTAAATATGATCACTACGGCTGAATCTTAAATTACCTTCCGCATCATACACTTTGTGTGATTCGTATTCTGGGTTCTTTTTGCCATAGTAAATACGATAATCGTAACTATAAGGATTCCCTTCGGCATCAAGGAGATGTGCAGTGATCTCAAATGAATCGCTGATGTCAATCGCTTTATTATTTTGGTCGACTACTTTCTTTTCGATATTAATCCCACCTTTCAACGTATTCGTAGCAGAAAGCGTATCAAGGTTTTCAATCTTTTCAATGCCGGTAATATTACCATCAGCATCTCGACTGAAAAAGACATCTTTAACCGCATTACCGATTTTCATTGGATGGTGGATGTAGGAAGTAAGTTCGAAATGATTATTAATACCTTTTTCCTCAAAGGTATACTCATGACCAGCCTCAAGAATAGCATACGTTACGCCACCATAGGACACCTGAGGTGCATTAGGATCGTAGGCAACACTGTCCTCTGTGACCATAAGACCGGGAGCCACACTAATGCCAGGGTTAATCTTCCAATCATTAGTTTCAGTAAGCAAGATCTCATCCGTCAAAGTATCGCCAATTTTTATTTCATATGGTTCACCATCCATTAGAAGATTAAGCGTTACTTCACCGCCAACTTCTTCGCGTTGAGTTGGATCAAGAGAATCTTCCCATTTCTTTTCAAGGGCCAATTTAGCTTCGGAAAGATCAACAGGGTCAGGATTGCCAATTTCGACAGTAGTCGGTTCAGAGGTAACAGAAGTAGGAACACCGTCTACGGTAGTAGTAGTAATCGTTGAATAAGACAGAGTAGGAAAGTCGGTATTGGTCTTAAGTGCATATTTATCACCAATATGCTTAATCTGTGATTTCTGAGAAGCAGTGAGACTATCATAAGATATGATGCCATTATTTAAATCTGCAACCAAATCAAGTGAGGATTGCTTTGGCCAGACCACAAACGTTACAGTATAAGTTATGCCATTTTCGAGAATCAAATCACCGAGGTCCCAATCTACTTCATTGTTCGCGTTGATAGTTGCCTCAGGGGCATCAGCCCATTCTTCACCAAGACCATTATTGGCAGTTGTACTATAAGGGCCACCAGAGCGATAATACTTAAGGCCAGTTACTTTACCGCTAGCTGAAGCTTTAACACTAGAAGCCGTCATTGCCGTGATTCCATCTTCCAATTCAACGTCTGTATAGCCCACACCAGTAGTAATGTTATGTACAATCTGGTTTAGCGCATTAATAAGGGCAGTAGTACTACTTGCGTCGGTATAGTATTCAGCATAATCAGAGCTTAGAGAACTGCTATAAGTTCCAGTTCCAGTGTATGCATATTGGACTAAACTTTTGAGAAAAGCGGAAGGAGTCTGCGAATAACCCGAGCTGTTGCTTGAACTACCCCAAGTAAAGAGACCGTAGAAAGTATACCCAGCCGAAACAATGGCTCTCGCATCATCGCTGGCATATCCCCATTCTTCACCATAACTCATGTTGACATTATGGTTATTCCGAGCACGAGTTTCGTCGGTCGTTGGCTCACCGTCAGTTAGAAAAATAACATAAATATCCTCATTTGGCTGTGCTTGCTTTTTTGCATCGGCAAGATTTTTCGCTATCTGCAGAGCACCCTCCCAGTTAGTACCAGTCGAAGTCGTCAAACCATTAATAGTATTTTTCAAAGTAGTTCCATTCGTAGTCCATGTTTGAGCAGTATGCCCTTCAGTACCAAAGTTTACTACGGCAACTTCGATAATATCAGACCTCACAGAATCTCCAGGAACATTTTGAGCAAGGAGTTTATCAATGATACCATCGTCTTTAGTTAGAGCATCTTTTTCTGCAGCAATCCTTGAAATAGGCTGACCAGATGCAGAAGTTTCACCGCTACTACCATTCATCGAGTTAGAAGTATCAACGACGAGAATAACGTTAGCCTTCGAAGCACTCGTAGTCTCACTACTCTTCCTAGAACCAGTTACACTAAGAGCAATAGTATAGGTCCCATCACCGTTAGGCGTAAGCGTTTTACTGTGTACCGGCGCATCTTCGGGTACGACGGTAGGAGGAACATCATCTCCCTCAGCTGCAAATACGTTGTTTATTTCTAGCGGAAGACCGCCAATTACGAGTAAAGGTATTAATAATACACTCATTACCCGTTTTAAAAAGTTTTTTAGTGTTTTCAAGATAACTCCTTCGCTTAATATTGCCGCCATTATATCACGCGTGTCAAACAGAGGCAACGATAAGCGCCTTCAGAAGTATCCATCAAAAACCACTTGCGGAACCTGCTACCATCATATATAATGGTAGCAGGTGGTAGGAACCTAGAACCCTACCGGGTTTGGAATGGTTACCCTTCGCTTTCTACAGCTAGGGTAATTTTTTAGTTTTAGTTTTAGGTTTACGTATGAGCTTAAATCTAAATTCGATCTCTATCTCCATACTTCCTCCTGTAAGTGTTTGTTTTGGTTAACTTGACTTCGGGGAGGTTTGCCTAGACTATCTAGAATTGTCACGTATAAATCCCCCCTTTCCGGGGCGAACTCACCGCACGGAAGTTCGCCCACACAGAGGGGAATTTATATGACTCGTAAACTAATCTTCTCCAACCCACCACCATCTAAGCACACCACACACTAATTACAACCCTTATCTACAGCATAAGAGTTTTCTCGAAAGCAAAACAAATATCACCCCTTAGAAAAATAGAATTCTTCTATTGCTATAATAAAACAATAACAGATTAGTTAGACGCCAATTAATCTTACTTCAAACCACAACAACTTTCATTTGGACCATAATCATCTTCATTAAAACCATAACCGATTTTCATTTAAACCATAAACATATCCAGTTAAACCATAACAATCTTGGATTAAACCATAGATTCTTTAACCAGAAACCATAACAGTCCTAAATCAAACCATAAATACTTTACTCTGAAACCATAACAACAACTATTCAAACCACAAGAACTATGCTATACTAATACCATGAACAAGCTCATGACTAATTCTTCTGCATCTCTAGTATATATTATCATTAGTATCACACTTCTTTCTGGTATAGCTTTATCTTCCTCTACTGTTTCTGCTGATAATGACGAAGTTATAGATACAGTACAATTAACTGTTCCAGTAGCTTGTACTATGAACGGTACTGGCACTACTCATACAGCTACACTAAATCCAGGTACTTACTCAGGTGCTAGTGGTAGTGAATATGAAAACGGTATCGGTAAGACTACTCTAACTGCTATTTGTAATGATGATAACGGCTTTGCTATTTATGCCATAGGCTTTACTGGTAATTCATATGATAGTGAGAACCATACTAAACTAGTAGGTAGTAATACAAATGGTACTATCTCTACTAAAGCCTATGCTAGTGGTGATACTACCTCAAACTGGTCCATGAAACTCATTAAAGTTACAGACACATCAGTCACTTATAATCCTGAGAACTTAACTATCACTAATAGCTTTAATGACTGGCATGCTGTACCAGATACTTATACCAAAGTAGCTGAATACCATGCTAATACTGGTTCCTCAACCACTGATACTACACTGGGCGTTAAACTAGAAACCACCTATGCAGCCTACATCGCTTCAAACCAAGCCGCCGATACTTATATAGGACAAGTTAAGTATACTATGGTGCATCCATACAATAATGAACCACATGATGGCCCTATAGCTAACTGTCCAGCTAATAAAATCTGCTATTCACCAGTAGCTAATGATATAGAAGGTACCATGGGACAACAATCTATCACTAGCTCAGCTACCAGTGCAACTTTACTTGCCTCTAACTTCAGTAGAACCGGTTATGGCTTTGCTGGTTGGTCT
>JAFWIU010000004.1 GCA_017514765.1 Candidatus Saccharimonadota bacterium | reverse complement strand
CATTTTTGTTAACCCAGACGACTACAAATTTTCTGATAAAAATATCGCAGAAGTAGCAACAAACGCTCAAGAATTTTACAAAGAAATAGAATCTAGTAAAAGATAATCGCCCGATATATGATATAATTATACCTATAATAACAGATATCACAGGTTGGTTATGAATTTAAAAAAGGAATCTTGAACTCCTAAACCAACCAGTCTCTTTTATCCAGTTTATTACCAAAATTCGTTTACCAAAACCGAAATGGAAAAGCATCATAATCAAACAAAAAAAGAAGGCGACATCCCGCATATATCCAATGCAGGACTCGCCTCCAATAACTTAATTATACTCCAATTACTTTTCAAAATCAAGTATCTTACGAGATTTAGTAATTACCTTTAATTTTTGTAAGCTTTTCGAGCTGCCAAACTCTTTCTCTAGCTCTTGCAAACATCTTTCCTGCGAGCGTTTTGCTCGCCTCAAATCAACAATAACATTCCTAGATTGTTTTACCGCCTTTTGAATTGTATTCTGCATCAAATATTTTCCTTCACCTTTCGGACTTTTCATTTCCCATCTTAGCCCGTTCATCACAATATCTGGTGCGCGAACTCCTCTTTTCTCACTCTTTGGAATTAATTCTATATCAACCCCCATTTCAGTAAACAATAAAACTGTCTTATACTCATGTTTTTCAAGAATCACGCCATTAGGAATAATTTTACCTTTTTTCATGTGAGGCATTATATCTAATCCACCTCAGATTTTCAACCCCCCTGCAATATGATATAATAAAAAAATGAACGAAACTATTGGCAATACTGGCACCAAAGAAACAGAAGATAATGTACCGGGTCTAAAATTTTGGGAAAGTAACAAAGAAGAAATCAAAGAAGTATGCAGACCTTTTGTAAGCAAATTCAAAGAAAAAGGTTACGACAAAGTCTTATCCAGACTACAAAACTATGATGGCGTCGAACCAGCCAGCAATGCCCTATATTCAATTCTTTCAGATGTACTAGACATAGACCCAGAAATGAAATACGAAAGCTCTTTCGAAGAAAAGCCACGTAGCTCTTACAGCACAAACGACAATACCGTATATATTCGGACTAGCATTAAAGATTCAAATCTGAACAAAAACGAACTTGCGCTTAAGACATTCAATACAATCTCCCACGAAATGTTTCATGCCTACCAATATAAAGTAGCAAATAGCAATGAGGAAAGAGCAGAATTATATAAACAAGAATTCTACGGTTACAAAACACCAGAAACCGAATGTAAATATGGATACGCTAGTCAATTCTTAGAAATGGAAGCTATGTTCTTTGCGTATAACATCGAAATGATAATTTCCGATGCTATTAAGAAGTGAAAATCGAGAGCGATTCAGTTTTTAGATTCTTTAGAAATATGCTATAATTATATCTACAATAACAGATATCACAGGTTGGTTATGAATTTAAAGATCGGCATCGTCGGCTTGCCTAATGTCGGCAAATCTACACTATTCAATGCGCTCACAAACGCTGGCGCACTCGCCGCCAACTATCCTTTTGCTACCATCGAGCCAAATATTGGTATCGTTCCCGTCCCCGACGAAAGGTTAGATGTTTTAGCTAAGATGTATGAGACCAATAAAATCGTCCCTGCAACCGTAGAATTCGTAGATATCGCTGGTCTCGTTGCAGGCGCTTCTAAAGGTGAAGGTCTCGGCAACAAATTCCTCGCCCACATCCGCGAATGCCAAGCCATCTGTCATGTAGTCAGAGCCTTCAAAAACAATGACATAGTTAGAGCTGACAATAAACCCGAAGATGAAATCTTAAAACAAGCCAAAGATGACATCGATATCATCAATCTCGAATTACAACTCGCCGATGAAGAAACCAAACAAAAAGTTGAAGCCAAGCGCAAAAAAGACCCCACCGACGAAAACATCCCCTATCTCACCGACAAACCCGTTATCTATATGTTCAACGTAGATGAAAACGGCCTCACCGACAAAAAACTCCAATCCGAACTAAAAAAACTCATCAAACCCTCTCAAGCTATTTTCGTGAACGCCAAATTAGAAGAAGAAATGTCCGGTATGAACCGCGAGGAACGTAAAGAATTCCTCGAATCCTATGGTGTCAAAGACGATGCGTTAGGTGAACTCATCAAAGCAGCCTATGAAACACTCGGGCTCCAATCCTTCCTCACCGCCGGCAAGAAGGAATGTCGCGCCTGGACCATCAAAAAAGGCTCCACCGCACCTGAAGCCGCTGGTACCATCCATACCGATTTTGAACGCGGTTTCATTGCCGCTCAAATTTGTAATTTCGAAGACCTACAACAACTTGGTTCCGAACAAGCCGTCAAAGCCGCTGGCAAGCTCAGAACCGAAGGTAAAACTTACATCATGCAAGACGGTGACGTTGTCGAATTCAAATTTAACGTCTAAAACTCAAATCTAATATCCAACCAAACCAAATCCAGCACCCAATTAAGAAATTCAATCTCAACCAACCATCGATTCCAGTTCTGCTCCATCCGCCACCATCACTGTCACATATTTTTCGTTAAACCATACAGTTCCATCTCCGTACTTTTCATCGCTTTTTAATTGGTTCGCAGCTGGTTGCGATATATAATTGTCTTCTAACAATTCATCCGACAACAGCGCTGCCTCGAATCCATACCAACCTCCATTTGCATCATTCTCGTTAAAGTAATAATACCCATCCCCCTCATAATCCACCACGACGCTTTCCCCCTCCTTACCTATACTCGTTAGCTGATTCGGATCCGCATTATCCACGAAAGGCTCTTTCCGTGCGTTCACCCCATCATGAAAAGCTATTCCTTCCACCTCAATTTTCTTTACGTTCTTTGCACGCTCCTCATCATCCATAATCTCAGACGTCTTCATGCCATGCGCCAGCACCACTCCGACTATCGCCGCCGCTACTGCCCCAATCGCAATCTCACCAATCTTTCGTTTCTTCGCCACCTCACGCTCACGTTCCGCCTTCCAATCCGACTTTTCATTCCTAGTTCTGCCATAATTACCACCTAACCTTTCACTACTCATTTTTGTCCTCCATTGTTTTATACATTATATCATGCCAAACACCGCAGTAGACCCGCTTTAATTGATTTCGAACCACTCTTTTACTTCAAAATCCTCTCCCACCACGTCCGCCACCGCAAGCAAAGGCTCCATTTTCTTACACTCTCTCGCATGATATTTCATAAAACACTCCGCCGCATATTCCATTTGTTTCAATTTATGTTTATCTACCGCCAATAATCCTCCACCATGCCAATCGTTTTTCCGATACTTCACTTCCGTAAAATAAATCCGCCCATCCCGTACCGACACAATATCAATCTCGTAAAAATACGTCTTGAAATTCCGTGCCACAATTTCATGCCCAGCCGCAATCAAATACTTAGCCACCGCTTCCTCCCCTAACGCACCTGTAAACGAAGTATTCTTCTTCCGAACTTCCGCTCGTGAAAAGCCTGTCATACTTTTAATCGGTTCAAAACTCCTCCGGTGTTCTGGACAAATCCCACATTCACTAATCGCTGCCATGTGTTTCGCTGTTCCATATCCCACATGCTGTTCGAAACCATACTGCGGGTATTTTTCCGCCAATTCCACCATATATCGATCTCGTGCCACTTTTGCAATAATCGACGCCGCCGACACCTCTTTCACCAAATTATCCGCCTTTGGCATTGTCGAAACAAACTTCTCGAGTGCCGTATTCTTCAAGAAATTCACCTTTCCATCAATCACTATCTGTGAAAATGGCGCATGAAGCCTTTGAACCGACTTCACAGCTCGACCAGTCGCGAGTCTCAAAGCCTCCGAAATCCCCACCTCATCCAGTTCCTTCGCTGAAACCCAACCTAATCCCGTCGCCGCCGCTTTCTCTAAGATCACCTGGTTCAAAGTTTCACGCTTCTTCGCACTCAGTTTCTTCGAATCGCGCAACTCATCTATCCACTCTGACCGTTTCTCTGGCAAAATTACCGCACCCACAACAAGCGGACCCGCTAAGGGTCCGCGTCCAACTTCATCTATTCCGAGTATCGCCATTAGGCTTCAGCCTTATCAGCTTTCTCTTCCTTCTTCTCGTTCTCCGCTGGTGTTTCTACAACCTCAACTTCCGCCTCTTCCTTCACGACTTCTTCAGCCGGAGCTTCCTCAGCCGGGGATTCTTCCACTGGCTCTTCCGGCACCGTTACATCATTTACTGCCGCACGATCAAAATCTCGACCAGCAAGCCTTGCCGACTTACCAGAACGCTCACGCAAATACGACAAATTATTGCGACGTACCTTCGAACGTTTCGTAATCACAATCTTCTCTACTAGCGGCGAGTGAATCAAATATGATTTCTCTACCCCTACACCCGAAGTCACCTTTCGCACTACGATCCGTGCAGTATGCGATTCCTTACGATCAGCCCGAATCACTACACCTTCAAACGTCTGCAAACGGAACTTATTACCTTCTTTGATTTTCTGCGTGACTCGCACGGTATCACCAGGTCGCACGTCCACTACGGCCTTCTTCTTCTGCGCGTCACCAATCTGCTTTAATATCTCAAAACTCATTTTAAACCTTTATATTATACAATTAGGAATAATTATATCACACCTCAATCAGTTTTTCAAGGCCAACCTGACTCGCTCTTCTACCGACAAATCTTTCGGCACCTTCTCGAGCGCTGCCGTCGCTTCCTTCAGAGGGAATCCTAAAGCAATCAATGCGTCCAGTGCTTCATCCGATTCAGTGGCACCGCTAGCGGCAACGCCAAATTTCACCTCTGTCGCACCATATCGCGAAGGTGTTCCCACCTTGTCACGAAGGTCCACTATCACCCTCTCTGCTGATTTCTTCCCCACCCCAGACGCCTTCGCCACAAACACCGCATCACCGTTCGCAATCGCATTACGCACTTCCTCTGCTTCCGCTAGCGACATAATTGCAATCCCCGCCTTCGGTCCCACTCCTTGCACCGATATTAGTAACTCAAACAATTTCTTTGCCACCAAAGACGAAAACCCATATAATTCCTCCGCATTTTCACGTACCTGATGATAAGTATAAAACTTTCGCTCCTCCCCTAGTACACAAGCCTCATAATCCGGCACCGGCACCAACATCTCATATCCTACTCCAGATACGTCTATGATTATCCCATTTGAACCAAATTTCTCTTCCACCACCCCTTTAATATGTGCTATCATTTATCCTCCTATATATAATATATCCTATTTTTGACTATTCCGCCCTCGCGAGTTCGAAAACTTATGCTCATCATTTCGACCCTGCCCATACAGAAAGCTACACGTAATCGCTACCGCAAGTGCATCCGCCGCATCATCTGGTTTCGGTTTTGTCTCCAACCCCAAATGTACTCTCACCATCTCCTGAATTTGCGTTTTTGTCGCCGCACCATAACCAGTCAAAGATATTTTAATCTGATTTGGCGTGTATTCATATACTGGTACTCCATTTTGCTCCGCTACCAATAGCACCACTCCTCTCGCCTCCGCCACCACGATCCCCGTCGTAATGTTTTTTGCAAAAAACAACTTCTCTACCGCAACCACCTCTGGCTTACATTCATCAAACACTTGCGTCAACGAATCATATAATTCCTTCAAACGCACCGGAATCAATGCATCCACTTCGGTCGTCACTGCACCATAATCCAAAGCCCTCGCACCCGCTCGCGACGTAGTCTCAATTAATCCAAATCCACAAATCCCAATCCCAGGATCAATCCCCAAAATCCTCATTTAACATACCTTATCAAAGTTTCCCGCAAGTCCTTTGCCGGAATTACGAATTTATCGTGTACAGTTGCAGGCCCAATCGCATGCAGGAACCCCAGTTTTTTCGCTTCAGCAATCCTCTGATCCGCCCGGAACGCCGACCGTATCTCGCCGCCTAGCCCCACCTCACCAAACACCACGTATTCCTCACCTAACTTCCTGCCCGCCACCGCCGACGCAATTGCCATACATACCGCAAGATCCGCCGCTGCATCCGCTAGTTTAATCCCTCCCACTACATTGATAAATATATCCTGCTCCGACAATCGTAATTTGGTCCGCCTTTCTAGTACAGCTATCAGTAAATTCAACCTATTCAAATCAAATCCTGAGGCCGTCCGCTTCGGATAACCGTAATTCGTTTTTGTCGCCAACGCTTGTATTTCCACCAATATCGGCCGATTCCCTTCAAGCGTCGCAAGAATTATCGAACCATCCGTATTAGTCCGCTCAGCCAGCAATGCCGCCGAAGGATTTGCCACCTCCTTCAAACCCGCATCTATCATTTCAAATATCGCTACTTCGTTCGTGGCTCCAAACCGATTCTTTACCGCCCGCACCGTCTTGAACCCCCCATACCTATCACCCTCAAAATTCAGCACCACGTCCACTAAATGCTCTAACACCTTCGGCCCCGCCAACGTGCCATCCTTCGTCACGTGGCCAACAATTATCACCGCCGTGTCTGTCGACTTCGCCGCCCGAATTATCAAATTTCCACAGTTAGTTACCTGCGACACTGTTCCAGGTGCCGACGATATTTCATCCATCGCAAGTGTCTGAATTGAATCCACAATCACGAGATCAAATTCACCCGTCTCAATCGTTTTTGCGATATCATTAGCCGAAGTCGAAGCTGCAAAAGACAGCTTATCCGAATCCGCACCGAGTCTCACTGCCCGTAATTTCACCTGACCAGCCGACTCCTCGCCCGATACATATAGCACATTGTGTTGCTTCGCTATCTCTGCACATATCTGCATCAATAATGTCGATTTCCCCATACCAGGTTGTCCAGCCAGTAATGATACCGACCCCATCAAAATCCCCCCACCCAGTACCGTATTCAAATCACTAAACTGTGTCACCAGCCTTGCTTTCGCATCCGATGGTTGAATCGTTGATATTTTCGCAAATTCCAACTTTTTTCCCGAGACCGCACCTTTCGCCAAAGCCGATTTTGCATTACCATTTTTCACAGGTTCAACTACCTGCTCAACAAGCGAATTCCACGCCATACAATTCCCGCATTGCCCCACCCATTTCGCATATACGGCACCACATTGCTGACAAACAAACTGAGACTTACTCTTCATATTCTATATATTATATCAAACCATCTAGTATCGTGGTGCCAATTCACGCACGTATACTGATTGAATCTCGACGTTATCCTCTTCATCCTCACTACCAGCACTACTACCACCCCATAAGTATAAAGAAGGATCGAAGTCAATGATTTCAGCTGGTATATTTGAATTCTCACCAGAAGCAGCACCATAAGTACGATTAAGTATTAGTTTATTAGCTATTACTGCACCAT
>JAFWIU010000001.1 GCA_017514765.1 Candidatus Saccharimonadota bacterium | reverse complement strand
TGAAGATAATGAGTGTTATTTCGTAGCCATAAAAAGCCGCCAGGAGCATTGCATCCATCGCATCATCGCTTTTATAGAAAGCCTCTTTGAGATGAATGAGTTTCTTGGCGGTCATTCCGAACTTGCGTAGTTCGACTAATAAATCAAAATAGATGGCATCGATAAAGTTTAGTTTGCGCCAGCCTGTCTTAGCTTTCTTTTCTTTTAACAGGCCTACTTTTTCAAGATAAACGGCGTTTCTGGCCGAAACATTTGTATTGCCAATGCGAAATAAATCGTCATTATGTAAGAAATGAAGAATCTTCTCTCGGTATTCGGCTTTACTATCGATTTTAGCTTGCGCTTCTTTAGATAGCTTACAGATTTTGATGCTGTCAAGTTCCGGCATCTTACCTCCTTTAATTAAAGTAAGTATACCGCTTTTGTTAAAACATTACAATAGTGTAATATTATTTGCCTTGGCCACCCTGGTGGCATTTAGGGCAACCAGTTCTGTCTCCGCCAGTCCTATTAGATATAGCTGTTATCCAAGAATGATTACATTCCGAATTGTTGCATTTCCACCAAATTCTTTGACTAGAATGCGCCGTAACATCATTAGGCGTTAACTTGCCATTCTTTTCGTAATCCCACGATTTTGCGATTTCCGGATATTTGTCCATTAGACTTCCGTTTTCTTTTAATTTTGTTTCATGTAATCGCTTTGACGTTTCTTTTCTGGTACATTTGGCGCATAGCCCCAAGCCTCGCATTTGCTCACCAATTTTTCTTTCATATTTTTTGCCGCATGAAGGGCAGATCCATGCAACACGGACTCCGCTTGTGGGTTTAAACATGCTTGGTTTTAACGTGCCGTTATTCGCATAATCCCAGTATTTGCATTTTTCCGGATAGAGCTCTTTAATTGATTCTTTTTCTAATCTACCCAAGTATGACTGCAATATGATTTTTTCATCTCTATGGCTATCTATGTCTACTTTTATATCAAGGATTTCAGATAGCTTCTTAATTGCATCGTCGAGCTCTATATAATGGAATGCTTTATAGTCGCACTTTATTACTTCATCGCAATGCTCAATGATATCATTGCCTTCAGCTAATCTTATTAGTTTTATTCCATGTTTTTTGCAGATATTGTATTTGTTGATATCTCTTTGAATATCTGATTTGTTTTTATGCCAGGCCTTACCGTCATATTCGATTGCAATTTTTCTCGAAGGTATGTATATGTCCAACTCCATCCTTGTATCAAAAATATCTCGATAACTATTGAGTGTATCTGGGAGTGCTTTATTAATATAATAAAATACTGCTTGTTCTGGGAAGGATGTGTGCGTGCGTGCCTGACAACTAGGACACCCATTATTATCTCTCGTCCTGTTTTCAATATAGGCTTGCCACTCTCTGCCGCAGTTTGAACATTTCCACCAGACCTTTCTTGTATTCATTGCGGTTACGCAGTCTGGTGTTAAGTTGCCATTTTTCTCGTAATTCCATTCTTTAGCTACATCTGGATATAACGTCGCTAAATCATTTTTACCCTTAATTGGGTATTTGCCATTACAATAGCTACACCCATACTTCACTTGTTCGCCAATTTTCTTCTGATACTCGGTGTGGCATTTGTCGCAATGCCAATATACGATCTTGCCACTTCCTGAAGTTACTTCTTCTGGCTTTATTGTGTTTTTCGAATAATCCCAACTTGTTAATACTTCTGGGTTCGTAGTTGACAAGCAGTTGTCTTTTGTTGCTACTCTAATGCCGCACCTATCGCTTTTTCCAATCTTGCATGCCGGACAGCCTTTTTTGTGGACTTGATGATTAACGCTGTCGCACCAAGTATAATCGCAGCTGTTACATTTCCAGTAATATTTCTTATGCGTGCCAATTGTGACTTCGTCTGGTTTAAGATTATTTTTCTTCGTATCCCAGTATTTCGCCACATCTGGTCTTAAGGTTTGCAGGTCATTATAACCTTTTAGTACTTTAATTCCTCTGCAAAAAGGACATCCATGTCCGCCCGTCCTTGAAAGAATTTGGGTTTCATAGCTGCCATGGCATTTGCTACAAATCCACCATACTCTCTTTCCTGATCCTGGCATAACTTCTGATGGTTGAATGACATTTTTGTCGTAATCCCATTCTTTGCATATTTCAGGATATTTGGTTAACAGGTCATTAAAACCAGGTAGAGCTCTATTTCCAGTGCAATATGGACATTTAATGCCACGAATAGTTTTTAGATTGATCGAAGTCTCGTATCTCCCTCCACAATTGTGGCATTTCCACCATGCTTTTTCTTTAGACGAGATCGAGGTAACCGATGGGTCAAGTTTGTTGTCCTCAAAATCCCACTCGCTAATGAACGGCGTCTCCGAAACTGATAGCTTAGGTTTGCTAGTTGACATCTATAACAATTATTATATCATATCTACTATTTGTGACGTTTTTGTCATTAATCTTAATCACGCCATAGAAAAAATCTGCGGGCTTCACTAACCCGCAGACCATGTTTTTATGCTCTTTGTTTTTTACTTCTTAAATCGTTGGACTAAATCCAAAAATTTATCTTGGAGTTTCTGATCTCCATCGGGCTTAAGATACACTTCGTTTAAGTACAAAAGTCCTCTATGTGCATAATCTTTAAAGTTTTCAACGACGGCATTGGTGTCACCCATTGATGATAAGTCATCGTTTTTTATTTGAGTCGACCAGTACATAAGTAACATATGTTGTCTATAATCATCAAGTGGAGCGCCACTTAATGTTGGACCGTTCATGATATCGTGTCCACGTGTCTCTTTTTGTGGGGCCGGTTTAATGTCTAATGCTACCGCTATGGAGGCGGCTATCATTAAAATATCCCTGTCTTGTATTGACTGGAGAGCACCTGGAAATTTCTTAACTTTTTTAACTAGTTCGTTATCTTCTTCGGATATTGAAAGCATTGGCCATTTTACTGTTGTACTCATATTAGTTCTCCTTTACGATCTTTGCCTCATTGGCATTTTCGTCTTTGACAATTAAGAAGCGACCCATGACGTTGTTTCCGCCGATATGAATATCACTGGTATTTGTTCCTACTAGGTTCATCACGATGATCTGTTTGTTCTTTGCCAACGAATTTATCATTGTAGACATAGCCTCATGGTGAGTATCTGCGATGTCGCCGTATAAGTTATCAATTAGCAGTGGAACGCTCTTGTAGCCAAGATCCATTGATAAAGCATAGATTAGTGCTAGCCCCAGTACCTTAGCCGGTCCGGTTGCGAGCATTTCTACGGAATATGCCTGATCGCCCTTGTATTTCAAGCGGATGGAATATGTATCGCTTATTTCGATTCCTTTATACTCAGTGTTTGGCAAGATATCCGAGAAGACACGCCACATTTTGTCTTCGAGCTTTTCTCGAATAATTTTCTCCATCTTATCTTTTACTTCAGACATAGTCTCAATAAGTTTTTCGACATATTCATACTTATTTTGGTAGTCTTTAGTATCAGTATCCGCACTCGTGAGGCGCTTGAGCTCCGTCTTCTTTTCTGATAGCTCTTCTTCTTTTTTGACCTTGTTTTGCGCTGCGTTTACGGCCAATATGCCATTACGCTCAATTTTACTAAGTAGGCGAGCTCTTTCGTTCTCTGGGTGGTCTGGAATATTTGCTGTATCAACTTGTTCAAGTTGTTCGTTTATCTTTTTAAGCTTCTTCGCTATGTTGTCCTTTTGAGTTTTTAGCTCGCTAATTCGATCTACTCTGTCTTCATATTTGTCGCCCTCAATCGGCAATTTATTTGCAATTTCAGAAAACTTATAGATTCCATCGGTCAAGAATTGGAGCTCTTGGCGTTTTTCGTAGTCATCGTGTCTTTGCTGAATCAATGCTCTTTCTTCATCCGTGATATGGTGTCCACACAAACAGATCCCGGAATCAAGAATAGCTCTAGTTACTTTCGGGTCTACTTCTGCTGGAATTTTTCCGTCACTCTTAGCGTTATTGAGAACGACTGCGTAATCTGCAAATTTATCAAACAAAATAGCCGAATGAAAGTTTTCTACTAAAATTTCATTCTTATCTTGTTTTAAGTTGAAGATCTGCGTATCTAGTTCTTTTATTTGTTTGTCGTAGATATCACGCTGCTCGATCAACGAGCGTGCATCTGCGGTATTCTTGATTAATTCGTCAAGTGTATTGATTTTGGCTTTGGCATCTTTTACTTCATCTTTATATTGATCAATGAGCTCTTGGCTACCCTTGATGGCTGACTCAAGTTGTTCAATATCGCTTTTTAGTTCGTCGCATTTATCTTTGTTCTTATTATTTTTGGTGATCGCCTTATAATAACGCTTGCTTAACTCTGTAAGGTGATTGATGCCGTTATCGATAATATCAAGCTCTGACACTTGATATACATTACTGCGCAAAGTGTTATGGCCGTCGCCGGTACCGCTATAGATATCCTTTAACTGCTCGCCGTTAAAGAAGAATAGCTGTCGTAATTCTTTTGGTACTAATTGCTTTACTGCATCATTGCTTTCTACTCTGTCTAGGGTTTCGTAATTGTTCGCATCGATCTCTCTTGCTCTCTGAACGGATAATTCTCCAGTTGTGCCTTGTCCTTTTCTGACTCTTCGAATAAAGCGATATTTATAATCATCAATTGTTGCCCATAGTTCAACTGAAGTTTCCGTACCATCTGGGTCGTCAATATTTGCGACTTCTATATATCTCTTAACGCTGTAGAATGGGGTATCTCCATATAGACACCAGTTGATTGCATTCAAGAAAGTTGACTTACCTGTACCATTATCGCCATTAATTATATAGACGCCGGTTTCGCTGTCGAATTCAATTTCTGTATCAATATATGATCTAAAGTGGGAGATTTTTACATAATCAAAATGTACCATATTAATTTCCTCCCTTATTAACAGCCTCGTCAATTATTTTGTCATATTGCTCTAGCGTTTCGAGGTCGTTCGCCCCTAAGACGTTTTTTTCGCTACGCTCTCGCATTAGTATTTGTCTTATGGCGCTATTTGCTTCTTGTGACAGTTTACAGGCGTTTATTGCTTCGACCATATCATTATTTAAATAGTCGTCCATTTAAATCTCCTTTCTTTCGTCATTAAAATCATCCGTGAAATCAAAGCCAAGCGAAAACGCCTTTTCCGCTATTATATCTTTGGCTTCGTCTCCATTATTCGAAAGACGAACAAAGAAATTAGATCTTTTGATTTCGTTTTTAACCATATTTCTAATAGTGTTTCTCTCGAAGTCGTCAGCGTATCGAATTCCTGATGGCGGTAGTATCAAATAGTCATGAACTTCAGCCACTTTCTTTCCACTTTTATCATCTTTTCTCAAAACACGGCCTAAGCGCTGCACATACTCACGTGGATCAGTACCGTTAGATAGGATAAACGCTTGTCTGGCTGATGGAATGTCGACACCCTCATCAAGACACTTAATTGCTATAATTGCATCGATTGTATTAGAACATAGATTCTGAATTATTTTATTTCTCTCATCCGATGGCGTACTTCCTAGAAAACGTGATGTAACTATCCTTGATGTTGCTAGAGCATTTTGTAAGTCGTTTAAGAACACTTCATTATCTACATATATGAGGGCTCTATTTAGCTCGGATTTATCTTTTAGGCTCTTTAATTGTTGGATGATATAAGGAATTTTAGATACGGCGTTCTTTTTGATTCTGGATCGTTTTATAAGTTCCATATTCAGTGCAGTATTATCGCCAGCATCGTAGTTATCATCAACGTCCCCACTCACACTTGCCGCCATCTTTGCAATTTTTCTTGATAGCTGGACATATTCTTCATATTCGTCTGCTGTAAGCTCAATAAAATTCGGATGATAATTAAAATGTACCAAACAATTATTATCCAGCGCCTGTTCAATGCCAAATTCGAAACGATTATTGCCGAATAATTGAGTTAGTACTGCGCTTTCGGATGGTTTCCATAATCTTTCCGGAGTGGCACTAAGTCCGATCTTATATCTAAATATATCGGAAGCTGCTGCCTTTAGTCCTCTATCGGTGGCTAAATTGTGCATTTCATCTGCTACCAACAATACATCTTCACCAATCATCGATTCAGCTATATTGGGGAATGATGAATAAGTCGTAATAATTACGAAATCCTTAACAGTACCTCGACGTTGATAATCTTGCTCAATTGCTTTGACTCTATATTTCCAATCTGAACTTTCCGACGTATTAATAATTGCTATATCTGGGAAAAAATCAACCACTTCATTTTCCCATTGTTCCGCTAGCGTTCTTAATGGCACAGCTATTACTGCGTTTAACGATCCCATAATTTCCCTAAAACGCTTTAGAGCATTCATTGTTGTGAAAGTTTTTCCAGTACCAGTTGCCATGGCGAATATCGAATTGAAATTATTGCTAAACCAGTGGTTGATAGCTTCAAGTTGATATGGTCTTGGCTCTCTTTTATTCTCGTCCGGTTTTACGATACCGCCATTCTCTCGTTTTTTAACTCGTTCAATTACTTTATCGATGTCTTCTTCGGTTTTTGTATAATCAATAATCTTCGTACGTATAGCATCTGGCAAATCAACTACTTTTGCGTGCGCATAATTGCCACTCCAAATCTTCTCGAACTTCTTTTTATCAGAGTCAAAATAATCAATTGACGCAATATTCCAATTTGTGAATACTTTAAACTCCTCGTCGTTTGTTTCCCAACCATAAACAGTCTCATTATTCGATCCGCTAAACGAAATAGCGTTATTGTCCTGATCAGTAATAATACCAACTTTTTGATGCAAAATACCATCATTATTCATGATGGCTATTTTCATCTCTAGCATCCCACTACTAAGCATGTACGAAAAGACTTTTAAATAATCTTTTTCAAGTTCGTCTTGTATTTCATTTACATCCCACTGAGCCAAGTTGAATAGTAACGTTTTTTGAATGTCTTCAATAGATAGTTCGGCTAAGCTTTGATCGACTTTTATGCTGGTCACGAGTCTAATTTTTACGTCGTTCTTAATAGCTTGCGCAAAACCTCTTGCTGCAACAGAAAGAATTTTCGGAGAGAAAAAACCAGAGATCCGGTCATATTTTTTAGCACATTTAAGTACGGGGACATAGAAATCACTGAGTAAATTTTGTCCTTCGCTCGAATATGATTTTTCTATCTGAATATCTTTTAGATTCCCCATAACATGAATCCTTTTGATTACTATATCATATAATCAATAGCTAGTCAAGGTGTATACTGCTCATCTTTATTTAATTATAACCCACCATATTAAGCTTTTTATTATTTAGTATCTTTAATGAGTGCTCTTAGTTCTTCTACGGTCAGATCTTCTAGAGGGCTCCGCTTATTTCGAAAATCTGCTTGGTAGTCATACTTTGCCTCCTCGTATTTTGGGGGACAGCCGAATGCTTGCGTTAATAGAAAGTCAGCATCTCTTGAATTGCCATTCATTGCTGACTTAAACTTGATAAACAGCATTTCGTCTAGTACGGTTTTATCTGTCTCTTTAATTTTGGTAATACTATTGAAGTCAGCCATAGTCATCTTGAATATATCGATAATAGCCGCCTTACCATGCTCCTTATAGCGCCAGAAGCCTCCTGGTGCGATATTCTTTGGGTTCTTATCAAAACCGTTCTTCGGCTTACTACCTTTCTTAAAACGGCCCTTAGAGTCCCTTAAAACCGTTTGGTCTGTATTGGTGGTCTTACTTTGCCCTTTCTTTACCATATATCCTCCTGGGTTGCTAATGCTCCTGGTTGCTCAGATGAAGCAAGCTTCACTCTGACCCTACCCTACTACATAGAGAGTTCTATGTTTCTTTGTTAAGTGCTACTCCTTTAAGTCCTTTATGGATACTTCTGGGGAATAAAGGATATACCTCAGTTCCCGTAATTCGTCGATAACTTGGTTCCATTGAATTTCAGGTGGGTCCACCAGATTATATAAAACTCGGCATTTAAAGCCGATTTTTTAGTAGTAAGTTTCTGTTAAGTATCTTACAGGTTCTAGGGTGTTATTTTGCATCGGTTTTGCACGAAAAATGGGGCAAAAACTGCCTTTTACCCCTATAAAATCGTCTGTTAATACTCTAAACAATTTGGTCTAGGTTTTTTCAAAAAAAGAAAGCCCCCGCAACATTCTGCGGGGGGTTGCGAGCTGTGCTCGCAGGGTGTAGGTTGAGGATGGTTTTCCGTTTAACCTTGCGGTCTTGCCTTGAATAATCATCTCTTTGTTTTGGGACGACCTACCGCCCCTTCTTATTTCATCCTTTCGGATATACCCTAGAACATTACCCTTTCGGGTAGCAGTCTCACCTTTCGGCAGAGATGAGAGAGTGTCCCACCAATTACGCTTAGTCTTTCTCAATTGTTATTCCTCAGTAGGACAATACTGGGGCAATTGTCTAAGCAGTTGCTTACTCATCTGACACTAGGGATATCATTTGAGTATGATTACATTATAGCACACATTATCAAAAAAGTCAATACTTTTTATGGTTTTTTATTAAAATGTCAAATTTTCCTCCTATATCGTGTTAATACTTGGGCAATTCGCCCCCACCAGATTATATACGAATCGGCAAAATGGCCGATTTTTTAGCGGTAAATCTCTGTTAAGTACCCTGCAAAAATAGTATGTAATTTTGGACCATTTTTTCTAGCAAAAAACTGCCAAAAATACACATTTACCCCTGTTAAAATTTTTGTTAATACCCTAATATAAACCTATCATTCAAAACTGTTAGACCTCCTCCAACCACAAGAATCAACAAGCGTTCTACACCTAACGGTTTTCTTGCCTCTTAACAAAATCAAGAGCCATCTTTAAAACTTCAGGCTCCTCAGTTGCAGTAAAATGAAACCCCCTAGCATGCACCATTCTTAACTGACCATTTAGTTTTTTTGCGAGGTATTCCATCCATGGTAGTCTGTATTCAGCATCATTATCTGATCCCAAGATTATACATCTTTTAATATTTGACGTAATCTGTGTAAAATCATATTCGAAATCAAACCCTGCCAAATACTGTTTTTGCGTACCAGAACGGCGGTCAAACTCAAAATCTTCCGTCCAAAACTGTTTCTCTAGACCACCCGGCGCTACTAACCCTAGTCCGAAAACCCCCGATGAAAGTTTTTCTAGCGTTTTCATTGCTACCACTCCACCAAGACTATGCCCTATCAGAATAGTCCTCTCGTTAAACATAATATTTTTTACTACATATTCAACCTGTTTATATTCTAATGGCATATCAGTATCGGGCAACTCTGGAAGCTGCACTTTGTATCCTAAATGTTCCAATTGGTTCTTGAGCCACGGGAAGAATTCCGTATCGTTATGCTCAGTATATCCATGCAAGATTACAAAATTAAAATCGTTAATACCTGAACAACTCAACTTTTCCATATCTAAAATTATATCACAAAAAAAGGGGGGATTTGCTTAGGCATTTCTCCGTTCGCATTACCCTCATCGTAATACTCTTATATTATAGTATGCTTTTCCATAAAAACTAGGCTTTTTTAAAAATTACTTAGTTTACTTTGAATGTCTTTCCTATAAATTGTTAATGTCTGAACAATTCGCCCCAAATTAATTAAAAGTTGGCGATAGGTGACCTCTGTGATAAAATATGGAGAATGAATCATTCCAAGCAAAAAGGCAAAATTGTCATTCCAGCTGGTCGTCAACCATGGCCACACGAACTACGTGTTGCCAATACTTTAGCAATGGCTGGTCACAATATTGAATTCCTGCCAGAATCAAATATAAGCGCTGCTGATATTTTATTAGATGGTATTGAGTATGAGATAAAATCTCCTTTTACTAATAAACCGGATAAATTAGAACGTAACATCAAACGCGGATTGAGACAATCCAAAAATATTATCTTCGATTCATCAAGAATAAAAAATATGCGAGACGATAATCTTCGACGATTTCTAGTCAAAAAAGCTAAAGAACAAAAACAAATTGGCGAACTTATCCTTATTGCAAAACGCGGTCAAATCATTGACATTAAATCATTAGTTTGATATAATTACAAGTAATGAAGTTCTTGCACGGGGCAGTATGCTCCTACCGCAGGAGCTTCTTTTTATGGCGCAATTATACCTAGTTTTTCTCAAATATCTTTCCTGTAGATTGTTAATACCCTGGAGAAAAACCGCCCAGAAAGGGCGACTCAATTGCGTTAAATTATGGGAGCTTATAAAGACGAACTGTAGATACATGATGGCCAGATCTAAAAGCATTACTAGTGAATTCATCCCTGTGGAAATCTTTTGCGGTTTTCGGCGAGTCGATAATCTCAAATGCCACCACATCGCCCAAAATTTCCGGATCGATTTGAGTTAAAACTTCAGCAACGCTCGGCTTAAAATACCCATAGTAGCCATACTCGTGAAGACACCGGAAATCCTTATCTAGAATTGGAATAATTTCACCATCTTGAACCTGCTTCTCAATTTTGCCATCCCATAAATAGCTGATATCAAACAGTTCTTCCTTATCAAACAATCGAAACCAGTAAAGCTTTCCGCTCTTTTCGACTACGGGTTTGATACGCGAGTACCGTTCGATAATTTCCTTTTTTGAAACCCATTTAATGTGCATTCTAGACATGTTGACCACCCCTTTCTATCGTTCTAAAAAGTATATGCTCAGATTATTTTATATTATAACATTTTCATCTAATCCTAGCAAGCACGAATCAACTATCTTCTATGTATTATTAATGCTCACACAATCCGGTCTATTTTTTTTGATTTCAATACCAATTCTGCCACTCTTCTTGCCACGCCCTCATTGCCATCAATTAGCTCAGCATTAGGGAAAAACTTTTGAATATCATCTTTAATCAAAGAATAATGTGTACAACCAAGCACCACCAAATCGTAATTATCTTGCCCTTTCAAAAGTTTCGTCAAAATCTTGTTTACATCACCACCAGCCTCTATTGTTTCGGCCAGCCTAGGACAAGACAACAGACTAATATCCTGGCCCTCCTTTTTATTCTCTTTTAACAGCATCGTCAATCTCTCAGATTTAATAGTACCAGGCGTAGCCATCACCAATACTTTTTTCGCATCAGATTTCGCCGCCAATCTTACCGCCGGCTCCGTACCCACAAATTGTAAATCTGGATACATTTTACGAAGCTTTTTAATACACTTGGTCGTCGCCGTATTACAGGCAATCACAATTATCTTCGCTCCCCAGTTCCTTAAGTCATCCACAATGTCACTCGTAATCCGTATCAGTTTCGCATAACTCTTGTCGCCATAAGGACAGTTCTCAGAGTCAGCTATATACCTATACTCCTCATCAGGCAAAACCTTCTTGATTTCGTCCAAAATCACTGTTCCCCCCTTACCAGAATCAAATACGCCAATTTTCACAAAACAATTATATCATAAATGCAATCTACTTCCTTCACAATTGTCTCTATACTATTTAACTCACCCCAGCAAGTCAACATTTCGGCATTTTTATCTCCGCATCCCCCTCAAAAGCTTTTTTGTTTCCGCATCCACGCGATACGAGTCGCAAATTTTCGAAATAGTTTTATTAAATGTCCAAGCTGACATTTTGCTTCTCAACAAATACTCCATCGTAGCCGAAGGATACTTAATAAAACACTCCGAAACCAACCACGCTAAACCCATCTTGACATAGTATTCCTCTCGATTAGACAACTTATCCACTGTGGCAAAGATAAATTGTAGATAATCCGGTTCCATATAACTACACTTCAAAATCACTAGGCCAACCCGTATCGTAAACTCATCCCTGTCGTCTAACAATTTCGTCATCTTCCTTTCGAAAAAGTCTGCCCTATTATTCTGCACAAGTTTACTTATTGCTGAGCAAAAAAGATCGCAAGTACTCCAATTATCGATATATATTAAGTGAGAATCAAACCACTTCAACATCTCATCATAAGGCAATCTCGCAATCAGAAAACCCCGCAGCAAAACTTCCTCATAAGTCGTAGGATGAACCGCAATAAATTCTTCGAGTCTGCCAGTCGCAACCAACTTAGCATATTTCCGTATTTGCGGCACTCTAACGCCCAACATTCTATATTCACTTGTACAAATTTTCATTGAAAAATTACGATATTCATCGTCAGCGCTCTGTTCCAAACCGCTTTTTAACTCCGCATAGTCATCAATCCGATTCATGTGCTTTACATTATATCATGTTCTGAGAGCAGTAAATCGACAAACATCCGCATCAAAAATCCCTCAAACTATTGTATAATTGCGTTAAAGGTGCATCATATAATCAAGGCAACTAGTTGCAATGAAAAAACTACCTATCATCATCTCAACCCTATGTCTACTCATCATTGGTTGTTTTATTTGTTTTCAAATCATAGCAACAATCAACCGCAATACCGACACCAGTCTTAGCTCTGAAGATGAATCCATGACCGACACTGAATCAAACCCCACCCCCACCAAGCAGCCATATTTAGAAATTTTAGAACACATGACTCTTGAGCAAAAAATCGGACAAATGCTCATAATCCGCAATAGTTACACGACCATGACGCCCGAATACGAAGCTGAAATCGCAGCAATCCAACCCGGCGGCTACATTATTTTCGACGAAAATATCACCACTCTTGCAGGCACTCGTCAATTAATCGCCGACACTCGTGAAACCATCGAAACCGCAAGCTCCATTACCCTAGAAGATGGCACCATCGTCAAAATACCCGCCATCTTATCAGTGGATCAAGAAGGTGGCTCAGTCCAAAGGTTGCAATCAATCTCCGATTATCCACCAGAATATATCGCACCAATGCAAGAAATCGGAGCCAGCAATTCCGCCGAAACAGCCTACGAAACCGGGCTTCTACTAGCTGAACAATGTAAAAATGTCGGTCTCAATCTAGATTACGCACCAGTTGCCGATATTTACTCCAACCCTCAAAATACCGTCATTGGCAACCGCGCCTTTGGTACCGACCGAGAAACCGTCGCCACCATGTCAATTGCCCTCGCCCAAGGACTTGCCGACGCCAACGTCATACCCGTTTTCAAGCATTTCCCTGGTCACGGCGACACCATAGCCGATTCACACGAAACTTTACCCATCGTACTCAAAACTCTCGATGAACTAGAACAAAACGAGCTCTACCCTTTCCGTAAAGCCATCGATTCCGGAGCAGAAATCATCATGGTCGCACACATCGCTTTACCAAGTATTACCGGCGATTACACCCCCGCCAGTTTGTCGCCAACCATCATCACCGACATCCTAAAAGAGCATCTCAACTATAACGGCATAGTGATTACAGACGGACTAGATATGAACGCCTTGACCGATAACTATCTAAACGCCGACATCGCCACCAAAGCCGTCCTAGCTGGCGCTGATTTATTATTAACCCCTGCCTCGCCACTTGAAGCCAAGAACGCTATTCTTTCTGCCGTCGAACTAGGCACCATCACCGAAACCCGTATCGACGAATCCGTCACCAAGATCCTCAAACTAAAACTCTCGCGTTTAAACAATACACCCTAACACGCATCATTCATATCACCTACCGTGCTTTTTTCCGTAATTTCAGAAAAATGTGGTATAATAGCAATACACCACATTTTTGTGGGCCGGTAGCTCAGCAGGTTAGAGCACGGGCCTTTTAAGCCCGGTGTCGAGGGTTCGAGCCCCTCCCGGCTCACCATTAAGAAGCTGTGGGCGGTTAGCTCAGTTGGCTAGAGCGCGTCTTTGACGTAGACGAGGTCACAGGTTCGACTCCTGTATCGCCCACCATCTAAAAAGGCCTTTAAGGTCTTATTTTTTATTTCACCCACCCTAATCACACCCCTCACCTATTGCAAAAATCACCAAAATGTGATATAATAGTAGAGTTACTATCAGAATACTATTTAGTACAGGGGGAAATCAGATGTTTAACATTAACAAGTCAGTAGTAGCTATAGTCACAGCTATCATCATGATAGCAATTCATCCATTTCTGGCTGAATCCTACAGTCTGAAACCGAGCACAGAGACTATCCAATATCTGCGCTCCACAGATGAGACCTTCATTGGGTATTTCCGGATACCCACCCTCGATATCGGTGTACCAATCTATCATATGATATATGATTGGGTTGACGCAACGGCAATCGCCCAGCATTACACCGACCGAGAGGATTCCGCCGTCTACATGGATGGTTGGACCAACTACCCAGTTGTGGTAGATCACTCCAATCAGGACTTCGAAAAACTACCCGAAGTCAAAGTCGGCGACGTCGCCATCATTGATTGGCGCGACAATACCATGACCACCTACAGATGTGTTGAAACTAACGTCTGTACCGGCGATCCCTACGACATCTTCGATGAGAGTGGCAACTCCTGGATCAATTGGGGATGCGAATTTATGACTTACACATGTTATACAATCCATGACCCAGATGGCGTATTTGCTGCCAGATGGGAAGAAATCGACAACGAATGCCCGTGTAGGAATCTACGGGCTTTTTCTCATCCATAACTTTTTGTGCCACGATTATCGTCCATTGTTATGCCCCAATAGCACCCATAGCTTTTTTATGCTACAATTAAGATATGAAAAAGTTCAACACATCCAAAGTCTCCGGCACCCAAGAGTTACTGCCAGGAGCGCAAACTATCTTTAGTAATCTCAAACGCAAAATCGCCGACACTTATCATATGCACGGCTATCAGGAAATCGAGACCCCATCCATCGAACGTACCGAAGTTCTCCTCGCCAAAGCCGGCGGCGACACCGAGAAGCAAATCTACAAACTCATCAAGACTGGTGACAAATCCATCGAATCCGCCGACCAGGCTCTCAGATTTGACCACACCGTCCCCCTAGCCCGTTACGTCGTTGAGCACGAAAACGACCTCGTCTTCCCTCTCAAAGTCTCTCAACTCGGCCTCAACTTTCGTGGCGAACGTGCTCAGAAAGGCCGCTTCCGCGAATTCTATCAGTTAGACATCGATGCCATCGGACGTGGCGAACTCTCATTCGCCTACGACGCGGATGTTATTTCCACCCTCCTCGCCGCCTTAAATACCTTCAACCTCGAAACCCCCATCCTCGCTCGCATCAATAATCGCAAAATCCTCACCGGCTTCCTCGAAGCATTGCAACTAACCGACAAATCACAGGAAATTATCAATATCATCGATCACGCCGAGAAGGTTACCCCCGAACAAACCAAAGTCAGCCTCGAAGAACTCCCCTTAACCGAGCCGATAGTTAAGCAAATCCTCAACTTCATCGACCTCCACGGTAGTCGCTCCGAAGTTGTCACCGCCCTCGCCAATCTCGAAATCGACAACCCCACCTTCAAACGGGGTCTGACCGAGCTTGACTTAGTACTCTACCTCCTCGAATCCCAAGGTCTCACCGACCAAATCACCGTCGATATGAAAATCGTCCGCGGACTCGACTACTACACTGGTACAGTTTTCGAGTTCATTCTACCTGATTATCGCAACATCGGCTCCATTGCCGGCGGTGGCCGCTACGACAATCTTACAAAGCATTTCTCCGACCAAGCCTTCCCTGGCGTCGGTGGCTCTATTGGCCTCACTCGCCTCTTCTTCATTCTGAACGAGGAAAACCTCCTCGACCCCACCACCGACAACCTTCTCGATTATGCTATCATCCCCATGTCAGAACACGAATACGATGAGTCCATGAATATCGCCAATAAACTCCGTGACAACGGCCACAGTGCTACCGTTATCTTCACCAGCAAGAAACTCGGCGACAAACTTTCCTACGCCAGCAAAATCACCAAAAACGGCATCGTCATCGGCGCCGACGAAGTCGCCTCACACGCCTACAAAACCAAAAACTTTCAATCCGGCGAAACCACCGACCTCCACATCGACGTCGCGTCAAAACCCGAAGACTTCTGGGCTGACTAACTTGTAATAACTGAAATGTTATTATAGTTATTCATCCAAAAACGCTCCGCTCTGACGCGACCATAGTTTCGCGTACTCACCACCCCGCGCAAGCAATTCATGATGCGAACCCTGCTCCACAATCTTTCCTTCACGCAACACCACTATTATGTCCAATCCCGCAATCGTCGATAAACGATGCGCCACCACTATAGAAGTCCTCCCCTTCATCAAATTCGCCAATGCTTCTTGAATCAAAGCCTCCGATTCCGAATCAAGCGCCGAAGTTGCCTCATCGAGTACCAATATCGGCGCATCCTTCAAAATAGCTCGCGCAATCGCAATCCGCTGGCGCTGCCCACCCGACAGTTTCACCCCTCGTTCGCCTACCAAAGTATCATAACCATTAGGCAAATCCCGAATAAACTCCTCCGCATTCGCTAATTTAGCCGCCCTGATCACCTCTTTGCGTTTTGCATCCATTCGACCGTATGCAATATTTTCATATATCGATCGATGGAACAACGACGATTCCTGCGGCACATAGGCAATCGCTTCCCTCAAGCTCTTCTGCGTTACATCCCTAATATCCTTCCCGTCAATATAAATTCCACCACTCGTCACATCATCAAACCTCAGTAGTAGTTTCGTCAAAGTCGTCTTTCCCGACCCCGACACTCCGACCAAACCCACCGTTTTACCTGCCGGCACTTTCAAATCAAAATCATCAAATAATTTCGTGCGTTGCTCCTCGTGCTGAAACGCAATATGCGAAAACTCAATCTCCGCCCGCTCCACCTTAAGCGACTGATCTGTCTTATCATCTATAATCAGCGGCAAATTCAAGATTCCCACCATTTCCTTCGCATTACCGAAAGCCCGATTAATCGTCCTCAAAATGTGATTAATCGACCACACATTTGACAAAAGCGAATCCGACAAGGAATACAAGAACACCATATTGGCAATTGTCAACCCAAACAAATTATGACTCGCCACAATCAATACCAACAACCCCGCAAACGTCGTTGTATTAATCATATTCATCGACAAATTTCGCCAAAACGACACTTTCGCCACTCTAAAAGTCGCTTTGCGTGTTCGTGCCGTAGCACGCCCAAACCTCGCCGCCTCCATCGATTCCCGCGCGTAAGACTTTACCGATAATTCGTTCGTAATCGAATCCGCCAATTGGCCAGTTTGTTTATTTTCCGCATTCGCCAACGCCTCATCTACCCGCCTCGTCTTATAATAGGTCACCACCGCAACCGTAATATAGGTCGTCGCATAAATCGCTAATATTAATGCAAATGGCCCACACACTAGCGCCGCCACCACGATAGAATAAATAATCGTCAAAAACAACGGATAAATATCCCACACAAAATTCGATTTCAAACTGATAAAAGCGTCTGGCAATTTATTTGCTGCCGAAGTCAGCGATCCTGAAAACCGATTACTATGAAAAGTCATCGACTGATTAATTACAGCATCAAATGCCATTTTCGCCAAGTATTCACCCGCAATTGCGTCAATCGACCAGTCCAACCAATCAATCATCCGAATCACCGCAAGACTACTAAATGCCGACGGCACAAGCGTTAATAACAATACCCCCACATAATTCGCAATCTCAAAATCCCCACTCGACAATTTGCCAATGATTTCCGATGTTCCGTACGGCACCAATACATTCGATATAAAAATCCACACCGGCACCAAAAGAAAACACAAAGCCGTTCTCACCTTGCAATACATCAACGCCTTCCAGAAATAATACAGCGTCCTACGAATACTCCCTTGACTTTTCTGCTTCATATATTGTATTATAGTACAATAATAAAGGAGTATCAATGGCAGATTTTAACAAAGTATTAACACCTGGTGATTATGAAAACGGCGGGCTCAACGTTGTTATCGAAATCCCCACCGGTTCCAACCACAAAATCGAATGGGATCGCAAGCATGCTTGTTTCATGCTTGACCGCGTTGAACCAATGGCATTTGCCAAACCCTGCAATTACGGTTTCATCCCCCAGACGCTCGACGAAGATGGCGACGAACTAGACGTCTTAATGATTACCGACCAGCCTCTCACTACCGGCATCTGGATGAAAGCCAAAATCCTCGGCGTCATGAAATTCATTGATAGCGATGAAGTTGACGACAAAATCATCTGCGTACCAGCCGACGACCGCAATAATGGCGATGCTTACAACACTCTCGAAGATTTACCCGCTCAGACCTTGAAGCAAATCGAGTACCATTTCAATCATTACAAAGATCTCAAGAAACCAGGCAGCACCACAGTCAAAGCCTTCGAAGGCATTGATTCCGCCAAGGAAATCATCAAGAAAGCCATCGAGCGTTACAAGAAAGCTTAGTTACTACTAGCTTCACCCTCGACAGCACCGTCAGCGTTATCAGTACTAGCCGCGCTAGCCTCTTCACTCGCGTCACCAGTTCCTGCATCCACCGTATCAGTCTTTTCTTCCGTACTACTAGCATCTTCATCTGCCTCTTTAAACAACTCGGTCCATTGCTTAATGAACTCATAAGTCATACCTTCATACTGTGACTTATTAGCTGAAAGAACAATATACTTTCCATCAAGCTCGACCGAGTTAATTTCTTCACCTTTCAATCCTTGATAATAACTCAAGGCATTTTTTGCTGCTTCTTCATTTGCAAATTCATAATAAAGATTATATCCAGTAATCGTATCACCATTACGATAATACACATTGAAAGAATTAATCGGAGCATTATCACCCAAAATCTCATCGTCCACTTTCTGTGGCTTAGCTTCAATCACATATTGCGAGTCATTGGTCTCAAAAAACTTCTCACTCGTATTTGGATCCGGTCTGTTAGCTAGCACAATCACCACCGTTACTGCTATCACGATCAACAAAATCAGCACTGCAAATACCCAAAACATCAACTTATCATTTTTGTTAGTTTTACGACTCGTGCTTTTGACCATATTTTCTCCTATCTTTATTAAAGCTTACGCTAATTATAACATACTTTGACCAGCCAACCACAAACCCACATGCCAAAACTCCATAAACTCAATAAAACCAACAAACCCGATAAACCCAATCAATCACCTATCACAGATCAGCAGTCTTCACCCGCACCTGCTCAGTCGTATCCCTATCACGCACCGTTACTGTATCATCTTCCAATGAATCAAAATCCACTACCACACATTTAGGTGTACCAATCTCATCCTGCTTGCGATACCTTTTACCGATATTACCCGAATCATCCCAAGTCACATTACCATATTTAATCCGCATCAAATCATACACCTCTCGCGCTTTAGCCACCAATTCCGGTTTATTCTTCAAAAGTGGCGACACGCAATATCGATACGGTGCCAAACTCTCAGGCAACTTCAACACTACACGTTTGCTCCCACCCACTTCGTCTTCCGTATATGCAGAAGCAATCACCGCCAAGAATAGCCTTTCCACTCCAATCGACGGCTCAATCACATGTGGTACAAACACTTCACCTGTGTTTTTATCGCGATATTCCATCGATTTACCCGATTCTCTCATAATATTCTGTAAATCGAAATTCGTCCGATACGCCAAACCCATCAGCTCCTCTTCGCCATTCGGATAATCGAACATATAATCAATCGTCCGCTTCGAATAATGCGCTCTGTCGCCTTCCGGCACTTCATATTCATGCACAGATTCAGCCTTTAATCCTATCACTCCTTCCAAGAACTCATGTTGCAAGCCACGCATCTTCTCGAACTCTGCCTCCCAAGCATCGGGTCGCACGAAATATTCAATTTCCATCTGGCTACATTCCCGATCTCGCAGAATAAAATCGCGCGGACTAATCTCATTCCGAAAAGCCTTCCCTTGCTGTGCCAACCCAAATGGCAAATCTGGATAAAACGTATCCACCACGTTCTTATAATTCGTGAAAATCCCCTGTGCCGTCTCCGGACGTAAATACGCCAAATTCTTGTCAGCTAACTCTTGGTCATCATCCGGCAACACCGCTCCCACGTGTGTCGCAAACATCATGTTAAACTTCCGAATCGGTCCCCAGTTTTCCTTTCCGCACACTGGACATTTCGTATGTGTTGCCAAGAACTCCTCTGTCGTTACTGATTCAGAAATCCCTTCCGCTATCTTATCTGCCCGAAAACGCGATTTACACTCTTTGCACTCCACCAACGGATCCGCAAAAGTCGCCGTATGACCCGAAGCTTCCCAAGTTCGTGGATTCATCAGAATCGCTGCATCCACCCCATACATATCATCCCGCTCTTCCACGAAAAACTTCCACCAAGCATCCATAATCTTCTTCTTTAGCTGCACTCCCAGCGGACCAAAGTCCCACGTCCCAGCGAATCCGCCATATACATCACTACCCGGAAACACAAATCCCCGTCGTTTACATAAACTTACTATATCCTCTAATCTACTCATATCAATCATTATAACATATTTGCATTGCTTATTTTGCAAAGTCCGCACACCTTTCGCATAGTCGCCTCATCCACCTTCACCCTCTGTATCGCTCCGAGGTTCATCGCCAGCATTAATCTCATTAGTTTGATTTCGTTCACGCCATATTCACCAGTTTTATGTACTCTTAAAGCCCGTTCCGTCCCATCCCATGCATAGTACTCTTCCGCCGACAACTTAGCGCCCTCTGCATCGCGATACAAATTCATCTGCTCGCCCATCGCCCGGCGCAAGTTCAAGACAAACCAGGCCTCCACTAACTCATGTTTCGCTTTCGCTTCCAACGCTTCCAAACATTGCTCCACAATGCTAAAATATTCCGCGTTATCCACACTATCCGCCGCCCAATTAATCTTTTTCAAAATCATCCCCACCAGTTCCATCGTATCGTAATCTTTTAATAATTCACCAAAATATCGCACCATTTTCACACTCGTTACTACTCCTATTTCACTCTTACCAAAATGAATCACATAATTGGAACGCGTCAGCATTTCCACCCCACCCGCTAATTTCGACTTTTCCTTTCTCACTCCCCGCGCCATCGCCGATATTTTCCCAACTGGCGTAATAATATTTAAAATCCGATCCGCCTCACCATAGTTAGTTCGCCTTAGCACAAACCCTTCAGTTTTTAAATCCTTATTTTGCAAATTCGTCAACATATCGCCTCACCTCCTCCGGCCTCATCGTCTCTTTTTCCAAAACCCCCACCACCCCATATTCCGACAAATCCCGCTCGCCCATCGCTAGCGAGGTCACCAACACCACTGGTATTCGTGCCGTATCTTCATATGAGACCATCTCATTTAACAGCGTAAATCCATCTGGGCCCACTAATAATACATCCAGGAAAATCAACTCCGGCAATTCACCCTCACTAATTGCTTCCATCACCTCCACCGCATTGCTAAACGTCCTCACCTCATGTTCGCCACACGCTCTCGCAATACATCTCGCCATTATCGCATCATCATCTACTACATAAATCATCAAAACAAACTCGCCTGCTTAGAAATTGGTAGTTCCACGTAAAAACTCGCGCCATCCCGATGTCGCACTGCACCCACCGTTGCGCCCATGTAACGCGAAAATCTTGACGCAATATATAGTCCCAACCCCGATGAGCCCGGCCGCATCGCCATCGACACCGGCTGCTCGACAAAACCCCGTTTCATTTCACGCCAAATCCCAATCGGTAAAGCTGGTCCATAATCCCTTATCATAATCTTCACTTTTCCTCTCGTATCACCTACCATTAACTCCGCACGCCCACCTTCCGCATAATGCATTGCATTTAACAGAAAATTATACACCACGCTATATAATAATTCCCTATTCGCATTAACTAATTTCGCCCGATTCGCATATTTCACACACAAACTCCGACGATTCTCTCTAAATAAATACTCTAGTTCCTGCGTCACGTCATCACACACCGCTCGCACTGCCACTGGTTCCATCTCGAACAGTCCATCCTCCAATCTCGCCACCCTCGTCAAATCATTAACTTGCCGCATCGCCCGCTCTGACACCTTCACCATCTCTGTCCGAATATGTTCATCCTGCATATCCATCTCGCCCAGCGCTAATGCCAGCTGTCGTAATACCGCAAGCGGCGCCTTCAGCTCGTGCGCCGCCACCAACACTCCATCTACCTCCAACATATAGTTCTATTATACCAAAAAAACGCCGAGATAGCGCTTTTTAGAAGTCAGATTTCTTAGTTAAAAAGCGCTAGATTGGTGTTTTCTCCGAGTGAAGTGCGTCTAATCGACGAGCGAACGAGGAAAAACACCAAAATAACGCTTTTTAACAAGAAATCTAAGCGTTGAAGGTGACGGTTTGCAATAACTTATCAAAATCATCCTTGAATAACATATTATCCGTCTGCATAATCACCGCCTTATCACGAATCTTAAAAATGACGATGATACCCGACAAATCCGTATTAGGAATCATCCCAGTATAGCGATTAGCCTGCACGCCATTGACCGTCACAGACTCTACCGTCAATTTCGAATCCCTCTGCTCTACAGCTCTCTGGTACTCCGCTGTCACATCCTCAAAACTCTTATCCCGAATCGTCACCCTCAAAGCATTAATCGTATCCTTACCTACTGCATCCACTTGATTCGGATTGAAATAAGCATTAAAATCACCACCTTTCTCTGCCGCAGCCGCTACATACACACTCCAAGTCTTCGGATACTCGAAAGTCAACTGCCCATAATCCGCTGGACCCGAAAAAATCTTGTACGGGTATTTCTCAGTCTCCTTGCGCTCAGCTTCATCAAGATTAAACTGCTCGTTTTTCCCCTCCGCTACAGCTTTATCAATCTCGCTCTGCCAGTTTGCGTTCATATAATCATATTCTACTTTCATCCACACAAAGAGACCAATAAACGTCGCCGCAACCAGCGACACAATTATTATCACAATCGTCTTAATCAATCCCGAATAATCTTTCTTCTGCTTCGGCAACAAATTCACCTGCTGTATCATCGGCCGATTCTCCGGCGTCATACCCTGTGCACCCATGTTATAGGCACCCGCATTATATCCCCCTCCATTATAACCACCCATACTAACAGGCGGCACGTTTGGTAAACCTACATTCTGATTATCCATATCACCATTATACCATAATTCTTATATTATTTATTAAAATCTTCCGCCAAAACCTCAATCTCATTTTTTAACCCGTTCAAATCATTTTCAATCTCCTTCGCCAGTTCCACCGCCTCTTTGTACTTACCAGTTGCCTCCTCTAATTTAAACTCATCCGAATAGAACCATTCCACCTGTCCATCCAACTTTTCAATTTTCTGATTCAAACTAAGCTTCGTTTCGCTCATATATCTCCTTTACTTCTGCTTTAATATCTTGTTTCATAGTTGTAATTTTTATAAACTCGCCTGGCGAGATTTTGCCTGAGAGAATCGCATATCCCTGCCTTAACACCTTTTCCGGATTCAAAGCCTCCAAAACTTCTTGCTTGTGCCGAACTGACACGGTCTTCCTTTCTAGCTCATCTCGCACTCTAGTCAGTAGCTTCGCCATTTTCTCACGATTGGTCGCAAGCATCGGCTCCACATATTTTGTCAGTAAACCCTTTGAAACGTTATTCACCTTACGACAATTCTCCGCCCGCGCCTGCTCTACTCGCGTCATCAAACTCTGTTTCGCTCGATTCATCGCGCGCTCTAATTTCGCTAGTTCCTCCGCTCGATCATGCGTCAACATCTCCGCCGCATTTGACGGCGTCGACGCCCTTACATCCGCCGCAAGGTCACTCAAGGACTCATCCACTTCATGCCCAATCCCCGTAATCACCGGAATCCGACTCGCCGCAATCTCCCGCACTAATGCCTCGTCATTAAAACACGATAAATCATCCGCCGACCCCCCACCACGCAAAATCGCAATCACCTGTACCTCACCTCGTTCATTAAAATATCGTAGAGCCCTTATTATCTGGTCCGGCGCATCCATCCCCTGCACTTGTGTATGTGCCACCTGGATTTTCATGCCACCCCACCTCGCATTTACAATCTTGATAAAATCCGCATAACCCGCCGCCTGCGTTGACGAAATCACCCCGAGCTTCGTCAAATCCGTCGGCAACGGCCGCTTCTTCGCCAGATCGAACAATCCTTCCGCGGTCAATTTCTTCTTCAACATTTCGTAGGCTTTTTTGAGTGATCCTTCCCCCACTGGTTTCACGGCGTCTACCGTCAGTGAAAACTTCCCCCACTTCGTCACCTTCGGCACCGCCCTCACCGTCACCTTCATTCCGTCCTCCAACGGCACTCGAAGCGACCACAAAGTCATGAAACACGATACACTCGACTCTTCATCCTTCAGGTCGAAAAACACCCACTTCCCCTGATTCACCTTATAACTCGCCACCTCACCAGTAATTAGTACTGGCGAATATGCATATTCCAGCGTTTGATTCACCACCGCCACGAATTCTGTCGGTGTGAAGCTATTCATGACAAACTCCAGGGTGACCGAATAGTGCCTTGAGTGGTGTCCGCAGGTTACGACCGAGGGAAAAGGGCGTGAGCCCCGTAACGACGGGCGCGAACGACCCGTCCCCGAAAGGCACTATTCGGTTACTCATGAATTTTTACCTCTAATAGCTTCATAATACGGATATGAACCCGAAGCAATAGTGAATAATAGCGTAATCACCCGCGTCATCACGGTAACGATGGTTGCTGTCGGGAAATCCACCCCCAGTGCAATCATCACCCCCGCCATCCCCAGTTCGTACAACCCATACGGCACAATCCCATCAAATACCGATCCAATCGCCTCCCCTATCATAATAAATGGCAGTAGCTCCCATCGCCCAAGCGACAACGCCACAATATAATATGTCCCCACCTCGCACAAACTGTAAATCAACCCCCACATCAGTGGCTGTTTTAGATACTGTTTATTCTCCTTCGCTATCACTACACTTTTATGAATATCTTGGAAATAATCGCTAATCTTTGCCTCTTTAATCATTTCACGTTTATGCCCAAATGTCAGTATCCTCATTGCTCCATTCACCGTCTTCGATACGCACTTCGAAAACTTCTCGATCCTCTTACCACTGCTCGCCACGAATATCACAAACCACAAGAAGAAGAACACGCCCATATTCATGAGTAACGACACCGGAATAATCCACATCGCCTCCTGAGGAATCATCTTGAGCGCCAACAACACACCAATCGCCACCAGCGCCTGCGCATAGTTTACTACTGTCGTCACTGCATATCGGAATAAGTACAAGAACGACGCCTGTCCTGCCGTCACACCATAAGGCATCAAACGATATGTCAGAAACGCCAGTCCCCCCACCCCACCCGCTGGTATCGCATGATTCACAAAATTAAGCTCTGTCGATATCTTCAATATTTCACCGTTGCTAAACTTCTGCACGTTCTTCTTATGCCGAAGGTATGAGAAAAATATCTGTCCACACGCAAAGTACATGAACAACTGTTCCGGAATGAGGAGCATCAATACAAACCCGTTCGCTTCGCGGATATGCCTTAGAGTATCTACAATGTCTGCCCAGTTCTGATATACTACCCACCCCACCAGAATTACCGTGAGCAGCATCAACACCGACCGCACCGAAAACCACTTGCGTTCCTGACTAACCATAACATATATTATATCACGTTTATTGCATCATCATGACCACTTTAACCAGGGCGTACTCGGAAATAAGAGGGTGTATCCTAAGTACCGGCCGATACCGTGCATCTAATACTGTAGCCAAGGTACTTAACGCCGTAATCGGTACCTGGGTACACGCGGGAACTATCCAGGCGCAGGTTGTACGAACCGTAGTTATTGTACGCAGTAGACGACCAATAGTAGCCGCTACTACCTCTACTGTAGGCAGACGACGTATAGAAGTAGCCGGAGTAAAGGAAGTTATTTGGGTAAGCTCTAAGCCTAGCTGTTACTGGACCAGCTTCAGCGGTACCGTTGTAGTATGGAGAATCGCTACTATCATAGTTGGCCGGATTGGTACCGCCATTTAGAGCATCTACTGTGAGGTTCCAGAAGTCATTATCGTCATTTGAAGTGATTCTGGTCTTATTACCACCTTGTGGCAATCTCCAACCAGACGGACAAAGTGAAGTATTTGTTACAGTGCTGTTGTTGGTATCATTGTAGGTAAGATCTGCTATAGCAGCATGCCAAGTATAATAATTGCCATAACTATACATACCACCTGTAGTATTGTCGTCTGAAAACGTATTACTATTTGGACTGTTTTGTGCTCTGGATTGAGTATTAAGGTTATTATAGCGCGGCATACGGTAGGCTGGGTAATTCGTAGTACCAATATTTATAGTTGCATCACCACTTTGGGTGCCACTATAATAAAGAGAGTTGGCGGTAGTGGAATTAGAAAATTTAGCAGATTCTGCATCGGCTAGACCTCCGAAGTTGCCATAGGTAGTACTTGTACCATAACCTTGCGCGAGAGCGCCCGTCGAGTTGTCGCTGTTGGTGCTTTCAAGTCTTAGGTTTTCAATCATCCAACATTTGCCATCAGCCAATTTAGCAATAGCGTAGGTTTCGTTGTCGCGTTGATCGGTTAATGCGGAGATAGATGAGAGATTGGCAGTACCATCAGTAGGTGCAGTGGTAAGTCCAGAGCAGATAGATGAGACTTTACTAGCATCTTGCAAGTTACCTTGTGACTTTACCCATACAGCATAGAGACTTAGACCATTAGCGGTAGTACCAGTTGGTACTGTAATGTCTTCCTGTGGACCATAAAAATGTGCTTCAATATTCGTGGCATAGTCAAACTTATCAGACCATCCCGCAAAACCATAACCTGTTCTACTGAAATTAGATGCAAGTAGGGTAATAGTGTTTCCATCTGTAGCAGACTGACATCCCATACTACCTACTGCACTACTTGCATTAGCAAAATAGTTAATGCAACCAGCTGTAGCTTGCTGTGGTTGTACTGGTTCTTCATTATAGGGATGCACCATTGTATACTTCACTTGTCCTATGTAAGTATCAGCTGATTGATTAGCAGATACATAAGCCGCATAGGTTGTTTCTAGTTTAACACCTAATGTCATATCTGTAGTAGAAGAACCTGTATTAGCTTTATATTGAGCTACCTTAGTAAAGGATGCTGGTACCGCTATCCAGTCATCATAACCAGTTGAAATAGTTAGGTTCTGTGGATTGTAAGATTCCGATGCGTCTGTCACCTTAATTAGTTTCATAGACCAACTGGAGGTAGAATCACCGTTAGCATACACTGCTGTATTAATTGTACCACCAGTCGTATTACCTACTAATTTAGTATGGTTAGTATCAGTATATGAATTACCAGTATATCCTATCGCATAGATAGAGAAGCCATTATCGTCATTACAAATAGCGGTGAGGGTAGTCTTACCTATGCCGTTTTCATATGCAGAACCAGATGCACCCGAATAAGTATTTGGCGACAGAGTCGCTGCGTGTGTCGTACCAGTGCCTTGCATTGTACAAGCAATCGGTACCATAATAGATGTTTGCACCGTCACCGCATCGTCCGCTAGCACCCTACTACCGACCAATACCATCCCCGACATTGTCATCATCACTAGCCCACTTACTACTAGCAACATGCCATTTAATGATCTCTTACCTTGTCTCATCCGGATATCTCCATTTTTATTATACTAATATTGCAATATTTAGAATCCTACCACCATTATACCACAAGCATCATCAACTGCACCCATTTTCATCCCGACACACAAAAAAAAGAAACTCCGGAGTAGTAGACTAGCATCTTAGGGAGTTTCCATTAGCAATAGTATTACTTTTTTCCTAGAATAGTATTACAATAGTTTCTCAACTTAGGCACATCATTTTCCACCGTATCCCACAGAATATCTGGGATGACTCTACCATAGACATGTGCAATCTGGTTACGAAAACCAATAATTTCTTTCCATTCCATCTCGGGATGATTAGCTTTAAATATATCACTTAATTGCCTCGCGGATTCACCAATCTGCATTACAAAAAACGCCATCATCGCACGTATAGCAGGGCTATTATTTACCTTGTCTAAATCTACATCATAATCCCGAACCGCAGCCAGTACATCATCACAATATTCAACAATAAGTTTTATTAAGTATTCATCCCTAGATTCCATACAATAAAACCCTATCCTTTTTAATCATATCAAAGAAATCAGGATGCACACTATCTTCCACAACTACATCCACACTAGTGCCAAGTTCTGTTTCCAAATCATCACAAAAATGGAAGAACTCTTTATAAGTATGCAACGCCTTATCACGGTCGATTATTAAATCAACATCAGAAGTCTCAGTTGCATTTTTTTTCGCATAGGAACCAAAAAGATGGGCACTCTTAATCCCATATTTCTTCCCAACCCTTGTCACAACTTCTTTAATTCTTTCTATTGTCAGCATATCATATTCCTTGCTTATGTCTATAATTATATCACAGAACCGCCCTTTCCACAAGAACACTGAATCAAAAATCCACCACTTGCATGGCGGATTTTAGCAAGAAATACTTATCGTACCTCTACGCGCACTCTGGGCAACGACTTCCCCGAAAAATGCGTTTTCTTCGTCTTCACAAAGGTAACCACGCCATCCTTCGCTGCGTGAATCGTAAAATTCCTCGACATATAAGTACCAGGACCAGCTATCTTCGTAGCACCAGTCTGGCGCACAAGAACTTCACCGTTCTTGACCTTCTGGCCACCAAAGCGCTTCACGCCAAGGCGCTGACCAGCATTGTTATGGACGTTTTTGGCGGTACCGCCAGCTTTTACGTGTGACATTTACTTCTTCCTTAAAATTAATATATCTCTCGCGACAACCTGACCATCTCGATGGTAAAGCAACCCCTCTCGCGTTTTATTATTAACATTATACCCCATATCTTCGATTTCGTCAACAACCTCAAGCCTCTCATACGATCCATCCGACTTCAACCACGCTGGCGCCGCTATCACCACTGGCGTACCAGACTCAATCTGCCCTGCCATATTCTTCAAAAATCCAATCGCTATCCCTTTACATTCCTGTTTCTGCTCTTTAAGCTCCATCTCTGTCGGAATCCTCGAGAACGGCTTCCCGAGATACCCCTCACATGCTACTGCGTCAATTGGCCGATTCCATTGAAAAGAAGTTGCATCGCCAACGGAAAGCGAGAAAAAGTCACTTTTGGCGCATTTCGGAGGCTGCTGCCGAGAATTAGCGCCCGAGCCCCGTGAAGACGGGCGCGAGGGGCGCGGCGACAAAAGTGATTTTTCGATGCTTTCCGTTAACCATTTCAAGTTCTTTTTACTGTAATCAACCATCCTCTCGCTGATATCAGTACCATATGCTCGATATCCCATCAAAATCGCCTCTTGCAGCACCACCCCGGTTCCACAAAACGGATCCAGCACCACCGCACCAGGTTTCAACGGTCCACACAAGTTAATCAAAATCTGAGCTAATTTCGGCGGCAGCATCCCAACTTTCGCATCCCGCGCCGGCCGCACCTGATCTCGCTTCGCATAGGCATCAATATCCTGCACTCCAATCACCCGATACCACTCATCATCGACCTTAATCAATTCTACCTTCCGTTTATTGCCACTCCCCAACCCATTATGTAGCGACGTCGCCGTCGAAAGCACCGCATCTTTGTTTTCCACCACTCTTACACTTCGCCCATGCCGCACCAAAATCTTTTTCAATTTCAACGCCTCCTGGCTCGCTGTCTTCCGCGTCGCCCGCTCCGAATAATCACTCACCCCAATCGTCAACTTTCCCTCCGGCAACCCCGTCAAAAACTCCAACGGTGACTGCTCAAGCTCAACCGCAAATTTCAATACACCACCAAAACGATCTATGGACGGCGACATCAAAACGTCTTTCGAAAGGCCTCCGAAGCCTGGCAAGGCGAGGATGAGCGCGCCGCCCCCGTGGTAACGGGCGGCGGCGACGCAGTCCGAGAAAGATGTTTGATGTCGCCCTACACCATAGATGGCTTCTAGTTCTGCAATCGAAATCTCAGGTTGACGCCCGAGTACCGCTAAATATTTCACTTCACCACCAAGAATTTATTCTTACCCTTCTTTACAAGCGCTGTCTGTTCAATCACCACATCTTCTTTCACTTTTTCACCATTCACCGTAATCGCACCCGCCGCCAAGAACTCCCGCGCCTTCTTTTTCGATTCCGCCAGACCATTGTCAACTAACGCATCTACCAATTTCACGCCCTTCCCCACCGTCGGCAAGAACTTCCCGAACTCTAGTATCTCATCTTCACTAAACTCCGTGAAATTCGTCTCCCGATTAAACAGCATTGCAGTCAAATTTTTAATCGCTTCCGCTGCCGCCTTGCCATGCACCACTTCCGTCGCACCCCGCGCCAGCGCTTTCTGTGCCAATCTTTCCTCCGGATGCTCACGATGTCGCGCTAGTATATCTTCAATTTCTTTCTTACCGAGCAATGTATAAATCTTAATCAAATACTCCACTGCCTCATCAGGCTGATTTAGCCAGAACTGATAGAAATCAAATATCGACGTGTAATTCCCACTCCCATTATCTGATGACGCCAACCACACCGCATTCCCCTCAGATTTACCGAACTTCCGCCCAGTCACCGAATCAATCACCAGTGGTGTTGACCACACATCCGCCCTTGCATCCTCGAGCCGCTTAATCAGATGTATCCCCGACGTACAGTTCCCATACTGATCCGCCCCACAAAGCTGCAAATCCACACCGTATTCACGATAAAGGTGCAAGAAATCATATCCCTGAATCAAAGTATACGAAAACTCCGCATAACTTATCCCCGCTCCACCTTCACCAATCCGGTTCTGTACAAACTGCCGATCAAGTAGCTGCGTCATCGAAAATGCCTTCCCTACTTCCCTTAGGAAATCGAGATATTTCATATCACGGAACCAATCATAATTATCCACCATCACGACATTATCAGCATTCACTACTCTCTCAATTTGCTGCTTAATACATTGTTTGTTATGCTCAACTTCCTCAAGTGGTTTAAGCTCTCGCTCGCCATTCTCCTTCGGATCGCCAATCTGCCCCGTCGCCCCACCGACGAGTAGCACCGGCTCATACCCATGTCGCACGAAACACGCACACATCATGAGTGCCGCCAAATTACCAATCGTTAGCGAATCCGCACTTGGATCCGCCCCCCAGTAAAACTTCTTCGACTCCCGATTGTCCAACTCCTCCGGCTTCTCAATCGTCGTCTCCGCCTTAAACCCCCGATATATCAATTCTTCCGATAATTTCATACTCTCATTATATCACATCCTCCACCGTGATGTAATGACCTGCCCCACCCACCCTAGGTTTCAGGAATACAATAATCAACTAGAACGGTAGTAAAGGGCTAGGAGCCTACCGTACACCTAATACTGAGGCCGTAGTTCATACTGATGCTATCGGTACCTGGGCTCACGAGGGAACTATACAGGTACAGGCGGTACGAACTGCTTCGATAGCGCGCAGTAGACGACCAATAGTAGCCGCTACTACCTCTATTGTACGCCGACGACGTACTGAAGTAGCCGGAGTAGAGGAAGTTGTTAGGATAAGCCCTTAGTTTATTGGACGCGTCACTACCTTCTGGTGTATCGTTGTAATATGGGTAAGTTGAGCTATCGTAATTAGCTGGTTTAGTTCCACCATTGATGCCATCAACTACTAGTGACCATAGTTCATTATTAACTTCATTGGACTTATCGCCGCCCTTAGGTAGATGCCAGCCCGCTGGACATAGTGAAGTTCCAGTAGTAGATTGGTTATTAGTACCATTATAAGCAAGATCAGCAATGGCAGCATGCCAAGTGTAGTAGTTGCCATAAGAATACATACCGCCAGTAGTATCATCATTTGGGAAGGTATTACTAGTTGGGTTAGATGCACGAGTCGAGGTATTGAGGTTATTATAGCGTGGCATACGGTAACCCGGATAGTTTGTAGTGCCAATGTCTATCGTAGCATCACCGGATTGAGTACCGCTATAATAGAGGCTGTTGGCTGTAGTGATATTTGAGAAATTAGTGGATTCTGCAGTAGCAAGGCCTCCGAAATTGCCATAGGTAGCGGAGGTACCATAACCCTGGGCAAGGGTGCCGTCACTATTATGGTCGGCAGTACTTTCTAGTCTTAAGTTTTCTATCATCCAGCACTTACCGTCGGCCAGTTTTGCAATGGCATAAGTGTTATTGTCGCGCTGATCTGTGAGGGCAGAGACGGAGGTTAGGTTGGCAGTGCCGTCAGTTGGAGCGGCAATAAGTGAGCCGCCAGTACCATTAGTACCACATAGCGAAGTTACTTTACTGGTGTCTTGGAGATTACCTTCACTCTTAACCCAGACGGCATAAAGGCTAAGACCATTTGCGGTAGTTCCTACTGGAGCAGTGATGGTTTCTTGTGGGCCGTAGAACTTAGCTTCTGCGTTAGTAGCGTAATCAAACTTATCGCTCCAGCCAGCAAAACCATAACCAGTTCTACTAAAGTTACTGGCAAGCAGTGTTACGCTAGCATTGTCCGTCGCAGACTGACACCCCATCGTACCCATAGCACTACTAGCATTAGCATGGTAGTTAATACAACCTGCAGTAGATGGTTGTGGTTGT
>JAFWIU010000012.1 GCA_017514765.1 Candidatus Saccharimonadota bacterium | reverse complement strand
CAAGCAGTGTTACGCTAGCATTGTCCGTCGCAGACTGACACCCCATCGTACCCATAGCACTACTAGCATTAGCATGGTAGTTAATACAACCTGCAGTAGATGGTTGTGGTTGTAATGGTTCTTCTGTATATGGATGTACCATAGTATATTTCACTTGTCCAATATAAGTATCAGCAGGTTGATTAGACGCTATGTATGCTGCATAAGTAGTTTCTAGCTTAACTCCTAGTGTAGTATCAGTAGTAGACGAACCAGTGTTAGCATGATACTCAGCTACTTTAGTGAAGGTATCTGGTATACTATGCCATGTATCAAAGAATCCTTCTGTATCACTTTGGATAGTAAGGTTCTGAGGGTTATAGGATTCACTAGCATCAGTCACTTTAGTTAGTTTCATGGACCAGTTTGATGTAGTATCTCCTGATTGGTAGGCTTTAGTAGTGATAGTACCTCCAGTATTAGTACCTACTAGCTTAGTATGGTTTTCTCCACTATATTGATTACCAGTATATCCAATAGCATAAATGGAGAAACCATTATCATCATTACATATAGCAGTGAGGGTGGTTTTACCAATGCCATTCTCGTATTCGGAACCAGATGCACCAGAGTAGGTACCAGGATTCATGATAGCAGTATGGGAAGTAGCAGTACCAGTCATAGTACAAGCTATCGGTACCGTTAGCTGTACTGAATCTACTACTTCGTCGTCTGTAGCCGAGACGAAGCTAGAAGCCAGTACCCCACCGCTCATCAAAGTTAAACTAATCAATCCTATACAAAAATACATCTTCCTCATGCTTATAATTATACAGCATTCCAAAGCATAATCAATGCTTTTTCGTTTCAAATAATCACACTCACATTTCAAAAACAACAATTTATTTACATCGACAACACCTTAGACTATCTCTAATCTAATCCTACAGCTCCGCTCCTTCGCGCGCTTTATTCGCCCACTCATCCGCCAATTCATTATACTCTGTCCCCGCATGCCCACGTACCCATACCAGTTTGACCGGATATTTACAATACAAACCATACAACTCTTGTACAATCTCTAGATTCTTAATCGGTCCGGTCTTCTTCTTCCACCCATTCGCTTGCCAAGTCGGCGCCCATTTCGTTAACACATTAATCCAAAACTCCGAATCCGAATGAATTTCACATCCATCCTCACCCGCATATTTAATCGCCGCAATCATCGCCAGCCCCTCCATCCGAATGTTCGACGACTTTGCTTCTTTACCAAGCAACACAGGCTTCGCCACACCATCAACCACCTCTAGTACCGCATACCCTCCCGGCCCCGGGTTCGGGCTCGCACTACCATCAGTCCATAATATCTTCATATCACCATTTTATCACATCCCAAACACAATACCAGAGTTACGCCGACAGCCTAGTCTCCAGGTTTTCCACATTTTAGCACTACATATATATAATATACTTGATTTTTGTATTACACTGTCATACAATAGTAGTATGAGTACTACAACAATTAAGCACAACAAGTCTACTAACAACCTAATCCAAGTTCGCGTTCCTGCCGACCTCAAAGAGCGCACCGCTGCCCTCTTCGAAAGCCTCGGCACCAACACGTCGGACGTCATTCGTATGATGCTCCTTCGCGCCGACGAGACCAAGAGCATCCCCTTCCCCATCCGTACCGGCGCTTATCCCATTTCTGCCAACGAACGCATCCGCGAAGTTGTCGCCAACTTTGAACTTGAGGGTATGCCACTAGATGAGCGCGACCTCCAAGAACTTCGCGATTACGAACTAGCTAGAACCACCACCGAAGAACTCCGTCAAAAAGCTATCGCAGAATACAAAGGGAGGTAAAAGAAGTAAATGCAAGACCCTTATTGTTATCCCAATTCACATGTGCTTAAGAACAAACTAAACATCCACAATCGCGATTTACTCTTAGAGGCCGAACGTCGCCTTACTAAATATCGCAATGAAGAGTTATTCAACTCCCCCCTTGTCGGCCATTATGATTTCGACCACCTCCAACGCATCCACAAATACCTCTTTCAAGATATCTACGTCTGGGCAGGCCAAGTTCGCACTGTTGATATCGCCAAAGGCAACCTATTTTGTCGCTGTTTCGCTATCGAATCCGAAGCAAGTCGCATCTTCACCGAACTACACAAAGAAAAGCTTCTTAAAGACCTACCGATTAATCAACTCGCCGAACGTCTTGTCTATTATCTCGCCGAAATCAACGCCCTCCACCCTTTCCGCGAAGGCAACGGTCGCGCCCAGCGCGAATTTATCCGCCAACTCGCCTATCAGAACAACCTTTTCCTTTCCTACGCTGGCATCACTCAGGATGAAATGATCGCCGCCTCCAAAGCCTCCTTCAAACTAGACTACAAGCCCCTCCAAGAGCTTATTCTTTCTCACCTGCATCCATTACCTTAGACAACAAATCATTATCAAAAATTAAAATGGAATCACTTCCATTTTAATTTTCTTACTAGTCTTTTTTGCTGACCTTTTTCTCCAGAAAAAAGGTCAAGATATTATCTCATCAATAATCCCATAACTCTTGGCTTCTTCCGCGCTCATCCAGTTATCGCGGTCCATATCCTTTTCCACCGTCTTCAAATCTTTCCCCGTATTTTTCGCAAAAATCTCAGCCAAGCGCTTTTTCAAGAACACACCCTCACGCAACATAATTTCCTGATCCGTAATCTTGCCTTCTGTTCCCGACGACGGCTGATGAATCATAATCCGCGAATTCGGCAAACAATACCTTTTACCTTTCGCGCCAGACGATAATAGCATCGCACCCATCGAAGCCTGGAGTCCTATCCCAATCGTCTCCACATCAGGTTCAATATAATTCATCGTATCAATAATCGCGAGCCCATCATATACCGACCCACCAGGCGAATTAATATAGAGTTTAATCGGTTTCTTTGGATCCTCATGCGCGAGATACAACATCTGCGCAATCACCAGGTTCGCCGTATGCGGATTCACGTCTTCGCCCAGGAAAACAATCCTATCGTTAAGTAGCCGCGAATAAATATCATACGCCCTCTCACCCTTATTAGTTTCTTCTACTACCGTAGGTACCAAATAGTTTTTTGTCATAATTACTCCTTTACTAACTTTAATTTCTTACCAACCAGTTTCAGAACCGGTATATCACCTTTCTTCAGCTCTCCTTTAATAATCTCCTCCGAAAGCATTGATTCTACCTCGTCCTCGATGCAGCGTCTAAGCGGTCTCGCTCCATTCTTCGGGTCATACCCTTTATTAATCAGATAATCTCTCGCCTTCGACTCCACCTTTATCCCCACTCCCTTCGTCGCGAGCCGTTTGCGTAAATCATCAATCAGATTATCGAAAATCCTCTCCACATCCTTCTTTGTCAGCGCATGGAATACTAAGATATTATCTAGCCGATTAATCAGCTCTGGACGCATCACTTTTTTAAGCGCCTTCATCGCATATGACTTGTTCTCTTCGTACTCTTCCGCCAGCGCCTTCTTGTCCTTCGCCGTCTTCGCCGTAAACCCAAGTTCACTTTCTCTATACATATCCGCCGAGCCCAAGTTAGAAGTCAAAATCACTATCGTATTATTGAATTTAATCTTATTCCCCTGCCCATCCGTCAACACGCCATCTTCCAATATCTGCAGTAGCAAATTAAATACATCCGGATGTGCCTTTTCAATTTCGTCAAACAGTATCACCGAATAAGGCTTCCGTCGCACCGCCTCGGTTAGTTTCCCACCATCATCATAACCAATATACCCAGCCGGCGCACCAACTAGTCTCGATACATTATGCTTCTCGCCAAATTCCGACATGTCAATTTTCACCAACGCATTCTCCCCACCAAACACCTCGCGTGCAATTACCCGCGCTAGTTCCGTCTTACCTACACCAGTCGGACCCATGAATAGGAACGAACCAATCGGCCTTCTCGCATCCGCGATACCAGAACGCCCTCGCCGAATCGCCTTCGCCACCGCTGACACCGCCTCATCCTGACCGATAATCGATTCCTTAATGTGGTCTTCTAGTTCCATCAACATTTTCATTTCCGACCCATGCACTTTCGACACCGGAATCCCAGTCTTAAGCGACACTGCCGTCGCGAGATTCTCTTCCGTAAGTTTCGGCGTCACAGACTCCTTCACACCAGACTTCTCCAGTTTCTTCACTTCTTTTTTCAACCTCTCATACTCCGTCTTGTACTCCGCCGCCTTTTCATAATCTTCCGCTTCCGCCGCTTCTTCAATCTTTTTCTCGAGACCAGTCATCTCAATCTTCATCTTCTTATACTTACCGCCACCCTTCTTATCCGCAGCCACTTTACAAATCGCCGACGCCTCGTCAATGATATCAATCACCTTATCCGGCATAAATCGATCATTAATGTACCTCTGCCCCATCACAATCGCTGTTTCAAGACAAGTATCCGGAATTACCACTCCGTGATGCTTCTCATAATGACTTTTAATGCCCTTCAAAATTCGAAGCGTCACCGCCGCTGAGGGCTCCTCTACCATCACCGTCTGGAACCGTCGCGATAAGGCCTTATCCTTCTCTACCGTCTTCCGATATTCATCCAAAGTCGTCGCACCAATCAAATTAATCTTATTTCGCGCCAGCGCCGGCTTCAAAATATTCGCCGCATCCATCGACCCTTCACTCGATCCCGCCCCACAAAGCAAATGAATCTCATCAATGAATAGTAGCACCGAATCATCCGAAATCGCTTCGTCAATCACTCCCTTAATCCGCTCTTCAAATTCACCTCGGAATTTCGTTCCCGCGACCAAAGACGACAAATCTACCTGATAAATATGTTTGCCAATCAAATTTCCCGGCACTTCGTTTTTCGAAATCCTCGTCGCAAGCCCTTCCACAATCGCCGTCTTACCTACCCCAGCCTCTCCAATCAGCACCGGATTTGATTTCGTTCTACGAGATAGCACCGTCACCACCCGTTCAATTTCATTTTCACGCCCAATTACCGCATCCAGATTCCCTTGCTTCGCCTCTTCCGTCAAATCCTTACCATATCGCGTCAAGAATTTAAATTGTTTCTTGTTCGTATACTTCGCCCTCTCCGCCTTTAGTCTCTCGTCCTTCGTCTGCTCTTCTACCATGCGCTCAATTTCATCCAATATCTTCTCGCTATCTACTTTTAATCCGCTCAAGATCAGCGACGCCCGCGAATTCGGCTGCGACAACAATGCATATAATATATGCTCCGTCCCGATCACTGAGAGTCCTTGCTCCATCGTATAATTCTGCGCCATCCGGAGCGTCAGAATCACCGCCTCCGAGAGCGACATCATCGCCATATCCGAACCCGGCACCTCTACCGCGACTTTATTCAGCGCCTTTTCCACCTCCTCTACTGTAGCACCTTCTTCGCGCACCAACTTCGCACCCGTCGAATTATCCATCGACATAATTCCAAGTAGCAGATGTTCCGTCCCCATGTATCCGTTGTTGTATCTTTTACTGTAATAATCGGCCTTCTGCAAAGCAAACCTTGCATTCTCCGACAGTTTATTCATAATTTCACTAAATTCTGCTTGCATAATACCCTCATTATATAAAATTAGCACTCCCATGTCAAGAGTGCTAATTCATTGCATAGTTACTAGGGTGTCTAGTTCAACACCAGCTTCAAAGTATTACTCTCCGAATCATAGACAAACTTACCAGCACCAACACTAGTTTCTACATCACATTTCACAACCAATGTACTATCAGTAGTACCACCATCGGAAACACAATCACCAATAGACAAAACACGATACCCACCCCCTTCCTCGTTTAGCGCCTCTTCTTGCATCTCTTCAATTGCTTCTTGGTTGCCTGCAATATTCGTCTGCATCTCTGAATGCGATTCTTTCAATTCATTCACTTTATCCGCCAACTCACTATTCTGCGTCTTCAACGTACTTATTTGGTTATTCAAATCATCTACACGTTTATTTCCATCCATCATCTCCCACACCCCAAACGCAATTCCGCCAACCGCCAAAATACCTAGCAAAACCATCCCGAGGATCATCCCAGTATTCCTTTTCGGCTTATCCCGAAACACTACATCATCCCCTGACTTATCCGAAGTACTTGCAGTTTCCGGTGCATTTAACGCACTTGCAGCACCCGAGGCATCTAATCCACCCGCAGCACTTGGTGCACCAACAGTCGCGCCAACTGCGCTCGTTGCACTGGTCGCTGATCTTTGTGCACTATTTACATTTTGATTCGGTTCCATATTCTATTCTCCTTACGCTTATCATTATATCACAAATATGCTACAATTAACCCATAACTTAATAGGAATTATCAAATGATTACAAAAGCTATCATTCCAGTCGCCGGTTGGGGTACCAGGAGGCTTCCAATCACCAAAATTATCGAGAAATCCATGCTCCCAGTCGGCAATCGTCCGCTCGTAGACTATTCAGTCCAAGAACTTGTCGACGCCGGCGTCAAAGATATCTACTTAGTGATTTCCAACGTCGAACCCTGCCAAGTCCGCGAGTTCTACAAAGACAACTTAGCTCTTAACCAATACCTTATCGAACGCGGCAAGGAAGACAAACTCGAAATAGCCAAAACCTTACCCGACGACGTCAAAGTTCACTACGTCTCTCAAGACCCCTCCGCCAAATACGGCACTGCCGTCCCCATCGCCCTCGCTGTCGAAGAATTTAAAATCGACGAGCCAGTACTTGTCTTCATGGGCGATGACTTCATCTGGAATCCAGGCGGCGAATCTGCCACCGAAGCCCTCATTAAGTCAGTCCAACGCGACGATGATTCCGCCATACTCGGCGTCGAAATCGATAAAAACGCCGTCGAGAAATACGGTGTGTTGTCTAGTAAAGACGGCAAACTAGTCGACATCGTCGAAAAACCAACCGTCGATGAGGCACCCTCTAATCTTATCAATGTCTCCAAGTACATCATGTCTCCCGATCTCCTACAACGTATTGTCAGATATGTCAATGAACACAACTTCGGTCCTAAGGACCAAGAATACCTGGTTACCGACCCCATCGATGAATACATTAAAGACAATGGTGTCATGCGCATCGCGAAAACCACCGGCGAATACCTCGACGGCGGTTCCGTTGAAGGCTGGCTCCACGCCAACAACGTCGTCTGCAATAATTAATAATACTTGATTAATAATATCCTGATTGAGTGAGTGTAAAACAGGATATTATTAATTACGCTTACTGAACTTTAATTAATGCAGCATCCCATTGTTCTGGATAGTCATCAAACCCTAGCAGCATGGCAATCGTTGCAGCGAGATTCGCCAAACCCGGCTCCGCCACTTCACTTAATTGATACTTCAACCGATTCTCAGTCTTATCATAAATAATACAAGGCACTTTATTAGTCGTATGCGCAGTCTTCGGCTTCCCCTCCGCATCCAATAATTCTTCTGCATTTCCATGATCCGCCACTATCACCATGCACCCACCTAATTCATTTATTTTTTCTGCCAACCTCGCAAGAGACAGATCAATCGCTTCCATCGCCACAATTGTCGCCTCCATATTCGCCGTATGCCCCACCATATCACCACCTGGATAATTCACACGCACAAACTTATAGTTCGACAGTTCCCGAATTAGTGTATCTGTAATCTCTGCACATCGCATCCATGGTCTCGTTTCGAATGGCTCCACATACGATTCTACTTCCGTAAACTCCTCACCCGACACCTTATCATAACTATTTCCATTAAAATAATATGTAATATGCCCATACTTCACCGTCTCCGAAATCGCCAACTGATTAACACCCTTCTCGCCCAAGAATCGACTCAAAGTCTCCGTAATTTTCACCGGCTCCACCAAACGGTGTTCCGGTACATGTGTATCCGAATTATACTCCGTCATCCCCACAAAATACACGTCATCTGGTGTATAGCTGCCACGGTTGAAATAAGGAAAATCCCAATAAGTAAACGCCTGTGCAATTTCAATAGCTCTATCTGCCCGAAAGTCAAAATACACCAAAGCATCACCTTTTTTAATCTGCCCTACTGGTCGGTCATCATCGTCTACAATCACAAAAGCTGGCAGATACTGATCCTGCACTTCTGGATTAATTCGCCTCAGCGTCATGACTGCCTCTTCCGCTGATTTGAAGAAATAATCAGCTTGTGCGTTTACCATCATATCCCAGCCTCTCGCTACCACCGACCAATCGTTCTCATATCTATCTGCCACGCACACCATCCGCCCACCGCCAGAAGCTATCTTAATATCGGCGCCCTCAAATCGTTTTGCAAAATCTTCAAATCTCCGAATGAACTTCGGCTCAGCTTGCGGTGGCACATCCCTCCCATCAAAAATCGCATGCACTCTCATCCGCCGCACCCCCTGCTCATAGGCTTTCACAATCATCTGCTCAAGATGCGAAATATGACTATGCACTCCCCCATCCGAAAAAATTCCCGCAAAATGCAAAGTCGCCTTTTGATTCCTTTCACCACTAGCATAGTTTTCTGATATAATTCGCGTAATCAACCCCCTCCAAGCCTCTGATTCAAATATTTTTCCGGTCGCAAACGCTTCTTCAATGTGCGCAACACCCTGTTTAATCACTTGACCTGACCCCATCGTGTTGTGACCCACTTCCGAATTCCCCATCTGCCCAGGCAAAAGCCCCACTGCTTCACCCGAAGCATTAAGTGCTACATGCAAACAATCTCTCGCCGCATTTCCCAGAAACGGTGTCCTCGCCCGACTCACCGCATTACCAGGTGCATCTGGCGCCAACCCCACCCCATCTAATACTGCCAGGACCACAGGCCCATCAAACTGTAGTTTATCCATAATCTTTATTATACCACATAGAATAACAAAAAGGTGTTTTCTAAAGCATAATGAGATTTAGACCAGATTTCTAAACTGTAAGCTCTGCAACTCAACAACGAAAAAATCTCCCTCAGCCCGAAGGGCGAATAAGGAGATTTTTTCTTACCTTGTGTTGCAGGTCTTACAGTTTAAAAGTCCAAGCTTTAGAAAACACCTTTTTGTTGTTCTATAGCGAGAACAAACAAAGCACTATGATATTAACTACTGCTATACATGCGACCGCCCTCATTCCCCACTTAAACCAAGTGGAGTAATCAACTCTAGCAAGTGCGAGGCCACCCATAATTGCACCACAGGTTGGTGTAATCAAGTTTACAAGACCATTTGCTGCCACAATTGTCATTGCTGCTACATCGGTACTGTAACCAAGATTTGCTGCCACCGGCGCAATAATTGGCGTTGATAAAGTTGCGAGACCCGAAGATGATGGTACCAATACCGACAACACCACGTGAAGTAGGTAGTTCAAAGGCACAAATGCCATTTCAGGCAAATTCCTTAGACCTTCCGCGGCGTTCACGATGATAAAGTTATCAAGTGAAGTCTCGGCCATCAAGACCGATGCGCCACGTGCCACTGCAATCACAAGAGCCACCCCAATCATATCATCCGCACCGTCTACAAAGGCGTCTACAAATCCGTGTTCACCCTGACGATTAATAATTGCGATAATAATTGCACAAATGAGGAACCAGAGTGACGCTTCGTAGAACCACCAGTTACCCAGCGATGCACCAGTAAGCCATCCCGTCCAGGAATCAAAGAAGGTAATACCAAACTCACCCCAAGGAATAAACCCAACAATCATCACTAGGAACGTAATCGCAAACACTACCAATGTCGCAATCTGCTTACCAGTCAACTTCGCTGCATCACCTTGTGCCCGCAAAAACTTGCCGTAAGTCTTCTCGGCTGCCGCTTGCTCACGCAAACTCAAGAACGTCGAGCCTTTATCACGCTGCACTTTCTTAGCATACTTAATCACAAAGAATGCCGAAATCGCAAGTGTAGTTAGCCACAATACTACAGCAATCAAAATCACCGTACCCTGACTAAACTCAATTCCTGCATCCTTCATCGCCGAAAGTGCCACGCCAGTTGCAAATGGGTTAATCGTAGACCCTAACACACCAGAACCGGCGCCTAAGAGAATTGTTGCGACACCCACCAACGGATCCAAACCCGCCGCGAACATTGTCGCCGCAATTAGCACATAGAACCCGACACTTTCCTCAAGGAACCCGTAAGTAGTACCAAGTATCGAAAAGATAAACATTAGCAATACAATTAACAAGTATTCCTTACCATGCAGTTTATGCACTAATAACTTAATACCGGTTTCCAGAGCTTTTGTCTTAGACACAACCGCAAGCAAACCACCAAGCATCATAATAAAGATACACACATCAATCGCATCGGCGAACCCTAGAATAGGCGCCATCAATACTTGATACAACTTTGCACCTACTACACCAGATCCGTCCACGACTTCGCATCCATCTTCACCATAAATCTCTTCGCAAGCCTCTAGCGTCTCATAAGTCTCGCTCTCGGCTGAGACAATCAGCATTACATCTTCGCTTTCACCGGTAGTCGTCACTTCTTCACCGGCCATCACTACGTCTTCACTAGCCTCAACGCTTCGATTGGACATCTCGTCATCAGAAACCGGCTCATCCGTAATCATGCGACTTTTCTCTGTCGACAAATCCTCATCGGTTACCTCATCGCCCACCTCAGGCGTAAAAGACTCACCTTCAGGCAATGTCAACTCTTCCGCTTGCTCGCCAGACTGAAGGGCATCAGAACCACCAGCCGGTGCTTCACCTTCCCACTCACCTGGACCAACTTCGACACTCGCACTATCATCATCCAATCCGACTGGAGCATATTTTGCTTTTGGAAGTACATGTGACAAAACACCCAACAGTATAATCAGAATCATGATAATCGAATACGCCGAAAGCATCGCTCGACTTCGTCTTTTACTTCGATTCTTCTTTTTAAACATTTTAGATCCTTTTTACGTTAATATTTTCCCCCATCACAGCCTGTCTATTAATCTGCATCAAATTAATTGTCTTAATATCCCTAAATGCAATCGTCTTCACCTCATGTACGTTAATTGTCCTTCTGGTTTTAATATTTATTTTCATAGTTTTTCCTTTTTGTATGTTTTGTATTGTTTTAGATTTTCTCAACGTTACTACTATTTACCTCCCGAACTCAAGCCTCCTCTCTAACGAGCGCCATCGTCATACAGTGCGAGCCACCTCGCCCGCGCGAAAGTTCGGAACTTGGAATCTCAATAATCTTCATCCCATGCTTCTTCAAAGCCTGATTTGTCACGAAATTACGATCATATGCAATCGCCACACCTGGCCTAATACAAATCAAATTCACACCGTCACTCCATTGTTCACGTTCTGCATCGATTCTCCTACCATTGCCACACTTAATTAGTTCAACCTTGTTGAGATGCAGATATTTTTCAAGTACTTTCTGCAATCCTTGATGCACTTCCACTATTTCAACCTCACCACCACGTCCTGGTGTTATCTCGTAAATAGTCGATATATCCATAATCGCATCTTGCACCGCAAACTTATCTACGTCAACCTGCGTCATCACTGTATCCAAATGCATAAAGCTTCTTTCGTCCGGAATATCAATCGCTAAAACATATTTAAAGTTATTTGTTTTATCCTTGAATAACCGTTTCGCAAAACTCGCAATCGCATCAGGTTCAGTTCGCTGCGAAATCCCAATCGCAACCACCTCCGACGACAATACTTCAATATCCCCACCTTCAACGCAATAAGGTTCACTTCTATCATAATACAATTTCACATCATCATAGAATGGATGATATTGATAGACGTATTCCATAAAAATCGATTCCCGTGTCCTAGTCACTGACCACATTCGATGTAGCGTCGCACCATGTCCTACGGTTGCCATTGGGTCACGTTGGAACAAAATATTTGGAATTGGATCAATAATCATTCTTCCCGTATCACGCGTTGCATAAAACCCTGACACGCTGCCTAACTTCTTCAATTCCGAAATATCAATACCCGCAATACATTTTCGCACCATATCCTTCGTGTCTTTAAACCCATTCAGGTAATCATAACAATGCTTCACTACTTTAGGCGAAGTCACACCAGCTTCTGCAATAAATTGTTCCAAGAATTTCCTTCGCACCGTTCTACCGCCAGCCTCAATCGCTTCCGCCACTAAATCTACCAAGTAAACCACTTCCACCCCCTCAGACCTCAAAGCATTCGCGAAAGCATCATGCTCTTCCTGAGCCTTCTTGAGATACGGAATATCATCAAACAACAATCTATCAAGCGTATTCGGAGTCAAATTCAAAAACTCATCCCCAGGCCGATGCATTAACACCTTTTTAAGTGGCGCTATCTCGCTAAAATTCGAAATGATATTCTTCATTATTTTGCCTCCTTATTATATAGTGTTAAGAACATGATTGCTTTAATTGTATGCATACGGTTTTCCGCTTCTTCAAACACCAACGAACGATTAGACTCAAACACCTCATTTGCTACTTCCATTTCTGTCAAACCAAATTTCTCATGTACATCACGCGCAATCGAAGTATTCAAATCATGAAATGACGGCAAACAATGCAAAAACACCGAAGTCGGCTTTGCTAAATCCATCATCTTCATTGTTACCCGATACGGCTCCAATAATTTAATCCTTTCACCCCATTTTGCCGCATCCTCACCAAGTGATAACCATACATCCGTATATAATACGTCTGCTTTTCCAGCCAAATCATTAATATTGCTTGTTATCGTAATAGTAGAGCCGTTCTTTTCGGCAATTGGTTGACATTTCTTTACCATCTCATCCGACGGCTTCAAACTGTCCGGACCACAGGCAATATAATTCACGCCCATCTTAGCACTCATCGCCATCAAAGAATTACCCACATTGTTTCTCGTGTCACCCACAAACGCAAGCGTCAATCCCTTCAAATGTCCAAAATGCTCTTCCATAGTCATGAAATCCGCCAAAGCTTGCGTCGGGTGACACTCATCAGTCAAACCATTCCATACTGGCACATCAGCGTATTTCGCTAAATCATCCACCACCTTCTGATCAAATCCCCGGTACTCAATCCCGTCATATATCTTGGCGAGCACTCTAGCCGTATCCGCAATCGATTCCTTGTGCCCCATCTGTGAACCCGATGGATCAAGGAAAGTTACCCCCATACCAAGATCATATCCCGCCACTTCAAAGCTACATCTTGTTCGCGTCGAAGTCTTCTCAAATAAAATCGCAATATTCTTATCTGGGAAATACTTATGATTTACCTTTTCTCGTTTCATTTCTTTAAATTTTTTCGACATAGCCAACATATAGTGAAGCTCGTTCTCACTAAAGTCGAGTATTCTCAAAAAATCTTTTCCATAGAAATCCATCATGATGCCCTTGTTTATATTACCCATTATATATGATGTTTATTCTAAGCGCAAGCGTTTTGTATTATTAGACCTTCGGTACTTGCTGTGTAATACAATGGATATTTCCACCCCCTAACAATATCTCACGCGCATATACAGTTTCAATCACCTTATCTGGGAAACACTCCTGCAATACTCGCACTGCTTCCTCATCGTGCGGATCATTAAATACTGGCAAAATAACTGCACCGTTACAATTATAGTAATTAATATATGATGCTGGCAATCTATCACCTTCGTTACGTGGGAACGTCCCCTCCACTACATCTACACCTTCTGATTCTTCTTTTGTAATCGTAATTACATTCGGTACATGGATTTTGATAATTTCAAGCTTTCGACCACGCGCATCAGTTACACTTTCAAGATACTCCAAATCCTTCGCCGAACGCTCATGTTGTGGATCTTCTGGGTTATCTTCCCACGCTAGCACTACTTTACCAGGTGCCACAAACTGGCAAATATTATCTACATGTCCATTAGTGTCTTCATCTTTATACACACCATAAGGTACCCACAAAACTTTCTCTGCACCACAATAGTCTAATAAATACCGTTCAATCTCTTCTTTACTTTTACCAGGATTACGCCCTTCATCTAGTAAAGTCTCTTCTGTCACTAGCAATGTCCCTTCGCCATCCGTATGTACCGAACCGCCTTCAAGCACAAAATCATCCGTCCGATACCTATCCACCCTTTCAATTGCCGCCATTTTACTGGCTATCATATCATCCAGATCCCACGGAAAATAAATCCCATTTACTAATCCACCATAACCATTAAATCCCCAGTCTACCGCACGCATTTCGCCATTATTATTCACTACCATCGTAGCACCCGTATCCCGAATCCACGAATCATTATTCGAAATCTCCACTACCGAAACATTTTCCATATTCATGCCGAGTACATGCGAATATTGCGATTGATTTACACCTAGTACCACCGGCTCATGTTTAGCAATTTTTTCCACTACTTCTCGAAATGCTTTCTGCGCCGGCTTCGCTCCCCCTCGCCAATTATCTGGTCGCTCTGGCCACAATAAATACGTGCATTTGTGCTCCGCAAGCTCCGATGGCATATAAAACCCATCTTGTTTCGGTGTTGAATTAAGTCTCATAAATATTACCTCCTTAGATACCATAATAGCACAAAAAATATCTCCCCGAAAGGAGATATTTTTTTAAATTATCTTCTACTCCGTGCTAATTTCTTCCTTTTATCTTTTTGAGCCATATTAAATACCATAATTTCACCAATCACGACACAGATACCCGAAGAGATTAGTAGTGTAGCATTGTCCTGAATTGCTTCCCACGAAAATTCTGGCACCAAAGTAAAGAGCAGTGATATACCGAGTAGTATTAATGGTATTACACCCATCAACCATCTCATCACCGGTCCCACCTTTAGCCAGTAGCCATTCTTGACCTGTGGGCCTTTTTTGTGCAGTTTAATAAACGCTGCAAACATCGGAATATATGATAACAATAAACAAACTAGTGATACATCGAAGAATGCCCAGAACATATTTGCGCCATCTTCCCATTCTGGGAAACAATAAGCCAGAATGATACCCGCCACAGCCAAAACTGCTGCAACAATACCAGTCCAGATACCTACCATATACGGCACACCATCTTTGTTGCGCTTCTTCCAAGACTTCGGGAACATCCCATCTTCCGCTGCACACGCAATCACTGAATACACCCCGAAGTTCCACGACGAAACGTTCGAAATCAAAGTAAGTATAAACAAACCACCTACCACAATCGTCACTGCCTGAATCGCCGCCTCTGTAAACCCAGCGTTCAACATCAACACATTATACGAATCAAGCAACCCGGTGTTGGTTTGGATTTCTTCAAACGATGTTCCTACGCCCATACCAAACGATGGCAAAATGTAGAAAATCGCAATCAAAATCCCACCGAGAATAATCGCTTTTGGAATCTGCGTTTTTGGTTTATCCATGTCATCATAGAACGTACCAACCACTTCAAACCCAAGCATGTTAAAGATAATCAGCGATACAAATGACAAACCTGCCCAGTCTATTCCCCCATCTGCTGATGCTAGAGGCACCAAGTCATGCCATGATTCAACCGGATTTGCTGTACCTTTTGTAAACAACACATAAAACCCAAGAAAACCAATTGTGGCAAGAATCATAATCTTGATGATCGCACCAATGTTCGATACCCAGTCAGACTGCGAGATGCGCAACATCCCCAGAATCGTCACGAGCGCAATATAGGCAACCTGAATCGCAAGTACTATCCAGATTTCCATCTCGATGCCAAACATCTGCATAATCAATGTAGTAATAAGATCGGCCAGAGACGCAATCCACAGCGGATAATTCACCCAGTAGAACCAAGCAACTCTCGAAGCCCACTTCTTACCAAAGGCTTTCTTAATCCAAGTATACATCCCACCTTCCGATGGATACTGTGTACCGAGTTCTGCGCTAATCAGCGCATATGGTACGAAGAAACCAATCAGCATAATCGCCCACCACACATACATCGAATTACCGATGGCTGCAGTAGGTGCTACGGCATCTCCCACCAAGATTATACAGACTGTTGCAAGCACTGCCGAAAACAGCCTGAACTTATATTTCTTTTTTGGCATCTTTCGCCTCCTTTTGTAATTTAATTTCATCGAGCGCTTCCTGCGCCACTCGACCGAAATATAATACCAGCCCACGCTGAGCCGTCAGACGGTTTTCTGCCTCATCCCAAGCTGCCGAATTCGGTCCGTCTAACACCGAATCCGTTACTTCTTCGTTTCGATTTGCTGGCAAACAATGCATGAACTTACAATTCGGATTCTCAGTCGCCTGCATCATCTCGTCATTTACTTGGTATTTTGGATAAAAATCCTTCATGTACTCTTCTTTAGGCGTTTCTTTATCATAAAGACCATACCATACATCCGTATAAATGAAATCAGCACCTTTCAGAACTTCCGGATCTTCCGACCACACCGCCGAACCACCATATTTTTCCGCATTTTTACGACCAATTTCTAGCCACTCATCCGCAAGCTTATGATTCTCTGGCCCATAATGCACAAAATTAAATCCGAGCTTCGTCGTAATATCACACAAAGTATTACATACTTGTGTTGCATCGCCCACGAATACAAATTTTATCTCATTTGGTTTCTTTCCTGCCGGCCAATGGTCAAACACTGTAATCATATCACCAACTCCCTGCGTTGGATGGACTTTGTCACTCATGCCATTTATCACCGGAACCTGAGCATATTTGGCGAGCGCCTCAATCGACTCATGTCTATCTACACGCGACATAATCATATCGCACATCCGGCCTAGCACCACTGCTGTGTCTTCAATCGTCTCATGCGCACCAAGCTGAATTGCACCCGGTGCCAAATTCAAAGCATGACCGCCCAACTGCACCATCGCCGTTTCAAACGATACTCTAGTTCTGGTCGATTTTTGCTCAAAAATCATCGCTAGCGTCTTATGATACAAAGTATTCAAATACCCACCCGCTTTAATATATTCTCTCACTATACGAGAAGTTCTAATAATATCAACTATTTCCGACTGATCAAAATCCGCCGTGTCAATAAAATCTTTTTTTGTCGGCTCTTTATGCCGCAAAGTATACCTATCCATAACCCACATTATATATTAAGTTGTTTTTAAGCGCAAGCGTTTTAATTCAAATAAACCTAGTTATCCCCACATTCAGCATCGCTAAAATAGTTGCAAATATTACTATCATCCACACTTAGCTCAAACACCAAATCCCCATTTTCATTCCAAAGTTCCACTTTTGCACCCATCACATCCTTCCACCCCGCCGAACTATCTATTCGTACTTTCAGCGTCTCTTGATCTTTATTAAGCACGACCTTAAAATCAAACACATACGACGCAGCCAAACTATAGCTGTCCTTCAGATAACTTACTCGAGTTAATTCCATTTCCTTACTCGCTGCATACCCGCTTACCGCATCTTCAAATAAGGCAAATTGTGCACTCGTTACACCATTGTCAAACAACACATTAAATCCTACATAATCTGGTCCATCCGACTCATCATTGGTTGGTGCCATGACCTTCATTATGGTATCCGAAGCTGGATCATATTCTTCATACAGCCATTCCGCTTCGCCATCTATTATTGTCTTACGTACCAGATTAACTGATACCACTACCAGTATTATTGCTATCAATATCACTACCGCCACAATCGTGCCAAGTGGCGACACCAACCACTCACCAAACTCTTTTAGTTTTTTCTCTGTTTTCTTGTTCATATCACATTCCTCCTACTTATACACTAGACAGAAATTGTCCCTTCCATGCGCTTGGAACGCCTTCACTACCTCCTCGGGCTTATAATGTCTGTCATTCTTTGGCACATCTCGGCGCGAACTATCAAAAGTATACCATTTACCATCACTTGCCCTTCCACGTAAGGCTACTACATGACCGTTAGCAGATCCCATCGGACCAAACTCAGTAGAGTACTCATTACCAACAGAGAAAACAGCCATTTTACCCTCATCAAACCATTTGTTTACATTATCAACAGTTACTTGAGAAGACGGAACACACTGTGCTTGCAATCCATACATAGGAGCTATTTTTGTTGTCATTGTTACAACGTCAGTACCGCTACCACATATTCTTGCGCCTACTTCATCCGCTTTTTCAGCCATCTCATCCGGTTTCACTAATTGACCAGTCAACGCTGTAACCACCATCGCCATCGCCGATGGACCACATCCAGACGATCTCATAGTAGAACCACCGCATTTCTTACCGTACTGTTTTGTACTCCACGAGTCGCCGCCTTGTCCAAACCATGTAAATCCATCTTCAGTACATCCACCATCACCACTCGGGATATCAAAACAATGTCCACGTAACAAAGTAGCACCTAGACCACTATTCCCACAATTAACCGAATTACTATACGCACTCGTATTATAACTATAGCCCATTTTTGCTAATACCGGCTCAAGGTATTCCCATAGATTCAGTGGGTCCCATTTCCCGTTCACATGTGTATGACCAAGCACACCAATATACTTTTTTAATTCTTCGTCATCTTTTATTATTAAACTCGGCGCTTCCTCCGCCGTCTTCGCCCACTGAACCGAGCTAGTCAAAGGAATCCCAGTCTCATTACTAATCGCAATTAGTAGCTTAGCGAGATATTCGTAGTCCTCCTCCGTGAAGTTTCTAAAGTTATATTCATCACTGCAAGCACCATGTATACATGTTTCAAGATTGTCTCCTCTATCGTCGCCACCATGACCCACAATTTCGATTTGAATACCATACTTATCCGGTACCATACCATTACGCCTCTTCACCGCCGCCGATGGATGAGATAACGGAAAATGCTGGAAAACCTCTCGTTTTTTCACATCAATTGTAAAATGTGGCGGCACATATACACCATCACCTTTAAAGTTCTGCCAAGACCTCTTATCAAAGTTATCCGCCTCCGTTAAATGTAACACTATAAATCCTGGTAATCCCGATCCAGCTCCTGCATCACTTGCAAATTCCGTATAATTCGAACCATCTGAAGCGCTCGAATCAACTCTTATACCGTTAGCTCCCCCCGGTGTTACCGGATCCTTAATATATCCTTCCAAACCAGCGTTTTCCAACCACTCATTTTGCGGCTTATGCAGTACCGCATTTCCCACTAGTGAGCCACTCATAGTTCCAGTGCTTGCAGTTCCACCAGTAATCGAAGTCGCTCCAGTTGTAGCTGATGCATTACCAGGTAATCCTGCTTCACCATAAGCATTCCAAATTTGTTCCCTAATATCACCCCATCCCCACTGCTGCGTCGCTATCCCACCCGGTTGGATATTCCAAGCCTTCGCTAACTCTTCCGAGTTCATCCATCCCTTTTCTTTTACCACATCCATTAACCCGCTATAGTCTTTTGCCAGCCTTGATGTCCCTCCCCTAATAACATCAGTAATACCAGTTCCATCACCACAGTAAGTCGAAGATGTAGTAGTACCACAATAAGAATGCATTAGTTTCTTTATTGCGTCATTTAAATTGTAATTACTTGGCGAAAGCAACTTTAATCCACCATCATATGACGCATCCCCCTCGTAGCCGCTCCGACCATGATAAATCGTATACCCTAGCAACATCTTAGATATCGATTCATATGCTACGTGACATTGCTTATACTTTTCGTTTCTAAAGCACCCATTGTCACCCGCATTTGTCACCCGATATCTATCCACTACATATTCCTCATGTTCCCCCGGCACCGGGTACGTTAGCCCCATCATATTATAATAACCAGCTTGTTGCACTAAATACGAAACACTATTGGTATTAGTACCCACCTCCGACTCAAACACCATCACCGCAAACGGCAATTCCCACGGTATCCCATAATACTTCTGTAATTGCATTGCGTACTCGCCATAACGCTCCACCAACAGCTTCAACCTATCATTAGTACCCAAGGGCGCCAAATCTTGCCACGTCACTTCAGTTCCATTAAACGCTCCCCCTAGATTACACACGCCAGACGAACCATACTTTTCATAAAACTCCCTCGCGTAATCACGCCTCACTTCTGCTTCCTGATAATACATTTCTTCACCACGAACCCTCCTACCCACCTCCTTCGCCGCTGGTTCCTCTATTATATTATTACCCTTCCATTGACTCTGTGAGCTAGGCCAATCAGCATCTTCTACAGCCGTCAGAAATAAATCAGAATAAGCCTCCGGCGTATTCTCTGACACATCATTCACAAAGCTCATAAAGCCTCTGCCTTCCCATGTTCCTACACCCAAAAACCTCTCGTTCGTCTTCATAATCCAATTGATTTCCAACTCTATCGCCTGCTTCACAGCCTCTTTTGGCGCTTCATTACCACGTCCCCAATATTGACCAAGTCCTGCATTATTTATTACATCAATAAACTCCTGATCCGGAGTCATATGAATACCATAATATTTTCCCTTTTGCTCAAACGGATCAAACCCCGTCTCCTGCATCAAATTCCCCATTATCCCCGCAATCGCCGCTGGGTTATTCGACACACCGTCCACATTTGCCTCCACAATCGCATTCCAGGTCAGCTCCGCATTATTACTGCCTGGCAAAGTCCCCACACAGCCATTACCACGATTGCTATTCGCGCCACTCGCGCACGGATCTATGAAATAAATATCATTAGCCGAATACTCTTTCAGAAGGTTTTCTGGTATCACAAAAGCATTTGCCACTCCATATATCATCACAGCAGATAGTGCAACAGTCGCTAGTGTCAAAAACCTTTTTACCATATATTACATTATAACATAAGCTTTTATGATATAATAAATTTATTATGAAAAAACGTATCGTCTTAGCACTTGGTGGTAACGCCCTACAGAAAAACGGCGAAGTCACCGCTGAAGCTCAGAAGAAGGTTGCTAACATTGTTGGCACCGTTGTTGCTGCATTAGCTCACAAATACGAAATTGTCATCGCTCACGGTAATGGCCCTCAAGTCGGTAACATCCTCATTCACGAAGAACAAGCCTCTACCGACAAAGCCCCCGCTATGCCGCTCGAAACTGCCGTCGCAATGAGTCAAGGACAAATCGGCTATTGGCTCACTCAAGCCATCCATAACGCCTTCGCTCAGAAAAACCAACACCGTAAAGTCGCCACCATTATTTCGCAAGTTGTTGTCGACGTAAACGATCCCGCTTTTCGTAACCCCACCAAACCCATCGGCCAATTCTATAACGAAAAACAAGCCAAAGCTCTCGCCAAAGTCAATCATTGGGTCGTCAAGGAAGACGCTGGACGTGGTTGGCGCCGCGTCGTCGCCTCACCCAAGCCCATCGACATTGTCGAAAAACGTACTATCCGTGAATTAATTAAAGATGGTGTCATTGTTATCGCCGCCGGCGGTGGTGGTATTCCCGTCTATCGCACCAAAGTTCTAAAACGCCTCAAAGGCATCGATGCCGTCATTGACAAAGATTTCGCCGCCGAACGCCTCGCCGAAGAAGTCAACGCCGACGTTTTCGTCTCCGTCACTGCGGTACCCAATGCCTATATTAACTTCGGACAACCAGACGCCCAACCCATCCACAAGATTACCACCAAAGAACTCGCCAAATACATCAAGGAAGGCTATTTCAAAGCCGGCTCCATGCTTCCCAAAATCGAAGCTACTACCGAATTTGCCAAAAAACCCAACCGTATCGGCATCATTACAGATATCGACCACCTCGCCGCAGCCCTCTCCGGCAAAGCCGGCACTATCATTACGAAGTAAAATATGTTATAATTACGCCATGCCCGAGTGGCGGAATTGGCAGACGCGCTAGCTTCAGGTGCTAGTGATAGCAATATCGTGCAGGTTCAACCCCTGTCTCGGGCACCAAAAAACAGAGGCAATCAATAGATTATCTCTAATACCAAACCCCGTTTTCTACACATTAATGAGCTTATTAAGCTCATTTTTATATGCTTCCACCCCAGGTTGGTCAAACGGATTCACACCGAACAGCTTCGCCGAAACCGCGCATGCCAATTCAAAGAAATAAATCAATTCGCCAAAACCTCTCTCGTCAAACGATGAAGGCGTAATAGTCAAAACCGGAATCCCCCCTTGAAGATGTGCAATTTTCACCGCCTGCACTACTTTCGCATTCATCTCATCCGTCGGATAATCGATAATCGTCTCCCACAGATCCCTGCGTCCATCTTGCATAAATTGCCCAAGCGAGTGCAAATCCGTCGAATAGACCACCGCAGCCGGCCACACACCCTGTTTATCTTTACCTTCTGACTCCCCGAACAACTGTTTCAACCATTCATTAAAGTACATAGTAGACGGCTCAAAACTCGCAAACACCTCTGTATCATAGCCTTTACTCCCCAACTCGTGTCGCATAAATCCGTACTTTACCGCTGTTTCAGCCGATTCCGAAGCCGCATCCGCTGCACCTTCAAGCAATTTATCAATATCCACTCTCGCCACCGCAAGCGGCAACATCCCTACAGCTGTCAATACCGAATATCTTCCACCAATATTATCTGGGACCACAAATCTCGTATAACCACACGCTACCGCTTCATCATGCAACGCCCCCTGTTTCCTATCTGTTGTCGCATAAATCCGTTGATAAGCTTCCTCTTCGCCGTATTTTTCAATCAGTTTTTTCTTAAATGCACCAAATGCCACCGCTGGCTCCAACGTCGTCCCTGATTTCGATATCACGTTCACCGAAAAATCATGATCCCCCACCATCCTCAAAGCATGATCTAATTCCCGTCGCGACAGAGAATTCCCCGCAAACACAATCTTTACACTCGATTTCGGTCTTAAAGCCTCAATAATCGCCCGATGCCCAAGATATGATCCCCCTATTCCAATACATACTAGTATCTCTGATTCATCTTGAATCTTCTTTGCCGCCTCTTTAATCCGCACTAATTCCCCCATATCGTACTTCTTCGGCAAGCTAAACCACCCACCCATCTTATCTTTTGCAATCTCTTTCAAAATCTTCGTCGCTCGCTCCACATCCACTTTCGGGTCAAAATTAACTTTTATCATATTACCTCCAACTATCTTTATCCCATTATACCAATCCCTAAAATAAAATAAAACTCTTGCTTTTTTCATCAAAGTATGCTATAATATAAAAAGTACCTTATCAATTTGTCCAGAATGGACACATTATTTTCCTGGGGAGGATAAATGAGTATGAAAAAAGAGTACAAATTCATTATCTCGGCTTACGTCGACGCAAAAAACAGAAAGCTTTGTCAAATCCTTCAGAAGAAGGGTTTCGAGCTCCTCCGACGTTCCAACAATGGCATCGAAACAATCCAGGAGATGCCTTTACTGCCGGATGATGATGGTAGCATCTATGAACTCATATACAATGCTACCAGCTCCAATCGTGAGCTAAACAAAGAGGTTATAAACATCCTCTCAAGCTCACCCATAACGAAATTTACAATTGAAAGAAGACAATTGTAAATACCCCCAAGAAAAACAAAGGAAGAAGACCCCCCTACAACGCAAATCTCCCAAGTCATAACCAACCCCCTGTAAACTTCCTTTGTTCCCCCGGTTCGCCGGGGGTTTTTATTTTCACCTTATTAAACTGTTATATATTCTCTTCTACAGCTCGTGCAACATTCAACCTATCGCTTTCAATCAACTTCAATCTCGCCGCAATTTCCTTCTCGCCAATCATAACTGCTCGTGATACTGCCGAATCATCTCGCATCGGTCCAAAAAACTCCTTCCAATCCTCAAACTCCTTCCCAGTTCGTGCTGCACCAGCCATATAACGCGGATATCCCTCTAACGTCTTATCCCCCGCCATCTCTCTCACGTAATCCCAATGACCCTTCAACCACTCAAACGCTTTACCCCGCGAACGCGAATTCCGATATAAATACACATATAAATACAACTGATCCTGAGGTTTTACCACTTCCGGTTGGTCAAGCAAATGCAACATCCTATCTAACACTTTTTCATCCTTCGAAATCGTACCCGCCAGTAATAATTCAAATTTAACCTCTGGGTCAACTTCCTCTTGATATTTTTCCAAATACCTTTCTATCATTCCTGGCTCCCTATACAGTTTCGCATCCAGTATCGCCTCCCGTATTTCGGGCTCCAGACAACCCAAATCATCCTTATACATCTTAGCCAACTTCTCTATATTTTCCTGATTCTCCGCATAATAATCTAACCCTAATAATATCGCCCTGAGCCTAATCGTGTTTTCATCATCGCCTTTTCGCGTAGTGAGACCAATTTCTGTCAGCTTCGGCTTCACTAACTCCCCCACAAATCGCTTATACTCATTTTCTTCCTCCGAATCCGGCTCGAAAAATATCTTTAACCCCGACACAATAGTCAGCACCACTCCCCACACTGCCGCTGAATCTTCCTGCTGGAACTTCTTCACTAGCGGCACCAATGACCCCGAAGACACCAAATCTGTCTTCGCCGCCAAATTCCTGTCAATCAATAATCGTAGCTTTTCCTCCAAACCTAATTTATCAAAATCCCGCAATCTCTCTGCAAACTGCGCATCCGACAAATTTAATATATAATGTCCACTCATATCTTCAGTTATCTCAGGTAACGGCCAATCTGATTTCACCATTATGTCGTCAAGCAAAAATCTCTTCTGCGTATATTTGCGGAATCCATCCTCACCCGTAATCACCGGATATCCAGGCTGATCGATAAACGCGTGCATCAACTCCTTGGGGTCAAAATCCGCATAAGGCTTTAGACTAGCCCACAAATCATCCCCCACCGTATTCTGATATTTATACTTGTTGAAATAATCCGCCACCCCCTTACAAAACGCCTCCCACCCCATCAAACGAATCAACATTAACATCAACCGTGCACCCTTCGAATACACAATCGCCGCGTCAAACAACGTCGCAATCTCCTCCGGATTATGCACCTCTTGATGTACCGACTGCACATCTTTATAGGCATCCCGCATCAACGCTAAATACGCATCGCCCGTAAAGAAACCTTCAAAAATCTTATATTCCGGATGAATTGTGTCCACCGCATAATATTCCATCACCGAAGCAAATGATTCATTTAGCCACAAATCATCCCACCACTTCATCGTCACAAGATCACCGAACCACTGATGTGACAACTCATGCGCCACAGTAAGAGCCACCGATTTTTTCGTGCCCAGCGTCGCATTTTTACCAGCCAGTAGCATCGATTCGCGGTACGTCACCAACCCCCAGTTTTCCATCGCTCCCGCCTCAAAATCCGGCAACGCCACCTGTAAACACTGCTTCAACGGATATGGTTCTGCGAAATTATCATCATAAAACTCGAGTGATCGCGCCGCAATCTCATTTGCAAAATCCACCGAATCAACATCCTGATTCAGAGGACAATATGTCGTAATCTCCACCCCATGCTTATTCTTCACCGTCTTCCCGTGGAACTTACCAATCACCCACGCTAGCAAATATGTGCTCATTCGTGGCATATCAGCGAAATGATATTTTATTTCATTATTTTTTTCTACAATTTGAGTTGCCACAGTGTTTGAGATTACGATTTCATCGTCAACCTTAGGGATAGTAATATTTAGTTTAAATTCAGCTTTTGCAGCAGGTTCATCGATACACGGAAAAGCTTCACGCGCATAGTGCGATTCAAATTGCGTCGCAACAATAGTCTCTTTCTTGCCTTCAAACTCATAGGTCGAAAGATATGCACCTTCCATATTATCATTTAACTTACCGCTATAATAAATATGTAAAGTAAAATCACATCCCACCAATGAATCGTCTAGAGTAATTTCTAGAACATCATTTTTTATAGTAAAAATCGGAGTCTTACCACGAATCAAAACACTTGAAACTTCTAGATTTACAGCATGAAATTTAATAGTTTTTGACAAAGCTTTGCCGTACACGCTTACACGACCACCAATCGTTTTCTTAAACTTATCGATCTTTAAATCCAAAACATAAATGCCCGGAACAAAATATTCCAGTAATCTCTCCACAACACCTCCTTTTATTAAATTACTTATATAGTTTTACAGAATCCGGTAACTTCGCGGGCTTCAGCAGCGGCTCGAGTTCAGTCTCTTCTAAGGTCTCGTGAGCCAACAATTCCTCAGCCAGCTTATCCAGCACATCTTTATTCGCTTTCAACACTTCCTCGGCTCGTTTAGCCGCTTCATCTGATAATTTCTTAATTTCTGCATCAATTAATTCTGCAGTCTTTTCTGAATATGGTTTCCCAGTCGTAATCGTATAATAACCCATATCCCCTTCCGGAAATACCAAATTCCTTAAATTATCCCCCATTCCTTCTTCCACAATCATCGATTTCGCAAGCGAAGCCACATTTTTCAAATCCGATGAGGCTCCAGTTGTCACCGCATCCGTGCCAAACACTATTTTCTCTGCCACGCGTCCGCCCATCGCTCGCGCTAGAATATCTTTTAACTCATAAATACTCTTATAACTCCTATCCTCTGGTGGCAAGAACCACGTCACTCCACCCGTACTTCCACGCGGAATAATCGTCACTTTATGTACCGGATCAGAATCCGGCAACACGTGTCCCACTATCGCGTGGCCCGCTTCATGATAAGCTGTAATCTTACGTTCCTTATCATTCATTACCTTCGACTTTCGCTCCGGCCCAATCGCTACCCGCTCAAATGCCTCCACCACGTCCTTATTCGCAATCGCCTTATGTCCTTCCCGCGCTGCCGTAATTGCTGCCTCATTCGCAATATTCGCGAGGTCCGCACCCGACGAACCCGCCGTCTTCTTCGCGAGCGACTCGAGATCCACATCTGCTTCCACTGGCTTGCCCTTGAAATGCACCTTCAAAATCTCTAACCGGTCTTTTCTTTCTGGCAACGCCACATTTACATGCCGGTCAAACCGTCCAGGTCGCAATAATGCCTTATCCAACATATCCACTCGGTTCGTTGCTGCCATTACAATCACGCCCGAATCATTATCAAATCCATCCATCTCCACCAAAATCTGGTTCAAAGTCTGTTCATCCTCACGTCCTGCACCACCTCGTGCATCACGTTTGTGTGCTACCGCATCAATTTCATCTATGAAGATAATCGACGGCGCATTCTTCTTCGCTCGCGAAAACAAATCACGTACCCTCGAAGCACCCACGCCCACAAACATCTCCGCGAATTCCGAACCTGAAATCGAGAAAAATGGTACATTAGCCTCGCCTGCCACTGCTCGCGCCATCAAAGTTTTGCCAGTACCTGGATCACCAGCCAGCAGCACCCCGCGCGGAATCTTCGCGCCCAGTTTCTCATATTTCTTTGGGCTCTTTAGGAAATCCACAATCTCTGTCAAATCCTGCTTCGCCGATTCATTACCGGCCACATCCTTAAATGTCACCTTCTTCTTGTCTGGACCGTATAGCTTCGCCTTCGACTTCCCGAATGAGAGTGAGTTCGCATTTGCGGCATTCGCCTGCCTCATCATCCATGAGAAGAATATCACGATTGCAATCACTGGCAAAATCGTCAACGCCACATTTAATACTATCCCAAGTACATCGATATCTTCCTTATACTCGATAATCGGATATTGCTTCTGGCAAGCTACTAATTCATCATTTGCCAAATCTTCACAATAATTCACCAAACCCTGATCATACAGAGTCCCCGAACCATCTTTCCGCGAAGTCTCCGTCGGCTGATCCTTACCCTTCAACGTAATATCCAAACTATCCCCCATCACTGTAATTTTCGCAATATCACCGTCTGGATTATTAGCCCGCTGAATCACCTCCGATATTGGCACTTCGGTCTTCTGCGCCGTACCATAATTCATATTACTTATCAAGAACGCCGCCAAGCATACCAGTATAATCGTAAAAACAATACTCCTCATCGCATTAGAAACATTATTCTGATTATTAGGTCGCCCTTTAGTCTTGTTTGACATTTTGTTTGACATTTTCTCTACCACTCTTATCTCCTTACTCACCCCATTTTATCACACGTTGCTTTTTTCACCAAAATTTGGTATAATCACAGTACCTTTACAAATTGGTCTCGTAGTATAGCGGTTAGTACATCGGGTTTTCATCCCGACAATGCGGGTTCGACTCCCGCCGAGATCACCAAGAAATAAAAAATAGACCCAAAGGGTCTTATTTTTATTTCTTAATGGCTTCAGCAGGGAGATGAACCCGCAGGGTTCGCTCGTAGCAGGAGCTGAGCAAGAATCCAGAATTCATTCTGGATTCTTCGAAGCAACGCCCTACGAAAAGGATTTGCGAAGTAAATCCTTACTCCCGCCAACATCACCAAAATCAAAAACCCTTTAAGACTTCTATTATGACTTTTTATCAATACCCCCTAATCACTCGCATCAACATCTAGCGTAATTGCAATTATATAGTCCTTAAATTCCTTTTGGACTGCATCATAAATATCCCGGTAAGTCTTTTCACGATCCCGAGCCTCAAAATCAATAATAATATCATCCTTAACATCTAAATAGAACCCGTGCATTTGTAAGATTTCTTTATGCGAGAAAACAATCTTCTCAACCTTTTTCTTGGCTTCAATAATATCCATGTCTTTTGTATTAATAGAATAAACACCAATTGTATGAAGAATTACTCCATATTTTTCCGCTACTTGCTTCGTGATGCGACGAGAAATCTTATCAATGTGCGCCACAGTTAGCGTATCATTGACTTCAATATGAACTGAACCCAAATACTTATCCGGACCATAATCATTTAACACCAAATCAAATACCCCTTTGACGTCTTTTTCCTTCAAAATATCTTTCTTAATCGATTTAGTCAGACTACCTTCTATACGCGTACCAAGTACAAATTTAACAATAATACCAGCAACTAAGATAACTAATGTCGTAACATTATAATCTACTTCTTCTGGTACAATAATCTTCTTCACGGATTCAATAAGTGCCGTAATACCAGCGTAAAGTACGATTGCAGAAACGATAAGCGAAGTAATCTATTCGATGCGCCCATAACCATATGGATGTTTCTTGTCCGACGCCTTGCCGACTAGCTTCGTACCAATAATCGTAATAATGCTAGAAAGCGCATCACTAAAGTTATTGACAGCATCCGAAATGATAGCGATAGAGTTCGACAATAAACCCACTGCCGCTTTGAACCCTACAAGAACAAGATTCGCTAAGATACTTATAATACTAGTTTAACTACTGTTTTTTCTCGATTGTTTTTCATACAATATTATTCTACCACTCACACACATATTTATATTCAAGCCGGTAAGATTTCTTATCATATGGCACTTCTGGATAATATTTAACCGATGTATCATTCTCATCACAATAGTTCTTTACAAATTCCGCCCCTTTACCATTCTTTTGTTCATCATACGACAATAATTGTCGCAAGTTCACCGGTGCAAACCCCCACCCCTCATATCGCTCCATAGTTTTATTTATTTCATCTTGCGACATCGCACCACTAATCAAGTTCTCATAAATATATCCCTCATAGTAATCCTTTGCCATTGCATCTAGTTTTGCTTTCGTCACTCGCTCATTACTCCACACTAAACACACCACCACACCGACTACCACCGTCGCAATTGTAAGACCAATCACCCACAAAACCACTCGTCTAACCACCGTGATATCATATTTCTTTCTTGCCACCCTTCGCCCATACGACGACCTAGTTCGTTTTTTAACCATATTCATATTATGATATTACCATATAATCAAACATATGGTAAGATTATAATATGAGTAAACTATTCAAACGCACTAAAATACTAGCAACAATCGGACCCGCCACCAATTCACCCGAACTCGTGGAAGAGGTCATTATGGCCGGCGTTAACGGCTGCCGTCTTAACTGTTCACATGGCTCTAACGAAGAACGCGACCAACAAATCAAATGGATTCGCGCTGCTGCCGCTAAGAAAGGCCGCTCCGTCGCTATCCTGCAAGATCTTCAAGGTCCCAAAATCCGTCTCGGCATGTTAAAAGACAATCACCTCGACCTCAAAAAAGGCGACGAATTAATCCTCGAATCCGATGATAGTTTTGAGCACGACGGCGGTATGACCGTACCAGTTCAATATAACCTCGCCAGCAAAGTCAAACCCGGCGAACCTCTCTCTATGTTTGATGGTAAAGTCAAAGCCACTATTACCGAAATCGTCTCAAGTACCGCCATCAAAGTCACAATCGAAAACGACGGCTTCATTATGTCCAAGAAAGGCCTCAACCTCCCCGACACTGATTTCGGCGGCGACATCCTGACCGAGAAAGACCTCGCTGACATTGAATACGGCGTAAACTGCGACTACGACTACGTTTCCCTATCCTTCGTCCAATCCGCCAGCGACATCGTCAAGTTAAAACAAATGCTACTCTCACTCGGCTCCACCGCCAAGGTTATTGCGAAGATTGAAACCAAAAAAGCCATCGAATCCGAAAAAAGTCTCGAAGACATCGTGAGAGCCGCCGATGGTATTATGGTCGCTCGCGGCGACATGGCCGTCGAAGCCGGCACCGAAGTCGTCCCCATTATCCAACGTAAGCTCATCGCGCTTTGTCGCGCTCACGCTAAACTCTGCATCGTCGCCACTCAAATGCTTTCCAGCATGGTCGACAATCCCGAACCCACACGTGCCGAAGTTTCCGATGTTGCGACTGCCGTTATTCAAGGAGCCGACACTGTTATGCTTTCCGATGAAACCGCCAATGGCAAATATCCACTAGAAACCGTCAAAGCCATGAAGAAAATCATCCTCTACACCCAGAATCACTCTCGTATTGCACCTATTTCTCAAGATCCCGTCGGCGAAAAATCCGAAGTCTACGACGCCATTTCCAGCGCCGCCGCTCATATCGCCGAATCTATCGAAGCCGACGCCATTATTTGCCAAACCGCTTCTGGCGTCACCGCCACCACCATGGCTGCCCAGCGCCCGAATCTCCCCATCGTCTCCGTCACTCCCAACGCTCGCGTTGCCAACCAGCTCGCTCTCTGCTACGCCAACTCCGCCTTCGTCCGTCCCTACGCTGAAGATTTCGGTCTCGCCCTCGCCAAAGAACTCAAAGGCAACTATCTTCAAGTCGAAGACGGCAAAAAAGATCTCACCACCGTCATCGTCTCCGGCAACCGCGACAAATACGGCACCGATACTATTAAAGTTAGAACTGTATAATAACTATTTTTCAATCGCACTAATGCCTGGTAATTTTTCGCCGAGCAAGTATTCTAGTGCCGCCCCACCACCTGTCGACACTAACGAGTACGACAAATTCGGATGTTCCTTCATCAGATTCTCCACAAACCCAGTCGTATCACCCCCACATATCACCGTCTCTGCCGACACGTGTTCACCAATCATCTCCGCCGTAATTGTCGACGCCGTCGCGTAAGCCGGATCTTCTGCATAGCCCAAGAGCCCATTCCAAATAATTGTCTTAGCATCCGTAATCATCCCTGCCAGTTTTGCTGTTGATAATGGTCCAATATCCAACTTTGCGCCCTCAGCATTCTCATCAAAATCTTCCGCTACATATATCTTTTCATTTTTGGCCTTATATCCATCCGCCGCGATCTTCCCACCTACTACAATATAATCTACTTTATTCACTAGTTTTTCAATCAATGGCTGTTTGTCTTCTACTTTTGCTCCACCAATAATTAGCAGCACTGGCTTTTCTGGCTTATTCATCACCTTATCCAGGTTCACTACTTCCTTTTCTACAAGTAGCCCAGCATACACCGGCAAAAACTCTTTCACCGCATCTGTCGAAGCGTGTGCCCGATGCACTACCGCAAACCCATCCTGCACATACATATCTGCATCTACCGCATCAATGATGTTTTTAATAAACTCTTTCGAATTCCCCTCTTCACCCAGATCGAATCGCAAATTTTCTAGTAACGCCACCTTCACATTTCCAGGAATTGATATTTTCGCTCCCTCCTCCGGCAGGGGGTAGAATCCTACAACCCGCTTCAACATCTTCTCAAGCGCCTTCGCCACTACTGAGAGCGACAGTTTCATATCTACCCTACCCTCCGGCCTCCCCAGATGCGACAAAAGCACCACCCGTTTCGCACCCCGCTTCAATAACGTCTCAATCGTCGACACACTCGCCCGAACCCTCAGGTCATCTACAATCTTCCCATTTTTAAGCGGCACATTATAATCCACCCGCATTAGCACTATCTTATCTTTAACATTAATATCTCTAATTGTTTTCATATTATCATTATACTACGAATTAAGATTCATCCATAAAACAACGCACGGCATAAGCAGAGTTCTTACCCCAATGCTCAGTTGGATCTAATCTCGTACTATTTAAGAAAAAGACATTTCCGTTAGAACTATTCCAGCTCGAGGTAGTCCAATACCTACCGTCAGCACCACTTCTAGAAAAAACAAAGTTATTTGGAAACGTTCGCAAACGGTTCGACATCACGTCACCAGAGTTCACTGCACCAGATTGATTTACACCAGTCCCACCATAAGCCTTAGCAAGAGCAGCAAACTCTTTGGTAGAACTACCCCCAGTTGGCAAACGCCAACCGTATGGACAAATTGAAGTACCCACAGTCTCCGAAATCTCTCCAGCAACATTTACCTCCCTCGCTCCAACATAATGAGATGTATTAGCCATCGCCGCACTCCAAGTGTACAAATCGCCATAAGAATACAGATTACCAGGAAAAGTACCAGTATTATTTGATGGATTACCATGATTCCTCGTATGTGAAATACCATTAAGATTACTTTTGGGACTATTATCATATCGCGGAAAACGATGAATCGGGTTGTCCAATGATCCGATATCCTCCAATACACCATTAATAGGATCATAAGTATCCAACGGCGTACTGGCAGATGACTTATAAATACTATTTGATGCTGTGCTATTCCAGCTACTGGAAGACTCCGGATTGGCTAACCCCACAAAATTCCCATTTCTCCCCGTAATACCACCATAGCCTTGAGCAAGACTTTGGTTCGTTACACTACTATCATTGATATTATTCCCCAATGTCCCAGCAGATTCCAATCTCAGGTTTTCCACCATCCAACAGTGGTCATCGGCAAGCTTCGCTACCGCATAAACTTCATTATCACGCTTATCCGTAAGCGCAATAACCTCGCCCACACTAATAGCACCCGTATTTGTGTCAAATTCCGTCCCCGTAAGAGCACTACAGTCCGAACCCGTAAAGTCCTGAAGATAAATCGGATTATTGTTACCGTCCTTCTCTGCCTCCACCCAAACCGCATACACCGTCATAGTGCTTGTATTATTTCCAGAATCAGCTGGAGCCGATATAGTCTCCATCGGACCATATATTACCGAATCATTAGTACTATCATTATCCATAAAATGAGTCCACGCATCAGGATCAGTAGACCAGCCCACAAACCCATACCCAGTACGTTTAAAATTACTAGCTATAAATGTCACGGGATCACCCCCACTCACATTAATATGCCTAACAGCTTTGACACCAGAAGCATTCGTGGTACCCATACCATCAGGATTATCCGCACCATTACCATCATACTGAATAGAATAAACCGGCACCCAATGGGCATACAACGTAATTCCATCCCCTGGCGCCGAACCACTCGGCACCGTATAGCTACTAGATATCAGATACGACGTACCAGTACCGTCTGCATTGGTTGTCCATTCTTTAATCTTCCAACCACTTTGCGTGAATTTATCAAATGCACCAAGTGTACCAGATTCTGTGCCACCACTTGGATAGCTTGTCAGATTAATATTCTGTATAGAAGTAGTATTTGAAGTAGTCGTAGTGCATCCTGTATTATAAGTAGCGCAATTATTGACATAAGTAATCTTATAAACCGGCGTCCACTGAGCATAAAGCGTAATCGTATCACTAGGCTTAATGTTTAAGGCAGAAAGTGCCGTGCTAGCAGCTATCGCAACACCACTACCATCCGATGCGGTATTCCAGTTCTTGAAAATCCATCCAGTCCTAATAAAACCACTACTAGCCCGTGTATTCGTACTATTTATTTCTACATTTACCTGCGAAGACGTACTACCAGTCACTGGGTATTCCGTTGTCCCATTGCCATCATAGTTAACAGTTGCTCGGCCCTTACTTGCTACACATCTCACATTTTTCTCATAATACTTATTCCCACCATAAGTAGTGTTACTAGTTAAACTGGTTAATACTCTTGCACTTTCTATCCTTGCTCCATATGCCGCCGAGGTACTTGGTTGTGTCGTCCAAAGGTGCCCATAACTAGTCTGATAAAAAGTAGCGCCATTCGTAAACCCTCCACTTAACAGAAATGCACCAGGCAGTGAAGTAGGCGAATTACCAGACTTATAGTCCATTTTTGTTTGTAAATTATCGTATTGTGCTCTATTTGGCAAATCCCAATTCTTCGGACAAACCGAAACTGTGGGATTCGACACAACTCCAGCTACGGCAGCTGCCCAAGAATAAAAAACACCATTATCGTTATTACCATCATTATTGGTTATTCGAATTCTAGCAGTATTATTTGCAGTACTACTAGTAGTAGAATGTGCAGGCAATGCAAAAGTAGCATTATTGGCCAAATCGGAATCTTCCGAAGTGAGCGTAACTGTACCATCACCATTCGGCCCATCCGTACCACTTCTACCGAGGTTAAGGTTAGTCGTCATCCAACACAACCCATCCGCGAGTCTAGAAACGTTATACTGTTCTGGTAACTCCAAATTCTCGCCAACAGTGACTTTACCACGATAATCATTCAAAGTAACAGTATGATAACCGTTTGGATTAGTAGATGCATTATACGGACTGTACGCATCAGAACTAGTATCTATAGAATAAGCCGTAGAATTATAACAAATGCCTGCACTCATATCTTGCATAGTATTATGATCAATAACCTTTTCGGTACCCACTTGAGTCCCTACAGCCAAATCGATTAAGGTAGCCTGTTTCCACTGAGCATAAAGTGTAATGGTAGTTCCTGCAGCTGTCAAATTCTCCACTGCTTCCTTATCCTTATACCAATCGCCAGTACCATCTACTTTAGTATTCCAACCCCAGAAAACCCAAACTTTATCAGCATCACCATTTATAGTATTGTTATCTGCATCGGTATAAGAAGCGGCTGTTGGCGCTTGCAATAATTCTGCTGAATTCAAATTGGTAAGTTCTCCTTGTTGAATAGCCTGAGTAGGATTATTCCCTCCACTCGTTACAGTGCCGCCATTGGGATCAAACGATACAGTATATTGAGTACAAGTAACATCCATAGTTAGATAATAAACAACGGAACCGTTATTAGCCATCTGGTATACGCCAGGTTCAATCGTATTATCTGTTTTTACCCCATAATAAATCGAGAATGTATCATTAATATCGCTGGCACTTGCAGTCTGAGTAGAAGTTTTTAAAACTGATTCATTGGATGAAAGTGGATAAAAAACCGTGCTAGCATTAGCATCATTAGTCAAGGTATAACCCCATTTATTAGTATTATTGCTACTATTGAGAGCCGATACACCATCTACAGCAGTAAAAGAAGCATTGACCGCTTGATTACCATTATCATATCTATACAAATCACTGCCTTCCGGTACAGCAATAGTTAGATTATAGCCACTCCTACAATCCGATTGAACATTAATGGACTCAGCATGGATTGAGGTACCGTTACTGATTAAGGCTGCATTTAGAACAATCGAGTTAGAGGTAGTAATAGAAGCAGAATAAGCAAGTGTAGTTTTGACATCACAATTACAGGCAAACAAAAAGCTCAACATGACGACAACCACAACAATTCCTCTATTCTTTATTCTCTTTGACAACACTCTTACTCCATAACTTCCACGCTAAAACAAGCCGTAGCGCCTATACTTAATTATATAGTACTTATGACAAATAAGCAATTATTTCTCTATATTTCGGCTCTTTACATTTTATTCATGCCATGATATATTCATTATCATGAAGAAAACACTGTCATATCAACAAGTCATCGGTGAGGCCATCGAACAAATGCGCATCGAAAAAGGTTGGACTCAAGAAGAATTAGCTGAACAAGTCGGCTCCTCTCAGTCCGCCATCCACCGTATCGAAAAAGGTGGCCAGAACATTTCCCTTGAAATGATCAAGAAACTCTCTGAAGCTCTCGGCACCCAAATCCTCTCTGTTAATGACTCAGCTGGACAAAGTTTTCGCATCCGCGGCGGCAAAGAATTGCACGGTGAAATCACCATCAATACTTCCAAAAACGCTGCCGTTGCCCTCCTGTGTGCCACCCTTCTCAACACCGGCAAGACCACCCTTCGTCATATCGCCCGCATCGAAGAAGTCTTCCGCATTATCGAAGTTTTGGAATCTATCGGTGTCAAATGCCACTGGACCAACCGCCATCGTGACCTCGAAATTATCTCACCCCGCGAATTAAAACTCGACGAAATGGACATCGAAGCTGCCCGCCGTACCCGCTCTATTATTATGTTCCTCGGCCCTCTACTTCACCGCTATCCTAGATTCAAAATCCCCTACGCCGGCGGTTGTTCACTCGGTACTCGCACCGTCGAACCACACCTTCAAGCTCTCAAATCTTTCGGCCTCACCGTTGACGCCGAATGTCATAGTGGCTTCTACGAAGTCGAAGTCCGACAAGAAACTCTTCATAAATACCACGACCGTTATATTGTCCTTACTGAGCGTGGCGACACCGTCACTGAAAACGTTCTCATGGCCGCCGCCCTCGCCCCTGGCAAGACCACCATCGTCGGCGCCTCGCCTAACTACATGGTTCAAGACGTTTGTTTCTACCTCGAACAACTCGGCGTTAAGATTTCCGGCATCGGTACTACCCGCCTCGTCGTTCAAGGTCGTCCGTTCTTCAATCAAGACGTTGAATATAATATCTCTGAAGACCCCATCGAAGCCATGAGTTTCATCACTGCCGCCCTTGCTACCAACTCCGAAATCACTATCATGCGCGCACCCATCGAATTCCTCGAAATCGAACTCGAAGTCTTGAAAAACATGCATGCTATCATCGACAAATCCCCCGAATACCTCTCCTCCAACAATCGCACCCGCCTCGTTGATCTATATATCAAAAAATCCAGCCTCGTCGCACCCGTCGACAAAATTCACCCCATGCCTTTCCCAGGTCTTAATATTGACAATCTTCCCTTCTTTTCCGTCATCGCTGCTGTCGCGAGTGGCCGTACTCTTATCCACGACTGGGTCTTCGAAAACCGCGCCGTTTACACTACTGAACTCGCCAATCTCAACGTTAAAGTCGAACTCCTCGACGCTCACCGCGTCTACATCGAAGGACCCACCAACTGGCGCCCCACCGAGCTCGTTGCTCCGCAAGCACTCCGTCCCGCTGTTGTCATCCTGATCGGCATGCTCGCCGCCCCCGGCCAATCCATTCTTCGTAACGTCTACCCTATCAATCGCGGCTACCAAGACTTCGCCGCCCGCCTCCGCCACCTCGGCGCCGACATCTCCCCCCTCACCGGCATTTAATCATCATTCCCCCTTATGCCACTTTTTTACATAGCACACGTTGCATTTTTCGCCAAAAGCTGGTACAATTAAACCATCTTCGGGATTTTCCCGCCCTACCCCTCCTAAACGAGGGGGCATTTTTTACTCCCTATAAGTTCCATAAACCATCTTGAATCTTCCGGATATCCTCATCATCAAGTTCTCCCATTACCGTTTATTTCGACCCCCACATTTTCACCAATAGCGCACCACCACATCTCCCACTCCTTAAAACTTCGCAAAACCTTTCTATATTGAATACTATCTTTCACTAAAAACCAATCTTTGTAATTCCGATCACTTTTATAGACTTTATTAAATTGTTTCATTATATCACTCTATATTTTTAATGCATAACACCTTATCACAGTATAAAGACATTTACAACCCCTTTAGTATGCATTATTCAACATAATCATTATCAAACAACTCAACTTTCAAATCGCGCAAATAAACCAACACTCTAATGTGTTACAATAATTACATGGACAAAATTCTAGAGGGTTTAAACCCCGCGCAACAATCCGCGGTCGAGACATTGTCTGGGCCACTATTGATTTTAGCTGGCGCCGGTTCCGGCAAAACCAGAACCCTCACTCATCGCATCGCTAATCTCATCGCTCACGGCACCGACCCGCACAGCATCCTCGCCGTCACTTTCACCAACAAAGCCGCCAATGAAATGCGCGAACGACTATGGAAATTATTACAAAACCAAACCACTCCACCTCCACGTTCTTTTATGCCTTATATGGGAACATTTCATAGTATTGCGGTCAAAATACTAAGAATAGAGCACGAAGCTATCAGCTTAAGTCGCGATTTCGTCATCTACGATACCGACGACCAAATCTCCCTCATCCGCCGCATCATGAAAGACCTTCGCATGAGCGACAACAAGCAACTCAAACCCAAATCCATCCAATCCATTATTAGTAGCGAGAAGAACCAAGGTCACTCTGCCGACGACTACGCCGCCACCGCTCTCTACCCCAATCAGAAGCAAATCGCCCAAATCTTCGCCCGCTACGAATCCGAGAAAGCCCAAGCCTCCGCCCTCGATTTCGACGACCTACTCTTAAAAGAACTCGAGCTATTCCAAAACCACCCCAATATCCGCACCAAATGGCAACAGAAATTCCACCACATTCTTATCGACGAGTACCAAGACACCAACCTCGTCCAATACCATATCGTCAAACTCCTCGTCAACGCAAATCGTAACATTTGCGTCGTCGGCGACGACTGGCAATCCATCTACTCCTGGCGCGGCGCCGACTTCACCAACATCCTCAACTTCGAAAAGGATTTCCCTGGCGCCAAAGTCATCAAACTCGAACAAAACTACCGCTCCACCAAGAATATCCTCGCCGCCTCTCAAAAAGTCATTCACGAAAACAAAACTCGCACCGACAAAACCCTCTTCACCGACGCCGAAGCTGGCGAGCCCGTCGACATCGAAAACCTCCAAGATGAAACCACCGAAGCCACCTACGTCGCCATGAAAATCCTCAATCTTCAGAAAGACTACCCCGATTTTTCCGACTTCGCCATCCTTTACCGCACCAATGCCCAATCCTATGCTTTTGAAAAAGCTTTTCTTAACATGCATATCCCCTATAAAATCATCGGCGGCGTCCGCTTCTACGACCGTAAGGAAATCAAAGACGTCATGGCAATCCTTCGCCTCCTTATTAACCAACGCGACAAAGTCAGTCTCACCCGCGTTTGTAGCAACATCCTGTCCGGTATCGGCGAAGTCTCCATCCGAAAACTCCTTGGCGCCATCGACTCCATCGATGAGCCGCAACCACTTTTCAATCCCGACCTCCCCTCAGTCATCAATTCCGCCAAAGCCAAAACTGCCCTCCTTCGTCTCATCAATTTCCTAAAAACCACTAATCTCGAAGATAACCCAGGCAAAATCGCTGAGCGCGTTGTCACTTATTTCGATTTCCAAACTCTCCTAAATGATGGTACCCCCACTACCGAAGATCGCATGCAAAACCTCGAAGTACTCATTAGTAACGCCAGCGAATACGACACTTTGTCGGATTTCCTCGCCGACGCCACTTTAATGTCCAGCGCCGACGAAGCCACCAGCAAGAACTCCGTCACTCTTATGACCATGCATGCCGCCAAAGGCCTCGAGTTCCCCGTCGTCTTCATCGTTGGTATGGAAGAAGGCCTCTTTCCAGGTTCCCGCGCCTACGACAACGACGCCGAACTCGAAGAAGAGCGCCGCCTCGCCTACGTCGCCATGACTCGCGCCATGAAACGCCTATTCCTCACCTACGCCCTATCGCGCTATTCCTATGGCACTCGTAGCTACAGTATGCCCTCCCGCTTCCTTACCGAACTCGGCTACAATCCCTATGGCTCATCAGGCTACCACGACCAAGACGGCGACGGCTTCACCGACGACACTTTAACCGACTTCACCGACGACGATTTTGGCAAATCCGATTTCGACCCCTTCCCCGACGATGTTCCTATTTACGAATAACAAAAAATGGTCTGGGTGACAGGACTTGAACCTGCGACCTCAACGTCCCAAACGTTGCGCGCTACCAACTGTGCTACACCCAGGCACACTCCTATTATATCACATTTTCACCAGTTTCAAAAACTCCGCCTCATCAATCGTCGGGATACCCAATTTCGCAGCTTTGTCAGCCTTAGATTTTCCGGGTTTTTCTCCTACAATCAAAGCCGTCGTAGTCTTAGTCACCGAAGACGTCACTGTCGCACCTAACTCTCGCAGTTTATCTTCCGCCTCTTCCCTCCCCATCGACGCGAGCGTCCCAGTCACAATATACGACCGCCCATCGAGCGGCAACACAGCCCTCGACTCTTCCACTGGCCACACACCCAACCCACGTAATTCTTCAAGTAGTTTCACGTTGTCTTCATCCGCAAACCACGCCAGAATAGACTCCGCCACCACTTCACCAATATCGTCAACCGACAGCAGCTCCTCCTTCGTCACCATCATCAACTTATCTAAACTTTTAAATCTTCGTGCCAAACTCACCGCCGTCTGCGCACCCACATGCCGAATTCCAAGTGCCGTGACAAACTTCGCCAGAGTCGGGTTCTTCGATTCTTGAATCGCACTTACCAAATTCCGCGCCGACACTTCCCCAAATCTCTCCAATTTCGCTACCTCACTAACAGACAACCGATACAAATCCGCAATCGAGTGCACCAATCCAGCATCAATCAAAGCCTCTACGTTCTTCTCCCCTAACCCCTCGATATTCAGCGCTGGCTTCGAGGCATAATACTCCACCGTCCGCTTCAATATCAGATCTGATGATTCTCCCTTAACCCGATACACTACCTCCCCCTCCGGACGTTCAAATGTTAATTCCGGATACTGTTTCTTTAGAGCCTTTTCATAATCAAACGCCACCGTCCCCTCTGGCCTAAGAGCCACCAACACTTCCTTTACCTGCGGGATAATATCACCTGCCTTATAGATAATCACCGTATCGCCAATCCTCACATCTAACTTTGCGATCTCATCCGCATTATGTAGCGACGCATGCTGCACTGTCGTCCCTGCCACTGATACCGGATCCAATATCGCCACCGGTGTCGCCGCGCCAGTCCGCCCAATTGAAATCACAATATCGCGCACCACCGTCGTCGACTCTTCCGCCGGAAACTTATACGCCACCGCCCCGCGCGGCGTTTTCCCTACAATCCCGAGCTTATCATACACAGCCCTATCATTGATTTTTATCACCATACCATCCGTATTAAACTTCAGACCTTTCCGATATTCGTCCAGTTCACTTATATACTTAAACAACTCCTTCATGTCTTGACTCGAAAACACTCTGTCTTCACCAGAAGTCTGAAATCCTAATTCTCGCAGTTTATCGTACGCTTCATGCCAAGTCGGCAAATCCGGCGCCACCAAATCATATGCAATAAACTTCAACGGCCGACTAGCCGCCACCTTCGGGTCAAGCTGCCGAATCGAACCCGCCGCAAGATTCCGTGGATTCGCAAACTCCGCCTCTCCTTTCTTCCGCTGTAACTCATTGAGATGTTCAAAATCTTTTTTGAATATAACGATTTCCCCGCGCACCTCCACCTCAGAAGGTATTTCTTCAATCGGAGGGAATCCGGAGCCTGGCAAGGCGAGGGGTAGCGCCGGCCGCCCGTGGCGACGGGCCAGCCGGACGCGGCCCGACGATGAAGAAATACTTCTGAGGTTTAAGGGTACGTTCTGAATAGTTTTTACATTCAAAGTCACATCTTCACCAACCAACCCATCACCACGAGTAACAGCTTGATAGAACACACCATCACGATATTTCAGTGAGCACGCTAATCCATCCATCTTGATATCCGTAAAGAACTCTTGAATCCTCCCACCAGGTATCAGTTTTTCATTGCGCGTAATCCAATCCCGCACCTCTTCTTCCGAAAACACATCCGCGAGCGAAATCATCCGCTTTTCATGTCGCACCTTCTCAAACTTATCTAGAGGCTTACCAGCCACCCGCTGTGTCGGCGAATCTGACGTTATAAGCTCCGGATATTCTTCCTCTAATAATGACAATTCATGTTTCAACGAATCTGCCGCCGCCTCACTCATAATCGACTCATCAAGTACATGATAATGATAACGATAATCATTAATTAACTCGCGTAATTTCGCGATTCTTTTCTCCGCATCCATTTTATTCATAATACTATTTTATCACGCATCCAGCAGCCAACGGTAGTATAAATATAAATAAACCGTCATATAAATCGCACCGAAACAACCCACGAACGATACTATTACCGACAGCACTTCCATTGGTACCTTTAGCGCCGCTAGTGGCAACACCACAACTGCCATCATTACCGCCAGCACCAACATTAAAGCGATTAACCGCAAAACAAACCGAATTTTTCTCCCCATCATCAATTCCGCAGCAGTCACAAAAGCACTTAATGGATAGATTCCTGGCGCGCTCACCGCAATTAATGCAACTAATGACGATGACAATAAATACCCCGACAACGTCAGCATCAATCCCGCAAATCCGAAAAACATCAACGCATAAAACGGCATTGTTAGAAAATCCGTTTTCACTGCTGCCGAATAGGCAATTATTAGTACAAAAATCGGTATACATTCCACCACTGCCACCACAAATACTATCAACGTCGGTATCAAAGGCGCCATCGCATTATATAATCCATCGCGTAAAGTCACCTTATGCTTAGCTTTGATGTGCCTCACCAAGAAGATCGTTGTCAGCCATATCATCAGAAAAATCAATATCGTAAATACTGCTGTAGTTTCTTCAGTCGTTTGTACCGCCAATATCTCAAGTACAGCTGATAGTATTAATAGCGACCCAAAAACCTTCCAATTCCGCCCAAGCATCTGGAAAGCTTCTACGATATGTTGTCCCATCCCAGGTACATTGAGTCCTCGCACGTAATCTTCCCGATAAGTCCGCTTGAAAGATTTGTGTGGTGACTTTTTCCGACTAGAACTTTTCTTTACCATGTTCCAATCTTTCGATTCTCTTTTCTAGTGGCGGATGTGATGATAATAAATTACTGAAAAAACCTTTACGTAAAGGATTATTAATATACATTGATTCTGCCGCGATATTTTGACTCTTCATTGGCTGACTGTGCGACTGCAATTTTTTCAGAGCACCAATCATCCCTTCCGGATATCTCGTAATATTCACCGCCGATGCGTCCGCCAAGTACTCGCGCTGTCGACTCACCGCCATCTGCGCCAAAGTCGCCACCAGTGGTGACAATATCGCTGCCACCAAAATCAACAAATACCCCATTGGGCTACCTTCATTATCCCGTCTTCTCGAACCATAAAACATCAACCGAAATGCCAAATCCGAAATCAACCCTACCACACATACCAATCCGAATACAATCATCGACACTCTAATGTCGTAATTCTTTACATGTGACATCTCGTGTGCCATCACCGCTGTTAATTCCTTATCATCCATAATATCCATCAATCCAGTCGTCGCTGCCACCGAAGCATGTTTCGGATCACGACCAGTCGCAAATGCATTAGGCGCCGAATCATCAATCACGTACACCTTCGGCATAGGTAATCCAGTCGTAATCGACAAATTTTCCACTATATTATAAAGTCTTGGATTATCTTTCTTTTCGATTTCCTTCGCTCCCGCCGTCGCCATTGCCAGCGAACTCGAAGCATAATATTGTATTACTGCATATATAATACCAGCCACCACCGTCCATACCGCAATCCATGGGTCATTATAGTACCACGCAAAAAGTGCCGCAATCGCGGTAATCATCAGCACAAACACTACAATAATATAAATTGTCTTACGTTTATTCTCTGCTATCTGCTTATACATTTTAATCATTTATGCTCCTAGCCTAAGCTAGGAGCATATCCCTGTTTAAAACTTCACTTCAGGAGCATCTTTAATGCGAGCCTTCTCAGACTCTTCAACCTCAAAGTACTCACGCACCTTGAAGTGACCCACGAATTTATTTATCAAATTAGTTGGGAAAATCTTAATCTTCGTATTAAGCTCTTTCGCACCAGCATTATAGAAGCGACGTGCAGCCTGAATCTTATCTTCCACATCCTGCAACTGCTCTTGTAATTTCACAAAGTTTTCGTTAGCTTTGAGCTCTGGATAAGCTTCCGCAATCGCAAAAATACGTCCGAGTGCTGTTTGCATTTCTTTTTCAGCCTCAGCCGCTTGCTTCACTGTTTTAGCACCCATCGCCGCCGTACGGGCCTCAGTCACCATCTGGAAAGTTTCCTTTTCATGCTTGGCGTAACCTTTCACGGTTTCCACCACGTTCGGGATCAAATCCGCTCGGTACTTCAGCTGTACCGTGATATCCGACCACGCCTCATTGACGCGCTCGTCTAACTTAACGAGACTATTGTAAGCCCCGATTACCATCACTATTATCGCCACAATTATCACGACAACCACAATGGCTATTATTCCACCTGTAGACATTTTTCTCCTTTTTTAATTATACTTTCATTATATCACGATTTTTCCCACAAAATCAAAAATCTATGCTATAATATAAACTACAAATGCGAGCGTAGCTCAGTTGTTTAGAGCGCTTCCTTGCCAAGGAAGAGGTCGAGAGTTAGAGTCTCTTCGCTCGCACCATTTTTTATTGCCAAAAAATATGTTATAATCATAACCATAATGGAAATCATATTACAAATCTTACTATTAATTATCGGCTTCATTTTTCTCATCAAAGGCGCCGATTGGCTTGTCGACGGTGCCTCATCCGTCGCCTCCAATTTCAAAATCAGCAAATTGCTCATCGGTCTCACTATCGTCGCCTTCGGCACTGGCGCACCGGAACTCGCTGTCTCTTTTAGTTCCCTCATCAACGGCAACACCGACATCCTAGTCGGTAACGTCATCGGTAGTAATATTATCAACGTTCTTCTCCTCATCGGCGTCGCCGCCGTCATTCACCCCATCAAGGTCAAGAAAGACACCGTTAGTAAAGAATTGCCGCTCCTCCTTCTCATTTCTACTGCCCTCATCGTCCTCATTCTCGACGTCACCCTCTCCGACGCCATCATTAATACTTTCTCTCGCGCCGACGCTATCATTTGTCTTCTATTCTTTGGGATTTTCCTCTACTATCTCATCTCCCTTGCCCGCAAGAACAAAAAAGAAGCCAAAAAAGTCGACAAACCCAAATACAAACTTGGCAAATCATTCCTCCTAGTTATCCTCGGTCTCGCCGGCGTCGTTGGCGGTAGTGAACTAGTCGTAAACTCCGCCAGTTTTATCGCCTCCAGTATCGGTATCTCAGAGCGCATCATTTCTCTCACCGTAATCGCACTCGGTACTTCTCTTCCTGAACTCGTTACTACTGTTTCCGCCGCCAAAAAAGGCGAATCCGACCTTCTCATCGGCAATATTGTCGGTAGTAACATCTTTAACATCTGTATCGTCCTTGCCTTACCAGTCATCTTCGCTGGCAGTATTACGCCAAATAACTTCCAGACCATCGATCTTGTTATGTTAGTCTTTTCATCCATCCTAGTCTGTTTACTCGCTAGACGCGGTCACAGAATCACTCGTTTCGATGGTATTCTTATGCTTACTATCTTCGCAGGATATTATGGCTTCCTGATTTATGGAGCCTTTGCATGACCTGGCTCATCTATATTGGCATTACCCTAATCGTTGACGCCCTCCGTATCTTCATCGATAATTACGTATCTGACGTCTATTTCAAAGGTAGAGGTGCCGTCTCACAAAAACTCTTTTATGGTTATTCAGTTTCCATAGTCTCCATTATCATCTTGGCTATCACTGGTTTTGATTTCAGCTCTTTTACTCCCACACTTCTCACCGCATTAATCATTGCCGGTATTATTAGCTCTATTTCTGGCATTTTTTACTTTAAAGCTCTCGAACTCGACGATTCTACTAATCTCGGGATTTTTATCCAGCTAGCTCCAGTTTTATATCTCATTCTTGGCTGGCTTTTCCTCGGCGAAACAATTTCACCTATCCAGCTCATCTCATTTCTTATTATTATCTCCGCACCACTTCTCATTATCTTCACCACTCGCAAACGTTCTCGCAAAATCCAAATCCGCGCTGCTCTCTATTCATCACTTTACGTCTTAATCGCCGTAATCAGCAACCTCATTTTCGTCAAAGCCAACACTACCAATGCTAGTTTCATCACCATTACCGCCATCCTCCTCATTAGCAAAAGCATCACCAACCTCATTATCGTCTATTCCGTTCCCAAATGGCGCCGTCGCTATCATTCAGTCGTCAAACACAGCAAAGGCAAAATCTTTCGTCCGATGCTCACAAATACCCTCATTGGCACTACCAAAGAGTTCGTCTACCGCGCTGCTCTTGTTACCGCACCTACCGTCGCCTTAGCCTCTGCAGTTTCTGATTCCTCAGGTCCAATCGTTATCTTTTTCATGGGAATCATCCTAACCATCATTTGGCCACGTTTCGGTCGCGAAAAACTCAATCGCAAGACAGTTTTAGTTCATGTCATTGCTATCGCCCTCGTCGTTACGGGTGTTATTATTTTACAAAACGTGTGATATAATATCTACAGGTGGTGCTTTGGCGGAGTGGTTACGCAGCGGTCTGCAAAACCGCGTACACCGGTTCAATTCCGGTAGGCACCTCCATTTTTTATGCAATAAAAAAATGGTCAGGGTGATCGGGCTTGAACCGACGACCTCAGCGTCCCGAACGCTGCGCGCTACCAACTGCGCCACACCCTGTAATTGAATTGTTAATCAGACTTGAACCGACGACCTCAGCGTCCCTACGCTAAAGCGCTGCCAACTGCGCCACACCCTGATTGCTAACTCCTGGTCTGGGATAGGAGATTTGAACTCCTGACCTCACGCACCCCATGCGTGCGCGCTACCGAGCTGCGCCAATCCCAGATAAAAAACATGGTAGCCGAGACGGGACTTGAACCCGTACGAGTTTCCCCATTCGATTTTAAGTCGAACGCGTATACCAATTCCGCCACTCGGCCACTCTTATATTATACCATATTTATACTAAATCTATCGCCTTTTACACCCTAGCGATTCAACACAAACATCTTTACCCAAAGATACCCCACGCAAACTACAATCGCCGCCACTGCCGACCAAGTCGCCATCGTCATCTTTCGGCCGTTCTTTAGCTTATAAAACAATTCAACGCCAACCGTAATCACCGCCATCAAAAACGCCAAGCCAATTCCAAATAGTCCAATTCCACTAGGCAACCCAGATATAATTAGTCCACCCATTCCTAAATTATTTGCAGAAGTCACCATACCCCCAACCGTACCAATAATATCAAGTACCATCCCACAGACCGCGAACATTACTGCTCGATTCCCCATCCGTTCAGCATTTGCGACAATCACATCCGCATCATTCGACCATCCTTTGACTTTCGTCGCTTTCGGATCCAAAAATGCCAGACTAGACTTATCCGGTTTTTCTTCTGCCACAGCCTTAGCCGCTTTCATCCGTTCGGCTTCAATCTGCTTAGATTTTTCCGCCCAGCCTTCAGTTTCCAAATCAGCCATCAATTTTTCCCAAATATTTCACCGCTGCGTCAGCCGCCACCGCCGCATCTCCTGCTGCAGTCACCAATTGTCTCACCGACTTAGTTCGCACATCACCAGCCACCATAACTCCAGGACAAGAAGTCGTGCAATCCTCACCAGCCACCACGTATCCGTCTTTATCTAATTTCACTAACCCACCTAGAAACCCAGTTGCTGGCACTCTACCAATTGCCACGAACACTGCCTCCGCATCCTCCGGAATCGGATCATCATGATGAATATGATAAACCCTCTTGCAAATCCCCTCGAGATACTCCATCTCAAGTTTCGCCGTATTACCACTCCCTACTACCACTACAGGTTTGTCCTTATATAAAGCCCCATCACAAGTTGCGCAATACGAAATTGGTCGCTTACCTGCATCCTTCTCCTGTTTTGCGCTCAGTTTTCTCGGTATTGTGCCTGTCGCTATAATCAGAGCCTTACACTTATATTCGTTCTCATCTGTTGATACCGTGAATCCACTGTCATTTTGCAAAATATTCACGGTTTCTTCATAGCGAACCTCTACGCCCAACTCAATTGCTTGTTCGCTAATATTCTTCATTAAATCACCCCCCGATACACCGTAGTTTCCAGGCCAGTTATCAATTCTAAACGCCGTTACAATTTGTCCCCCCACCGCTCCAGATTCTAGCATCAAAACTGTTTTACCAGCCCTAGCAACATAAATCCCTGCCGTCAAACCCGCCATCCCAGCACCAACTATTATCACATCATAATTCATTTTACACTCCTTTCCCTCATTATATCACGAAAATAACGCTTTAAGTTAAGCGTTATTTCCTAGACAAATAAAACTAATTATGCTCTATTGTTTCGTTTCTTTATTCCATATAATAAGCCAGCTACAGCACCCATTGTCACCATAGACAGACCTGTCGCAATTGCACCATTCCTCATACCAGTGAATACACCAGTATCTGCAGCTGCTGGTTTTTCCTCTTCTGGTGCCTCCGGATCAGCAATCACAAATGTTGTCCTCGCTATCCCACCATCGTCGAATTCTACCGCTAAAGTATGCTCACCGATAGTCAATGAATTCAGATAATCAGCCGAAAGCTCAATCATAGTACTACCACTCCAAGCTCGATAGTTTTCCTCATCAAGCAATTCACCGTCTACGAAGACCCTACCACCATCTTCAAACAGCTCATAATCCGCATCAATTTCAAACTCTGCTGTACCATCTACCCCTCGGACATGTGTTTGCCCCATACTATCAATAAACTGGTATAACCTTCTGAAATATACAATCGCCATAATATCTTCCGTACCAGCAGTCATCGTAAACTGACCATCCGATACTTCGCTAGTTTTATCCTCCGTATTGATTGAGAAACGCCACAATTCATATCCTTCATCCGGTGTAATCGTCCAGCTTATTTCATCACCCTCGAGTGCTGTGCCACCAGGAGTCATAACCTCGCCACCAGCAAATATAGCAGTCGTTATTTCGATTCGCTTTAATCCATATACTATTACTGATACGTTCTCAGTCACATAATTCTCTGTATCACCATTCTTAGTATAGGTTGCATCATAATCGTGTGAACCTTCGCTTACTACCGTGCTACCATCTGCCCAAACAAATCCTTCACTTAAGTCACCCAGTTCCGACAAAGTTTTACCAGCCTCAATCTTCAGATTCTGACTAGACTCCGCTGGGGTACCAGACGCAACTTTATTAATCGTAAAGGTACCACTTGTACTTGGAATACTATAATTCGAACCAACCTTAGGATTAATAGTTACAGTATAATCACCAGCGGTTATGAAATTACCATGCGGCGCTACTTCATAATCATCGGTCGTAAATGTCTTACTCTCACCATTCACTGTACCAGTTACCGTCACGACCGGCTCCAAAGGCTCACCTGTATAATCTTGAGAAGCAGCAGTCACTGCTACATCTTCCACTGTCGCCGGTGTAATCGAGAAAGTTAAGCCCTCTAAACTACCAGTATAGTTTCCTTTACCAGTTATTGTAGCAGTCGCACTTGTCCCCACATTCACATTATTATCACATACCACATCATAATCGGTTCCAGCTGAAAGTACAACATCCTTTATACCGTTACCGTTAAGGTCAACCCTCACATTTGCAGCCGGACACTGCTCCGAACCGTTGTATACAAACGTATCTTCCGTCAATTCCGCCACTGCGTTATCTCCACCAAGCGTAAATGGCATAATTGTCCCAATTGCAGCATAACTTGTATTCTGAATACAGCTAGACTCATACATAAAACAATAGTTCTTGTAAGCTTCGTTAGTCAAAGCGACCATTACATTAACATTACGAATAGCAGGAGTTACATCATTGAACAAACCAGTAGCAGTAAAGTCCGCATTATAAACAAGTGAGCCTTCACTTAAAGTCACGTCACTTACTGTCGCAACTGGAGTATTATCAAAGGTCTTATCCGCCACCGTCGCATTAGTAACCGTAATCACCTTCTTATCCACATGCACTGTATACTTCGCCGAGCCCTCAGCGTAAGTATCATTCTCCGCCGCTGTAGCAATGATATCCGCATCACCTACTCCGACAATCGAAACCTCACCAGTATTCATATCTACCGTCGCTACCGCTTCTGCAGTCGAACGATACGAAATATCACCGTTACCAGTAGATATTGCAACATATGTAAAGTTTGCATCACCATAACTCTTATTCACTATTGTATCAGTCACATCCTCAATCGTCACAGTCTGTTCCTGTTTTGCTACAATATTCACATCAGCAACACCAGCACCATCATAATTATTACGACCATTGACTGCTACATGTACAGTATGTCCCACCTCACCGTCATTATCTCCAGAAATCGTGAGCACGTAGTCACAATTCATCTCTCCATCCGTAGCGCACCTCGTCAAAGTGTGACCATCCACGTTCACAGAAACATCTTCCGGAGCCAAGATACGACCTTCCACAATCGAACTTGGAGCGTTCACATTTTCGTTAATGATTCCTTTCGGGTTGATTGTAAACGGCAGAACAATACCTGGACCACTAGTCGTATAATTCCCCAAACCAGTAATTACTGCCTGAGCCTGCCCTGCAACAGTATTGTTAACATACTCTACTTCAAAATCCTCGCCTTCAACCAATACCGAAGTGCCACCATGTGTATTTGCTTCTACTCTTATCTCTGGCTCTACGCCATCTGGATCATAAGCATATTCATCTTCCCCACTCGCAAACGATGCACCATCAACACTCAAATTAAACGGCGAGATAGTTTTAATTGTCGTATAATAATCTGGACTCAATGTATAGTAATCTACACCAGTCCCTGCAAGTTCCACATTTACACGAACCGGCTTATCAACTCCAGCATCTGCCGCATTCGTCCCAGTAAAGTATGCAGATGTTACATTATATTGCTCATTAGTTAACACCCCATTTTCAAATGATACACTTGTTACTACTGCACTCGGCGTACCATCATATGTCTTATCTTCAATCGTTACACTAGAAATCGTTATAGGTCGCTTCAACACATGCACTGTATAGCAAGCTTTGGTTGCCGCATAGTTTCCCGTCCCCTCTACCCAAGCACAAATCTCAACATCGCCAGGCTCACCTACACCCACAACATTAGAGTTAAGATCCGGATCTGTATGTGCAACCCTACCAGTTCCATCATCATCAGGATGATACTCTAGTATAGCCCCATCGCCAGTCGTCACTTCTTTCTTTATTTCAAAATCTTCATCACCATAATATTTCGTAATCTCCGTAATCGGATTATCATCACCATCCCGGAAAGTCACCACCTGAGTCGGTTTCTCCGCAGGAGTATCACTTCTCGTTACTTCAATATTTGCACACACACTATTGATATTTATGGTATCCCATTCACTTTTGCCCGACGCCACCCAAATATCTCTCAAACAAACCGAATGGTTACCAGCCGGGGTGTCTTTGTCCACAATATATGTTGCACTGAGTAATTGACCTCGCTCTGCTACGTGTATCGGAGGGTCACTTTCCCAATCCGACCAACTTATTAAACCATCTGCAACCGTATTATTCGTAATTTTTGCAGGCGACAAATCCCCACCAGTAGACATACCGGTCAAAGTAAAATACATGTGTTCCATATCGTAACCTATCAGAGTGTCAAAATTTCCCCGAACGTAAGCGATATCATCTGCTTCTGGAGTATTGAAGCTAACTGTCATCGTACCGTCATTCACCCCATCCAGCTCCACCAAAGTATCTGGGAAATAATAAGCGACACTAGCAAAAGCATTTGACAACAACCCAGCAAAAACAATCGCCACGGCGACCAAACCCGCGACAATCCCCGTTAACTTTTTTCGTTCTTTCAGATAGTTTATTATTGACATATGATTGCTCCTTTCATCTATACTATCATAGATTTTTCCATTTCGCTAGCGTCTATTTTTAAATTCTTAATAGTTTTACACAACCCCACTTTCTCACCATTCTATGGCTTTATAGGGTCTAAGTGTCGGACTAATCAATGCCCGATTAAGCGTATTTAAATCCGCTGGTGTCACATTTCCATCTATGTCAAAATCAAAAACTATCTTTTCCAATTCAGTCAAAGCCCTATATCTACCATTTGCAGTCGTGCTAAGAAGCGATCTACTCAAAAGATTCAAATCCCTTGGCGTTATCACACCATCCATATCACCATCACCCTTCAATACTACCAATACTTCAACCTCTTTGGTTATTTCAAACTCAAACTTATGCTTATCCCCCCCGCCGATAACTGTCATGGTCGGCACCACATTATACGTTTCTCCACTATCATTGCTTATTACCACCATACACGCTTCATCAGCCGTTACCATAATCCCATCATCCAACACTGCAATTTCAGCTACTCCTCCTGTCAAATCATCTATCGACACGTCCACTGCAAACACGCCATACTCATCGCAATAAGCATTTTCACAAAATTCCACATCATTCAAATCAATCATTCCATAACCATAATAATCATCTCTACCATCCTCACCTAAATCCACCACATGTTTCCTCAGTAGCATATTCACCTCGTCTAATCCTAAATCATTATTATAACTCTTCAATAACGCTACCGCCGCTGTCACATGCGGCGCCGCTACCGAAGTCCCACTCGCGAATCCATTAATACTCCGAATACGCGTCCCTGGCGCTGCATAATCTATCATCGCATTATAGTTCGAACCAGTATTATCTTCCGCACTCCATACCGCTCTTTCCAAATTCCTATCTAATGCTGCTACCGATATAGTATTATCATAACCAGCCGGATACATAATTACGGAATTGTTTTCATTTCCCGCCGCAGCTACCACTACAATATCATTTGCGCTCGCTATATCTATCGCCCTTTTCTGGCTTTCAGAATAATCATTACTTCCTAAACTCAGATTAATCACGTCTACCCCAGCATCAATCGCTTTATAAATTGCAGTATTCACGTCTGACACAGTAACCTTACCATCTCTCTCAGCCTTAAATATCATCAGACTTGTACAATCCGCCGTTCCTTCGGCAATCGTTCCAGCTATATGTGTACCATGCCCAATCGCATCGCTCATCTCACTCGGTGATTCCGAATTTGACACCACATCATAAACGCTTACAGTTTTTGATGGGAAGTATTCAAGAAACCGATTCATATCCAACCCAGTGTCGATTACGGCTACCTTCACATTTTCGCCTGCATCTCCTCTTGCAATAATACCATCATCTATCCCCATCTGTTCTATCCCCCAAGACATATAGTTTAGTAATTCCATCTTGTTATTCTTCTCGACACTTACAGTGTCGTCATTCGCAAATTGTTCGTAAGCATTGTCTCGTTTTTCTAAGTCGTTATACATCAAATAATAAGTGTGGTTCGGCCCCTCTACTATTCCACTTGCTTCATAATCATTTGGACGGTTAGAGCTAACTACTATCAACATGTTATCCTGCTCACCACTAGCCGTCATTTCTGCATAAGAATCAAAAAACTCCTCCATGCACTCATCAGAACACTCAGTTACGTCACTCGAATCACCATTGGCTATTTTCTCCCCACTATTAAACAAGTAGAAACCACACAACAAGCATATTACTAATACGCCAAACAACGCCAAACAATCTTTCGTATTACTTAAGAGCTTGCTCATACCCACATTATAACATAAGCACTTTAAAAAACATGCCCTTTTTTAGAGCATGCTTTTTACTGTAATCAATCTACCACTGTATCTCTCGATACCTAGGCGCAAGCGTTGGACTAATCAATGCCCGATTAAGCGTATTTAAATCTGCTGGCGTTACATCTCCGTTTCCATCAAAATCAAAGATAACTTTCTCCCAATCAGTCAAAGCCCGATACCTACTTCCCAAAGTTGGGCTAATCAACGACCTATTCAAACGATTCAAATCCCCTGGATCCACCATTCCATTCATGTCACCATCACCCTTCAATACTACTTTTACCTCATCGCAATCACCAATACTGTAATGATTGGTTCTCTCTTCACCGTTTTCAACTACATCCCACTCATATAGTTTTATCCATTCGCCATTTCTATAACCAGCTACCGTAACAGGTTTTTCCGAAACTGCAGTCAGTGTCCCACCTTCCACAATTACATCCACCCCTTCCGGCGTCCTATCGTCTACTATTGCCTCCTCAGGTTCCTCTGGCTCCTCACCACCTTGCTCTAGCGCCCGAATCATCGCATACACAAGCTCGTTTTCGTAAAACCCTCCATAGTCATCCCCATCTCCCCGTGCTAAGTGAATCGACCTGTTCAACATAGTACCACCATTCTCATCTTTCAATACAAACTCTATATCACAAAACCAAACATTCTGGCTAAACATATCGTTATACTGCACTGTAAACAATTCCGTATCACTATTGAGCTCCGCACCGGTCACATTCACAGAATCCTCATATGTTTTAACACTATTTGATCTTACTACTATACCAGCCGTATAAGTTTTAGATTCATCAAACCTCGCGCCGTATGCCATCACTTTAACTGGCACCTCCCTTGTCAAATAGTAACCTACTAACGCATCCTCCTCCTCAGTCCTCGCCGATACCGCAAGCCCATAGGTTGCCGGAACATCATCTAAACACATCTTGTAATGCATTACCGCCAAAATCCGCCCATTTTTTTCTATCACCAAAGTATAATAATAGTATTCCATATCATCTCTTTCAAGTCGCAACAAACCCACATCACTGCTAATACCAATCTCCCCCTCTCGCATCAATCTCGCTCCACTCAAATCATTTGCATCATCACTAGCAGGGTGATGATAAATATGATAATTCACCCCCTCTATGTCGTCATTCAATGCCCCAAGATACATGTATGCATGATCACCAAGTATCTCGCGCGAAATATGCCACTCGCCATATCCTACAAACCGATTCCCGCCAGTAGCTCCCATACCGCCCACCCATATTGTTAATATAATCAGGAATCGTCAACCCATCCGATGTAAACATTACAGAAGTTGCCATAGCTTCACCATTAGCCATAAAATCTATCGTTCGCGTCATCTCGCCAATCGTTACTTCAACATTATACCCGATTTCCTCAAAACTCCCATCAAGCATCTGATCTAGCGTTTCAAACCTCAATTCATCAAAATATTCCTTTTCTACACCATTCTTGATACTCAACCCAGTAGCAACAAAATTATCTTCCACCAGCAACTCATTCCCATATAGAACCTTCACATTAACCTCATAATCGACATCGTCTACGTAATTATCGCCCTTAATATATAATTCTAAAGGATTGTACTCAGCATCATAGTCTTCTACATCTTCCACCACACCATATACAGATGGCAACAAACCATACGATGGGTATGAACTCGACAAACAGTCTTCATCTTCTCGATACTGCACACAAGCATCGAAAAACGCCAAATCTCCGTTCAAAGAATTATCCGTCCGCACTTGCACTGGCATTCCATCGTACATTGGATAATCCAAGTAATGACCGAACACTGCAGAATAATTACTACTCCCCACTAAACTCCGACTAGCATCACTCACCGACCTCGTAATAGTCATTCCATTTTCTAAATCACTTTTACTATATGTGTGATCAATACCGTTTTCATACGAAGTATATTCTATCCCGTCCAACAGATTATATCCCCTCACGTTATAAGTGTAATCCTGAATCGAATTCAGACGAAATATCTTATAATTATATTCGTTTTCCGGACTTACCACAGCACCACCTTGCCTCATCTCAGTCAGTTCAAGGCTCGGTATATGCGCACTATCGTAATCTGCATAAGCAAACCGCAGAGCAAATTCCTCCAACTTCCTATTCTGACTATATGAACCATATTCATTCACCACTACATCATATATCGCCAAATCCAACCGTGTAGTCTTCGCACTTACATCCAAATATACATTAACACCATACTGCATAACACCACCAGTTATCGTAGAAGATATACCGTATTGACTATTATGTCTGCTCTCAATCTCATTACCATCATCACCAAGAGAAACGTAATGCCCACTCAAAGAATAATCCGATTCTTCATCATTCACGTTAACTCTTAGGCTTATTGATTTCGTATAATCTGTAATCATATACACCCCCTCATTATTTGGCAAAATCTCTTGCCCATCTTGAAATACTGCATAACCATAATCTACCACGTACCGCGGAATACTCGGATCGACTTCGAAATTCACCACAACTGTATCGCTATCATAGTCGTATTCACACTGCCCCCAACAATAACGTGCACTATTATAAGACCACATTCCACCGGTCGTCCTCATATAAAGGTTAAGCGCAAAAGGTGAATTTTCGCTTTCACCGTATTTAGCCGGCACCATTAGAGTTACTCCATCTTTCAAATCTGCTCCACTCACCATTATCCACCCCGATGCCCCATAATAATAAGACGACGCCGGATTTAAACTATACCCTACATAGTAATCCAAATCGCTAGTCGCATCAGTAGCTCTCAAAGCCACTTCCAAATCTTGCACATCATTCGCATTGACCACATACTCATGTGTAAGCTCATTTTCAGTCACGTTCAACGTCTCTCCACCCTGTCTTATTCCCTCTATCGCCAAGTCACCTAGCGGTACAAAATTTTCATCCGCAATATTAAAATACAACACCACGCTCGACTCGTGCATTTCATATCCACTTCCATACGCCGCTGTGCTATGTCCATAAAACGACATCTGCACACTCGCATGCCTACTTAGAGCACTCACATCCACATCCACCGACCCTACCATCTCACTTGCATCCGCCGTCGCCGACATGCTCTGCTCACTACCAGCGCTCAACGAATATTCCCATCCTACATGCAAATTCTTCGCCTTGAATTCAATCGTTACTGGCTTAGTATAATCCATTAACTGGTACTCATTAATCGTCTGTGGCACATTCAAATTGTTTTCCTGCCTCCCCACCGTATCAAGATGCACATCCACTCCATCTTGTTTTACCGAAAGTATTTCAATATCACTACTACCCACCGTCACTGGTCTCAGCACCGCCGTTACTGCACCATACCAAGTCCACTCATCGTCACTCAAAACAACAGTCACAGTATATTCATTCGCATGTATATCACCCTCACATTCCTCCCAGCCCCACTCGTTCTCATGGCAAGTATAGCTCCCCATCCATACAGACGGCTCCATTTCTCCATAAATCACTGTACCATTATCCGCTGCCGTCACCACCCGATCATTAAAAACCTTGTAATTCTTCCCCTCTTCTAGTCCGTCCACTCTCACCCCCACCGTGACTTTGTCCATGTTATTCGCAACCTGATAGTAATAATCACCCCAGTCATTAGAACTCTCTAATCCTCTAAATAAATGCGGATCCCACTCCGGCTCAATCGGTTCTCCGTATTGGGACACTGACTCTAACGTCAAAGTTGGCCCTTCCTCCCCCGTCGCCCAAACACGCTTCAGTGCCAAAGCTCCAAAAACAATCAGCGCAACCGCACACGCCAACAAAATCCGACTTCGATTCAAATAAAGTTTATAAATCCCCCTCTTTTGCTTGATTTTAAGCATACTCCACTCTCCTTATGCTCTCATTATATAGTCAAGCATAAGTTTTGTAAATATACTTTTTTACTTTATTGGTCACCAAAATCACAAACGCGTTTTTTATACTTTGTTTATGACTGGTATCACAATCGGTGTATGCCCCGTCGCATCAAACAAAATATGCGTAATATCTTCTTTAATTTCTTCTTTTAATACCTTCATCTCCGGATCAGTTGCAATCGATTTATCCGTCTTCTGACGCAAATAATGCCGAATTTTGCCAATCAGCTCCTCCGAATTATCCAAGTAGATAAACGCCCGTGACACAATATCTGGCGTCTTCATCAAATGCCCAGTTTTCTTAGACAAAGTTAATACAATCACGAAAATCCCTTCCCTAGAAATATGAATCCGATCCTTCACCACCGCCTCATGCACCGGCTGGTCTGCATCATCATACAACTGATTACCCACATGAATCCGCCCAGCCTTCCGAATCGTCTTATCAGGCATCAATTCCACAATATCACCATCATCCGATACCAAAATTCGATCACGCGGCAAACCAATCACATTTTCCGCCATCTCCGCATTATGCTCCAACATATAAAATTCACCGTGATAAGGCAAATAATTCTTAGGCGCCAACCTAGTCACAAATTCCACATGGTCTTCAAAATACGCGTGACCTGACAAATGCAACGGTCCAATATTAGTTAAATGCGTCTTGCCATTTTGGATCACCTGTGCGCCCTCACGCAACAAACCGTCCACCGTTGACACCACATGTGGCTCGTTCCCAGGAATCGGATTAGAGCTAAACACAATCGTATCGGTCGATTTAATCTTGATATACTTATGCGCGCCAGTTACCATTCGATTGAGCACCGCATTTAACTCACCTTGCGAACCAGTACATACTATACATACCTTATCGTCCGGCAGTTTGATAATATCCTCCATCTTCACAATCGTATCTTTCGGTACCTTAATCGATTTCGCCCTAAGTGCCACCTCTACGTTATTAATCATCGAAAATCCCGAAAACGCTACTTTACGCCCACGCGCCGCCGCTTCCTTTAGCACTAATTCAATCCTCGAAATCTGAGACGAAAAACACGAAATAATCACGCGCCCATTCGCATAGTGATCCATCACCTTACCCAAATTCTCCCCCACATCATATTCCGAATGCGGGTGCTTCCCCGGCGAATCAATATTAGTCGACTCGTTCATTAACAAATCAATCCCCTCTTTCGCCACAATCTCATCAATCCGCTCATAATCCGTCTGAATCCCCATCGGACGCTCCTCGTGTCGCCAGTCCCCCGACATGTAAATCACTCCGTTCGGCGTCCTAATCACTATCGCCGTATTTCCTGGAATCGAATGCAGAGTATGGATAAACTCCACCGAAAAATACTCCCCCACCTTAATCTTCTCATGTTTAAATGGATCCACCGCAATATAATTCATATCTGGTGCTTCTTCAAGCTCCGACATCTGTTTTTTAATCATCCCAATCGTAAAATCCGTTCCATAAATCGGCGTCAACTGCGAAAACTTCGGCAACAGATGCCGGCACGCCCCGATATGATCCAAGTGCGCATGTGTAAACAGTATTGCCTTTACTTTAGAAATATTGTCCTCAAGATACTTAATATCCGGTATCAAATAGTTTACCCCTGGATAATCCTCACCAGCAAACAATACACCCATATCTACCACAATCATCTCGTTTTTATACTCTAGAATCGTCATATTCTTGCCGATTCCAAATTCCCCTACACCCCCAATTGGAATAATCCGCACCGCTTCTGAATCTGGTCGCATCTGCTTAAGTTGCGTATTTGTTATCTGATTCCCATTATAACCATTGTAACGAGACTTATTGACCGGAATCCCAATAATATGCTGCGTCGCCTGTGCATTTACATCTTGAGATAGCATCCTCTGATGGTGCACCATATCGCCCTTCTTCGCCGATACCGAAAGGTTCACTTTGCGCTTCTCGGCCTCTAGCTTTTTGGCAGATTTAGGCGGATTTTTGACCGCCTTAGCAGCTTTTTTGCTGCTAGAGCCATTTTTTGCCGCTTTTCCAGCCTTTTTAGCGCTAGCACCCTTAGACACCACTAATCCTGCATCCTTGCCTCCAGGCTTAAAATTTGAGTTAAAATTCCGACTCTGCGCCGCCTCAAATTCATCAACCCCTGTAGTGAGGCCACTATTCTGTGTCTTCTTTCCCTGGGCTTCTTCAAACTGTTTCTTAATTCCCGGCAGTCTCTCTGCCCGCGATTTTAAGAGCCGGGCACGCCTCTGTTCTTCACTTATATTCATATTTTCCTTTTTATTACAAGTAACTAATTATTACCCCTATTATACCAAAAAGCTTGCCAAAATGCAACACGTTTGTTATAATAGATACATACAGATTACGACCGACTCTTGCAATAGAGGCGGTTTTTTAGTGAAAGGAGTAAAATGGAAAATCTAGATTTGAAGCAAATGTCCGCCATGGTCGACATTATCGCAGAAGAGAAAGGTCTGCCCAAAGAGACTGTTTTAAATGTTATCGAACAGGCTATCGCTGCCGCTTGGCGCAAAGACAACGGCGACCGCGACATGAACGTCCGTGCCATCCTTAACACCAAGACTGGTGAAGCCGATGTCTTCGTTTCGCGCGAGGTCGTCGAAGAAGGCGTCGCTTACAACCCTTCGACCGAAATCCCACTTGACCAAGTCAAAGACAAGAAGACTCAAGTCGGTGACACCATTGAAGAAAAGTATGTTGTCAAAGATTTCGGCCGCGTTGCCGCTCAAACTGCCAAACAGGTCGTCGTCCAACGCCTTCGCGAAGCTGAAAACGATGCCGTTCTTGCCGCCTTTGAAGACAAAATCGGCACTATCGTCACCGGCACCGTCGCCCGCGTCGAGCAGCGACTCGTCCGCGTCGATCTCGGTCGTGCCACCGGCATCATGCCTAGAAGCGAACAAATCGACGGCGAATACTACACCATAGGTAACCGCATCAAGGTCCTCATCAAAAAAATCGAACGCACCGACCGCGGTTCCAATCTGCTCCTCTCGCGTGGCAGCGCAGAATTCGTCGAAGCCCTCTTCAAACAAGAAGTTCCTGAACTCATCAATGGCACCGTTGAAATCAAAGGCATTGCCCGTGAAGCCGGACGCCGCACCAAAATCGCCGTCACCTCAACCGTACCCGGCATCGATCCAGTCGGTACTTTCGTCGGTGGACGCGGTATCCGTGTCGGCGCCGTCATGAACGAAATTGGTGACCGCGAGAAAATCGATGTCATCAACTGGAGCGACAACGCTTCCGAATATATCCGTGAAGCCCTCAGTCCCGCCGAAATCATGAAAGTTGATATCGATGGCAAGAAAGCCAAAGTCCACGTTTCCGAAGATCAGCAGTCCATCGCTATCGGCAAGCAAGGCCAAAACGTCCGTCTCGCCAGCAAACTCACTGGCTACGACATCGACATCGTCCTTCAAACCACTACTAAGAAGAAAAAGAAACAAAACGTCGAGGATTCTCTCCTCTCTGCTCTCGAAGAAACCAGCGAAGAAGAATAAACATCCAACTCAAAATCCGGCTATCATCAGCCGGATTTTTGATAAACGAATTATTATCTTTTATTCGTAATCCTTATGTCCAAATTTTGGATGTTTGGATATCTTGATAGATACTTGAAATACAATCACACCAACTACTACTACAACTGGCACCATTACTAAGTTACTCCAAATTCCACCTTCACTATTACTAGTTACCGCACCAGTATTTGGCGTCGATACTCCCTTTGGCGTATCAGTACTTGTATTTGGTACTGGGATATCCTCTTCATCTGGAGTCGGCGTTGGCTCATCGGGAGTCGGATCGTCAGGTGTCGGGTCATCTGGCGTTGGATCATCAGGAGTCGGATCGTCAGGTGTCGGGTCATCTGGCGTTGGATCATCAGGAGTCGGGTCGTCTGGTGTCGGATCGTCAGGAGTCGGATCGTCCGGTGTCGGATCGTCTGGTGTCGGATCGTCCGGTGTCGGATCGTCCGGAATTGGGTCAGATACATCATCAGTAGATAGTATTACATTATTATAAAAACGCTCACCCAAGTCTATCTCATCACCACCTGTCCTTAACAACTTAATTTGAAAATCACCACTCACTATCACATCTTGTTCAAATTCATATTTATTTATACCGTATACAGTAGAAAACGACGACGAATTAACCTTCTTGAAAGTGTTACCAGTCTCCACTGAACTAACCAATATATCGAACTGCGTAGAAGTCAGAGGCGCCTCACTAAAAGTAAAAGCTCTTATACGCTCTTTTCCATCAGCCTTAAAGCTGTAAACATGTCCCGAAGCTGTCGTTTCAGCAGGTGCCAGATAATCAGGTAAAGCATACCTATTGTCATAAGTATCATATCTCTCTATTCCATAAATAACAAAAATTCTTAGTATTGAATCATAGCCCAAATAATAATTCCAAGCCGAATCTCCATAGGAGTTTTGCACGATAAATCCTCCTTTTCTCTCATTATTCTCAGTACCAAGATCAAGATCCTTATAACTAATATTATCATCCCACCCGACTAACGCTATAGCATGGCTACCTCCTGTACATCGCTCGTTTCCCTTGTTCATATAGACAAATTGTGCTCCATCTGCTTTTAACCAAGGGGATGAACATGTCGTGATAGTAAAAGCGCCACCATGTCCCGATGATGATTCATCCACATTTATAATTGCTTGTACCGCGCCATAAGTTTTAATAGCGTTTTTAATATTTTGAATCACATCGACCCTGCTCAACTGAGGATTATCCGGATCATCATCTCTCCCATATCTTGGAAATTTTAAAAATCTAAGACCCGTAACAACATATTCAGTATTATCTGGGTTATTAATTTTGCTATAAGATTGTTTAGTATCATATACATTCCATCCATCGACACTAGTAGTCACACTTTCATAATCCTTAGACCACAGCTCGTCATAACTATTATTAATACCAAGAGCACCCAGTCTACTATCATTTTCCTTCATTATATTAAGCATAGCTGACTCCGAAACTAATGCTAACGGATCAGAAAACATCATAAGATACATATATGAGGGCGACGGCGCACCTACCCCCAAAGTGCGGGTATCCTTAGACCATCCCTCAACTTGTTTGTCATAATAGATATTTCTTACCCCACTTTCCTTGTATGCCTCTGATGCATCAACAAATCTGTAATCCATTATCTTTGGCGATAGCTCCTCATTGATACCATTTTTTGCTAAAAGATATTCTAAAACTGTAGTCGTACTATAGAAAAAGCATAATCCTTCTTTACCCTGTTCCTTTGTCCTCACGGTAGTAATTGTATCTCTACTATCATATCGGCTCTCTGTAGCTTGGATGATAGATTCCCCAGCAACCGCACCATCATGATCCATCGACCCATATAAATCATATATGCTTCTATTGTCATCCTCATCATGCAATAAACCATTCGAGTTAGAAACCTCGAACATCTCACCCTCTTCAAGCGCCCTAGTGTTAGAAACATTGTTTCCTAACACAATTAGAGAAATAATTAAAACACCCGCCGTCAAACCAACCGAAACTAAACCGAATATCCGTTTTTTTATCTTAAATTTATTTCTCATCTTGTTTTCCTTATTTGTTTAATGACCTTTATGCTTACAATTCTAACAAATAATCTAGTTTTGTCAAGAGTACCAGAATCGACATTTTTAGATTCAATGAGCTATATGCTCGAAGAACAAACCGTCCCCATCCGAACCCCAAGAAGCACCCTTTCCTGCCCATATATTTTATGTTATAATAATAACTAGGAGATTCTTAGTATCTTAGTTCTTTTATTTAGGAGGTGAATGATGTATTCAATCGTTAAGGACAAATCTTTAGCCGACCACGGCATCAAAAAAATCTATTGGGCCTATGACCACATGAATGCACTAGCACAAATTGAAAAAACATTCAGTAAAAGCAAACCATTTTCCGGTTATAAAATTGCCATGTCTATCCATATGGAAGCCAAAACCGCCCGCCTCGCCCTTCTCTTAAAAGAGCTCGGCGCAGAGGTTTATGCTACCGGATGTAATCCTTTATCCACACAAGATGATGTTGCAGCAGGACTAGATAAATTAGGCATCATTGTCTTCGCAGTTCATGGCATATCCGATAGAGAATACCACAGACACTTGTATGGCGCGCTCTACGAGAAGCCAGATCTTTTCATCGATGATGGCGGAGACCTATTCGAAACCTACTACAATCTACCCGAAAGTCAGAAATGGTCCATCATAGGTGGTTGCGAAGAGACCACCACCGGAATTACTCGTCTCAAAAAATACGAAAGCTTCGGCATGCTACCATTCCCCATGATCAACATTAATGATGCTAAATGCAAACACCTATATGATAATGTATATGGGACTGGACAATCCACCATCAATGCCATCATGAGTACTACCAACAACGTCATTGCTAGCAAAACAGTAGTAGTAGCAGGATATGGTTTCTGCGGTAGAGGCATTGCGAAACGTATGCGTGGTATGGGTGCTCGTGTCATCATCACCGAGATAGATCCAGTAAAAGCCATTGAAGCCAAATTGGAAGGCTATGAGGTTATGACCATGAAGGAAGCTGCTCCGTTAGGTGATTTCTTTGTCACCGCCACCGGTTGCAAAGATGTCATTACGGGCAAACACTTTCCTTTAATGAAACATAACGTTAAACTTTGCAATTCCGGACATTTCGACGTCGAAATCAATCTCAACGACCTCGAAAAAATGTCATCAGACATTTACGTCCGCCGTGATAATATTGTGGGATACATTCTACCAAACAATAAGACTATCAATGTATTAGCCAACGGCAGATTAGTTAATCTCGCCGCCGGTAACGGTCACCCAGCCGAAATCATGGATACCAGTTTTGCCTTGCAGGCACTCAGTTTACTGTATCTCGTTAAAACTCGAGGTAAACTCAAAAACAAATTGTACAATGTTCCGGCAGCAATTGATGACCAAGTTGCACGCCTTAAGCTTAAGACCATGGGCGTCACCATCGACCATCTTACCAACGAACAACGTATCTATCTTGGACTCTAAGTACTAAAACCTCCTACATTTCAAACTCCGGTAATTAATACCGGAGTTTTTAAACCAATTCCTCATCTTGGATTATACAATTATAGTTACAAGAAAAAACCACCCGTATTACGAGTGGTTTTTTATAATTTGGCACCTTCCTAGTTTCCCGCAATTGCAGTATAATCGGCGCGACCAGGCTTGACTTCTGTGTTCGGAATGATAACAGGTATTTCCCTGGCGCTATGGGCACCAAATCGTAATAAATAACTGACGCTAATTATTACTATTGATGTCCATAAGGTGAGATAAAGTTTTAAAGCGTCACGGCGTTTGAAACCAATCAAACACCGGTTGCTAGCTAAGTCTCCTAGGTTTCCGCCGCGACTTTGGAAAGTCTTGCCGAAAACCTAGAACATAAAAAGGCGATGGACCTATTAGTACTACTCAGCTCCATATGTTGCCATACTTCCACTTATAGCCTATCAACCTAATCATCTATTAGGAGTCTCCTTGGGAATCCTTATCTTGGAGTGGGCTTCGCGCTTAATATGCTTTCAGCGCTTATCTCTTCCACACATAGCTACCGGGCAATGCAGCAGGTGGCCACAACCCGTACACTAGAGGTGCGTTCATCTCGGTCCTCTCGTACTAGAGACAAATCTCCTCAAGATTCCTAACGATCATGCCGGATATAAACCGAACTGTCTCACGACGTTCTGAACCCAGCTCGCGTACCACTTTAACCGGCGAACAGCCGGACCCTTGGAAGGTGCTCCCCCTCCAGGATGTGATGAGCCGACATCGAGGTGCCAAACCGCGTCGTCTATGTGAACTATTGGACGCGATCAGCCTGTTATCCCCAGGGTAACTTTTATCCGTGTGCGCTGTCTTTCCCACATAAAT
>JAFWIU010000011.1 GCA_017514765.1 Candidatus Saccharimonadota bacterium | reverse complement strand
ATTCTACCACTAATGGCGGTCTCAGACTCTATGCTGTATGGGTACCTTCACAAGGTAGCCTCCAAAACTCTACCAAGGTAGCTGAATTATGTGGCACTGGGGATAATGCTTTAACTACCGCTCCTACTGACGGTACTGCTGACCTATCTAGTGTCTCCGCCCTTACCGATCAACGTGATAATGAGACTTACGCCATCGCCAAACTCGCTGACGGCAACTGTTGGATGATTGAAAACCTCCGCCTAGAAGCCGAATACACCAGAGGCGCGACTAACCAGGCCTTAGCACAGGGATACGGCACTAGTGCAACCTATGGTAACTTTATTGGTCTAGCCGATGCAGAATCTTTAGAAAAGTTCAGTTCTACTTTTTCCGCCAACAGCTTATACAGTAATAACGGTAGCAATAATACAATCAATATAGGTGCTTCAAATGCAATATATCGTATACCACGTTACAGCAACATTAACACTCCTTCAATCGCTTCGAATCGCCCACAAAACCCAACTACCAATTCGGCTAGTAATAGTAATTCAGATGCTGGCATGTATAGTTATGGCAATTACTACACTTGGCATGCCGCCACTGCGAGCCTAAGTCCCAATGATACGAGAAACCGTTCAACCACAACTACGTCGCTTTGTCCATCCAACTGGCATCTTCCTAGTGGTGGTAGAGCCTACGCACCAGGGGATACCAGTGGGTTAAATGTAACTGGTAACACTAGTACATTTCGTGAATTATACTACTTGGGATATAAAATCATGGATGAAGTAGGGACCGCTTATGAAGATATGCCTAACGATGGTTATTCATATTATTATACTAACACTCTAAACACGGCAGGATATATCGCCACTAAAGCTTTCCGTAAATATCCCAACAATTTCATATATTCTGGTTATATTGATGACGGCTCAGTAAAAAACCGAGGTAGCCAAGGTTATTATCGATCATCCACCGCTCTTTCATCGAACACCACATACACATTAACCCTGTCTTCTTCTTCCGTTGCTCCAGGAACAAGTACTTCTGGTTATATCAAATATTATGGTTTGACTATCCGATGCCTCGTCTCTGGTACATAATGTTGTTATGTGATGTTGTAACACGATTCCGGCATCTATCTATTATATATGGAACAGCTCTAGGCTTCTTTCTTCGCATAAAAATGATTTGTTTTGTGTAATTCTTACAAAATCCCAGTCATGCGAGCGCTCATCCTGAGCACTATATAGAAACCTCCGCACAGTAGAGTGGCAAGAACCGCAATACTCCTTAAAGACCACCGCAATCTGCATAAAGCGCGAGCATCTGACGGATTTTGTCAGAATTACCAACAAAACAAGTCCCGCGAAGAAAGAAGCCTAGGACTGTTCAAGCAAATAGTGTAGTTATTTCGTAAATCACAAACAAGTTCAGAGCCTCAACAACAAAAAAAATGAACTGATCTAAACCAGTTCATTTTTAAGCAAGTCTGAATATTACCAAACCTTCACCAAGATTTCACCGCCCAACCGATTCTTCTTCGCATCACGTCCAGTCATCAAGCCCTTTGAGGTAGATACGATAATCATACCACGCCCAGACTTAATCGTCGGCAAATCGTCAGCAGCAGAATACACACGACGACCCGGCTTAGACACCTTAGTGATTTCGTTAATCTTAGCATTAGCACCCGGCTCGTTAATTACGACATGGAGCATTCCACGCGGCGTGCCTTCCACAATTTCAAAACTCTTTACGTAGCCATTTTTGGCTAACACTTCCACTACCCCAGCCTTCAACTTAGAAGTCGGGACGAGGATTTCATTTTTATCAACCAATACTGCATTACGAATGCGTGTAATAAGGTCAGCAATTTGATCTGTAGATTGTAATGACATATTCTCTCCTTTCTCCTACCAGCTACTCTTAGTTACACCAGGAATCTCGCCTTTTGAAGCCTTCTCCCGGAAGTTAATACGTGATAAACCAAATCGGCGCATATAACCACGTGGACGACCATCCAGCAGATCGCGATTTTTTAGCCGAGTCGGCGACGAATTACGAGGAAGTTTTTGTAATCCTTCCAAGTCACCTGCCGCTTTCAAAGCTGCGCGCTTGGCTTTATATTTATCGTACATTTTTTGCCGTTTTTGATCACGGAGGACTGCAGATTTCTTAGCCATACTACTTAGCCTCCTTCTCAAATGGCATTCCGAAGAGTTCTAGCAATTTATAGCTTCCTTCCTTTGAACCATTTTTAATAATAAACGTTACCTCAAGGCCATGCAATGCCGATGCATCCTCGAAAGTAATTTCTGGAAACACCGTCTGTTCCTTCAGACCCAAGTTGTAATTACCCTGCGCATCAAACGCCGTACGTGAAACACCATGGAAATCCCGTACATGTGGCAAAGCGATATTAATCAACCTATCCACAAACTCATACATCTTGTCATTGCGAAGAGTAGTGAGATAACCAACCGGCGCACCCATGCCTTTCCGAATCTTGAAAGTCGCAATCGATTTCTTCGCCAGTCTCGAAGTCGCCTTCTGACCAGTAATCTTCTCAATCGTCAGCTCTACAGTTTCAGTAAATCGCTTATCTTCGCGCTTTTTACCAACACCAGCCGATACTACGACTTTTTTCAGCTCTGGTACTTGATTGATATTATCAAGTCCAAGCTCTTTCTTTAGTTTCGCCTTCAGCTCACTATTATATAGAGCTTTCAGGCGTGGTTGTGCTTTGACCGCAGTCTTGCTAGCCTTGGCTTCCAGCTTCGTAGCCTTAGCCTCAGACTTGGCAGCTTTTACAGGCTTTTCAGCCTTTGCAGTCTTGGCAGCCGTTTTCTTTTCCGCCATTACTTAGCTCCTTTCTTAGCTTTTTTCTTATCATCTTTCTTAGATTTGTCCACTTTTTTCACAGCAGACTTCACAAATTCTGCCGCCTCTACTAGCTTCAAGTTTGACAAATCAATGCCGAGATGGACTGACTTCTTACCACCAGTTGGATTGAGATAAGACTTCTTTACGTGTCGTTCTACAATACCTACCCCCTCAAGGCAAGCTTTGCCATTTTCGCGATCAATCTTTACAATCTTAGCTTCTGTACCCTTATGGTCTCCAGAAAGCACTAATACCTTATCATTGATTTTTAGACTTCGTGCCATTTTAGAGTACCTCCGGTGCCAAGCTTATAATCTTCGTAAATCCAGCGTCACGTAATTCTCTAGGAATCGGACCAAACACACGCGTACCCTTAGGAGTCTTATCCTCATTTACGAGTACTGCTGCGTTCTCATCAAACCGGATCGTCGAACCATCTGGACGACGAATTGGCGCTACTGTACGCACAATCACTGCACGCACCACTGCTTTCTTCTTGATGTTACCAGTTGGCGTTGCATCCTTTACTGAGCAGGTTACGATATCGCCAACCCGAGCATACCTAGCACGAGTACCACCAAGTACTCGAATCACGCCAAGTTCCTTCGCGCCAGAGTTATCAGCAACCTTTAGTCTAGTTTCTTGTTGTATCATTATGCATCCCCTTTCTCGTCAGCCTCAGCCTTCTCCGCCTTCGCAATTTCATCTGCGCCAACTTTCTCTGGAAGTTCAATTTCATTGACATTTTCCTTCAGTTCTACAGTGCCATGCGAACGCTCCAAAATCTTCACCAGAGTATAAGCCTTGGTTTTAGCCAACGGACGCGTCATCGCGATTTCTACACGATCGCCCTTATGCGCTTCATTCTTTTCATCGTGCGCAGTATATTTACGCGTTTTCGAATACTGCTTGCGATATAGTGGGTGTGTTTCCCGAGAAACGATGGAGACGGTAATGGTCTTATCACGCTTATCGGAAGTCACAGTCCCTATCAATGTGTGTGCCATTTTAAAACTCCTCTTTCTTAATTATTTTACATTTCACCGGTAACTTGTGTGACGCTAAGCGCAAAGCTTCTTTAGCTTGCTCGTCGGTCACATCGGCGATTTCAAACATCACCGTACCAGCTTTCACTTTTGCTACATAGAATTGCGGCTCACCCTTACCCGAACCCATTTTCACATCAAGTGGCTTCTTGGTCACAGGTGTATGTGGGAAAATCCGAATCCAGATCTTACCACCACGCTTAATATAACGGGTAATCGCTTGACGAGCTGCCTCGATTTGACGTGAATTCACGCGCTCGTTATCAAGTGACATCAAACCATAATCGCCAAATGCCACTGTGTTGCAACGCGTTGCGACACCTTCGTTTTTGCCTTTACGAACCTTGCGGTGTGCAAGCTTCTTTGGAATCATAATTGCCATATTACTTTTCCCCCTTGTAAATCCAAACTTTTACGCCTACAATACCAGCAATCGTTGGTGCATGATGACAGTAGAAATCGATATCCGCACGCAAAGTATGTAGAGGCACTGAGCCTTCAATAAACTTTTCACGGCGGCTCATTTCAGCGCCATTTAGACGCCCTGCCACCTCGATACGTACGCCCTTAGCTCCAGCATTCATCGTAGATTGTAGAGCCATCTTCACAGCTCGACGGAAATTCATACGCTTGCCCAGCTGGAAACCGATATTCTCAGCTACGAGTTTAGCGTTAAGTTCTGGTTTCTTAACTTCTTCGACATTAATTCGAATCGGACCTTCGATAATCTTCTCGAGCCCCTTCTTCAATTCATTGATCCCTGCGCCTTGCTTACCGATCACCGAACCTGCTTTTGCAGTCAAAATCGTAATCGTAGTAAGATTAGCGGAGCGCTCAATGTTGATTCGCGCAATCGTTGGACGAGATTTGAATCTATCCTCGATAAACTCGCGAATCTTGACGTCTTCCACTAGCCAGTGACGAAAATCACTCTTCCGTGTAAACCACTTCGAAGTCCAATCTTTGCTGACTTGGAGACGGTAAGAGATGGGATTAACCTTCTGACCCATATTACTTTTTCTCCTTCTTCGCTTCAGCCTTAGCTGGCTTCTCGGACTTTTCAGCCTTCTTTTCATCAGCCTTGGCTTCTTTCTTAACTTTTTCTTCGCCTGCGACCTCAACAAATATGTTGGACGAAATTATTTCATAAGGTAATGCGCGACCACGAGACGCTGGCTTGTACCGGCGCATCCTAGTCCCACTGGTGACAAAAATCCTAGCAATACGAATCGTCTTCGGGTCAATTGACACCTTAGTATTATTTAACAAATTCGCATTAGCTGACTCTACGGCCTTGAGGACTGCACGAGCAGCCCGACGCGGCGTATGTTCCAAAATCACCACTGCATCTGCAACATAACGATCTCTCACTAAGGAAGCTACGATATTAGTCTTCCTCGGCTGTGAATCGATGCCTTTCTCATATGCATGTGCAAAATATGTCTCTGCCATAATTAGTTACTCCCCTTTGCCGCAGCAGCTTCAGCCGCCTTCTTCCCACCATGGCGCTTAAATTTACGGGTTGGCGCAAATTCACCAAGCTTATGACCGACCATATTCTCTGAAATAAACACCGGTACGTGTACCTTGCCATTGTGCACTGCAATCGTCCGACCCACCATCTCTGGTGAAATCGTAGACTGCCTTGCCCAAGTCTTAATCACAGTACGATCTTCGCTGGAAAGTGCGGCAATTTTCTTTGCGAGTTTATAGTCCACAAATGGACCTTTCTTCATGCTCCTCGACATTACTTCCTCTTTCCTTCGTGGCGACTGCGCACGATCATCTTATTAGTTTTCTTATTGTGACGGGTACGATAGCCCAAAGTAAGCTGCCCCCATGGCGTACGAGGTGCTTTACCCGAACCGTGACGACCACCGTCACCACCACCGTGTGGGTGATCTGTAGCGTTCATCACAACACCACGTACAGTTGGGCGAATACCCTTACGACGCTTCCGACCAGCTGCGCCAATCTTCACATTCTGATGCTGAACATTTGAAACAGTTCCAATTGATGCCTCACAAGATACAAGCACTTTGCGCACCTCACCAGATGGCATTTTCAGAGTGGCATAGCCATCTTCCTTTGCCATCAGCTGTGCCGAAGCACCCGCCGCGCGTACCATCTGTGCACCGCGACCCGGAGTAAGCTCCACTGCGTATACAAAAGTACCCACTGGAATATTCTCAAGCGGCATCCTAGACGATTCCTCGACTTCAATTTCCTTACCAGTCTTAAAAGTCGTACCCTTCGTCATCTTGGTATCAGCCAGTACATAATAATATGTACCATTTTCATCCTTTACCCGAGCAATCCGAGCCGAACGATTCGGATCATACTCAATCTCTTCCACGGTAAAGGTCAAATTTTCTGGTAACTTGTAGGTTACGATACGATAGTGACGTTTGACGCCACCACCACGGTGTCGCACTGTGATGCGACCCTGATTATTCTTACCAGCCTGTTGTTTCTTGGCTCGCACCAAAGACTTCAAAGGTTTGTCAGTCGTAATCTGATCAAAATCCTGTGTCGTCTTCTGACGCTGTGCCGGTGTCATTGGCCGGTATGCTTTAATTGCCATTACTTATTCTCCTTCCCTGCATTCTTGTCCGCCTTCTTAGCTGCCTTTTCAGCTTTTTTGGCTTCCTTTGCGCTGGTTTCACTTTCAGGCTCATCAAATACCTTGATTGAATCGCCCTGCTTTAATCTTACGTAAGCAAACTTCTTATCTTGACGGTGCGTAATGCCCGGATAAGCGTGCCTGCCTTTGCTAAACTTAGTTTTCTTACCGTTGCGAATCAAAGTTCTCACATCCGTCACGGTTACATTAAACTCTTTCTCGACCATCTTGGCAATTTCCTGCTTGCCCATAGATTTCTTCACTGGGAAAACATAAATCCGATTGGTCTGTTCAAGGTAACTCTTCTCAGTAGCTCTTGGCTCCAAGAGATGAAGTTGCAAATTCACTTTATTAGTCGTTTCTGCCATCTTACTTCTCCTCTCCCATTAGCCATTTTTCAGTTGCCTTAAGAGCCGCTTCTGAAAATACTACCGCATCTGCATTCATAATATCGAACACATTAAGATAAGTAGCACGTACCAATTTTACATTTGGCAAATTATTAGTAGAACGCAATACCTCAGGGGTTTTCTCTGCCGCTACCGCAAGCACGTTCTTACCCTCGAGCTTCATGTCTTTCAAAACTTTAGCTGCATCCTTAGTCTTACCAGTTAATTTCACCTCAGCCGGTAATACCAATACTGCCTTATCGGCATTTTTCATCGACAAAGCCTGGCGTACCGCGAGTAATTTCGACGATTTCGAAATCTTCTTAGTGAAATTCTCATTGCCAGTGCGACCAAATGCCACACCACCGTGACGCCAAATCGGGTTACGAGTCGAACCAAACCTAGCTCTACCAGTACCTTTTTGCCTCCACGGCTTCTTACCACCACCGCGCACTTCGCCACGCTTCAAAGTTTTCGCGTGTGACGAACGTGAATTAGCGAGATATGTATCATAAGCGAATTTGACCAGCTCATGATTCTCAACAGAGAGTCCAAATACATCTTTATTTAACGTAGCCATATTACTCCTCTCCCTCCACGCTGACTAAACCTTTGTTTGGACCAGGCACTGCGCCCTTTAAACCCAACAAATTCTTTTCTACGTCGATATAAGCAACGGTCAAATTCTTCACAGTTACTTGATCGTGACCCATCCGACCAGGCATCTTCTTGCCTTTCCAGACTTTTTGTGGATACATCGAACCGATAGAACCGACTTTACGAATATCGCCCTTGAAACCGTGCGTATTGCGTGATTCGTTAAAATTGTGGCGCTTCACCGTACCAGCGTAGCCTTTACCCTTACTAGTACCCGTGACTGCTACCTTGTCACCTAATTTGAAACTTTCGACCGTCAGGCTAGCGCCCAGTTTCACGTCCTCCGGAATCACCTCAACGCGGAATTCCTTCAGGACCTTAGGATTAATATTTTCACCAGCCTTCTTTACATGGCCGGAAACCGACTTGCTCAGATTCTTACCCTGACCGTAGCCCACTTGCACAGCATTATAACCATCGCTCTCAATGGTCTTTATCTGAGTCACCGTGCACGGACCGGCTTGTAAGATAGTCACAGGTGTAACTACGCCATCTTCGCCGATAATCTGGGTCATACCAATTTTGGTGCCGAGAATGACTTGCATCCTATTCCTTTCGTTTAATATTGTTTTAAAGCTTCACCCCTTTTGATAGGTAAAACTACTTTTCCTGCCTATAACAGGTAAATTTTTGAGGGGTTTTGCTTCTGTACACCAAGTAAAACTACCTCTGTTCGCGATTCCACATCTCCACCGGAAAATCGCATCATTAAAACTAGACTTTTAGGCTGGTTTCCGTTGCGCAAGCAACCGACCTGACCTTATGTCTAGGTATAACTCCTTTATTTTATCACACTTTCCTCTTTTTGCCAAGAGGTTTTACTGAGATTTTTACCATATTTTTATCAATAATTCATCACAAATCCGCCCACGAAAACACGAAAAACCGAGACCTTTACCAGTCTCGGTTAATCCCCCTATCAAGAGCAAGACATCTGTATAGTAATTCTGGGGCTTTTTCTGATTACTTCCTGAATATCCGGTACCATAGAATAATAATCCGAGTACCTCAAGTATTCAGACAGATCCTCTCTGGTGTGCAGAAGATGCTTTCTGCAAAAATCTTTCTGCATCTGCCAGTACAAAGACCGCAGCGCTCCGGTGTGCACTTTGAGACCGAGTACCATATTAATTTCATCGAGTACAACCCGATATTTTAACGCGGTTTCCAACCCAATCAGTTCAAAAGGCATAAATCTTGAGCGCTGCCATTTACGACAGGGGTCGAAGAATTCTCTACTATTCAACTTAACCCACTCATCGTGAATCACGTAAAGCACCTGAATCGCAATCCTTGCCACTTCATCCTCGCTGTAATCCCTCTGCTTCAGATCGAAAATCAAATCCTCCGCATCTTTTCTGGGCGCTTCACTATGCAACAGTACAGCGAGGAAATTATCCGGCACCACAATGTCGTCTTTCTGCAGCAGTTGCCTCAATTTCTCTACGCCCACCTTGAATAGACCTGCGAGATGAATGTAAGATTCAATCTCGTTGATGTTTCTTCGAGCCATAATCATATTCACTCGTGCTTTATCCATTTTAGGGTATCTCTCCCTAAACATATTCCATGCCGCTTCAAGATACGTCTGACTAGCCTTCTGTACATTTCCCATCGATTACAACCTCCTCTTGATTCTAAATGTACTACAACCTTCTAATTATATCACAAAATCCACCAAAAATCAACCCACGCACCCTCATTGCACACTGTAATAATACCTAGCTTTCCAAATATGCCTCAATTAGACCGTCAATCTTACCATCCAACACCGCATCAGGATCGGTATCCTCGTACCCCGTTCTCGTGTCCTTCACTAGTTTATACGGCTGCAATACGTAATTACGTATCTGCTGTCCCCAACCTGCCGATTCGCCCGCACGCAGTTCACCAATCGTCGAAGCATGTTGCTCTAACTGCATTTGCACCAATTTACCCCTCAAAATCTCCATTGCTTTCTCTTTATTCTGATGCTGACTCCGCTCATTTTGAATCGCCACTACCGTATTCGTCGGCAAATGCGTGATTCTTACCGCCGAATCTGTCGTATTTACCCCTTGTCCACCATGCCCACCAGAGTGATACACATCTATACGCAAATCTTTATCATCAATCTCCACCTCTGTATCAGCCTTAATTACCGGCAACACTTCCACCAGCGCAAACGACGTCTGCCTCAAATTATTCGCATTAAATGGTGACAATCGCACCAATCGATGCACTCCATGCTCCGACTTCAGCCACCCATAAGCATTAGCACCACTCACCTCATATACTGCGGTTTTAATCCCCGCTTCTTCACCAACCACGCGCTCCAAACAGGCCACCTTCCACCCCCTCCGTTCGAAAAACCTCAAATACATCCGTTCCAACATCCCCGCCCAATCCATCGCCTCAGTACCACCCGCCCCCGAAGTAATCCGCATGATGGCATCCTTCCCATCATACTCTCCCTGAAACCTCAGAGCCTTTTTCATCTCCGTCAACTCTTTTTCCATCGCTTCGATCTGCCCGCTCATCTCATCCTTCAACCCCTCATCCGCAATCCCCACCAACTCCTTCAAATCCTCAATCTGGGTCTTCATCAACTCCCACGGCTGTGTTTCATCCTGCAATCTCGCAAGTTCCTGATTCTTCGCCGTCGCCTCCTCTACATTTTTCCAAATATCCGGCTCCGCCACCTCTTTTTCCAATTTCATCTGCTGTTCCAGCTTCGCCTCAATCCCCAATTTCTCGTACGTCTTCAAAAACTCCCCCTCTAATTCTTCCAGTCTCTTCTGTAATTCCTGCATACAATAATTATACCACTCTATTTAATCACGGCATCATCAAATAACTATCATCAAAAATTGAATTGGAAGCAAGTCCCAATTCAATTTTCTTACCAGCGTTCTCAGCTAGACTTTGCTCAAAGAAAGCCTAAGCCGCCAGTATATGCCAAGACAAATCGCGCGAATTGAATTCGAGCGTCATTTGCTCCCGGCCCACAAGCACGTCGAAAATATGCAGTGCCACTCCGCCCACAAACCGAATTTGCGTGCGCAGGAGCTCTGAAATTTCGGTTTCCGACTCACCGCGTCGCCTAAAAGTTAGAGGCTGGCACGGCGTCATTTCGTACCCGAACAGAGCCATCACTTCGACCTGCTCTTGTGTTTTGTTGTTAAAGTTTTTCATAAAGACTCTCCTAAATTAAATTTATTAGAGTCATTTATGCGAGCCTGATTTATTGGCTCCTGGCTACGGGCATAAATGACAATACCACGCAGCTTTAAACTTTTCTCGCTGCCAGTGACCGAAGTTTGGCAGGAGTACTTTTATTATACCATGAAAAAAGGCCAGCTTGCTAGCTAGCCCTCATTGTGTTACCGCCATAACTTATCTTTTTTGTACAATCCGGACAATAAATCCGATTCGTCCGAGTCATCTCTCTAGCGAAACGAATTGTTTCGTCGAAATCCTTACCCTGATGCATCGCGCAACCGCGATTCGCGCAGTGGATATTGTTGCTGAGACCAAGCATATGCCCAAGCTCATGCCATAATGTCCACTTTATCAAGGCTATCCGGTCATCGAGTCTTAAATACCGATAGCGGTACAAGCTCTGCACCGTAAACCGATCGCTCGTTGCACCGTAACAGGTTTTCAATCCTCTCCTCGTCAGATCGCACGAGGTGAATAGCACGTCAATGTGCGGATATGCTTTCTGACCAGGATCCTCCCTCATTAAGTCCAACAGAACTTCAACGTTCAGCCCTGAACCACTGATAGCCTGCTTCAGCCTCGCCTGCCGAATAAACCAATCGGCACTACAATAGCTTGAACCCGTAGACCATTGCCTAGAACGATAATTCACGATATCCTTATTGGGAAATCGCTCCTTGAAGTCAATTAATCCATCGCGGATGGATTCTCTCTCTAATGACGTTAACCCAGAATCAAACATTACGTGTATCGTTCGCATCTTATCCCCCTTTCAAGTTGTAAAAAAACGATAACCACCTCATCTAATTATATCATATACCATCAATAATGTCAACTTCAACAACCCATACTCTTGGCTCATCAGAGTATTTATGCTATAATTCCAAAGATAAATTCAATGAAGCATATGAATATTTGGCAAAATTTACCCCAACCTTTTTTAATCCTGGCTCCTATGGAAGGCGTCACCGACATCATGTTCCGTCAAGTCGTCGCCCACGCCGGCCGACCAGACTTGTTTTTCACGGAATTCACCAACGTTTCCTCTTACGCTTCTGATCAAGGACGCTGGAACGCCCTAGAACGCCTCGCTATCGCACCCACTGACTCCCCCATTATCGCCCAAATCTGGGGTAAAAACCCTACACATTTTTCCGCACTCGCCTCCGACCTCGAATCGCTCGGTTTCTCAGGGGTAGACCTCAATTTCGGTTGCCCAGACAAACACGTCAACCGCACCGGTGGCGGTGCCGCCATGATCAAAACCCCCGACCTCGCCGTAGAGTGTTACCGCAACGCCCGTCAAAGTACCAATCTACCCGTTTCCATCAAAACTCGTCTCGGCTGGTCTGACCCCTCGGAATACCAAACCTGGCTCCCCACCCTTCTGGCCGAACACCCCGCCGCCATCACCATTCATCTCCGCACTAAGAAAGAAATGAGCAAAGTTCCCGCCCATTACGAGCTCATCCCTGATATCATCAAACTCAGAAGCCAAATCAGCCCAGACACCAAGCTCATCATCAACGGCGACATCCGTGACCGCACCCACGCCTTAGAACTCCACGCTGAGTACCCCGAAGTCGATGGCTTCATGATTGGTCGCGGTGTCTTCGCCAACCCATATTGTTTCACCGACCACACCCCTTCGCGTAACGAACTTATGCAACTTCTAACAATGCATTTAGACCTCTTCGAAGCAGAATCGGAAAAGCACTACCTCTCTTACGAACCTTTAAAGCATTTTTTCAAAATCTACGTCAACAACTTCCCAGGCGCGAAGGAACTCCGTGTCAAACTCATGGACACCCACTCCGTCGAAGAAGCTCACGAAATATTAAAGCTATCAGCAATAGTTAATCAAGACCTTAAACAATATCGGTAATTGGTCTAGCGATGCAACGGACCGGCATACCAACGCTACGAGCTTGCGCCGAAGAAGGAGCTAAAGCGTCACGATCGCTATAGTAACAATACGGTACATTCTGGGTCCATCAGATTCTTCAAAATCATTGCCACCCATAACCAATGACCAAAGATTACCCATAGAATAAGATGCGCTGAAAACCCACCCACCACGCCAATCTTCACCAAAACCAAAAACTTGTTATGTCCTCATTATCCAGCACCTCAAAAACCCGGATTATGTTATATAATAGAATTATGAAAATTGCATTACTAGGTTACGGCAAAGAGGGCAAATCTGCCGAAAACTATTTCAAATCACACTTTCCAGATGCCACTTTCGACATCTTCGAAGATTTCACCCATGATGACATCATACAGCAGGATTTCTCATCTTATGATTATGTTTTCCGCAGTCCTAGCGTTCAACCCCTAGACCTTCCCAATGAAACCAGCATCACGAAATACTTCTTCGAACACTGTCCCTGTACCATCATTGGCGTCACTGCCACTAAGGGTAAGGGCACCATCTGTTCCTTTATCAAATCTTTGCTCGACGCCCATCGTGAAAACGCCTATCTCATTGGCAACATCGGTACCCCCGCCCTCGATATTCTCGACAATCTTACCGAACGATCCGTCGTCATTTATGAAATGTCCAGTTTCCAACTCTGGGATCTCAACAAATCCCCCCACATCGCCGTACTTGGTCATCTTGAACCCGACCACCTCAACGTCCATACCGATTATAAAGATTATCTCAATGCCAAAGCCAACATTACCAGCCATCAAACTTCCAAAGATTTCCTCGTTTTCAACCAAAACAACACCGAAGCCGTTAAAATCGCTATTACTTCTAAGGCTACCAAGGTCGCCTATCCCTTTAATGATTTTGACAACATCGAGAAAGTCATCAAAGATTCCGTCACCCTACCCGGTCGCCACAACCAAGAAAACGCCATGGCCGCCATCGCCACAGCTGCCTGTTATTACAATATCTCACCAGACGAATATTTAAGAGAAAAAAAGAACATTATTCTAGCCGGGATCAGTAGTTTTCATGGCCTTCCTCATCGCCTCGAGTTTCTCCGCGAGCTAGACGGCATCAAAATCTACGATGACAACTTCGCCACCAACCTCTCATCCACCCGTGTTGCCATTAATGCCTTCAAGGGCAGTCATCTCACCGTCATTGTCGGTGGTCGCGACAAAACCGACTACGAAGATTTACCCGAACTCTACGAAATCCTCAAGTCCCCTCAAGTCAAGCATATCATCCTCATCGGCGAATCCGGTCACGAACTCGCCAAAAAATACCGCGATCCTCGTTTTCATCCCGCCAGTTCGCTCGCAGAAGCCGTTAATATAGCCGTCCAAGTTACCCGCAATGACCACGACCGTAATTTCGACACTATTGTCCTAATGTCCCCTGCTGCCGCCTCTTTTGACATGTTCAAGGACGTCTATGATCGTGGCGCTCAGTTCCAAAGATTAGTCGAGCGTCTAAACTAGTAATCAAAGCTTTTTCCACCGAAGAAACCGCCGCAAATCCTCTCACTCCCGAACCCACAAACTCTCTTGCAAGCTCAATCATATCTGTCTTCTTCGTTGAGCGAATCAATCCCGGCATCGCATCATATCGCACAATTGCGCCATTTGTAAAGTACCCCTCTGCATAGTAATCTGCAATTTGCGTCGGAGTCTGTGCACCCATCTGAAATCTTCCAAGCGCATACGATTTTGCCGCTTCGTAATCCTCATCCGAAATCTCACCATCTAATACTCGTGCTAGTTCCGCATGAATCAGGTCAAACAACGCCTCTGCATTTTCCACATTTACCTCCCCATCAAAATCCCAATAAGAATTATGTGGATTCGCCGCCACCGATGAACCCATCCCATACACCAAACCCCGCTTTCTCGCCGTTCCAAATATGCGTGAATTCGTCGTTCCATTTAAAATATGATTCAAACATCCCATCGCAAATACTTCCGCCGGCTCTAGATGTCTCGGCACTACCAGTGAAAACCCAAAAGTAATGTTGGACGCGTCCTTGCGCCGTATCGATACCGCCGCACCGGTGTGCAACTTCACTTTCGGTACATCAAACCGTTCCCCCTCTCTTAACCCCCAATCGTTCAGCATCTGGATAATCCGATGTTTACGCCCTTTAATCCCCCCAGCAATAATAAACAGCATATTCTTCGCTGTATGTGTCCGTCGATAATGCTCCCTGATGTCCTTTAACTCAATATTGCGAATTGTTTCCAATCTCTCTGGCAAAGCCAGCACATCCTCCCCCACCGCCTGCTGCACTCTCGGCCACAGCAATCTATAGTAGTCGTTCATATAACCCGTCAATTCCGACCGGATATTCGCCTTCTCAGATTTCAACTCTTCATCATTAAACCTCGGTTCCACAATCGAGACCCGTTGCAACTCCATAATCCGTTCCCACTCGAAATCAGCGCACTCCGTCTCATAGCACACTGACACATCTGACGTCCAAGCATTATGATAAGCTCCATTCTTGGTAAACTCCGCCTCGAACGCCTGCTCATCGCGAAACTTCGCATTGGCACCAAACGCCAAGTGTTCCACTACGTGCGGTATCTCATAGACATACTTATTCCGTGCATACAACATCCCCGCCCGAAATTGTACCTTCGTAGCCATCACACTCGCACCGGGTACGTCAATCAATAGCCCTCTGGCTCCATTTTTCAGCGTAATTTCTTCTACCGCATGCTTCATCTTTACAAATCTACAAAAGTATCATATAACAGTATATTTCTACTTTCGCTTCCCCTTAGATTTCTTGCGTTTGTTTTTACTCTTAGCCTTATTCTTCTTAGTGGCGCTCTTCTGCGGTGCCGCTTTTCTAAACTCATCATCCAAATTCCTCTCACCCTTCGAAATCTCATTTACCCCCCGCTCTGTCTGCGACTCTGCCATCTTAGTTAGCTCTGACTCATACTCTTCTCCATCCATCGCATTATCCGCCGCTGCCTCCGAAGGTGTAATCGTCAACAAGATTTTCAGTACTTCCTCACGCAAATTTCGCTGCAAACCATCGAACAACTTCTGTGACTCCGAACGATACTCCACCAGCGGATCTCTCTGCCCGACCGAACGCCAATGAATCCCCTCACGCAAATGCTGCATATTCTCAAGATGCTGCATCCAAAGGGTATCTAGCACCTTCAAGTACACCTCTCGTTCCACCTTGCGCATCGTCTCGACACCGAACTTCTCTTCCTGCTTCTCGTAAGCCGACTCTACCGCTTCAAGTGCACATTTCTCGCGTTCCTTTTCCTTTCGCATGAGACCAATTCCGTGAATCAAATCATCATCGAAGTCAAACACCGCTTTGAACTCTTCGTCAAAGTTCTTATTTACCCGCGATGAGAACTCCGTCAACGTCTTCACTTCTTCGCGCATCAACCGCTTAATCTCTGGCTCAATATCCTCACCCTCCAGAATCTTCCGTCGCATCATATAGACCACCTTACGATGGCGGTTAATCACATTATCGTATTGCACCACATTTTTCCGTGAATCAAAGTTAAATCCTTCGATTCGCTTCTGTGCCGCCTCCAAAGTTCGCGAAATTGATTTCGTCTGAATCGGCATATCATCCGTCACCCCTAATCTCGTCATCAACATTTTCACTCTATCGCCCTGGAAAATCCGCATCAAATCATCTTCACACGATACAAAGAATTGCGTCGTACCCGGATCACCCTGACGACCACCACGTCCACGTAACTGATTATCTACTCGACGAGAATCGTGTCGCTCTGAGCCAATCACCACTAATCCGCCTAGCTCCTTCACACCAGGTCCCAACTTAATATCTGTACCACGACCTGCCATGTTGGTCGCAAGCGTAATCGCACCCTTTTCACCAGCCTTCGCGATAATCGCCGCCTCTCGCTCGTTGTTCTTCGCGTTCAAAATCTCGTACGGCAACCCATATTGCTCCAAATACCGAGCAATTTCCTCGTTGTTCGCAATCGAACCTGATCCCACCAGCACTGGCTGGCCTTTCTTGTGATATTTCACAATTTCCTCTGCAATTGCCTTCAATTTTGCCGCTTTGGTCTTATAAATCAAATCATCCTTATCTACACGTGCAATCGGTTTGTTCGGCGGAATCTGAATCACATCAAGCGCATAAATCTGTTGGAACTCTTCCGCTTCCGTAAATGCCGTACCAGTCATACCTGACAACTTCTTGTACAACCGGAAGAAATTCTGGAATGAAATCGTCGCAAGCGTCATCGACTCCTGCTTCACTGCCACGCCCTCTTTCGCCTCAATTGCCTGATGTAAGCCTTCATTGTAACGTCGACCCTGCATCAACCGACCAGTGTGTTCATCCACGATAATCACCTCGCCCGAATTCGTCACCACATAATCCTTATCGCGCTTGAAAATAATTTCCGCCCGGATCGCCTGCTCTAGATGGTATACCAGCGGAGTATTCTTCGTTGAATACAAATTATCCACTCCCAGTATTTCCTGAACCTTCTCAATCCCTTTATCTGTCAAAGTCACCGAACGACGCTTCTCATCGAAAATATAATCCTCCGGTACCAACCTATCCGCCACCTTAGCAAATTGATAGTACTGCTCTGGATTGTCCCCAGCCGGCGCCGAGATAATCAATGGCGTCCGCGCTTCATCAATCAAAATCGAATCCACCTCATCCACAATCGCAAAGTTCAACTCTCTCTGACGCAAAAACTGCACTTCGCTCGTCATGTTATCACGCAAGTAATCAAACCCAAACTCATTATTCGTCCCATAAGTCACGTCTGCCGCATAGGCTTCCTTCCTCGTACATGGCTTCAAATGTCGGAACCTCTCATCGTCATGCTCTTCGTTCTCATATTCCGCATCGTAAATAAATGACGCCTCATTGATAATTACACCCACCGACAACCCTAGAAAGTCGTACACTGGGCCATTCCAACCCGCATCACGTTGTGCCAAATAATCGTTCACCGTTACTACGTGCACTCCTCTTCCCGTCAAACCGTTTAGGTACGCTGGCAGTAACGCCACCAAAGTCTTACCTTCACCAGTCTTCATCTCAGCTACTGCGCCTTCGTTAAGCACCATCCCACCTATGAGCTGCACATCGTAAGGGCGCATGCCCAGCACACGCTTCGATGCCTCTCTTGCCACCGCAAACGCTTCTGGTAAAATCTCGTTCAAAATCTTTGTATCATCTGCGACCTTCTTAGACTTCTTGTTTTTCTTACTACGTTTCTTCTTACCCTCAGCCGATTCCGCCGCCGTTTCCTCGCGCACCTGCTTCAAAGCCTTATCAATCCGCTCCTTGAAAATCTCAGTCTGTTCCTTCAGCTCCTCATCGCTCATTTCCTCGTACTTCGGCTCTAGCTTAGTTACTTCTTGCGCTCGCTTCCATAGTCTCTTCAGAATCTTTTTCTGCGCATCACCAAACACCCCCTGCAAAAACTTCGTTAGCGCAGTCTTATCCGCTAGCTTATCAGTTGGCTTCTTTTCACGTTTCTCATGCTTCGCCCTGCCCTTTTTCACAACATTATCAGTTTTTTTCACTTATAGCCTCCAAACAGAATTATTTCCCCCTATTTTACCACACTATTTCTTCTTTCGAAAGAGGGATTTTAGACCCCTTTTCTGGCGATGTGGTTGTACCTCAAGCTTGTATCTTCGAATCTGCCCTAGAAGCTTTGCTTCCACTAAATCCACCCCCGCAAAAACATTCGCGCATTCATCTCGCGCCGCTATCACTTTACCACCAGTCAATTCCATCGCTACCGAAATCTCGTATTTACCGCTCTTACCCTTGCCGATTTCCTCAACCACCATCTTACACACCACGTCCTTCTTCGACCCCTTTGGCAAATACTTATCCAATTTTCCCAAACGCTTCTTCGCGTACTTTTTTAACGAATCGTCAACTTTATAATTGTTACCAGTGATATCAATTTTCTCAATCATTTTATAACTCCTTCTTTCCGTTAAGATATGGTTGCAAAACCTCCGGCACCTTCAATTTACCACCTTCTACTGCAAAGTTTTCGATCAGCACCACCAGTGTTCGCGCCAGCGAAATCGCCGTGCCATTAAGAGTATGCACGAATTCCACCGTGCCGTCTTTCCGACGCACTCTCGCATTTACCGCTCGTGCCTGAAAATCAGTACAGTTCGAACACGAAGTAATCTCTTGATACTTCTGATTCACCGGTGACCAGTATTCCAAATCATACTTCTTTGCCGCTGGCGCTCCTAAATCACCCGCCGCAATATTAATAATATGATACGGTACCCCTAATTCCTGCCAAATTTCTTCCTCAATCGCTAAAATCTTCTCGTGAATCTCTTTACTCTGTTCTGGTAAACAAAATACATACATTTCCAGCTTATTAAACTGGTGTACCCGGAACAAACCTCTAGTATACTTACCATAAGTTCCTGCCTCTTTCCGGAAACATGCCGAATACCCCGCATAAAGTAGCGGCATCTTATCCTCGTCAATAATCTCATCCATATGATAACCAGTCAGTGGCATCTCTGCCGTCGCAATCATCGCCAAATCCTCCCCCTCAACATAGTATTCATCCGACTGATCGCTAGTACGCGGATTAAATCCACATCCTTCCAGTACCTTCGACGACACCATATCCGGCACCGTCATAAATGTAAAACCGTGCTTTAATACTTTCGACAGCCCATATTGCAACAAAGCATTCTCTAGTAGCGCCAACTCGTTCTTCAGATAGTAAAACTTCGCTCCTGCCACCTTTGCACCACGCTCAAAATCTAACCAATCCCGACTCACGGCATAGTCCAGATGATCCACACCAGTCTTATGGTTTTTACCCCATTTTTTCACTTCTACCGAGCACTCTTCACCCCCTAGTGGCACATCGTCGAAAAGTATATTCGGTACCTGTTTCACCAACGAATCAAGCGCCTGTTCCTTTTCCGCCAATTTCGTCTCTAGTTCAGCCAACTGCTCTTTAATCGCCTTGCCTTCTTTAATTAAATCCGCCGACGATTTGCCGCCTTTCATCTTAGCCGCTATTTCATTACGTTTTTGTCTTAAGGCTTCTACCTCTGTCAGTACTTCCTTTCGCTCGTCATCTAGCTTCAACACCTCCTTAATATCAACCTTGTACCCCTTTTCCTTAGTCGATTTCTCAACTAAATCTAAATTTTCCCTTATAAACTTCACATCTAACATGAAACTATTATAACACTAAATCAACGCATCGTACAACTTTTGCCACATTTTCAGCTTCACATCGCCTGGTCGCGCATCCACCGCAATTCCTATAATCTTAAATATTTCTTCCAATTCTTCTTTCGATTTCGTTCCCGCTAGATTATGCACTAATTTCTTTCGTGGACTAGTAAACCCTCGCTGAATTAAGCTAAACACCTCACCAGACACCTCTGGTGCATGCGGCTCAAGTACAATCACCTGCGAATCCACCTTCGGAGGTGGCGTAAACTCCTGCGCCCGCACGATTGGTCCCGCTGATACAGTAGCTCTATTTTTCACAAATAGCGACAAAACTGTCTCTTTTTCACTCGCAATCCGCTCCGCTACCTCTTTTTGTATCAATAATACCACTCGCTCCGGCAGCTTTTCCAGAGTCAGCACCTTCTCAATAATCGGACTTGTAATGTAATAAGGTATATTTCCTGCCACCACATAAGGCTCTGATACCCCCTCTAAATCAAACTGCAAAAAATCCCCGTTCACTACTTCCAAATTCTTCCCTGGAAACGATTTCGGCAAATTCTTCGCCAACCGCTCATCATATTCCACCGCAATCACTTTCCCAAATCGTCTAAGCAACGATGATGTCAAAAAACCCAACCCAGGGCCAATTTCCACACACAGCTCCCCTTCGCCAGCCAGTGTAGCAATTTCCTCTAATATTTCCCGATTTTTCAGCCAATGCTGTCCCAGCGCTTTATTAGTACCAACCATGTGCATACCAAAAGTCAATTGCGCCCTGCCAACCGCCATAACGGTTTACATAACCAGCCATCCAACGAATCTGTGTTACTGGGTTCGTTTCCCAGTCAGCTCCAGCCGAGGCCATCTTCGAACCAGGCAATGCTTGCGGAATTCCATAAGCACCAGAGGAGGCATTCCTCGCATCTACCCTACAACCACTCTCGTGATAAATCAAATCAATCGCCGCCGCCAAATCCGCCTCTGATACACCAGCTTGTCTCGCCCACTCTGCACAAGTCCCCGACTCAGGTGGCAACGAACGCTTCGTTCCAACCGCTGTTACCCTTGCTACCGGCTCACGAATCACCTCTTCATTTAAAATCTCTCGCTCTACTTCCACATTATCAATATATTTTACATTGTAATACACCCGTTTCGTCCCCACTTCACCCAATTGTCGCACCTCAGACTTACCGTTCGCCAAATTCGGATCACGCACTGTTTCCTCTGTAAATGGAATCTCCACCTCTTCCGTAATCGTTCTACCCCCATTACGCGTCAATTCATAAACACTCGCCACCCCTACCTCTAGAAACTCTGTATTTGGCATCAACTCCATCTTATCACCATCATAAATCGTCAATTCCGCCTGCTTCGCAATTACCGTCGGATCATAACTAGCTGACATCAAATAAATCTCAGTCAATCCGTCCTTCACAATCACCGGTCGCGCCCTGTAAATATTAATATAATAATTATTTGCATTAATCTCTGTCTCTAGTCCCGGCTCCACAGTATCGCCTTCATTCAACTCAATTCCAGCTCTCTCCAAAGCCTCGCCTACTGTATGCGCATCTGTTTTCACAATCAATTTCTCGCCATCTGCAAAGAATGATACATATCTTGCTCCATCCGCTTCAAACACCACCACTTCGTCTTCATTTCCTTCGGCAAAGGTGTTTTCCAAGTTAAGCTTCATGAAAACTCCAAAAAGCAAAACTATCGAAACCATAGCAAATACAATCATAGCTTTATCGATTATTTTCGAAAGCTTCATGCTTATCATTATATCATATCTTACCCACAAAAACAATAAAAACCCGCAAAACGAGTTTTTATTACAAATTTCTAGATGGATTAAGTATTAAAGTATTTAGCCAAAATAACTTCACACTTCCCACCTCTGCGGAATTGATATCTCCCAAATATTTTATGCTCCCGCTAGTTCCGGTTACTCTCAACGTTCGATCTAACCTGAACCTAACTCTATTTTAGCATAGCCATAACCATTGTCAACCTTGTTTTTTCAAATCTTTTATGTCATAATTATTTCCGCTCAAACCCATCTACAACAGAGATAAAATCCAAAAACCGAACAAGCCATACTTGACATCTTCATTACTTTATTATTTGCAAACATACACTTTAAAATGTAATTCTAAAATTGTGATATAATAACGTTTATGATTCAGATTCGAATTGGCCTACTCGGCATTATTACTGCTATAGTATTGATAATGCGTTTTGCAAATTGGAGGAAATGGTTAGATGATTTCGTTTTGGCAGGCAAAGGCATTTTGCTTGCCACCAAAGAAAAACGCTTCTGGTATGGTTTTATACCAAGCTTTCTCTTTTTTGGCCTACTTATGAACTTACTATCTGGCGGCCTCTCTAAATTCGAGCTAATCCGCATTCAGGGCTTCCCAAATGGCCTTCGCATTATCGGTGAAAGCTTCTTGAATATCTTCGGTGTAGGCAAAGCCTTTTTGGACTGGCTTCCAATCTTCTTTATCGCCATTTTGCAAGGTATTCTCATCGGCCTCATTATTCTCCTCTGGAAGAAGAAAAAGGAGCAAAACTCCGCCAACCTCGAAAAAGCCGGCATCGTTACCGGTCTCATCGCCTTAGGTGCAGGTTGCCCCACCTGCGGCACTACCCTTATTACACCTCTCATTGGCGCCATCTTTTCCACTGGTAGTCTTTCGATTGCTGGTGCCATCTCTGCTATTGTTACCTGGCTTGCCATTATTATTGCAATTCTATCAATTAAACGCCTCGGCGTCGAAACATATGTTACAATAATAAATGAACAATATCTCGCGAAACGCGAGAAAAAGAAGGAGTTACATGAAAAGAGCAGCTAGTATCATCGGCGTTATTACAGTCATTATTGTACTGTTTGCCGCCATTATCGCCAGTATGAACAACAAACCATCCAACAGCGAGAGAATCTGGGATTCGGCCATGACTATCGGCAACCCCGAAGCCAAAAACTATTTCGTCGTTTATTCCGATCTAGTTTGCCCATATTGTATCGCCTTCGAAAACGCCATCGTCGAACACGAAGAAGAGTTCCAGCAATACCTCGAAGACAATGACGTTCTCTTCGAAGTCCGCGTTTCCGACTTCCTTTACGAATATGGTGAAACCAACCCAGTTAATTCCAAATACTCCGCCATCGCCTCTTATTGCGCCCGCAATGAAGGTAAATTCTGGGACTATTATAATCTCGCTATTACCACTGTTTGGAACGATTATTTCAAAGCCTCCGGCAAAGCCGCCCTCTCTAGTATGGCGAAACTCGACAAGAAATACTGGATCAATCTCGGCAAAAAAGTTGGTCTAGGCGAGGAATTTGCCAGTTGCGTCGAAAACGACGAACCTTTAGCTGAAATTGAAGCCAACGCCGCCAAAACCGCCAAGCTAGTCTCTGGTCTCCCCGCCTTCAAACTCAACAGCTACTCACCACCAGGATTCTCGCTCGAAGGCACTTGGGAAGACGTCAAAGCCTACTTCGATTACGGCCTCCAGAGCTAATCAAACAATTTCTGATCTTTAATGCTGTCCGGCAGATAGTTCTTATCCAAATGAAACCCCGCCTCCCATTTTTGACCTTTACCGTAGCCCAAGTCCTTCATTAGCTTCGTCGGCGCATTCCGAAGCCACGTTGGCACCGGCTCATTTCTCGTCTTACGTGCCAAATCTAGCGCATTAAACCACGCATTTGTAGTAGCCCGCGACTTTTTCGATTTCGCCAGCGCCACCACGCAATGCGCCAGAATCAATCCCGACTCCGGCATTCCTACCCTCTCTACCGCTTGGAAACATGCCGTCGCAAGAGACAAAGCTCCGTTTCCCGCCAAGCCAATATCCTCCGAAGCAAATATCACCATCCTCCGTGCAATAAACTTCGGATCCTCGCCAGCCTCCACCATCCGCGCCAAATAATAAAGCGCCGCATCCACATCCGACCCCCGCATCGATTTGATAAACGCCGAAATCGTATCATAATGATTATCGCCCTTTTTGTCATAACCAGGCAACTTCCGCCCCGCTGCTTCTTCGACTATCTTTTCATCCACGTTTTTCGCTAGCGACAACGCCAATTCCAAATCCCCCAGCGCCGACCTCGCATCACCCCCCGAAAGCTCCGCCAAGAGGTCAACTGCTTCCTTATTTACCCTTTTCTCAGCCTTTTCTTCTTTAATTGCTCTCTTTAAAACTGTAATAATTGCCGATTTAGATAATGGTTGCACTACTACCACCCGTGACCTTGAGAGCAGCGGCGAAATCACTTCAAATGATGGGTTCTCAGTAGTAGCACCGATTAGTGTAATCAGCCCTGACTCCACATGCGGCAAAAACGCATCCTGCTGCGCTTTATTAAATCTGTGAATTTCATCTACAAACAGCACCGTCCGAGTCTTCAGATTCCAGTTCAACTTCGCTCGCTCCACCACCTCTTCCACGTTTTTCTTCCCAGCCGTCACTGCCGAAATTTCCACGAAGTCTGCTTTAAACTCATGTGCCAATATCCTTGCGAGCGTCGTCTTCCCCGTCCCCGGCGGCCCCCAGAAAATTAGGTTCACCGGTTCCCCCTTTTTCACGATTTCCGTCAAAATCTTGCCCTTGCCAATAATTTCTTCCTGCCCCACTACTTCGGACAATTTGGTCGGTCTCATTCTCTCTGCCAACGGTACTCTGTTCATACTCTATATTATATCTAATTCTCTTCCATTTTTCCAAACATAAGCACTTTTCCACAGCATTTTTCTTTACAAAATAAAATTATTTATGCTACAATTAAGCTAATATAACATAAAGGAGTTATCAAATGTTAAACTTTGCATATACCAGTAGTTATTATAACTATGACTACGACTATGATTCACTATTGGGTGGATCGTCAGCCTCAGCCGTTCAAGGAGCTGGTATTTGGATGATTATTGCAGCTATTCTCGCTATCATTGGCGGTATTCTAGTTTACTTTCTATTCGTTAGAAGCAAAAACGAACCCAAAGGTAAATTCCTTAAATGGCTCAAAGATTTCCTCGCCTTCAAGGTTATGTGGATTGAGCCAATCTTAAAAGTTGTCTATTATATTGCCACCATTTACATTATCCTCTTCTCATTCTCATTCTTAGCAATGGGCGGCATGGGTGTTCTCTTCTTCTTTATCTGCCTCATCTTTGGGCCAATCGTTGTCCGTCTAGCTTATGAAATGACTATGATGTTCATCATGATTTGGCACAACACTCGCGATATTGCAGAGAATACCAAGAAGAGATAATCACTTCTCGAACCGAAATCCCCTCTCACTGAGGGGATTTTTGTGTGTAAAATCAAATTATATGTTATAATACTCTATATGGCGCTGTAGCTCAGTTGGTAGAGCAGAGGCCTGAAGAGCCTTGTGTCACTGGTTCAAGTCCAGTCGGCGCCACCAGATTTGACGTTCGATTAAGAATACCCGAAAGGGTGTTCTTTTTTAATCTGTAAATGAGTGGCATTTGGGTGGTTCCAAATTTTTCTCCGTCATATGTCAACCCGACTGGAAATAGCCATTTCTGGAACCTGAAT
>JAFWIU010000010.1 GCA_017514765.1 Candidatus Saccharimonadota bacterium | reverse complement strand
AGCAGAACTTATCCGACAGAGAACTGTTTATACTGGCTTATTTATTAGTCCTGAAGAATTGTATTCAAGAAGGCAAGCAACTTTAGAAAAGCCTATTGAACACCCACATGTTACTACGGCATTCAAGCCCAGTTCCGAGCAGCTTCACTTAGCACAAATTGGTACTGGTGCAAGAATATATGCAGTTGGTTATGGCAATAATGGCGAAAATGAAGGACTTCTGGTTAAAATAGAAGCAGATGACCCAGAGGTTCAAGAAGCCTGCGACGCACTAGAAACTCCCCACATTACCTTATCTATTAGCAAAAAAGGCCAAGCCAAAAATACAGCATTCCTTGACTTTACTCCACTCGAAGAGCCAATTGAACTCAATGGCAAATACGGATTATTTGTACAAGGCTCTGTTTTGCAAAGCCAAGAAGATTTAAGTCGACTAGAGGATAAATTAAGAAGAACCCCACTTTATGAATAGTGCTTTGTAAAAATAAATTTTACATTTTTTAGCACTTTTACCCCCTGTTGTTTGAATAATCTAATAATTATTGTTTACTTTTTGTCAAATTTATTATATAATAATGACAGACTTGGTGAGGACAACCTCTTAATCTCTATGGCCAAGTAGCAGGAGGTACAAATGCGTACATCCAATCTTCACTTTAACCCGTTCCAGACTATTATCCGTGATTGTGAGGGCCATAAACGATATTTCGTTAGTACAGCCTTTTCACCTTCCGGATTCCTAGACTGGGAAGACGACGACTTATATCATTGGGAGACTATGGTCTTCCCATATGATGACGAGTCAGGCAATGTGACATATGATATCGAATGCGCTTGTTCTCGTTGCGATAGCCACGAGGAAGCCATTTACAGTCATATGTTCATGGTCGAAAGATTTACTTTCGGCCTATAACCTAACTCGTTTAGCCGTCATACCCCGCTTCTGGTTCTTCGGAATCAGGGGCGGGGTGGTTAAAGGAAATTTCGTAGAAGTGTTTAAAGAAATAAAGAAGATTGGATGTTTAACTTTATATTGCCCCGGGGGATTATCCCTCGGGGCTTAAATATAAGTAGTTGGCCCCGGGATGGGCCTGTTGTTTAAAAAGGAGGATATAGAATGGTTTTTGATTTGAATGGTGCAACTATTGAGTGCAATACTGGTAGGTTTGATTTTCGAAAGCAATTTGGAGAGATAACTGATTCTCTTGTCAAATACGACGAAGAATCAAACACCGTGACAGTAGATTCGCGTGCCAGTGAATCATACGCTAAATATGCGACTATCCATGAATGTATCTGTTGTGGTCGGCGTAAGGATTTATTCCCAGTGGAAGAAAGTCTCAAACGCTGTGGCGAAATCGACAAAATGCTGCTTTCGATAATGCCGGAGTCGGAAAGAGAGACCTATATCAAAAAGAGAATCGAAATGTTCGAAGCTCTACTTGACAGGAACCTCAATCCCGACCTTAACGATACCTTTAGATGTTCGCTCCAAACATTGAAGGAGGTGAGATAATAAAAACCATTGTAGAGATCCTGACGAATGCTCCAGTTTGACTGGGGCATTTTTGTTACAATTCAGCGGAAACTTTTGCGATTTATAAAAGTCATTTTTACAGATTTTGATGTTTTTCACCTCTGTTATTCGAACAACACATGATTATATATTTACTTTTTGTCATGGGATAGGGATACACATTGACCTGCTTCCCGTGGCAGTATCACATACGGGAACCTGCAGATAAAGGCCAGTGCATATGAGGCACTGGTGACTCGCGGAGCGAAAGAGCCAGGAAGTGATTACCTTGGCGGACGCGACGAGGTAAGTCACTTACTTCTCGGCGGACGCGCTGAGAAGATGGCTTATAAGCAGCGAGTGCAGGTTGAGGATGAGTTTTGTAGATGTTTTCCTGCCTATTGAAAGGGTGAGTGGAATAATCTAAACGAGCGCGACCCTGGTGAACTTTGCTAAATCCAGGGATATCCAGAAGGGAGAAATCCCTCGCGTTAGTCTGGGCAGGCGGAATGCTGCCCTAGGGGTTTGTTTATCCCTCGGTGAAATGCCGGGGGATTTTTTTAAGCTATGGATATAGGGCGTAAAGCAAAAAAGATATATTTTCAAGAATCAAACCCTACATTTTTCATCAAATCTACCCCTGTTCTCAAGTGACCAGGCTTGCTAAATTGACATTTTAAGAGCTCTACCTCTTGCATTTTTTTGCCAAACAGTGTATAATTACTCCAATCTTACTATGAGAGTGATGCACATTAACACAATCCTATGAAGGGAGGTGTTTGCTTAGTATGACGCTACGGCTTAATAATGGTGCTAATTGTTTCACGAATGACCCGATGAACGACTTGATGGATAGACTAATCGAAAAAACTAAATCCGCTAAGCATTGCCTTTCCTTCGACGAAGCAAGTAAAGATCCAGAAATGTACCAACCCAATAGTTATGCCTACTACTTTGGATCCTTTACTGAAGCAGCAAGAACTGCTTGGAACATGGTTAAATCTGGTCAGAGTGTAACTCGGAAAAAACCTATCCAGCCAACAACACTTACAGCTCTAACTGACACAGCGAAAAAGAGAGGGCGAAAACCGAGACATACCTTTGAAGAGATAACCGCATTGTTACTTGAGTTTTACCAACAAAATGGTAGGTTGCCCACACAGACAGAAGTTGCCTGTGAACCAGATTGGCCATGTTGGCCTACAATGGTTAAGCATTTAGGACCTAGGTCTGGTTGGGAGGAACGTTTATCCTTGCTATCTAAAAAAGTACCACTAGTTGTTACAAAGACAGAAGAAGATGGCGTTAAGGTTGAGACCTCTCACCACACAGAAAACGACACAAGTATCATAACAGTAAAAGTTATTATCCCGAATAGGGAAAAACCATTTTTAATCACTCTCACAATGTAGTAAGATTTACCCCCGACTATTACAGCCGGGGGTTTCTTATTCTGTCATTTTATCTTATATCGCCTTCACCGTGTAGTTTGTTGCGCTGCTTTCGGCTCTCTAGCTTGTCGATATTGCCAATCGCAATCTTATTTAACGGCACATCGAGATACCTCGCGATTGATGCAATATACCAGAGTGTGTCACCTAGTTCCTTCACAACCAAATCTCTATCCTCGTCAGACACTACACCGTCTTTATCACGTAGAATCTTTTTAATCTTGTCTGCTGTCTCGCCCGCTTCACCGACTAACCCCAATACCTTCTCGATAAAACCCACTGCTTTTAAATCAGTAGTCGCTTCCGACAGATCGTATTCGGAAGCTTTTTTCTGATACTCATCAAAATCCATATTACCTCCTATCTGTTATCTTCATTATATCATGATATAATACAGCTATGGAAGATACACGAAATTTAATCGACGAGTACAAGGGTATGACCAATGAACAAGTCTTTGCTAAGCTCACCAACAAACGCACTCCGCTCGAAATTGCTATTGAGAACGTCGAGCATGATTTTAACATTGGTTCCATCGTTAGAACTGCCAATTCCTTCAACGTGGCTAAAGTTCACATCATCGGCAAGAAAAAATACAATCGGCGCGGCGCCATGTGTACCGATAAATACCTAGAAATTATCCATCATCCCACAATTAAAGATTTTTTGCGGACTCAAAATGGTAGGGAACTGATCGCCATTGAGAATAATACTCCACGTGCCAAAGGACTGTGCTCTAAACTCTTCAAACCTAATACTACACTAATCTTCGGCTCCGAGAACAACGGTATCACCACGGAGCTACTAGCAGAAGCTCAAGATGTCAGGTTTATCGAATCCTTTGGTTCCACCCGTTCCGTCAACGTCGGCGCTGCGGCCGCCATCGCGATGTATGAATGCGTCAGGCAGACTGTCTTGGAAACATCGATTGAAAAAGCCACGTCAAAATAACAGGCAACAAGTTAGATGCTACTAGTAGCCCAAAGATTGCAGTGATTACTCCGAATAGCTTCACTTTATCATAAGATGAAACGCCACTTACAAAATTATCACTAATCTGCTTGTAAAAAATCACAATCAAGCCACCAGCAAGCATAATTCCGAGACCACCAAACAACCACCCAATATTAAAAGAATAATCCATACCCCAATTATATCATAAAAGACTTTACTTTTCTAGAGATTTTGGTAAAATATATAGCACGGGGATATAGCTCAGCTGGTTAGAGCGCGTCACTGATAATGACGAGGTCTGTGGTTCAAGTCCACATATCCCCACCAGCATCTTTATAAGGGGTAATAGCTCAGTTGATTAGAGCGCTGCCTTTGCAAGGCAGAGGTCCAGGGTTTGAGTCCCTGTTACTCCACCACATTCTTCTATCATCTAAACTCGCCCATATGGCGTGTTTTTTGTCTGTCATGTTCACCCGTGTTGCTGCATAATTGCCGTGTTACGACATTATTACACCGCCAGCTTTGTATACCTCTCACCACCCCACGTCACAACTGCCAAGTACAAGAATAGCGCCACAGTCACATATATCGCATCCATTATCGCAAGTCCTGCCGTTTGCCCAGCCAAGAATATAACGCCAAACGTTAGAGAAACAGTCAAAAGTACCATCCCGAGCCCCAAGAACGTCGCTACCATCACACTCGCACTTTGCCTCACCACCACCGTGTCGTTGTCCGCATCAAATCGCGGGTATTTCAGGTTAATCAGTATACCAATTAGTTCCGTCACCATAGGCATTGCCACCACACCAATTAGGATCAGAATCGCATCCAGTATACCAAATTGAAACCTCAGACCCATTACCAAGCATCCCAGAGCCGTTACTGGCACAATCAGTAGTACAGCCGCCCACACTTTGGCCATCAGTACTTTCTGACCACTGATTGGTAATGCCTTTAACACATTAAAGGCCTTGCCTTCGAGTGAAACCATTGTTGCCGTAATACAGGTTAGCAGGCTAGCAAACGCCACCATTGCAAATGTCACACCAGGTAAGAACGAGCGTATTTCATCGACGGTTAGCGGGAAGTCTTCGCTGGAGCTCACCAACGAACTCGCCAGATCATCAAACTTGAAGCATAACGCCGCTACCGCTATCACGAAAAAGACCAAACCCATAGCCGTATTTACCAACAGAACTGGTGTATTGAAGTATCTCGTCAGTTCTTTTTGAATCATGGCGACAGTTTGGTTGTGTCTCCTGAAGGTGTATCTTATGTTCGTCTTTTCCTCGATCCGGTTGAACGTTCCCAGCTTCGTGATAATCTGGAAACAGAATCGACTAATTACCAATACAGTTAGAACCAGCACCCCTAAATTAATCATCACAAATAGCAAATATTCTACAATATTGAAATGCGTCACCAGCTTCACAAATGCTGACGCGGGGTAATAATACTTAGTTATCCTGTCGCTTAGTGCAATCATATTATGCCCATCATAATCAGATGTTGCATTGATGGTAAAAACCAACCCCACAGAAGCAAACATTACCACAAGTGACAACACAATCTGCCAAAAAGTCCTGTGTTTGAATCTACCCGAAATCACCGATATTATTAGTCCGATGATGCAAGAAACCGCAATTGGAATCACCGGCACCAATAGTAGCATCATTACCGCTACGATGAAAAATGATGCTTCCAACTCAGCATTCATCGCATATGCAATAATTGCCGGCAAGAGAAAAATCAAACAATACACCATCTCAAACACATAAAACCTAATCATCCTCGCAAGTACTATCGTGGACCGCTTAATCGGCATCGAGAGAAGCACATCATTATCTTTTGGCTTAAAAAGCAAATCTCCTGCCTTATAACTACCCTCCATCACTATTATGATGGTAGTAATCAGCACATAAATCGCTAAAATCGCAGACTGTGCACCCTCCTTCGCCAAATCAGTCATCATCGCAGTGGCGCTAAAAAGCATCAAAATACCTATCAGACTGCCTAGTAATAATGGCATAGTACGCTTGGCGCTCTCGGTTTTGGCCTGATAATTAAAGAGCTGCAGCCCACCTGACATCGTAGCTTTTAGCAGGGAAATAAGCTTGCTCATTATCTCGCCTCGAGCTCTAAGAAGACTTTTTCGAGCGACTTATCACCCTTGATTTTATTCATGTCACCAACCTTTATAATCTGACCCTTTTTCACAATTGCTACCCTATCGCAAAGCTTTTCTGCCATATCTAGAATATGAGTCGAGAAGAAAATCGTTCCGCCCTCTTTAACCAATTTTCGCATCACTTCCTTCATATCGAAAATCGCCTTCGGGTCCAATCCTACAAACGGTTCATCCATTACTAAAATCTTTGGTTCATGCGCTAATGCTGCCATTATGGCCACTTTTTGCTTCATCCCATGCGAGAAGGATTTGATTGTGTTCCCCAGATCATGCTGCGTCCCAAACATCTCCGCCAATCGCTCAGTGTTCTTCTGGCGCACCTCTGTCGGTACATCATACATATCACACACGAAGTTGATATAATTAATCGCCTTCATATCTTCATATAACTCAGGATCATCAGGGATATAAGCCATTTTACTCTTGCAAGCCAGGGGGTCATCCTTGATCGATTTGCCGTCAATCAATATCTCACCTTCCTCGAAATCCAAAATCCCGCAAATTGATTTAATTAAAGTTGTTTTACCAGCACCGTTGTGCCCAATAAACGCAAATATCTCGCCTTTGTTTACCTCAAAAGACACCTTATCCAGGGCTTTTTTATCCCCATAGTATTTACACACACCTTTTAGCTTTATCATGTCTCAATTATACTACTTTTCATACCAAATCGACCTAAAAAAGGGGAATCGCCCGGTGTTTAGAGGACGATTCCAAGGTCATACATGTATTTTAAGTAGCCTCGCAGTTTAATCTACTTAAAACTACCCCCATTTTATCTCACAGCACGCATATTGTCAATACCCTTTTTCCACATTTTGTGCAAAAAACCTATAAAAAGTGTTCGGGAAAATAAAAAATATTAAAACACAATTTAAAGAAAAAGCATATTGACAAACCCTAAGCGCTATGCTATAATTAAACTATTCTTTATTAATTTAAGATATTGGTGGGCAGAACAGGAGTTCTAGAATGGCTGGAACTAAAGCTGGCGGCATGAAGGCTGCTGCTACCAACAAGGCTAAATACGGTAAAGAGTTTTACGCTCGCATCGGTAAAAAGGGTGGCCAAAACGGTCACACCGGTGGCTTTGCTGCTAACCCTGCGTTAGCTCGCATCGCTGGTGCTAAAGGCGGTCGTATCTCTCGTCGCGGCCCAGCTAAGAAGGCTGCCTAAGAGAAGCTTTCACATCTCGGACAATGATATATTCCGTCCGAAGTCTGAAATCGCGTTAGTCCGCAACTCGGGCAACGCGATTTTTGATGTAGCCAATCTCTATATGTATCCAATTCTTGCTGGATCAACTCTTCATTTACCTCTATTCCATGCTGTAAAGCCAGTTCTTTCGCTTTTTCCCAAGCCTGAACTTCCATTTTAAGCCTCTCTACGTCCATTCTGAAGTCTCTATGTTCGCAAATAGCATGAGATACCTCATGTAATGCCAGAAGCTCTGAAAAAGGCTCTGGCGGCCCTATAACTATGGTTTTGGGTGGCCGAAAGGCAAATTTCCGTCCCAATCTAAACCGATATTGCAAATAGTACTGCCTTAACTCGTCAAAAAACTTTGCTTGCTCTAAACTATAACCATTTTGGATTGCCAATTCTTTGCTAAAATCCCCACACTGATAGGGAATCACTCTTGCTCTTTCTGTTTAGCATAAATATAGCAGCCGTAAATCACAGACTCGGTCGGACGCTTCGGACGCACGTACTTTACCCCTAAATCGCTCGGTAAATACTTCGCAAACAAACGGAAAATCTTACCCATCGGCCCACCAATCACAATCCGTTTCGGGGAATGTTCAGATACTATGTCTGGTAACCCCAAACTAATGCGCTTCGCAATGTCCTGAGCATATTCCTTCTTACGCAAGTCCGTCGCCTTATCTACATGATAGTAGCTTTCAAGTGCACTAGCCGCTGCAATATCCTCCCATTCCTTCACCTCTCCATCATACTCGTATAGTTTATGGCCAGGTTCAAACTCATTTGATTCGGGTAAAATTCGGTTCTTCTCAACAATCCCACCACCAATCCCGGTTGAAAAGGTCAAGAATACAGTCTTTCCAGGTAAACGATAACCTTCGTAGATACTTGCAAGATTAGCATCATTTTCAAACCAAATCGGGCAGTCGAACAATTTTTTTAGCGGATTAATTAAGTCAATATTGTCCCATTTGCGATTGCCAAATCGTACTGAATAATTTTTTTGTACAACACCCGGAATCGCCATCGTAACAGATCTGATTCTACGACTGGTAAAACGACTTAAATTCGTTTCAAGATCGTGTATAAAACTTTTATATCCTTGCGCAGTCCTGAATTTGTACCGCCTTAACACTCGTCCCCGGCGCGAAAATAACGCAATTAAAGTTTTAGTTCCTCCAATATCAATCGCTAAATACATAATGCCTTGATTATATCATAAAAATTTGCTATAATGGATACCAGTTTTTAGCACCCTGAAGGGAGCTAAAGGGAAGGAATAAATTTAACTATGGCAAATGCCAAAAAAATCACAATGGATGAACTTCTTGAGAGTAATGAAGATTCATTCAAAAAAGTCAATACAGGAGACACCGTCAAGGGTACGGTTCTATCTGTTAAGAAACATGAAATACTAGTCGACCTTGGACCTCAAGGAGTTGGTCTAGTGCCACGTCGCGAAGCATCTTTCGTGCGCAATCTAAACATCGGTGATGAGGTCACCACTTCAGTAATTGAACCAGAGATGGACGATGGATATGTATTGCTATCTCTACGTAAAGCCGTCAAGGATAAGGGTTGGGATGAAATCCAATCCAAGCTCGAAGGCAGCGAAATCGTGGAAGTTACCCCATTCGATGCCAATCGTGGTGGTCTACTTGTCGAATATGAAGGCATCAGAGGTTTTATGCCTGTTTCTCAGCTTTCCGCTGAACACTATCCACGTGTCGGTTCCTCTGATAAAGACGAAATCTTACAACGTCTCAATTCGCTAGTCGGCAAACCAATCAAAGCTCGCATCCTTGATGCTAACAAGAAGGAAAACAAGCTCATCTTCTCTGAGAAGGAAGCCATCAAAGATGGCTTGGCTGAGCGTTTTGCTGAGCTAAAGCTTGGTGACACCGTAAAAGGTGTAGTGACCGGTGTAGTTGACTTCGGTGTTTTTGTCAACGTCGATGGTATCGAGGGCTTGGTTCATATCTCTGAGATCTCTTGGGAAAGAGTCAGTAATCCATCGGATTACGTCAAAGTTGGTGATATTGTCGAAGCCAAGATTATCGCCATCGATAAAGAGCGCCTCTCTCTGTCAATGAAGCAACTCACTGAGGATCCATGGATCTCCGAAGTTGAGAACTTGAAGAAAGGTTCCAAAGTAGAAGGCACTATAACTAGGATTACTCCGTTTGGTGCATTCGTTCAGATTAGTCCAGCGGTCGAAGCTCTCGTCCACGTTTCTGAACTTGGCGAAGGTTCCGATGTTGACCCAGAGAAGATCTTCACTCTTAACGAGCGCAAGAATTTCAAGGTTCTCGATATCGACAAAGAAGGTCGCAAGATCTCACTTTCTATCGCCAAATAATCTCGACATTAATAAAAAATAGCCCAACAACTGGGCTATTTTTTATTGACTTTTTTAACCTTAAGCATTATGATATAAAAAAGCGCTTATTAAACTTAAAAGAAAGGTCATACAAAATGGAAATCCAAAGCGTCGACGAATTTATCTCACAACTCCTTATCGATAAGGGGATTACTGATCTTGAGCCGGAAGTTGAGGCAGATTTAAAGCAAGAACTGAAAACTCGTCTCGAAGATCAAATCAATAAAGCCGCCGTTATGCAGCTCAGTGAAGAAAAAGCTGCCGAATTGGCTGAATTGATAGATGATCCTGAATTTACCAATGAAAAACTGACAGACTTTATGCAAAACTCGGGTGTTAACCTTGCTGAGGTCGCCACAGATATCATGTTGCAATTTCGTAGCCTCTATCTAGGTCAAGGAGAATAAGATGGACAACGGTAAAAACTCAAAGAGTGGCCAGAGCCAACCAAATCCACGCGCTGATGCCTGGGACAGTTTGCTAGGTTCAGCCCAATCAATAGAAGACAACTTCAAGGACGACGAAGACTATATCAATCACAAACGACAATTCGGCTACGACAAAAAGGCAAAAGCTCGCGATATAGCAGAACGACGCAAAGTGCGCGATGAAGAGCGCGCTACGCTCGATGCCTACCAAACACAATTAGAGCGTACTCAGAATCGTACAGCAGGAGAGTATAACAAGCAACACACTGAAGATTTTATTGGAGAGACCAATCTGAATAGTAAGACCGGAAAACAACGTTCGTATAAATGGATGGACCTCTATCCAATCATGCAGCGTGAAGATGAAAACGGTCAATCAGTTCCTGAATCGGGCTTTGGCGAACGTACCCGTAGAAGAAATGATCTCACTGTTCTTACCGAATACATTCCCAAACTTCCAGATGAAACTCCCCAAGAATATAGCCAAAGAGTTGACCAAGTCTATACAGATTTCCCGAGACAAGAAAGCGAAACCCTAGATCACTATAAAGAACGTATTGAAACAGCACACGAAAACAACGAGATTCTATCGAGCATTGCTAATCATATGGTAGATCCTGATTCTGACACTGCTAAGCAATTAAAAGATGACCTCGCCAATATTGACGATATGAAACAATTCAAGCACATTAATGATATTCAAGCTAAACAATTCCAAAGAGAGGTGCTTCAGCGGGCTATCGACCGGCAGGCGGAAATCAATCAAGCCAATGCTAGGGCTGCACAGAGAGAATTAGCCAAAGAAAGACTCGCCAACAAGAAAAAGCTGGAACTCGAGACAAAAAACAAACTAGAACTTGAAGAAAAAGCCAAACTTGAAGCTATGGAGCGGCAAAAGCTTGAAAACGAAGCCAAGATGAAGCAAAACCAGGAAGCAATCGACGAAATAGATCAAGAATTAGGTCCACTCGCCGCTATCAATGCCAACTTTACGCACGACAAGAAGGAATTGGCACATGATTATGCTGAGCGAGAACTTAATGCTGAAAACGCCAAATCAAGGCTGCTTAAGAGGATTTGGAAGGGAAACCTCTTCAAAAAATACTATGAGAAAAAGTATGAGCGCGAAATTTTGGAGGGTAAACGCGAAGTAACCGCCGAAGACGGTAGCAGAAAAAAACTGGATGCAATTATTGCAGAACGCAGCAGTAGTGCCATCACAAGGTTTACGCTTGCTGCCACCGAAGAATACGGCGAAGCCTATATTCACGACAAAGCTGGCGAGGCGATGCCTGAAGCTGACAAGCGTACTACCGAAGTAGTGAAAGCTGCTATCGAGAAATTTGCTACAGCCAAAATCCCAGAAGGCGGCAGCTTAACGGATCTTATTCGTGATTTTAATAATGACGTTGAAGAGCTTAAAGCTGAAGCTAGAGATAGTGGCACTCCGCTCAACGAGACACTAATCGACAACTATCTAGATGTTGCCAAAGAAGCACGCATGCGCGCGGAACACGGTATTGCTATAGAGCGCATTATGGAAGGGTTTAAAGTTTATAATGCAGAAGTACGCAACAATGTACGTACTGAAGCCCACCGCGATAATATTGATAAAATCGTCAATAAATTAGAGAGTTCCAAGATTGGCTCTGTCGTCCCACCAGAGATACTTGCTGCTGCCGTAGGTACGGCTTCGGTTCTCACTCAGACTGGTGCCCGTGCGATTGCCGGTGCTGTGGGTGGCATTGGACTCTCGGGTGTATTCGCTGGACTCAAAGAACGCAATCGTGTTACTGAAGATCGTGCCCGCAAGATGCGTGATGTAGCTGTCGGCCTAGAGTATAATTCTGGAGACGGTAATCGCGCCGCTAGGAAACGCGCAAGGTATGAGGCTCGTCTAGGCGGCACTCTTTATGATGCACGTCCTGCTCAAGAGCTTACCGAACACCTCAATGCGGCCATAGAATCGAAGAATCCCGATGCCATTATATCTGCAATTGCAGAAGCCAGGGTACGTATCGATTATTCCGACTCTGAAAACAAGGATCTCATTACTTATACTTCTGCCGATGCGCTAGGCGATGAGCGCACTCGTCTCGATATTGCCATCATTCGTGCAGAGCATAGTTTACCAGAGGAACAACAGTCAGAACTCCAGCTCATCAAAGATTACGTCAAAGATCATGTCGACATAGATGTCTCTCAAAAGGATCGTGCTTTCCGTAAACTTCGCACTGCACAAGCTATTAAACAAGCCGGTAAGACCGTCGCAATTGGCTCCGCCTTCTTCCTGGGTTCTCAAGAGATTATGGCAACCTTCGACCCAAATAAAATCAGCTTACTAGAAAAGGCTGGCATCTTGAAAACTCAAAACAACGAAGAGGTCGCCACCGAGACAATTCTTGCACGCTTGGCTGGTCCAAGAGTCAAAACCGAAACTTATACCGATGTTGTTAGAGGAATTCGTGCCGATCAAGATGTTGAGATTAACCGACTCAAACAAAACGGTTACACCCAAGTCGTAGCCAAGCCCGCCCATACTGAAATTAAAACTGATTATGTAGACATTCCTCCTGCCCAGTCAGCTCACGCCATCAAGGTTAATACACAATTTGCTGACAATGGCACCAGGATTGCCGACGGCAATGAGCTTGGCTTGCGTCTTGAAAATGGTAATTATGTAGCCAGAATGACTGGTGATTCCACTATGGGTAGCCAAGTCTTTAATTATGAACAATTAGCTGCAGATGGAGTCATTAAAGCGCAAATCAATATCGGCGGTGCCAACTTTGACATTGCTGGTACAGCTAATTCCGCTGGCCAATTCACTTGGCCAGTCACCAACGGCACTATTACTACTACTACAGGCGAAGTGATTCAAGCCTTTGGTGCTAATGGTGAAAAGCTCTTTAAGACTGTACGTGTAGTAGTTGATAACGGCTTTGATGCTGATGGTGTGAACCAAGTTGTGTCCTTGGCTACAGATGTTGGTAGAGATACGTTTAATGGCACCATTACGGAAGCTGTTGAATCTATCGTTGAAGAACCTGCGGTGTATAATTTTATCAAAACTACCGTTTCTCAAATTCCACGCGATGTGACGTATGCTGGTATTATATTACCAATCACTTCGCGCACTGGGCTTGGCGAGGCCAGACCAGTTGAAAGATCAACCACTTTTGAAGAAATTGCTCCGACACCAATCGAAGCTGCAACCATAGAAGCTCCTGCGCCGCAAACAGCATCAGAGTCGACCGAAACTTCCACGCCACAGACGGCACCAGAGCCAGCTGCAAACCCTACACCCCAGGCCTCCTCAGAACCATCTGATAGCTCCGCCCCAGGAGTTTCTGTGCCACCTCAAACGCCGCCTGAAGCCACGGATGCAGGAAGTGAAGCAATCCGCACAGTTTTCCTTGATTTAGTCGGAGAGGACGGCGTGAAATTTATGACCGACATTAGTTCGCATGACGACGATGGACTCGAAGAATCATTTAATGACGACGTCACGCAGTGGTGGAATAGTCTTAGTCAAGACGCCAAAAACGAAGTGATTACATTCGAGAGAATTAATAAAAGCTCCAAAGCTGGTCGCGCCCTCCGTACTTGGCTTGAGCTACAAGGTGTTACCATTTAGAACTCTATTTAAGCCATTTTTACCCAAAATGATTCGCTTATGATATAATTAAAGTAATTACTTTAATGGAGTTATTTTCGTGAAAAATCATAAGAAAACATACAAGAGCAAACCTTGGCTTAAATATTACGATGAGGATGGCATTGCGCATCACATCGATTTTCCTGATTGTTCGATGGTTGACATGGTGATGCAGTCCGCCGAGAAATGGCCTGATAATACCGCCTACATTTATTACGGACATAAGGTCACTTATAAGAACTTTGTTCGTAAAATCGAAAAAACCGCTCGCGCCCTCAAGAACTATGGTGTCAAAGAAGGTGACCGCGTCACCATCTGTATGCCAAATACCCCAGAGGGAATCACGATGGTTTACGCCGTCAATATGGTTGGTGCTATCTGTAACATGGTTCACCCTCTGTCGTCCGAGAAGGAACTCGAATACTACATTAAAGTCGCCGAATCCAAATATGTCTTAGTTATCGACGCGGTCTTCGATAAGATTTATAAATTGCGTGACACCGCTCAACTTGAGCGCATCATCGTGGTGCGTCCTTCCGATGGTCTTGGGTTCCTCAAGAAAAAACTCTACAATACCCTGCATGTCAAAAAGGTTCGTCTGCCAGCCAACGACAGTCGCGTGGTCCTCTGGGAAGATTTCATTGCCAACTCGTACTTTTATCAAGGGAACTATCACGAAGAACGTGGCGGTAATGACCTAGCCGTCATTATGTACTCCGGTGGTACCACTGGCGCGCCGAAAGCCGTTATGTTAAGTAATCTCAATATTAACGCCGAATCTATCTGTGATGGTGTGATGATTCGTCAGACCGTCCCTGGTGCTACGGTGCTCTCTATTTTACCTCTGTTTCATTGTTTCGGACTCGGTGTATGTATCCATACTCCTCTCTGTAGGGGGATGGGTTGCATCCTTATTCCAGCGTTCTCTCATAAGCAATTCGCCGATATTATTCGCAAAAATGAGCCCAACTTCATCGTCGGGGTACCCACCCTGTTTGAGGCCCTCATCAACACCAAACTAAAATCCAATGATCTTTCTTCAGTTACGGCTGTTATTTGCGGTGGCGACGCGCTCAATCAGACTCTAAGAAACAAAATCAACGACTTCCTGTCTTCGCATGGTTCTGACGCTAAAATCCGCGTCGGTTACGGTCTCACCGAAGGTTCTGGTGCTGTCTGTCTTTCTCCTGAACACACCTTTGCCGACGGCATTATCGGTGTACCACTCCCAGATATGGATTTCAAGATTATCAAAAACGACACTTTCAAAGAACTACCAGCTGGGGAAGAGGGCGAAATCTGTATCTCTGGTCCGCTCGTTATGATGGGATACCTCGGTGACGACGCTGAGACGGCGCAGGCGATTCGTCTGCATGACGATGGGAAACTCTGGCTTCACACCGGTGATATTGGTTATTTCGGTGAAGATGGCTTACTTTATTTCGCACAACGTCTGAAACGTATTATCATCTCTTCTGGCTACAACATCTATCCTACCCATCTCGAATCTATTATCAATTCCCATGAAGCTGTGCTTACCTCAACCGTTATTGGTATTGACCACCATTACAAGGGTCAGGTGCCAAAGGCCTTCATCGTTCTAAAGCCTGGCTATAAACCAGGGAAGCGCATCGAACGCGAGATCAGGGAACTTCTAGAGCGTAATATTCCAATCTACGCCCTCCCTGCCGCCTATGAATTCCGCGACAATCTCCCCACCACTAAAGTCGGTAAGGTTGCCTTCCGCGAACTCGAAAAAGAAGAGAATAGTAAAAAATAAAAAATAGGGCCATTAAAGGCCCTATTTCTATTTAAAGATATCTTTAAATAACTTATCTGTAATTTTGCGCCCGATTGCGCTACCAGCCGAACCAATCACATTGCCTAGGAATCGGTCAGTCTTACTCTTAGTGCTACTTTTTGCCTTAGCGGCCTCTCTTTCGGCCTGTGCGCGCCTTTTCTCTTCATCCTTGATACGTTGCGCTTCTGCTTTTTCAGCGGCCTTCTGGGCAGCAATACGTTCCTTCTCGGCTAATTTTGCCTGCTCATTGGCAGCTTTTTCAGCGGCCTTCTCAGCCTCAATGCGTTGCTTCTCGGCCACCTCTGCTTCAAGTCGCGCCTGTTCTTCAGCTGCTTTAGTGTCGGCTTTTTGTTGAATTACCTCTGCAGCCGATTCTGGATCCACTGCTTCATCATATTTACCACATAACGGACTACTATTTATCACCTTATTCCTTGTAATTCCATCAATTGCTCCCATCTTGCTCTGGGGTGGCAAAATCGTCGCCAGTTCTACTATCTCTGGTGCACCCTTCTCATCCTGGAAGGAAATCAATGCTTCACCTGTGCCAAGTTCCAAGATAGCCTTTTCTGTATCAAAGTTCGGATTAGTTCTAAAGGCCTGTGCTGCCGCACGCACCGCTTTCTGTTCTGAAGGGGTATAAGCACGTAGCGAATGTTGTACTCTGTTACCCATCTGGGCCAACACTTCATCCGGGATATCTGTTGGGCTCTGAGAAATGAAGTATAACCCAATACCGCGCGAGCGAATTAATTTTACTATCTGCACAATTCTCTTCAAACGATACGAAGGCATCCCGTTAAAGAGCAGATGTGCCTCATCGAAGAAGAATACTAATTTCGGCTTGTCCAAGTCACCTACCTCTGGTGAAGTAGAGAAGAGGGTCGTAAGAAGCCAGAGTAGGAACGCTGCATACATATCTGGGCTCTCAAACAGAGTGACTGCATGAAGAATGTTGATAACACCTCTACCATCTTCGCAGGCGAAGAAATCGTTCACGTCGAGTGCCGGCTGACCAAAGAAATGCCCTGCACCTTGATTTTCTAGGGTCAAGAGCGACCTCTGTATTACCCCTATACTTTGCGTAGTAATATTGCCATACCTAGTAGAGTATTTATCCTTATTTTCGGCTACATATTGCAAGACAGCGCGGAGGTCTTTAAGATCAACCAAGGCCAGATTCTCATCTTTAGCAATCGCAAACGCAATCGCGAGGTTACCTTCTTGCGCCTCAGATAGTCCCAACATAATTGAAAGCACCTCTGGACCCACTGCTTCTACCGTCGCACGTACTGGATGCCCTTCAGTACCAAATAAATCCCAGAACCTCACAGGGAACGACTTAGCTTCAAAATCCTTAATTGCAAGCTTGTCTAAACGCTTCTGAACAGCCTCTGTTATTTCACCTGTCACCGCTGTTCCAGCGAGGTCACCCTTTACGTCAGCCAAGAACACCGGTACTCCAGCATCTGAAAAACTCTCTGCCATCACCTTGAGAGTAATAGTTTTCCCAGACCCCGACGCTCCCGTGATTAGCCCATGTCGGTTCGCCATCTGTGGCAAAATCGCAAGTTCCTTGCCATCCTTAGTTTTCCCAATTAAAAGTCGATTATTTGTTAGCATAAACACTCCTTTTCTCTATTTTACCATGATATAATCAAAATATGACAAAACGCACAGTTAAACTTAATGGTATTTACAAACACTTCAAAGGAGACCTCTATCTGGTCGAGGATATTGCCTATCATTCTGAAACTGGTGAAAAGATGGTCCTCTATCGCGCCCTATATGGCGACAATAAACTCTGGTGTCGTCCATACGATATGTTTCTGGAGGCAGTTGATCATCAGAAGTACCCTAATGCCACTCAAGAATACCGCTTTGAGCTGTATCATATAGAGAGCAAACATTGTCTTGACTAATTTACATCGCGATATATATAATAAAAAGGATGAGCGAAAAACTACTAAATCGTAGAGAAATGCCAACTGCTGGACCCGAACAAACCAAACAGCAGCAGGCCTTGCAATACCTTGAACAGGTTGGTGTTGCCAAGAAACTGAACCGGCTTAATCTCTATCATGGACGTGCTAGTAGTGGGCAAGGCGATTGGCAGGTTGATCCGAAATATAACAATGCTGGCAATAATACCGGTAACTATAACATTAACGAAATACCTGCACTTAATACCGCCTCTTTTGAAGTTGCTAATCAGTTTGCTAAGGCTAGGTCCCTCAAATCTGCTTCATCCGCTGAGATTCATCATATTGCGTCTGAAGATCCAGATGCTGTTATCCTAGATTGTGACACCATCTCCGAACTCAACGGAGTAGACCTTGCGAAAACCAGAAGCGCCATTGATGCAACTATACTCGGTATTACTGAAGGTTCGCCGCTCGCTTTCGAAGATAGGGATTCGCTAAAGCGCATTCGAGCTACAGATTTCATCAATCAAGATGGTTTTATGTATCAAGGAGACATCAGAAGTCTTTCTCGACGAATGGGGATAAAAGAAAGTGTTGTCGAACAAGTCGGCTCTGCCGTTAATACCATAGCATTTCTTCATAAAGGAGAGCTGAATCGCCTCTGTGATGCATTCATGGATAATCAACCCTCCATTTCGATCCATACTCCTGACGGCGAAATGCGTTCCGTACCAATCAACCGCGAATATCTAGCAAATTGGTTTAGAGAAAATCATATTGTTGGTTATAAAAGAAATGTCATTTCTGCCACACTAGGTGGACGCACCGTAGAAAACTATCTCTTATTCGACCTCGAGAAGGTTAATACCGAAAAAGAAAACGAACGTCGCAAACGAGAGAGAAATCGTAGGTTTGGCAAAATTGCCCTCAAAATGAGCAAAAACATCACTCGTAACAACGAACGTGGCAAAATGGCAGATTACCTCTCAGAACACCCCTTTATCAAGCCACAAGAAATCATTCAAATGGCTAAAGCCACGCCCGGGTACGATAAACTATTTGAACAAGACGCCGGCAACTGGGAACAGTTTAAGCTCCAAGAACACACCGAAACGGCACTCAGGCTATTTGATAAAAACTATGCTGATATTCTACCAGTTTCTATGCTTCCAGTTATGAGGATGGCTCTCTTGGTGCATGACATAGGTAAGCCAGTAGCCGTCAAGAACCATGATAAAGCCAACCAAAAACGATACAACCTAGATTTTGCAGAACATTTTCTCAAACAAAACGAAGTTGATGAACCTACTATAGAACTCATTAAGACGATGATAGGTGAAGGCATGGACTGGACTCACCGTTGGATGATTAAAAGGGACAGAAGTGAAGGACGACAGTATTACCAGTTCTGTGAAGATACTATGAAACGATATCTTGGCAAGAAACATGTTGACGAAAAAACAGTGATGGGCTTTAGAAATATGCTTGAAGTACTGCAAATCTGCGACAGTGCGGCCTATACGACCATGGCGATCACTAGAACCACCAATGGTAGCTATAGAAATTACGGAATGTTTAACAGGACATTTGATACCTATCATGGATTAACAGGCCAACGCGCCAGGATTAGACCATAATGCTTTGGAAAATACTTATAGTTTTAATTATCTCAATGATTCCGTTAGTGGAACTTCGCGGTGCTATACCGGTCGCTATTGGTATGGATCTCGGCTTGCCGGAGTGGCTAGTTCTTATTGTTGCCATCATTGGCAACATGATTCCAATCCCTTTTATCTATTTCTTTGCCCGCAAATTTCTAGTATGGGGTGCCACCAAAAAGTGGAAACCGCTCAAACAATTCTGTAATTTCTGCCTCAAAAAGGGCGAAAAAGGCGGCGAAAAACTCCTCAAGAAAGCGGGGAATCACGGCACCTATTTTGCCTTATTCCTTTTTGTCGCTATTCCACTACCCGGTACAGGTGCTTGGACGGGTACACTAGCTGCCAGTATTCTCAACCTCGACTTCAAGAAAACCACCCTTGCCATCATCGCTGGTGTTCTCGTAGCCGGACTTATCATGCTAGCTTTTTCACTTGGCTTGTTTAAAGTGCTCTTTGGTGGCTAATTTTTAATGCTATATTAAGCTTAGCTTGTTATGATTAAACCATAAACGAAAGGGAAGAATATGGATTACAGTGATTATGGTAAGCGCAAAAAAGAGCACAAATATTTCGATTATTCCATCTGACCTTATGCTATAATTAGACAGACAGCATAAGGAGTATAGAATGCCGCAGAAATCAGCCAAAAAGTCAACGAAATCAAAAACCAAACGTACACACGTTGAGGCGACAATGACCGTCAAGGTTAATGGGGAATCAGTCGCACACCCCGCCCGCAAGTTCCTTATTGCCGCATGTTTTATTCTTTTACCTCTAGTAGTGGGCCTCATCTCCTCGGCCCTCACTGGTGACGCCATGATGTCATTTGGCAAGCTGAAACAGCCACCGCTCGCGCCGCCCGCCTGGCTTTTCCCAGTTGCCTGGACCATTTTGTACCTCTTGATGGGCGTGGCCTCATATCTTATCTATAGCATAAAACCTCAAACGCCGTCCGCAAAGCATCTCAAGACGGCAGAACTCGTCATTTATTTCGTCCAACTCGCCTTCAATTTCTTCTGGACTATTTTCTTCTTCAAACTAGAACTTCGCTTTTTCGCCTTCGGTTGGTTAATTACTATGTGGTTCATGATTCTTACTCTTATCATTATGGCTTTCAAGAACTGCAAAGCCGCCGCTTGGTACCTCCTCCCATATCTCCTCTGGTGCACCTTCGCTTCCTACCTCAATATTATGGTCGCTATTCTAAACTAAAAACTCCCGGGACTGGACTCGCATCGAAGCGAAGCGAAGACCGATTCTCACCCGCCACACTGGAGCAACTAGATTATTCAAGATTGAAAGGCGCCAGATTGGTGTTTTCTTTGTGCGAAGTGCACCTTATGGGTGAGCGAGCACAAAAAAACGCCGAGATGGCGCCTTTCAACTTGAATAATTGGCTCCCGGGACTGGACTCGAACCAGCAACCTCGAAGTTAACAGCTTCTTGCTCCACCATTGAGCTACCCGGGAACGTATCCCTATTATAGCATATTTTTCCAAAATGTGATAAAATTGTATAAGATTCTTATTTTATAGCTCTGAATAGTAATTTTTGTAAGCATTTTGTAAGCCCAAGGAGATTTCGAGGATTTTAGGAAATTATCTCGTGCGAACCGTGAAGACAGCCGTGAGACACGAGTAATATCCGTAAAAAAATCCGAGAAATCTTTCCTGGCGCGAAACAAACCGCGCACAAAAATTATTATTCAGAGCTAAAACAGAAAGGAGCAAGATGGAAGAAAAAACAATCCAAATCGCTGGTTCTATCACCGTTGACGAGCTATCTCAGGCGCTCGGCCTTTCTGTTACCGAATTAATTGGTACGCTCTTCAAGAATGGCATTGTTGCCACTATCAATCAGAGATTAGACTACGAGACGGCTTCCATTATTATCGATGAGCTAGGTTTGAAGAATGTCAAACTTGAGAAGAAAAACACCTCTACTAAGACCTCCGACTTCCACAGGGAATTATCCGACAAAGCCGTACTGAGACCTCCAGTTGTCGCTGTAATGGGTCACGTCGATCATGGTAAAACCACCCTCCTGGATACATTGCTTCACAAGAAGACAGTAGATGATGAGGCCGGTGGCATTACTCAGCATATTTCCGCTTATCAGTTGGAGCATGATGACAGGATTATTACTTTTCTAGATACCCCAGGTCACGAAGCTTTTGCTGCCATTCGTCAGCACGGCGCCATGCTTACCGATATTGTCGTTATCGTAGTAGCGGCCGATGACGGCGTGAAACCTCAGACTATTGAGGCGATTAACTTTGCCAAATCCGCCAACGCCAAGATTATCGTTGCTATAAATAAGATTGATCGCGAAGGCGCTGATATCCCTCGCACTATGGCCGATCTCTCTCAGAACGGTCTCCAGCCCGAAGAATGGGGCGGCGACATCATCATGGTACCGATTTCCGCGAAGCTCAATCAGAATCTCGATAAACTCCTAGATATGATCCTCCTTACTGCCGACATCGAAGAGCTCAAGGCCGATATTGATATTCCAGCCGAAGGCCTCGTAATTGAATCCCATATGGAAACAGGGAAGGGCTCAGTCGTGAATCTCTTAGTCACCGGTGGCGAGCTCAAGACAGGTGAGTTTATTGTTGCTGGCAATACTTACGGCAAAGTTCGCACGATGCTAGACTGGAAGGGTAAGCCCAAGGGCAAAGCGACACCATCCACCCCAGTCACTATCACCGGTTTCAAGGAATTGCCAAATTTTGGTGATCGGTTTATCGAAGCTAAAGATGAGAAGACCGCTCGCAAAATGGCGCTCCTGAACGCCCAAGCCGCTGCCAATGAATCCGCTGACGCCAATGTCACTAGTACCGATTTACTTCGTATGATGAATGTTGCCGATAACTCCAAGACTTTCAATGTCATCATCAAAGGTGACGTGCTCGGTTCCGTTACCTCTGTTGTAGATTCTCTCAAACTGATTGATACTCATGGTGAAATCACTCTCAATATTGTCTCTACTGGCGTTGGCGATATTAACGAAAATGATGTCTACATGGCCGCCGGCGAGAATACCGTTATCTACGGTTTCAATGTTACTGTACCTATCAACATCAGCAAAATGGCCGCCCGCGACAATGTCCCAATTCGCACCTATAAGGTTATTTACGAATTATTGGATGACGCCAAGCATGAGATGGAAAACCTCCTCGATGCCGAAATCGTCGAAGAAGACAAAGGTGAGCTCAAGGTCTTAGGAGTCTTCCGTACTGAAAAGACTAGCATTATCGCTGGTGGGGAAGTCTTAAAGGGCGACGTGAAGCCAGGTTATCTCGCTAAAGTTGTCCGCGACAAAAAAGAGATCGGCGAAGCCGAAGTTACCTCTGTTCAGAAGGAAAAAATGGACGTTAAAGAGCTCATCGCTGGCGAAACCGGTGGTCTCGCCCTCAAAACTGAGCATAAAATCGACCTTCAAGTCGGCGACCGCCTCAAGTTTTTCACTCGCGAAACCCGTAGAAGAAGCCTATAAGAATAGCGAGTGACAGCTTTGGAGGGGAACCCCCAAAATGTTCGCGAATGCAAAATTTTGGGAGAGGAAAAGCTGGCAGACTCCACTATTTTATGATATTATTATCGTAAGGAGTATCACAATTATGCAATTTGACGAACAATTTTTAGCAGAAATGGGTCTCTCGGCTATGCCAGAGGACCAAAAACAAAAATTCCTCGACTACATCCAGGAAGAACTTGAAGTCCGCATCGGTGAGCGCATCTCTAAAGGACTCACCGAAGTACAATTAAATGAGTTTGACATGATTACCGATCCAATCGAAGCCGCCAAGTGGCTCGAAAAGAACCGCCCAGATTACCGCGAAATCGTCAACCGCACCATCGAAGAAATGAAAGACGAAATCCGCGCCAACCGGAGTAAACTTATTTAGAATAACCATTTAGGAAGGCCTTCGCATCCATCGCCTTCCGGCCTTCCGGCTGAAGCCTGTCTACGGCCACAGAACGGCCATCAGCGCATTTTATTGTTAAAGACGCTTCTTCACCCATCTTCAAAGCATGAGCGTCTAAAATGATGCAATTTATGCCAAATAGGGCATATTTTGGCTTAGGGTACTGTTGGTATGCCACGATTTTTCTTAAAGTCTGCTCAGCCGAATCGGTTTCAGGGGTAAGTTTACACATCGACTTATCCAATTTACCACAATAAGTCGCTTTTGTGTCATCTTGTGGTACAGGGTCAGGTAAATCCGTTAGATTCTCGCAAATCCACCTCGCTCCCGTCTCTGCCAAAGCCCTATAAATTGCATCCTTTTCCAGAGGTAAGTCCTTCAAAGTTGTCTGGTAGTAAACTGGTCCAGCATCCATCGCCTTTGCCAGCTTCATTACGGATACCGAAAAGTCCGAATCTCCAGCTAAGATGGCCGATTCTATCGGCGACGCACCTCTGAAAGCTGGCAAGAGGGAAGGATGAATATTGAGAATCCCCTCCGGTTCGAATAACTCCAGAACATCAGACTTAATTAGCACCCCAAACGACGCCAACACTCCATGTATTTCCGGATGTTCCTTTTTCAGCCGACAGACCTCATCTAAGTCAGCTTTATTCCGCGCATGAAACACGATTTCGAATCGCTGTTCTAATATTTTAAGTGCATAGTCCGCCAGTGAACCATTGCCGAAGAAGATAATTTTACCTCTTGTTTCTACCATCAAACCTCCATCCTGTATAAATTTTTTACTCAGCGAGCTAGATTCAAACCTATTCCTCACCCCACAATTTCTTATTATCGCGGATTTCCGATTCATAATCTTTCACCGGCACCAAATCGCCCTCATCATTCATTTTATAAAAAGCATCTTCCTTGTCGCGAATATGGTCAATAAACAAAACGCCGTTCAAGTGATCAATCTCATGTAGGAGTGTCCGTGCCAACTCATTCGTAGCTTTAATTCTCACCTCAGTTCCATCCTCTAACTTGGCTTTGACCTTCACCTTAGATGCTCTTGGTACCATCCCATAAATCGAGGGAACCGACAAACACCCTTCATAATCAGTTTTCACCTTGCCTTCCGTCCGAATCACCTCTGGATTGATTAGCGCCGTAAAAGTCCCATTCTTTTTATCTTCCATATCGTCACGAATGATGATAATCCGCTTATTTACCCCCATCTGAGGTGCTGCCATCGCCGCGGACAGTTCATAGGGGTGCTTAGCTTCCCAATCCAGCGATAGCTTTCGCATATCAGCAATAATCTCGCGAATCTCATCGTCAATAACGCGAACCTTTTCCGACTTCTCCCTCAAACGCTTATCTGGCGTAGTAATGATTTTCATAAGCCCATTATACCACACCTAAGAGGTAAAGTAAAACCTTAAAACAGAACCATAACTATACATAAAGTATACATATTCTTGACAAAAGTATACATATTTGCTAAAATGTATACATGACAACCGCAAAAGAAAAGATTTATCAGATATTAACCAAGAATCCAGGCCTCTCTGCTGTCCAAATCGGTGAGAAGGACGACCTCGGCAATCGTACTTATATTAGTAAAAACTTAGCCGCCCTCATCAAAGAAAATCGCGTCAGATCCGAGAAACACGGCCGCAATGTCATTTATTATGTATCCGACAAAATCGTCGCTCTCGAGGAAAACCTTAATCTCATAGGCCTTAAAGAAGACGAAATCTGGCACAAAGTCAGAAAATCCACGACTTTTCTAAACGACCTCACCGAAAATGCCGAAAACATTCTCTATTTTGCCTTTACCGAAATGCTCAACAATGCCATCGACCACTCCCGCTCCGGCGTCGGCTATGTCAAAATTTGGCTAGAAGACGATAAGCTCAAATTCGTTGTTAAAGATAACGGCGTCGGCGTTTTTAAAAATGTTATGATTAATCGCAGACTAGCTAGTGAACCAGACGCCGCCAGGGAACTAATCAAAGGTAAACTCACTACCCAGCCTGGTTGGCACTCTGGCGAAGGTATTTTTTGGACCTCTAAGGTCGCCGACCGATTCATCTTGAAGAGCTACGATTATGAGCTCACTCTAGACAACATCATCAATGATTATACTATCCAAAAAATCAAACAACCCCTCATCGGCACCGAAGTCTACTTCGAAGTCTCTAAAAATACCGATAAATCTCTTCAAAAACTCTTCCGCGATTTCTCTTTCGACCGCCAACACCTCAGCTTAGACACTACCATCATCCCAGTTAAGCTCTTCGACGAAGGCGAAATCTGGATTTCTCGCTCCCAGGCCAAAAAGCTTCTTGCGGGTCTTGAAAAATACAAAAAAATCATCTTCGATTTCGCTGGTATCGAAGTAATCGGCCAAGCCTTCGCTGACGAAATCTTCCGCGCCTACAATATTCACCATCCCGACATAGAGCTAGAGCCTATCAATATGTCCGACTCAGTTAAACTTATGGTTTCTCACGCCCAAAACGACCCTACCGGCAAATAATAAGTCTTGACTCCGGGAGGGAAAAGCACGGCAGGACCCGCACATCGGCCGAACATTTGCCAGATTTTGCCAGAATCTTGAGCAAACAAGTTCAGCAAAGAAAAGGATTAGTTAAACTGGCATTGAATAGTCAGAACAAGTCACTATGACTTCCGGTCCTCGCTAGAAACAAAGTCAAAGTGCCGCCCTCTATGCAATACACCAGCAACCAAACCGGCACCATCCCCGATGCCGATTTTGCTTAGGTTTGTGAAATTACGCTTCAATCAATTCGGCAGAATCTAAATCATGGTCTTTCATCGCCACGCTCTTAATCGCCGGATCCTCATAGGTGCTATAATAATAGGTCTGGGTAGCCGAAGAATATCCACCAGTATAAATCGTCTTCTCGCAGGCGCCATCCGCCATCTCAGCTGCACCATCAATCATCGCAACGCCAGTCAAAGTATGGAACAACCGCGACACATTTGACGCTTCATCGCTCTGTACCGGATAATGCGTATTGAGATAAGCCACCCGAATAAACCGGTCGGTCGAATAAAATCCACCGGGGATCCCCCGCATCAAAGACCCCGAGCCGAATGCCGTCATCTTCTCTTTACCCCATTTTACCTCTTTTGGCATCTGTGGGAACAGGTTCATATAGTTACGCAAATTCTCCTTGTGCCATCCATAACCAGGTTGGTTCGTCAGAATATCTACATCATTTTCAAAAATCTCCATCCCTTTAGCGGTATATTCCACCACGATAGACCTCTTGGCATCCCCAATAATCCAGTGTAATTGTGATACCGGATATTGCTCATTGATTGGTTTTGAGACAATCGCTACATCCTTCAACGCTTTTTCCGCCTCATCTACAGTCTTGAAATTCAACGCCACCCACAGCGGGAATTCATAAGCCGCGACATTAGTCTTACCATCCACCGCATTCGGAGCATACGACGCATAACCAGGGAAGTTCAACCCTGCAATCGCAAGCCCATGTTCATTGGCACAGTCAAAATACAGCGGTGTATTCTCAGCGATAATCCCCATCCCAATCAGCGCTGGGGAATTAGACATTTCACCTAGAAACGCTGACTTGTATTTGTATCCACGTGGCGTAATCACCACCTTTTCGCCATATCCGGTAGACCAGTCCAAATTCCGTCCGAAATACATATTCCCCTTATCATCGCTAAACCTAGCGCCTGTACACATAAAAAACCTCCATTTTGTTAATTCTTACGTTTATTCTACCACACCAAATCAGGTTTCACAATTACTATGACGATATTTGTTATAATTAAATTATGGAATATGACGCATACAATACATACAATTATTTAATAAAACGCATAGACGGGGTTTGTGACTCAATGATAGTTGTTTCTATTACGATGATTATTTCATCAATAATTACGGCAGTTGGTTTTATAATGTGGATCAGCAACTTTAGTACCTCTGGATTTTCCTCGGAAGCTCAACGAATAGCTTACAACACAGGCGGATATGCCGGCACAATAGGAGGGGTAATAACAATTCTCCTTACTATTGCGTCGATTGCGCTTTTAATATACAGGGTAGTATTAAAAAAGAGAATCATGTTAACATATGGGGTAGTATTAAAAAATGGAATCAAAATTCCTCCTTTTCATTCGACGAAGATAACAATTAGCACTATTCTATTTATAGTTTCGCTGTTGCCGTTAGCTATATTTCTATTTATATTGACTGAACCGTTTATAAGTTTATAGCAACCCTGGCGGGTCAAGCGTAATCCTGAAATTCTTATCCAACCCAGAACATGCCTCCAGAATCGCCTTTCTAGACCTAGACCTCACTATAATCTGCCAGGTGTAACCCTTAGCGGTTCGCTCATGGAACGCCGGACAGGGTGGGGAAACCACCAAACGCTCGTCCAGAGACAACTTCTTCACCGTATCCCGAACTTTCCTTAGCACTATCGCCTCTGTTTTTAGCGTAATCTCTAGCTTTATCACAAATCGAAATGGCGGAAACCCACTTTTTCGCCTTCGTTGAATCACATATTCGTAAAACCCCAGAAAATCCTCCTCGCACGCATACTTCAATACTGGATGCTCTGGTCGAAACGTTTGAATAAACACCTCCGCTACCCCTAGATGCCCTCGTCCTACGCGTCCAATCACCTGGGTGAGTAGCTGAAACACTCGCTCTTCCGCTAGGTAATCCGGCAAAGATAATCCTGCGTCCGCCTGCACCACCCCTACTGTCGCCAACTTCGGTAAATCCAACCCCTTCGCCACCGTCTGCGTCCCTACTAAGATATCCACCTCACCATCTCGCACTTCTGAAAATATCGCATTTAGGGTCTCCTCCTTCTTGTTATCCGCATCAAACCGCCTCACCCGTGCGGTGGGGAAGAGTTTCTTGAGCTCCGTCTCTAATAATTTGGTTCCAAACCCCTTATGTACCAACCCAGGTGTTCCACACTTCGGGCAGGTCATCGGCACTCGCTCCGAAAACCCGCACGTATGACAATGTAATACATATTCGTCCGCGTGCAAAGTCAGGGGAAGGAAACAGCTCGGACACAGTATCTCCTCCCCACACCCTTCACAAATCGTAAGAGGGCTCGACCCCCGTCGGTTATGAAAAATCAAAGTTTGCCACCCCTGTTCCAAATTCCGACTAATCGCCTTCAGTAGTGTTCCCGAGAAATACTTATTCTTCGCAAAATTATCCCTGTTTTTAAAATCAATTATCTGTATTTTCGGCTTCACCGCCTCAATCTTCGCCTTCTCAGCCAAAGTTACCACTGCACCCTGTTTCGATGCAATATAATAGTCTTCCACCGTCGGTGTAGCTGAACCGAGCACCAGGGAACAACCCGCCGCCCGCGCCATAAAACTTGCCACACGTATCGCCGAATACTTCGGTGTATTCTCCTGAAAATACGTCCCCTCGTGCTCCTCATCGATAATAATCAACCCCAGTTCCACTACCGGCGCAAACAGTGCCGATCGCGGTCCCACCACTATTAACGGCTCCTCCGACCCCAGTATTTTCTCAAAAATCAAATGTCTCTCCGCCTCTGTCTGCTGGGAATGAATCAGTACCACTCTCTCGCTAAAATACTCCCGAAAAACCCGAACAAGTTGGCCAGTTAACGCTATTTCCGGCACCAACAATATGGTAGATTTATGGTCCTGTAACGCATTTAGAGCCATTTTAACGTAGATATTAGTCTTTCCGCTTCCAGTCACGCCATGCAGCAGTTTCGTGGCTCCTACGGCTTCCTGGAGGCCTTTAAGCGCCTTTTTCTGTGCCTCATTCAGCCGAATTTCCGGCAAACTCGGGTCATGTTCGGTTTTCACCACATCACCGAACATTTGTTCGGTTTTACGACGCTTCTTCTGTACACCTCTAGGTAGCACCAAAGATGCAGCAGACCCCAGTGGCACCAGATAATACTCATGAATAAACCCAATTGTTTTCAGAAGATGCTGTGGCAACGGCTTTGAATACAAAACTTGCAAAATCTTTTTGGTCTTGAAATTCGGTTGCACAACTTTTTTAACAACTACACCCGGTACCACGCGTCGTCCTAGCGGTATCAATACCACTACCCCAGGCGCCAGGGAATCATCATATTCATACGTCAGGGCCTCCACTTTCCCCTCTGGTATTACCTCGTAAAACATACAACAATTATAACATAGAGCAATAGATGGCTATTTATGAGCATATTACGAACCCAGTTATTTTTTACACCTTTTCCTCATCTGAGACGAGTAAAGTTACAGATTTGCGAAGCAAGTCTGATAACTTGATCGAGGCGAGGATTGAGTGAAACGTTGTAAAAAATAACATGGCGTGAAGTTATCGCGAATAAATAGCCATCTATTGCTCTGTAATAATAATATTGTTGTATTTTTTACACTTTTTGTTATAATAGAGTGAGTTAAAGCGAGGTAATATGTTAGAAATATTTGTCACATCTCGGGTGCGCCGCAAAATTCTTGTTGTATTCGCCAAATACCCGGATTTCAAGACTCACGTCAGGGGTTTAGCCAAGCTCATCAAGGAGGATCCTGGCAATATCCAGAGGGAATTAGAGCGCATGGCCAAAGGTGGCTTCCTACTCGTCACCAAGAAAGGCAAAACCAAGATTTATCAGACCAACAAGCAGTTCCCAATCTTGAAAGAACTTCAAAGCATCGTGATTAAAAGCCAAAAAGGCAGTAAGCCCAGTAAAACAATCGGCTAGCGGGGTTTAAATTGAGCAAGGTTTTTGAACGATTAGTCGAAAAACGTCACCTGACCGATGAGTTTTTGTACCCTCAATACGAACACGCCGTCGACCCATTTACTCTTTACGATATGGATAAAGCCATCTCTCGCATCAAGCAAGCCATCAAGCAGCACGAGAAAATCCTCATCTATGGCGATTATGATGTTGACGGGGTCACCGCCAGTACTGTCATGGAGCAAACCCTCATCCTCGCCGGTGTCCAACCCGAAAACATCGAAATCATGCTCCCCGATCGCTTCGCTGATGGCTATGGCATGAGTCCGAAGCTCATCAAACGCGCCAAAGAACATCAAATCACGCTCGTCATTACTGTAGACTGCGGTTCTCGCAATCACGACATTATCGCTGAGTTAAACAACAACGGTATCGACACTATTGTTACCGATCACCACGAAACGGCCACCGAAATGCCAGAAGCTGTCGCCATCATCAACCCTCACCGCAAGGATTATCCGACCGCAGAACTCCAAGTCCTCGCTGGCGTTGGCGTGGCTTTTAAGCTTACCGAAGCTCTAGTTCAGCGGAACCTCATTAAGCCAGGCCAGGAAAAATGGCTCCTCGATCTTGTCATACTTGGCACCATCTGTGACAGCATGCTTTTAACCGGCGATAATCGCCGCCTTAGCTATTACGGCGCCAAAGTCCTAGCCAAGACCCGCCGTCCCGGCCTGCAGGAGTTAATGAGAAAAGCCGGAGTAAAAAATGTGAACGCTGAGTCAGTTGGCTTTCAAATTGGTCCGCGCCTCAACGCCGCCGGTCGTCTCGACACTGCCGAACTCTCTTTAAATCTGCTCCGCGCTCATAATGCTATCGAAGCTGCTCCACTTGCCGAAAAGTTAGAACAGCTGAACAAAAAACGTAAAATTGAACAATTATCTGCTACCAAAGAAATTGAACAACGCGGCGTGAGCGACGAACCAGTCATCATCGAAACCGGTCATTGGCACGAGGGTATTCTCGGTATTGTCGCTGGTCGCTTACTGGATCAGTATCATAAACCCGCCTTTGTTCTCACAGAGCTAGGCAACCATATTTACAAAGGCTCTGGCCGTAGTTTTGGTGATTTTAACCTCGCCGAAGCCCTCAGCTACGTCAAGGATTCCATTATTAGCGGTGGTGGCCATGCTGGCGCCGCCGGTGTTAAGATAGAAGGGAAAAACCTCTATCGATTCCGTGAACAAATCAACGAATACTACCGCTCACTCCATCTTGTAAATCAAGAAGACTATCTCAAACAACACGCCGACCTCAATCTCACCGATTTCTCCGAACTCAATCTAAATTTACTCGAAGAATTGAAACAGCTCGAGCCCTTCGGACCAGGGAACGACGAGCCGATTTTCCGCTTGAAAAACGTCGACCTTACCAATGTCACTCGCATGGGTGCCGACCGTAATCATCTGAGACTAGACCTCAGAGACAAAACCGGTAAATATCTCAAGCTCATCGCCTTTTACGCTCCTGAGGAATGGCTAAATCTCGACCCTGCTTACGACCGCATTGAACCCATAGTTAAACTGATTGAAAACGATTTTAACGGCGTTAAATCCTGCGAAGCTCGCTTGCTCGACCTCACACTAATCAATTAAGTATACTAGATAAATAAGAGCCAAAATCACAGGGAATACCCGCATTGACACCTCATCAATTAAGCATATACCTATTGACAAAATATAGAACTATAGTATAATAAAACAGAATAATCTAAAACTGTAAAGGCTTAGGTTGTAGTACATGTAGGTCACAGGAGGGTAAACTATGAATTCGACAACAATGGCTATCGTAGCGGTTGTGGCAATTGGATCAGTAACTGTAGCAATGATTATCAAGTATCTGTCAATCACCATGATTATCACGAAAGACGGAAGGGAGCTATTCCTTCCAGATAGTCGCCCAAATGACTATTTTCTCAAAGGGGATCAAGTCGCCATTTGCAATACCTCTATGAGTAGACATCAAAAAGATCCGGGTAAAAAATTCTTCCCAAGAAAAGAACAGAAGATTATCTCTGGAGTAGTTACTTGCTCATCATTACACGATGATGAGTGTATCAAGGTCAAAGCCGAAGGACGCGAGCATATTTTTACACGCAGTTGTCCATTGATTATGCATGATTGGGAATACGAAGTCCTCAGGGACAGCTTCTTCACACGGAAACTGTGGTCACGCTCTTCAATGCGTATTACCTACTGGTTTAACCCGCGACAGTTCGAACAAGCTATCAAGCGAGTATATTGAACTGTCCTTTGACTGACCACGATGCCCCCTTATATAGGGGGTATTTATTATTTATGATATAATGGTACCATGAAAAAAATCATCCTCAAATGTAAATTAAAGAATCACAACGATTTTCAGCAAAAACTCAGTGACATTGAATTGGATTTTTCGACCATTTGCTGGCAACATGACCGCATCTACGTACCAAAGAATTATCGTCCCAACTCTAACTTCCCCCGTCTTATCATGCGTACCGAGATGGACTCGATCGATAGGCCAGCGAAATACTACTTCATTCTAAAGCGCCACATCGAAGACTCTGGCGTCGATATTGTTGAGGAAACTGAAGTCACCGCTTACGAAAAACTAGTTAACATTATCCTTCAACTGGGCTTCAAACCCACCGCAGAAGTATCGCGCCGTCGCCAAAAACTAGACATGGGGGAGGGAACCGTCATCTATTTCGATAAAATCGATCATTTACCAGGCTATTATGCCAAAATCGAATCCAATCTTCAGTCTACCGACTCCGTTCAGGCTGCAAGAGACGACCTCGAGAAAACCTTCCGCACCCTCGGTGAATCCGACTTCGTGTATAAACCATACTCTGAATTATAAATAACCAATCCGAGGGAGTAAGACTCGGCCTAGCGATCCGGAGCTCTCCCAAGGATGGTTATTTATCATTCAGGAGCCTTTTAGCCACGTGGCGGTTCGCCATCGGGTTCACCAAGTAGTTTTTTCGATTTAATCTCGTATCTCTTGCCGTTCACCGGCGAAATGTAATAATCCTCGTTTAATAGGTTCACAAACATAGTCAAATCTTTATCATCCATAATAATAATCGAGCCATCATCATCTGTCATGAGTTCCAATTGCATCTCATCTGCGTAATCTAGCAACTTATCCTGTGGCATTTCCTCTGCAATATCCATTGCCTGCACCTTCTTTAAAATTGGTTTCTTGTCAGCCAGTAGTCCATCTAGAGTCAGTCCTTCTGCGAACGACAGTTTATACTTCTCAGTTAGCTCTCGTGCTTTCGCCTCCGCAATCACTTGGGATTTATAATCATATTGGAACAGATTCTCGAACTTCGCCTGGTTAAATACAATGATGTTACCATCCACAATCGCCACCTGATTATCATCGGGCATCTTCAGCGCAATTTCCGCTGAGAATGGCTCAAAACTCTCACCGTTAATCTCCCACGAAGTTGCACCCTTAAGAGCTGCTGACGCCGGTAGAATCTTTGCAATATAAAATGTCTTCATCCCGTCTTCACCCGGGTAAGTAAACCGTGCAATAATACCTTTGACCTTCTTAAAGTCGTATTCGTTCTCTGAAAAATAGTCGATATCCTTATATTCATTTTCAATCAGGTGAATCAAAGTTTCCGCGCGTCCTACTTTGTCCAGCGTCGTCCGATATATCACCTTTTCTTCGCCGTCGGCTCGCTCGTACTCGCGGCACTCCAACCCCTTATCAGCTTCAGTGATGATATAAGAAATCGCCTCCTGCATAAACATCGCCTTCACTGCGCCCGTCAATTTATCCGAATATTTAATCTTATATGGCGTGTAATTCTTATTAAACAAGAACAGTTCCGCCGAAACATTATTCTTCACTTCATCTATTTCGTTCGCCCACAAGAACACATCAAATTCTGTATTTTCCATAGTTTATCTCCACTTATTTTTCACCATTATATCACGAATCGTGAACGTGGATTGGAAATACACCGTCATGTCTAGTATACCTAATCAGTCCTGAGTTCCATTAAAAAGGCTCCCATTAAGGGAACCATTTTATTTCTTCAGGTTTGCTCGTTTTTTGAGTATCCGTGTATAGCCACGAGCATACTTCTAACATTGATACTACGTCTTCAACCACCTTAGTACGGTCTTTTTTGTTGTGAGATGCAGGATTGAAGTAAACTTCTATTTCGCCCGCCAGCAACCTAGCGAGGGTGTACCCTTTACAATTGCCGTTATGAACCAGTGCGTCCAGAGTGATCTCGACCAGCTCTCTGTTTATGATGAACTGCGAGGCGCGAAAATGGAACCGCATAAAAGCGTACTCCTCCTCCACGTAAATAGGGGTAGATGGATGCCCGATTGCGTCTGAAGCCTTAGCGTCGGCCTCCTCCATTTTTCTAATAGCCTTTGGTGCAGAAGAGCGACCAGGATCGGATACTAAACGAAAGACCCCCTTTCCATAAACATATTCATCCTGTCCTAAAGTTGTTTCTTTACTCAAATTAGTCATTTTACAACCTCCCACTACGATAAATAGCAAACCAAGATTTAAAGCTGCGAGTCCCAAAAAGGGAACTACATCCTCTAATTATACCACAAACGTATTAAAAAATCAACTACAGGGAAGTATACACTAACAGTACAGAAGAGCAAAATACTAATAACAACACCAAGCAGCCACAATGTCAATCGGATGTGTTCGGTCACATGTTCGGTTTTTGCGACCCCTAATGTTCGGTTCAAAGCTGATCCCGTGTTCGGCTCATTAACAGATATAGTTTCCACACCTGTGGAAAACTCCGCCTTTTCCACTCATCCAATTATTCATTTACCCCTGTCAAATCACCATTTTAACCCCTATATATAAATACGATCAAAAATCTCCAAAAAACCACTTGCATTTTTCAAAAATATGTCATACAATAAAACCAGCGCAATAAAGAACAAAAACGCTAAACAAACATAAGCCAAGAAGGCAGTACATTAAAAAAGTTTGAGATCGACCATCTAGGAGCTTCGCGCGCATTAAATCTTAAGCGAGATGCGAAAAAACAATCGTGCGTTCTTTCCTCTAAACACACCTCCCAATAAAACTCTATTATGGTTGCACAATAAGTCTCTCAACGGCCATGATTATATGGTTGGTCTAGCACCTGCCACACAATCGTGGTGGATAAATTGTGTCTTATATCAAACAAAAATCAAAGCAGAAACAAACCCGCTGAAGTTTCTAGTTGAACGATCTCAAACGATGTATAATATATATATGGAGAAACCCCATATACCTGTATTATTATCAGAAGTTCTAGCAAATATGGATCCGCATCCCGGAGAAAGTTACTTAGACTTAACCGCCGGCTACGGAGGTCACGCTAGGAAAATTTTGGATGTAACACAGGACTATAAAAATTCGGTCTTGGTAGACCGAGATGAATTCGCTGCATCGTATTTAAAGCAGGAGTTCCCATCGGTTAAGATCATGCATTCGGATTTTTATAGTGCTATGCTGCAGCTTTTAACACGTGGAGAAACTTTTGATTTAATACTGGCTGATTTTGGTGTTTCTTCTCCGCAACTAGACATGGAAGAGCGTGGTTTTTCGTTCAGATACGATGCACCCCTAGATATGCGAATGGATCAAAGGCAGGAGTTAACGGCGAGTGATATTATTAATAAGTATAGCGAAAGAGAATTAGCGGAAATCTTCATAAAATACGGTGAAGAGAGTCCTGGACGCGCCAGGATGTTCGCTAGAGTCATTGTACATCATCGTCCCATCCATAGCACTCTAGAGTTGGCTGAGCTTCTCAGAGTTCGTATCCATGGTTATTCCCGAATCCACCCCGCCACTAAAGTATTCCAAGCTGTCCGCATTGTTGTCAATGACGAGCTCGGTCAGATCGAACAGTCTTTACCCCTCCTTCCTAAGTTACTGAATAAAGATGGTCGGCTTGGCATCATCACCTTTCATAGTCTAGAAGATCGGCTTGTCAAAGATTTTCTGAGGGAAGAGTCCAGCCTCGGCGAGGAATCACCACTTGAGATCATCAACAAGAAGCCTATCATCGCGGATACCCAGGAGTTAGTTATCAACCCGCGGGCTAGAAGCGCTAAACTGCGATTAGCCAAAAAGCGGAATTGATAAAACAAACAATAAAAATAAAAGGAGGCATCATGCCAAAGCAAATTGTTGTTGCGAACAAATCTCGCAAGCAAACCATTAAGGTAAATTTCCGCTAGGTCCCCCTTTCACCTGGGCGGGTTGACCAAATCCCCGCTCGGGATTCCGGGACTAGTGACATGGACCGAAAAGGTCCACCAATTTAGAGTTCACACGGAGAGTGTGGAGTGTATGACCTTCCCGGGACCAGCTTTACAGTTTACTTATAGCTCTGACTGTAAAGGCTGCCCGGTCTAAGACAGTAAACAAACATATTAATAATAAAAACAAAAAAGCGAGGAAACCAATGCATAACCAAACAACTTATATCTCTAGACGTGCCACCGGTGCGACGTTTGTCCGCAATCGTAACACCGTTCGTCACACCAAGAGGAGTCTCGGCTCTATCTCTCAGATCGTCATTGTTGGTATGTTGACCCTAGTGTTTGGTCTCATTTACGTCGCCGAAGGCACCAAAGCCACTGGTTTTGACTACGAAATTTCCTCCGTTGAAGCAGAAATTACCGAAATGAACGCCAAGAAAGATGACCTAGCAGTCGAGAAAGCCCGCCTCAACTCTGTCGCTACTGCCGAAAATAGCTCTGTCGCGGCTGCCATGGAGAATGCCACGGTAACCGGTTATGCCACGGAATAATCATCAACTATCGAAAGTTTCTACCAAAAAGTCGGCCAAGAGCCGCATTGGTATTTTGCGAAACGTCGTTCTAGTCGCTTTTGCGATTATCGCAGTGCGACTTTTTTGTATTCAAATCATTGAACATGACGACTGGGTTGCCAAAGCCGACGAACAGCACACTTTGCTTGAGACTATCGTCGCCAGGCGTGGTGAAATCTACATGATGGATAAAGGGGAACCAGTACCGGTCGTCTTGAATCAAACCACTTATCAAATCGTAATCGACCCCACTGTCACTGAGAGGGAACCAATTGAAAAAGCTCTTAGGAACTACGCTCCTGACTATATCTCCGTCGATTTTGATGAAATTTACAACCAAGAAGGCTTGCGCTATGCCATCATCGCCAAGAACGTCCCGCGTAATCTAGCCGAGCAAATCGCTTCCGAAGACATTGGTGCCGTCTGGTTCAAGAAAAACAATCAACGTGTCTATTCCGAGGGTCAATTAGCCTCTGGTTTATTGGGTTTCGTAAATGCTGACGGTATTGGTCAATATGGCGTCGAGGGCTCACTTAACGAATTGCTTTCTGGTAAGGATGGACTACTTAAAACCACCTCCGACGTAAACAACGTAGCTCTTTCCATCGGCAAAGATAATGTCAAAATCCCCGCCGAAGATGGTAAAAACGTCGTGCTTTCGATTGATCGTGGTCTCGAAAAGGGCATCGAGAAACTCACCGCTGAAGCACTTGATAATACTGCCGCTAGTAACGCCTCAGTTTTAATCATGAATCCAAATACTGGTGAAATCCTCACTATGGCCAATCTCCCCAATTATGATCCCGCAAACTACGGCAACGTGACAGATGCTTCAGCCTACAATAATTACACTCTTGACGTACCATATGAACCCGCCTCAATTTGCAAAAGCTTTACTTTTTCCGCCGCTATTAATGAGGGTGTCATGACGCCAGACACCACCTACTTTAATAAACACTATGAAGAAGTTGATGATTGGAAAATCTGGAATGCCGAACGACGTGACGCGGTTTATGGCACTCTTACTATGCGTGATGCGCTTTATTGGTCACTTAATACTGGCTCTATCTATGCCTTAAAACTTCTCGGCGGCAATCCTAATGCCATTAACCAACAAGGAAGGGAAAAGCTTTTTGACTATTACTACAATAAGTTCCGCCTCGGTCAGGTTACGGGCGTAGAATTGGCTGAAGCCGAAGGTTACATTGAAGACCCTAACGAAGGTTGGGGACGCGACTCCACTTACGCTAATATGACTTTTGGTCAAAACCTCCAGATTACTATGCTCCAAACCGCCACCGCCTTCTCAGCTGTCATTAACGGCGGCACTTGGCGCACTCCCTCTGTCGTCAAGGGCTATTACGAAGATGATAAGATTGTGCCGACGGATACCGAGCGCATCGAGGATAAGATTCTCACCGACGAGACCTCTGCCACTATGCGTAGCATGCTGATTTATAACCGTGAATATCTCGTACGTGGTGGCGTTGATCGTCCAGGCTATGATATTGGTGGCAAATCCGGTACCGCTCAGGTAGTTAAAAACGGCGCTTATGATGACTCCTTTGCTGAACTGGTCGGTTCATATATTGGCTTCGTCGCCACGAGCGGGGAAATGCCACAGTATGTTATCATGACCAAAATGTGGGGTGCTAATCAATCAGTTGATTCAGGAGAAGCCTTGAATCTCTTTAGTACGCTTTCAAGTTATCTTATCGATTACTATAAGCTTAAACCAGGAGCAGTGTGATATAATATGTCTATGACGTTAAACGACGAACTATTTCAAGGTCTGCTGTTAGCTCTCGCTGGCTTCCTTTTCTCGATGGCTTTGACTCCATTCTATACTCACTTTGCCTACAAATATAAATTCTGGAAAAAGCAGAAACAAACTACCGTTGATGGCAAAGATTTACCTATTATGCGTAAACTCCACGCCCATAAGTTCAAACATGTTTTTCCAACTATGGCTGGTCTTGTCGGTGTGGTTGCAGTTACAGCTGTTACTTGGCTTTTCAACCTCGATCGTGGCCAAACTTGGTTGCCACTAGTTGGTTTTCTCGGCGGTGCGCTAGTAGGTGTAATCGATGATGTTATTAATATTTTTGGTACCGGTCGCGGTGCAGCAGGTCTACGTGGGCCAGTCAAATTCTTTCTCATTACAGTGGTGGGCCTAGCCCTTGGTTGGTTTTTCTCGGTCAAACTTGGCTGGACCAGTATCCTTATTCCGTTCTTGGGTGACTTTGAAGTTGGTGTAGTAGGGATGATTCTAATCTTCGCTTTTGCTGTCGTAGCCACCTCAAACGCTGTTAATATCTCTGACGGGCTTGACGGTCTATCGGGCGGTCTTTCCATGCTAGCTTACGCCGCTTTTGGTGTTATTGCTTTATTCCAGGGTAATGTCTTACTATTTGGTTTCTGTATGACCGTAGTTGGCTGGTTATTGTCCTATATTTGGTTCAATGTTCCGCCTGCTCGCTTCATGATGGGTGATACTGGCTCCTTTGCGCTCGGCTCTGGTCTTGGCATTGTCGCTATGATGACTAATTCGTTCCTATTACTGCCAATTATCGGCTTACCGTTTGTAATTGAAGCCGGCTCTTCGCTCATCCAACTTGCCAGTAAGAAGTTTCTTCACCGCAAAGTCTTCATTTCCGCACCCCTGCATCATCATCTCGAAGCTCTCGGTTGGGGGGAAGCCAAAATCGTGATGCGCTTCTGGATTGTCGCTGGCGTCTGTGCTATTCTGGGTATTTTTGTCGCCGCTACTGGAGGAGCCATCTAAATGGCTATTCGCAAGCATCACGCAGATTTAACGATACTATTCACCACGCTAGGATTAATGGCCTTAGGACTCATCATTATTTATGCCATTGGCCCGATGCGTGCTAACGTGCTTAATAATACCTACGGCACTGACTACGACGCCAATTATTTTTTCATCGGTCAGCTTCGTTCAGTTGCTTTGTCACTAGTCGCCTTTTTTCTCGCCTTCAAGGTGATTCCGTATAAATATCTTCAAAAATACGCCAAACCTTTTATGATATTAGCTTTAGCTCTTTCTGCGCTGCTTTGGTTACTGGCTATGACCGGATCTTCGCTTGCCAAATGTGAACTCGGTGAGTGTCGGTGGTTTAATCTTGGCGCCGTCAGTTTTCAGCCCGCCGAATTAATTAAGCTCGCATTGGTGGTTTATTTAGCAGATTTCATCACACGCAAAAAAGAGAACGGGGAACTAGGCAAATGGCAAGAGTTCTGGCTTCCGTTCATAGCTGTCTGTGGTGCATCGCTTTTTCTTGTCGTGATTGCCCAAGGCGATCTCGGTACCGGTGTAGCGTTAATTGCTATCATTTTTGGGATGTTATTAGTTTCAGGGATTCCGGCTAGACAGTATCTTATTATGTTGGCACTAGTGCTTGCGGTTGCTGTTGGTTCGGTGGTGACTTCTTCGCATCGGATGCAGCGTGTCGATGCCTGGCTGGACACCTTGACTGGCGCCGAAAGCTCTGATTCGACCTACCATATCGATAACGCCATGCTTGCTATTGGTACTGGCGGTTTTTTCGGTGTTGGCATTGGCAATTCTGTCCAAGCCACTGGCTATCTTCCTGAATCCATCAACGACTCCGTTTTCGCTATTATGGGTGAAACCTTTGGGTTCGTCGGTCTATTCCTAGTCCTAGCGGTTTTTGCTGCCATGCTGATTCGGATGCTCAAAGTTGCAGAACACACTACTGACACTAATTCCAACCTCTTCATTGTGGGTGTCTTCTCGTGGACTTTGGCTCAGGTTGTCGTTAATATCGCCGCTATGACCAGTTTGGTCCCAGTAACCGGTATCACTCTACCGCTATTATCTTATGGCGGTACCAGTATGGTTTTTATCGCTTTCGCAATTGGTCTTGTTTTGCAACTTTCGTGTTATACTAGTAGGGAGGTAATATCAAACCATGAAAATATTAGTAGTCGGCGGCGGGTCGGGGGGACACATCACACCAGTAGTCGCCGTAGTGCGTGAAATTTTGCATCGCAAACCTCGCGCTGAGGTTGAATTTTGGACTGATTTTAAATACTACAAGAACGTCACTCGTCTTACCACCGAAATCGGTGTTGCTTGGGGGGGAGAAGAAACCGGCCACAAAAAACACCCCTATATCAGAGTGCGTCGTATTCCGGCGGGTAAATTCCACCGCTATTCGAATTGGAAGTTCAAGGATTATTTTGTCCATTTTGGACTGACTTTGAAAGACATTGTTATTGGTAATATACTCGGTTTCTTCGGTTTTCTAACTGGACTTATCACAGCCTTCTGCCGCCTAGTCAAGAAATCATCTCGTCCTAATATCATCTTCCTAAAAGGTGGCTATGTTTGCTTACCGGTCGGTATTATGGCTAAGTTATTTAAGATACCATACATTATCCATGAATCAGATGTCGTAGCCGGTCTTGCCAACCGTATTCTAATGAAAAAAGCCACCAAGGTTGCTTTCGGTATGCCCATCCCAGAAGATATACAGGAGCAGCACCCAAATTACATTTGGACTGGTATTCCGGTAGGACCCGAGTTCAAATCCGTCAGTCCATCCAAACAGATTGAATTAAAGAAAGCCTTTTCCTTCAATACCGACAAACCACTAGTTGTTATTACTGGTGGTTCACAAGGCTCCGAGAATCTCAATGACGCCACGCGCGCGATTTTACCAGAGCTACTGAAGTTCACTTCCGTTGGGCTAGTCGCCGGTCGCAAACATTATGAAGATATGGTTGACCTTAAACAATACGAAAACTGGGACCATGCTTCGCTCGAATCTAACTTCCGCATGTGGGAATTTAACACTACCATGAATGAACTGATGGGCGCCGCCGACGTCGTCGTCTCACGCGCTGGTGCCACCACTATTGCCGAGCTAGCTTCGCTCAAGAAAGCCGTCATTCTTGTGCCATTTGCACCCTTGCCGGGCGGGCATCAAGTCAAAAACGCTGAACGCCTTGAAAGTGCTCATGCCGTCTCACTTGTAGAAGACACCAAAATGGTAGAAGACCCCACCGTTTTGCTTGATGAAATTCGTCATCTTGTCAAATCTCCTCGCCTCCGCGCCGATATGGCCGACCGACTTCACGAAGAGGCTCGCTCCGATTCTGCCCGTCGTCTCGCCGAGATAATCCTAGAGGAGGCCTAGAAGAAGGTGGGAAGAGAGTCTACCAAAAACGAGGGGATTCGGAGCGCGGCAGCGCGAGACGTAGCGCCAGCCACCCGTGGCGACGGGCTGGCTGGACGCGCCCCGAGGTTTGGTAGACGCTCTTCCCGAGTTGTTGTAGGTCGCACTATTGGCGAAAAAAGGGAAAAACTCGAAACCAAAAACGAACGCGCCGCCGCTCGCAAAAAAGACAAACAGAAATACTGGCTACGCGTCATCATGGTTAGTCTCGGTTTTGTTATTCTTATTACTATTCTCATCGTCTTAGCTATTACTTTCCTCCGACCAGATTCCGACCAGGACCCGATTACTACTCCTGAACCCGTCATCACAGAAGCCGAACCCACCATTGAAATTATCGATGGCTCGACTTCTGCTGCTGCCAATCAAATCACTTCCCGCATGCGTAATTATGTAGGTCTAGTTGAATCCGATCTTAAATCTTATCATTATCAACCCACCAAAGCCGTTATTCCAGCCGAATCCATCCGTGAAGTTGACTTCTATCTCGAAGGCTACAATGGTTATTTCAAGACTACTATCGACCGCGACGCTGGTGTCACTACCGAAGATATTGATCGCATGCTCCGCTACCTAGCCGGACAGGGAATTACTGATTTCGAATACGTCGACGTCCGCATCGACGGCCGCGCTTTCTGGAAATAATTTCTACCCTTCTAGACCATAACAGGGGAAGCAAACTATAAATTAACAGGGGTCTACCCCTGTTAAAAAGGATTCTGTTAATACCCTGTTTTTGTTCGGTTTTTGTTCAGACTAAAACGACCACCTCGACATCTAGTGGGGAAAACCTCCCATCAAAACAGGGAAAAACACTAAAAAAGGGAAATAAAAACGGGGAAACGTCAAATTTACACATTTTGGCCCAAATTCAGCCAAAAACTCGATCAAAAAAGATCTTAACAGGGGTAGCAACTAATATAGTAAATAGCCACCATTTTAAGAACTTTTTTCAGATTTGTTCTGTTGTGATGTTTACAATATTCCAGTGCGCAAACGTCAGTTATGGTTAGATAATGCAGATGAGTGAAGTTGCCCAGTGCAATCTGTATACGCTAGGATAATTGCATCGTGCGCTAAGACGTGAAGCACCTGACGAATATTGTAGTTATCACAACCAACAAGTCCATGTTCTTAAAATGGTGGCCATTTGCTACAAGTATTTGATGGCGCGAAGTCATCACGAACGAACCATTAGAAGCTTTCACGTGCACCAATTCCCGCCCACCCAGCATTATTTACCCATATTAGACGATAACTTAACCGTCTAAAATCCAAAGTGCATATGTCTTAAAATCTATATTGTACGACATTAAGCATATGCTAAATTCATGATTCGTCAATCCATTTAAAAATCCAGCTTTTTATGTATAGGCTGGATTTTTGTCTTATTATTTCCCCGTTTTCTGTTTATTGATGTTTTATACTTAAAAATCCATCAACCGAGTTGTCTTTATCTACAAAGTCTTCTGTGTGCTTAACAGGGGTATTAAGGGGTAACGAGTGGTGCGATGGTCGAATCACGACGGTCGAATCGTCTTGATATTCCACCTCTGGTGTAACAGAGGTGGGGAAATGCTGGTTTTGCTCAGTAGAACGAGCTATATCAACAGGGGTTCTGGGGGTATTAACAGGGGAATTATTAACATCGGATGGCTTCTGGGGGGTCTTTTTACCCTTATTTTTGCGGTTATTCTTCCCTTTCTTTTTGGGAGAACCCTTTCCTTTTTCATTGACAGCTTTTCTCCTCTCTTCTACAGCCTTCTTCTTTTCTTCTATTAATTTCCTTCTCTCGTTTACGGCGGTTTTCTTGAATTCGACCTGGCTATCTATCTGCTCGGCCGCCAGTCTTGCCAAATCTTTCAATCCTAGCCGTTCTTTGCCTTCAGCGGCATTTGGACTAAGTCCCGAGCGCCTCAAATCTAATTGAGGATTTGAGATCTTTAAGTTCGGTTTTTGTTCGGCAGCACGCTTAGGCTTCGAATTATCCGTTTGTGGAATCAAACGGAACACTGGTTTTTCGTTGGAATTAATCACCAGTTTTGGTTCAGTTCTCTCTTGCCTCCCTGAGTCTGACAACTCGCGTTTGTATTTCTCGGATTGCTCAATTGTCTCCCGAATCTCCGCCTCCACTTCCATCCGTGGTCTCGCGAAGTATTCACGCGAATGGGCCACAATTGCCTCAAAATTATCTGATGGTGTAGCTGGGATCGAAAGGGTGGTAGCAGAGAAGGCAGGCACCTTTTCGCCATTAATAATCATTGAAATCACAAAGTGACGATTGTTTAACTGCACCAGATCAGACTCGTCGAAAGTCGGTTCGAACTGTTTAACGAGCACTGGCGCATCGTCTGGCGATACTCGGAAGGAAATCGTAGTACCGACGTTGCCAAACACTGCATCTCGCACCGAATCAGTCATTTGGGCCACATATTGGTTCGCAACGGTTAAATTAAGTCCATATTTCCGTGCCTCAGACAGAATAACTGCGAACGAATCTGTGGCAAAGTTTTGGAACTCATCTACGTATAGATAGAACGGCCTACGGTCTTCAATTAGGGGTATATCAGAACGCGACATCGCCGCAAGTTGTACTTTAGTCACTAAGAACGAGCCTAGAATCGCTGCATTATCTTCGCCAATCAACCCTTTAGACAAGTTCACTACCAGAATTTTACCCTCATCCATTATTTTACGGATATTAAACGATGATTTCGGTTGTCCCACGATGTTACGTATGATTGGGTTTGCCGTAAAAGCACCAACCTTATTTAACACTGGCGCAATCGACTCATTGACCTGTTTTTCGTTCCACTGGCCGAACTCATGTTTCCAGAACTGTAAGACCGTTACATCCTGACAATAATCTAGTGTTTCCTTACGGAAATCTTTATCAGTTAATAGTCGCGAAATATCGAGCAGTGTCGTTGATGGTCGGTCAAGTAAAGCCAACAAAGTGTAGCGCAAAATATGCTCAAGTCTTGGACCCCAAGAATCTCCGAACATCCGCTTGAGCACTCCAATCACTTCAGAACAAATATTGGGTTTTCTAGAGGGGTCAGAAACCTCAAGTGGGTTAAATGCTACCGGGAACGCCGTATCTGCCGGATTAAAATACACTACATCTTTTATCCTTGACTCCGGAATAAACTTTAGGTTATCGATTGCAAAGTCACCATGTGGATCGATAATACAGTAACCTTGATTATAAAAGATGTCCGACAGCGCCAGTAATTCCAACATTCCGCTTTTCCCTGCTCCTGTTTGACCGATGATATACACATGACGTGAACGGTCGCGACGTAGTAATCCGAATTGGTGGTTGATTCCTCGGAAATTGGTCAAGCCAAAAGCCGAAATATTCTCATCATTAGTAGCCTCACCAGTCAATACTGGTAGCTTAGCTGGTGGTTCTGCGGTTTTCGACGATGCCCATACAATATTAGGCGTTTCCACTGAGGTATGTGGCAAATGATACACTGATGCAAGTTCTGAAATGTTTAGAATAAAACCGCGATCCGAGAATTGCCGCAGTTTGTACGCATCAAGATCCACCGGATTAAAACTCCCGCCCAACTGGCGAAAACCATTAAGGTTAGTAGAATTAAACTGTTTAAACGTTCCCACTAATGCCTGCATATTTAGTCTGGCATCAGTTTGGTTCTGCCCTAGATAAGCTAGACGAATCTTTACTTCATACCCCAATTTAGTAGCTTTCTCTTCGGCTTTAGCAATCTGTGTTTTTGCTCTCTCTGATAATTCTACCGTTACGTCTGATTTGGTCCCGCCTGCCGGTGGGCGAAAGAGCGCCATAAACACTTCTGAAATCCAAGTCCAGTCAATTCCCGTCCCCATAAATAATGATTGGGTGCCGGTTTTCACGCGCCTAATCCACTTATCGGTAGTGTTTTTGTGCCAATCGTCCGCAATAGGTCGCGTCAGGATTTGAATCCACAGCTCTTCTGAAGTATTTGCATCAAGCTTCGCCAAAGTACCCGTAATCCCAGCTAGTGGATCCACTTCGAAGGAATCAAACGTTTTAATTGGTAGGGCATCGTTTTCGATTAGTCCAAGTTCCGCCGAATATGATACTGGATACTTAGTCCGATTATCGACATAATCCTCGTTCATCTTATAGATTTGTACAGTCGGATATTGAGAATAAATCTGCCCTTCTACGAAGCTTTGTAATACTTTGGGCACCCAAACGTAAAATCTAATCTGTCCCGCCGTCGAGACAATCTCAAACGACAAATGCTCCTGTACCCCACCGGAATTACGTAACTCTTGTTTGTCGCGCAGAATTCCGTGCAAGGAAGCAAATAGCTGTTCTGCCGCCAACTCTTTTTTATCGTTTTCACGCGGAATTTCTAGCATCAATAATACTGAGTCGACGTTTAGTACTTTTAATTTATTGAGCTTTTTATAGTTTCGATATGTCAAAAATGCCAGGATCCCCACTACTGGAATCCAGAATATCGGCATCAGAATAAAATGTATCACTGCTTCCATATGTTTATTCTATCATACTTCAGCTTATTTTTGAACCTCCGCCAAAGTATAAGAATTCCTCCCCACTTTTTTAAACAGCTTCTTGTTTTGTAAATTTAACAAAATAGTCGTCTCTTTCACCTTGCGCACCTTTAGAACCTGCTTGACAATCTCTTCCCGAGTCAATGGCTTGTCGGATTTCTTCAGTATGGAAGTGATGATGTCTGAAATAGTTCCCTTCTTGTATCCCCAAGAAGACAGAGCGTAAATCCCGCGTCCAATCAATACGAAACGCGGATCTTTGATTAATTCATTATGAATTGCCTGCACGGTCACATTGCGACGTTTAAAGTTAGATTCACGAATAGCCTTTGCTATCTCTGAAAAATGCATCGGTTCCTTTTTCGCCTCCAGGATAACGTAAATCTTATCACGGATATTTTTAGGGTTTACTGCAGGCCATTTTACCAGTCCCCACATCCCGTTTAAGGTCGCCAATAGTTTCGAAATTGACGCTACGGCTCGAATATGGTCAGGATGCTCATAATTTAGCTTTTCGTCAAGCTCATCAATAGTCATAGGAGCTTTATTGGCCTTAATTGTTGCCACAATAGCATCCACACGCTCTCTGATTACCCTACTATTACCATACTCTGCAATCCCAATCGCAGCATAATACTTATCATTTTCCTCTACAATAGTTAAGTTTTTAGCAAAAGTAGCAATATAATAAATACCCATCCTCTCAGATGATTTTGTGGCTCTACCATACACCTTGTCAGCAATGTCAGACAACCGCGCTACGCGACCCATTTCCGTCAAATTACGTACCAGAATCTTCTCAGCGGCAGCGATTTCAGGGATTTGATTCTCTTCTGCAGAAATCTGAAGACGAATGAGGATGGCTTTTTCCAGTTGTCGCACTCTCTCGCGTGTAATAGACAACATTTCCCCAATTTGTTCAAGCGTTTCCTTCCTACCTTTCAAGCCAAAACGGCGCGTAATGATTTCGCGTTCCCGATCCTGTTCGATCACATTCAGGCTTCCGGAAATTGCTTTTTTGAGGATTTCCTCATTTTGCTCCATTAGATTTTCCCTTATATTATATCTGTTAATATTATAGATTTGTACTATAATATCATATGTTTAGACAAATGTCAACTACGATATTATCCATTTCCTCACATTATTGTAGCACATTTTTTACAAATGTAGAAAAAAATATTAAAACATAAGCTACTTAGGCCAAAAATCAAGTTTACTTGCTAGTTTTTCTCTTGGTGGTCGACTTTTTAGTTGATTTCTTCGCAGTCTTTTTAACGGTCTTTTTAGCGGTTTTTTTACGTCCACCACGCACTCCCCGCCGAGCGGTTTTAGGCTTATTTTCAAGCATTTCCTTCGCCTGCTCCAAATTAATTGATTTCGGATCCATTTCGGGTGGAATCTTGGCGTTATTACGACGTCCTGGCCCCTTAACATATGGTCCGTAAGCCCCCTGGATAATCTGAATCTCACCCCAATCCGCAATCATCGAATCAATCTTCTTCTGGTACAGAGGTAAGGCCTCTTCTAGAGTTATTGTGTAAGGGTCATAATCCTTCATCGGGATGTTGTACTTCCCACCTTTCAGATACGGTCCAAATGGTCCATTTGCAGCAACCAGGACAGCACCATCTGCGGCTTTGCCAAGTTCTCGTGGCAACGTCGGTAGAGCTAATTGTTTCAAAGCTTGCTCTAGAGTGACAGTTTTGACACTTTTTCGCTTAGGTAATGGTGCGAATTGCGGTTTTTCACCAGCTTCCTTTTCATTGTCGCCTAGCTGGATAAATCCGCCAGTTTTACCCACTTTAGCGTAAATTGGCTTGCCATTGTCTGGATGGTGACCAAGCAATCTAGCATTGTTATAGCGCTCTACGCCATTAGCCTGGAGTACCGTATCTCGAAACGGACCATAGAAATCTCGGAGCATTTTCACGCGCTCCAATTTCGCATCCGCCACCAAATCTAAATCTTTCTCGATATTTGCAGTAAACTTATAATCTACGATATTCTTGAAATTATCCGTCAAAAACCCTGATACCAATTCTCCAATCGGTGTCGGGATCAATTTCCCCTTGTTCGCTCCAGTCTTTTCGCTAGCAACAGTGCGTGTAACTTTACCATTTTTGGCTTTTAGTTCCACGATCTCACGTTCAACACCTTCTGACTCACCTTTCTCGACGTATTTGCGAGTTTGAATTGCTGTCATAATCGAAGCATAAGTAGATGGCCGCCCAATCCCGAGTTCCTCTAGCTTTTTAACCAGAGAGCCTTCAGTGTATCTGGCTGGTGGTTTCGCAAAGGTCTGACGCGCCGTCAATTCTCGGCATTCCATCTCGTCGCCCTTTATAACCTTCGGTAGCTCCAAGTCCTTTGATTTACCGTATACTTTAAGGAACCCATCGAAAATCACTACTTCACCTTTAGCTACGAAATCATGACTCAGCCGAATAATGGTTTTAGCAACCTTCGCATTTGCCATCTGTGTAGCTACGGTACGCGACCAAATTAACCTGTACAATCGTTTCTCATAATCATTTTTCCCTGCCGCTACGCGAAAAACATCAGTCGGCCGAATTGCCTCATGGGCCTCTTGCGCCGAAGCATCTTTGGTTTTAAAGTGCCGCACTTTAAGATATTCCTTGCCGAATTCCGACTCAATATATTTCGCCATTGCTGCCACAGCTTGAGCTGACAGATTCAAGGAATCGGTTCTGTGATATGTAATCAAACCTGCTTGGTATAACCCCTGCGCGGCGCTCATCGTAGTGCGTGACGAGAACCCCAGCTTGCTATTTGCCTCAATCTGTAGTGCTGCTGTTGTAAAAGGTACCGGATTCGCCTTCGTTCCTTCCATTTCCTCGACATCTTCCACGATAAATTGAGATTGCGACAACGACTCAAGCAGTTTGTTTGCCGCATCTTCCGTTTCGGGTTGTTTTCCATCTAGGTTGGCATCAAATTCTGCCGAATCCTTTGCAAATTTACCAGTAACTTTGAAATTGAACTTCGAATCGAACTTCTCAATTTCCTTCTCGCGCTCTACGATTAATCTAAGCGCCGGTGACTGCACGCGACCCGCCGAAATTGCTCCTGGCACTTTTCTGCGTACCATATCTGACAAATCGTAACCTACGAGCATATCTAACGTCTGCCTCGCCTGCTGTGAAGATACCATATCCATATCCACCGTTCGCGGGTTCTTGATCGCTTCTTCTAATGCTGGTTTTGTAATCTCGTGAAATGTAATACGTGCGGTGTTCTTCGGTAGATTTAACACTTCGCATAAATGCCAAGAAATCGACTCTCCTTCACGGTCTTCATCAGTTGCGAGCCAGATTTTATCAGCTGCTTTTGCCTCATGTTTTAATTCTGTGATAATAGATTTATGACCAGGATCAATCTCGTATGTCACATCGAAAGTTGCTTTGTCTACTTTCGTATCTTTTCGTATATGTCCAACTGAAGCCAACACCTTAAAATCCGACCCGAGATATTTCTCGATCGTATGTGCCTTTGCCGGGCTCTCTACTATCACTAAGTTTTTTGCCATATATATTATAATAACACACCCGTCAACCATAAGCGATTAATAGCAGGATAAAGGAGTCTCAAGTCAATACAATTAATATGCTACAATATGATATATGAGAATATTGACACAACCTACCACCAAACAAGAATTAATCGAATCATCAACTAACTTTATTGATGAAAACACTATCAAAGGTGCGGTAGATATTAAACGTGAATTACTCGCAGTGGATTCTCCGATGCACTATGATTGTGAACAACTACTTCTTGAAAATGGTTCTACCCAATCCGACATCTGGGGTATTAACCTGTATTTAGACGAGGATGACATCGACGATTTGGTTGAATTTGACTCTATGATTAATATTCGCCCAGCTCAGGGCAACCGTAGTCGCAGTGTTGAAAACCCGGAAACCCAGACCAAGATTAAAACTGTGGTTGCGAAATGGCTGAAGTAAAATACATCCATAGCGATGAACTCCGCCAGAATTGGCCCAATTACCCCATTACTTATCAGATGGGTAACATTGGCAGTGAAGTATCCCGCTCTCTTAAATGGACCGCTAAAGGCAATCAAGAGCGTGCCGCTACCGCCATTTATCGAGCTCTCGAACTTTTTGATTTTACTATTTCCGCTAATCTCGACAACCCTGCCCGTCTCCGCGAAGTATTAATAGCGAGGGAGGAGTTTTGTGACTACTTCTTCGGGGATAACTCCTGGCATACCGATCCTGCCAAAATGCAAAAATACTACGACGGCTTCGTTATGATGGATCAACTTGGTAAAATACACCAATCATCAAAAAACCCTCAGGTAAGGGTGGGCATCACCTGAGGGTATTTTGGCCCTCTAACGCTTCAATACTATACCGGGTAACCCCCGGAAGCGTAACCCACCTCACACAAATCTAGGGGCCCGCCGGTTAGAGGGATTGCTAAGCCTTCGAAAGTTTCCTTTCAAAGTGGAGGTAATACTTATAAAACTTAAAACCTTTGAAGAAATTTTAAGCCTGAAAGGGTTTCAAAAGCTCGCAATTTCTGCTATACTACGAGTAGTATAGCGAAATTATAACTTATTTAGGTGCGGTGTGGCACGTTTTTTCGTACCAACTGAATCAATTATATCACAGGAGGAAAAATATGTCAACACCTTTTTCACACTTTTTTGCAAAAATCAACCAAATTTCACCCCTAGAAAGCAATTTTACAGAGGTGTTAGAAGCCATTGCGCTTAAGCCAAAAACATTGTATTTTCGTGGTAAAATGCCTGAAAATGTGTCCAAGACTGACTCTAAAATACCCGAACAAACCCGAACATGCCGACCAAGAACTGTTGCTATCGTGGGTTCCCGCCATAATACTAAGTATGGTGAAGAAGTTACCTACGAGCTTGCCCATGAACTCGGTAAACATGGTGTAGTAGTGGTTTCAGGTTTAGCTTTTGGTATTGATAGTATTGGGCACAGGGGTTGCCTAGATGCGGGCGGCACCACTGTAGCTGTGTTGGGTACCCCAATAGATCAAATCTACCCCAGAGAGCATTTCAGTCTCGCTAAGGACATTATCGATAAAAACGGCGCTATTATTTCTGAATATCCCCCACGGACTGCCACATACCATGATTCCCCTCTAGCGCCCGGCGAATATATCAATAAAAACGGCAAGCGCACTCAGAATCCAAGAAGCTCTTTTCTCTATCGCAATCGTCTCATCTCTGGCCTCTCTGATATTGTAGTAGTGGTCGAAGCCGCCGAAAAATCTGGTTCTCTTAATACTGCCACTCATGCTATCGAGCAAGGTAAAACCGTCTTTGCCGTCCCTGGCAATATCACGAACCCCTATTCCCAGGGGTGTAATAAGTTAATCAAGCAAGGCGCTATTCCCTATACCGAGCCTGATGATATCTTAAGAGAACTTTTTCCAGAGGATTATGCCAAAAAACATCAAAGACTCCGCCAACAAAGCCTCATCGGCGATACTGATGCTGAAACCTTGATATTGGTCGCTTTATCTCAAGGCCTCAGAGACGGTGAACAAATCATGCAGGCTACCCACCTCCCACCAGAGGTATTTAACGAAACCATCACCCTTCTCGAAATCAAATCCCGCGTCCGCTCCCTCGGCACCAACCACTGGAGCCTAGCTTAAGAACTCGTCAATCTTCCCCGCTACCTCTGTCAAAATCTCCGGCAACTGCTCCTTTTCCTCTGGTGTAAATCTAGATAAAACAAAATCCACATCCCCCATCTTCTTCCGCAGTTCGTCGTTCCCTGTTCCTATCCGAATTCTGGCATAGTCCGACGACCCCAGTGCCTTATCTATAGATTTTAGCCCATTATTCCCCCCAGCCGAACCAGTCGCTCGCGACCTCACCAATCCAAACCCTAAATCAAAGTTATCGCAAATCACCAATACATCAGATAAAGGAATCTTATAATACCTCATATACTCCGCCACCACCGCGCCAGTCTCATTGTAGTAATTCTGCGGTTTAACAAACAAAACATCCCCTATTCGGCCATTAATAGCGCCTAGGTGTGGTTTATCCCCCCAACTAGCCTTATGCACCTTAAAATAAAAATCTAGCACCAAAAACCCCACGTTGTGCCTCGTAAAGTTATAACGTGCACCAGGGTTACCGAGTCCTACAATTAGTTTCATGAAATCATTATAGCATAAAAATACCCCCGCAAAGCAGGGGTAAGTGATAAAAGTTGATAGTTACTAGATTTGTCCCATCCTCCGACGTACTTTACGGCGATTTTTGGCCATCACGTGGGTAATATCACCACGTAAGTTATCGGTCAAATGGATATTCGCACATCCTTCCCAGTCGAAAAACAGCATTTGTGCATAGCTTAACCCGTTTTTGAACTGTTTCTCCGGCGAACTTTCGTGAATCTGGTTAATATCACCACAGATGATCAGTTTCGAATTCTTAGCTGGCCTCGTAATCAAGGTATCAGCGTCGTCGATCTCTATACGCTGGAACTCATCTAGGATGATAATAGCATCCTCGAACGAACGTCCTTGTACTTGTTCGTACGGAAAACTTTTAAAGAATCGCTCATAGATGTAGTTGACCTGCTTTTCCAACAGCTGGTTATAAGACGTTTTACCATCATTATCTTCTTGAGCCTTCTTCTCGTCGTTCTTGGAAACATAAAAGGTTTTCGACTCCTTCTTCATAGAGACATAATTATCGTAATCTTCAATCATGTAGTCATTGTCTCCAAAGTCAAAATCTTCAAAGCTCCCAGTATAATCACCTTTCGTTCGCTTAGACTGGCGCGTTTCATGATTCTTGCGTTTAGAAGACTTATCGCGTTTTTCGGTTTCCCGGTCATCACCCTGATCTGTGTCGCCAAACTTCCTCAGCTGCTCACGCTTCTTCTGAAACTCTGGTGTGCTGGCCAGATATGATTCAATCACATCCTTGCAGAATGCCACCATCGGCTCCATTTTCTGCGCTTCATTGCCAGGTAAGGCTCCCAACTGATTCTTCGAACTCATCGACGGAATCACTATGATGCGCCGGTATAATCCGCTTTGCACACTCTTAATGGCATGCGTAATCGCTTGATAAGTTTTACCGGTTCCAGCCGCTCCAGTTACATTAACGACCTGAATCTTATCGTCATTTAACGCGTCGTAATAGCAAGCGATACCAGCATTGGCGGGCGTTTTCCCTTCGTGTTTCATAAAACGCAGTGGGTAAAGCGTCTCATTCTCTTTGTGGTATCTTGCCACGTTCACAAATGGTATCCCAACCGTAAAATACGATCTAGGGTACAAATCGTCTTCGGGTTCCATTATTACATATTCGTTGGCCACCAAAGGCATCTCGTCCGGCATAAATGCTTCAAACTCTTCCCGGGTCAATTTCTCTTCATGGAAAAACTGTTCAAACATTTTAGCTGGTACTACTAGCTTCCTGCAGCCACAGAAAGGTGGCCGTTTTTCAAAACTATACGACTTTACTCTCACCCCAAACAAATCTGCCTTTGAAAGCAGGGGTTTATCGTTGGTGAGTAGAACTACATCCCTGCTGAGATTGGTGCGTTGCAGAATTAGCTCAGGATGCGTTAAGTTGTCAATCCTGATCCCTTCACGAATCATCGCAGCAGCTAATGCCGTTACCGCAATCCAACCATCGCAGTCATCCTTTTCGGGCGTCCAAGGTAAGCACTTCGCAAAGTTTTTCGGCAAAGGCATCAGTGACATGGTTTGGTCTCCCCAACCAGTTGTTACCGGATTTGAGAGAGTTGCAATTTCCTCCAAACTTCTACCCGAGTTAGGGAAGATTTTCCCCAGTCGGTCGAAGGCTATGCGTGCGATCATGCCTCTTAGAGACTTTTCTTCCTTGATGTGATTGAGCTCCTCGAACACAACATAGGGGATAATGATATGCGCATGTTCCAAATTTGGTTTAAACTTAAGCGGTTCACGCCAATCTTTATCCTCATCATCGTAGATAATGTCCACGCAAGACAAAATCAGGTTAGTGTCAACTACATACCACCGTCTTGGTGGCGCTGGCGGCTCAACCGGCACAGTTTCTACTTCTGGTTTCTGGCTGGCCTGTTGTTTTAATGGTTTCTCTGGTTCTTCCGCTGGTTCACTTGGTAATTCTTCTCTCAAATCGTCCTCATACGCTCCTCGCTGAGCCTCCAATAGTTCTCGCTTATACTGTTTGTCCTCCTTTTCCTGACGAGAATTGTTGCTAGGATATCGGTGTACCTTATGCTTCCTTCTAGTCATAATCAACCTCCTTGTTAAAGAACCTAGGTGTCAGAGTGATTTTGCACACCCTCGAGAGCCACCTAATAAAAATGTGGGTACCATGCCCACTACTTCTATTCTAGCACACTTTTATGATTTATCGTCACTTCTAAATGAAAATTTGATCGGTGTTCCTACAAAAGGATATTTTTCGCGAATTTTGCGTTCCAGAAACCGCTTCCATGACCAATGCAATAGCCCAAGCTCATGCCCATGCACCACAAACCACGGCGGGCAGACATCGGTCTGTACAATATATTTTGGTTTCGGGCGCGTGTTCTTGAGTCCTGCTGGCGGATGCGACACCATCGCCTCATTTAAAATTTTATTCAGTTCTGCCGTCTTTACTTCGGTGTGTCTAGCTTCATCTATTTGTAATGCTAGCTCGAACAACTGCGTCACATTTTCTCCCGTCGTTGACGAAGTCAATAATACAGGAGCATAAGGCAAAAAATCAAAATCCTTCTCCAGTTGATCAATCAAAAAATCCGCCGCTGTGCGGTTGCCGACGTTTTCTTCGCCGAAATAGTTAGTCGGTTCAGCATTTTCTAATAAATCTGATTTCGTGACGACCATGACGATTCCTTTGCCGGCTTCTATAATCTGTCCCGCCAAAGCTTGGTCTAGTTTGCTATGAGGTTCGGTTGAATCAACCAACAAGCAACAAATATCTGCCTCTTCAATCGCCGCCAAAGTCCTAATCGCGCTAAACTTCTCGATTCCTACCTCGCGCTTACCGGGCTTGCGCAGTCCCGCAGTATCAAGAATCTCTAGTTCCCGACTTTTGTATTTTACTTGCACGCGATTTACGTCCCTTGTCGTTCCCTGCCTTGAACTCACGATTGCTTGTTGCTTGCGCCCGAGCGCATTGAATAATGATGATTTTCCCACATTTGGCCGACCAATTAATGCAAGTTTCAAAGAGGGCTCAATGGCTCTTTTCGGGTCGTGTCCGGCCAACCCGTCGCCACGGATAGTCGGCGCTAACCCTCGCGCTGCCGCGCTCCGGAATCCCCTTAAAGAGTCATTTACGCCCTCTTTTAATTTTTCAATTCCCTGGCCAGTGGTCGCAGAGACATAATAAATACACTCGGGTGCAATTCCTAGTGCTCGGAACTCTTCAACCGGCAACGATTCGGCTAAATCACATTTATTAAGCACCAATAATACTGGTTTGCCGGAGCGCAAAGCGTCTTTAGCGATACTGGCATCGCGGTGGTTGAAATATTTGGAAGAGTCCAGTGTTACTAGAATTACATCGGCCGAATTAATCGCATCCTGGATTTGCTCCTGGATAGAAGCTTCAAAATCATCCGAAGGATCCTTTAGACCCGCTGTGTCTACCAAGATAAAAGTTTCATCAATCGTAGCTATCACATTATCACGCGTAGTTCCCTCTTCGCGTGCCACGATAGCGATATTACGATGCGCCATCCGATTCAAAAAGCTAGACTTTCCAGCATTTGTCTGTCCGATTAGTGCTACGATTGGTAATCTTTTCATGTTTATATATTACCATATTTACCCCAATTCAGCAAATCTATCACAGAGCTTAACAATCTTCATCATAAACTATATCATTAAATCATAAGGAATATAGCGTTGGGAACTATATTCTATTGGGTTAGTTCTAGTCGGCGTTACCAACTAGAATTTTTTCTTCAGCTTCCTCGCTGTAATGAGAGATTTACAGTAATCCGGATCCGCCATAACGAAAGCTTTATACTCATCTTTATCCTTTCTGAACTTCTGGCACGCCTAACATAGCTGTTTAATGAAGCTCCACACCCGCGCAAGACAATTCTTGTGTTGCAACAATCGTTGTTTCATCCACTAAACACCGAAGCCAACCTAAGCGTATCTAAGCATACTTCATCAGAAACTACAACCCCACTAATTCAAATGTATGACACTGTAATATAATTTCGGCACTATGTATTATATATGGAACAGTTCTAGGCTTCTTTCTTCGCATAAAAATGATTTGCAGAGCATATTTCGAACAAAACTACAATGATTTTCAAGAACATTTACCAGATTTGGCTCGTTGTAATGTCTATAATAATCCAGTGTGCAAGCGTCGGTTATTGCGTTATAGTGCTAATAATCAATATCGTCTAGTGCAAACTGTACATATATAGAATCGTTATATGGTGCGCTAAGACGCGAAGCGCCTGACGATTATTGTAGGTATTACAACTGCCAAGTCCAGTTCTTGCAAATCATTACAGCTTTGTCAAATATGGAATAAAAATAAGACCCTTCGGGCCTTCTTTTTATTCTTTGGTGATTCCGGCGGGAGTCGAACCCGCGATTTTCTGGATGAGAACCAGACGTCCTAGACCACTAGACGACGGAACCAAGCTAAATAACGAACATCGATTCCAGTACGAGCAAAACAAGTACCGAACCATATACAAGATACGGACCTAAGGGGGGTTAGGTCCGTAACCTCATTATAGCACACACGTTTTTAAAATGCAACACTTCCGTAATTTGGGACCGCCGTAATCATAGTCTGACCAGGCGCTAGGCGTATTTCTTTATTATCCGAATCCAGGAATTGGATTTGCGACTCTGTAGAATCTTTCTTCCAAGTACCACTTAGAGCCACGCCGTTTTGGAAAATATAAGCATCACCCATGCCAATCACATCGATGTCCTCATGATAGTTATCGGCGGCGCGACGTTCTGATACCATCATTGCAATTACTACTGAAGGTGTCATCTGGGTTAAGTTGCAAGAATCTTCTGGGTTACCACCACCATCCCCTTCAGGACAGCTGTAGACTTGATGCTGACTACCAGATTCGTAACTCCTCAAATACTTATTGGAAGTAGCGTCATATTGATAATTAACATTAAAATCTCCCCAGCCACCTAACCGAAAACTAATATTTGCTACCGCCGGCTTTAACTCCGCAGTGTTTTTCGTGCTAGGCTTTACAATATTGAGCTTTTCTATCACTAATTCATCAATGCGGCTTCGTTCGCTTTCTTCCGGTGTCATCCTGGCAAACCCCTTAATCTCTGAAGTAGTATAGTTATTGTCTTCGCTGAAACGTCGCAAATTACCAGCTGTGGTAAACAAATTATTCCATAACCTACTGCCGTAGGTACCACGATACATGTAGCTGTAGTTTTCATCTAAGTTTTTGTAACCACGCGACACGGCAGCCAAAGCATCTCCCGAACCACCAGCGTGCACAATCGTACAATCGAACGGTGTATCCCATTGCAAATAGTATATTCGCAAAGAGCGGATTGGTCCGATGATCGATGCGGTTGGATTTTGATAAATTGCCGCAAAACGGGTGATACCTGCTTCTGCGATTGCTTCAAATATTACTCCAGCTTGATTAAGCCCGGCGTGCGGACGTGCGCCATCGGTCCCATTGGGTGTCTGAATACAGTAAGCTGGGGCATTCTTTAGTGAAGCATCTGCCAGTACTTCACCGGTTAAATTGCTATATACCTTTTCCCCACTCTCTTTTTTCGTCAAATCAGGATACCGTACTGAACCGACTGTTTCTGGCATAGTTAACAAACTAAACAGTAACATTGTTACGCCTCCAGCTATCCCCAGCCCACCGATTACATAGAAAGCGATCGTTAGTTTATCCCATTTTTGCTTCTTCGTAGGTTTCTTAGCCTGTTTATCAGGAATCCCCGCACCATTATTGCTGCTAGCAACGGGTGTTTGTGGCACAGCACCACCGAAAGCCGATGCGAGTTCTTCATTTGTTACTATGTGATTGTTTGTATCCATCAATTGCTCCAAATTAAGCTACTATTAATTATATACAAAAACATAAGTTTTTTCCACAGTTTTTATGCATTACGGGCTATTTTTCTAAAAATCTATTTACTTATAATTTTTCTTATGCTAATATAAATACAGGACAATTAAAGGTCATATGTAAATGAATAAAAACGAATCTCACAAAAGCTTTCGGGCGTTAATGCTTGAAGCAACATATTATAAGAAAGCCTGGGCGGGCATGTTTCTAGCATCGCTTCTGTTTGCTTGCGGTGCGATTCTGAGCCTATCTTCTATACCAGCTGACGAGGCTTCTGCTAGCGATACTGCTAATGCTACTTTCCAAATCAACGTACAGGATTCCATCGCCGTAGCAGTCACCACTCCCTCTGCTGGTGCTACCGGCAATATTAATGAATTCCTACGTAACACCGTAGTGGTTGATATTAATACTAACGTAGCGAACGGTTTTACTGCCTCAATGTATTCTAGGGACGACACCAATCTTACTCATACCATGCTTGGTTCGTCCTACTATATCCCTACGGTGTCTAGCAGTACCACGCGTGGCGCATTCCCAGTAAATAATTGGGGATATTCCCTCAAGAACGCTTCAAATGCTAACGACGGCCGCACCTATGGTGAAACCGACGCCGGTAATGAAAGTAGCAATTACTACCCGCTCACAACCAGTACTGCAACGCCTATCACTATTTTGAAAGCTAATTCAGGTACTAAGAGCGGCGTTCAAAGTGTTTACTTTGGCGCCAAAGCCAACGCCGAGAAACCAGCCGGTACTTACCTCAACACAGTGATTATTAGTGTAGTTACTGGCACTATCGAAGAGAATTCATCTGACCCTGGCTATAACCCCATCACTCCAACTGACCCAGCCACACCCAATACTGATGTTGACTCAAGTAATACAGTTGCTACATATACAGGCGCTAATTCTAGCACTGGCACCGGTATCAGTGGGCATAATGGCACGACGGTTAATACGGTTCGCACTTCTACCTCAAACGCTAACACAACTACCACCGAGGTTAGTGCCGGTGACAACAGAGCTTCCTACGCTCCAGCTCAAGGCGTCACGGTTACTACTCAGACCAACATTACCGAGAGCGGCTCCTCACTTCCTATTGGACTCGCCGCTACAGCAGTGACTGCTGCTACTGCTGGCATTATTTTCTTTATCCTTGCTAAGCGCGACGAAGACGATGACGAAGATGATGATGAAGAATTTATCTAGTATTGTGATATAATAATCAGTATGGAAACAGTTACAAGGTTTGCGCCGAGTCCAACCGGCTATATCCACATCGGTAATGTCCGCTCTGCGATTTATCCTTACCTCTTAGCCAAACAGCAGAACGGTAAAATGATTTTGCGCATCGAAGATACCGATCGAGAGCGATATGTTGAGGGTGCTACAGAATTAATTGAAGACACGCTAGAGTGGTTAGGACTAAACTGGGACGAAGGACCCATTGTGGGCGGCCCTCACGCACCATACTTTCAGAGTGAACGCAAAGCGATTTATCACAAGTATGCTCGTAAACTTATCGCGTCTGGTCGCGCCTATGCTGATCCCACCCCGTCAACTCAAATTGAACAATACCGCCAAGAATGCAACGCCAACAAGACACCATTTCTCTATCGTAACTACCGTCCAGACAACACTCCGGAATGGGAGCCAGGCATTCCACTTAGATTTAAGGCAGAGCCTAAAGAGTATCAGTGGCATGATGAAGTGATGGGCGATATGCACGCTGGACCTGAAGTACAAGATGATATTGTATTAATCAAAAAAGACGGTTTCCCGACTTATAATTTCGCTCACATTGTTGATGATGCTGAGATGGGCGTCACCCATGTAATGCGCGGCGTGGAATACCTTTCCAGTACTCCGAATTACTTAGCTCTGTACGATGCACTGGGTATTAAACGTCCGAAGCTGGTATCCTTGCCACACATCCTAGCTCCTCAAGGCAATAAAAAGCTGGGTAAGCGTGATGGTGCCAAATCAGTAACCGAGTATCGCGACGATGGTGTTCTGCCCGAAGCTATGTTGAACTACCTAGCTTGTTTAGGATGGAATGATGGTACTGAACAGGAAATCTATACTAAGGACGAACTTATCAAAGCCTTTTCACTTGACCGTATCCAAACCTCTGGAGCCCGCTATGATGAGACTAAGCTCCTATGGATGAATGGTCAATGGTTGCGTCGTATCATGGACGAACAAGGTGTTAATGCCCTCTATGAGCGCTCTGGTGGCTTCTGGCCAGAAACCGCCCACAATCACACTGATGAGTATAGAAAACAAGTCCTTGCCATTATTTATGATCGTCTCAAGACTCTATCAGACTTACGTAGTATGACCGGCTACTTCTTTGCCGACCCCGAAATTGATCTGGACATGATCACAAATAATAAATTCCTCAAGAAACTTTCGGAGTCCGAACTGGAAGAACTGCTCAAGACTTCAATAGCTCGGCTTTCCGCATTATCTCATTGGGATGCCGATTCATTACAAGATGTTTTGAACCAATTACTTCAAGATACCGACAGGAAGCCAGCTGAGCTCTTTAGTTTGATTCGGTTGTCACTTAGCTTTGCACCGTTCAGCCCTGCTCTTAATCTTACTATGTCAGTTCTTGGGCGTGATACTTCCCTAGCTAGACTCAATGCGGTAGCAAGAGCTATCTAGCTAAACCACCAGAACTATAAAACAGCATCACTCACTAGTGATGCTATTTATTTGCTAATTCTCTATACTACAAGGAAGTAGCGATTGAACAAATCTGTTTGTTGGTCAAAACATCCCCCTCGGCATTAATCTTATAAATCACGCCACCATTCACCCATGCAGCATTACTTCCATTGATATAAATAGTTAATCCCTGTTCCTTGATGGTTTTATATCCCTCACCGAAAGATTCTTTGACATAATTATTTAATAAAGCGTTAGAATCCCATGACGAAGCCTCTTCCGTCAAGGTGAAGGTATGATCTTCACTACTATTCTTAAAATCGAGTATAATCTTTTTGCTTTCTGAGGTAATACTCGAAACCACATACCCTCTCGGTATATAACCTGGATAAGAAGCATTAATACCAGTCTGCATCGCCGCCACTCTTAAGGATAAATCTGGCATATTTAGATTAACGAAATAAACAATCGCTAATACCGCTATCGCAGCACATGACAGAGCTAATACCACGCGACCAACTCCGAAGCGCATACCTTTTATTTGCCTTTTGCTTTTCTTCTGGGCATTACTAGTCTGGTCAACTGTGATAGCACTTGCTAAAGCCTGTTGAATTGCTTGATTTTTGATTTCTTTCGCTGTCATTTTCTGACCTTTCTGCCCACCAGCTGTTGTTTGTTGTGAACGAATCGCTTGCATCTTATTAATTGCGGAGGTTTGCAAGGGGTGCTTCTGTACTTCCCTAGTACTCTGCGCGAGCCTAGTGGTATTGGACGTACTAGCTGTAGTCGTGTTACCAGCTGTCTCAACCCTGAAATGCTGGATTCTAGGACTGCGTCTAACATTCACGGTCGTACTCGACGCGCTAGTGGGACGTTGAACATATCTTCGATTCAGAGTGGTGGAACTCTGTGTTTTGCGTTGTGTGGATTTTGCTACACCTTCCGTTTTTTGCATATTACCTCGCTTATTCTTATATCTATCATACTATTGTTTATTTTAAAATGCAAGAGTTAATTTTAGGATAATATGCTATACTATATATAAATATGAATCCGGATTATCTCAAGAAGCAAAATATTAAAGTTATCGTTTCTGAAGCATTCATGGTAGTTGCTGTTATTATAACGGTAATTGTATTAGCCCTACTCGTTTCTGGCTATTGGCTTAACTCGAATTTTGAAATAGAACGTAATGGCATGTTGCAAATCTCCTCTGTACCTACAGGCGCCAGTGTTGAAATCGATGACCAAGCTTCTTCATGGCTCGAACGCACCAATTCTTCCAAAATTCTCGCCAGCGGTTCTCACACCGTAAAACTGACTAAGGAAGGATATGATTCATGGTCCAAAGAAGTCAATATTGCTGAGGGACTACTCTACCGACTACATTACCCCAGATTATTCCTACAAAAACGCCAGTTAGAATCAATTATTGACACTAGTAAATATACTAGCGCCTCGATTTCTTCCGATCACAATGCGGTTCTGCTTATTAATAATACTTCGGAGTGGACCTATCTTAATCTGGATACCGACAATCCCACACCACGCAAGATTAATGTTTCCGAATTATTCTCAAGCGTTAGCTTGGCTGATGACGCCAAAGTCGGTTTATTCACTGGTGAAATACTTGATTTAGATTGGGATTATGATGCTTCTCATGTTCTCATCAAAACACGCAGTGGTGAATCTACAGAGTGGGTCCTACTCGATATCAATAATGTCACCAAAAGCATTAACTTAACTAAAGAATTTGGCGCAGATTTCTCCCGCATTGAGATCCTCGACAATAATTCCAACAATCTTATCGCTATCCAGAATCATAATCTGCACAAGATTGATGTTTCTGGTCGCTCGCTTTCCGCAGTGCTCGTTGAAGGTGTGGTTGATTTTGATCACTACAATAACGAAATTGTCTTTTCAGCCCAGCAACACCTAACCGAATCGTCGGAAGACACTCAGGGATATTACGTAGGCTACCTGAAGCTAGGAGACCGCGAAGCAACCGTCCTCGAGAAGACTAGTGCTCCGGTTCAAGTTGCGATCGGTAAGTTTTATGATTCTAAATATATTGCAGTGTTAGATAATAATATCGTCACTGTTCATCAAAACGATAACTATGAAGATGCGATATCTAACTATGAACTTTCCTTCTCGCCTGAAGATATCGAAGTTGGTCACAACGGTGAATACCTTATGCTGATTAAGGATCTCACAATAGCTACGCTAGATTTCGAAGCCAACTCAGTGCGTCAATGGGAAATCGAAGACCATTTTGGCCGGCTTGATAACGACATGCTGTATACCGTATCAAACGGCGATTTGATCGTCTATGACTTCGATGGACTCAACCGTCGCATCATCGCTCACAACGTTTCCAGTCATTTCCCAGTCACTATCACCAGTGATAAATGGCTCTATTATTTTAGCGACGACAATCTCGTGCGAGAATGGTTAATCGCTAAATAAACGCTACTTTATTGGCCAGTTAGGAAATTCCACATTCCTTCGAAGAAGGATGGTTCGTTGGACGGTAGCGTATCATTCATTGCGCTATCGATTACTGGGGTAACCTTGTCGGCTTCAGATGCACCGTCATAACTTGGTGAAATCTGTTCGGCAGTCACTAACAGGCGGTTTCTAGAGGTACCAAGTGGTGTACATGTGACCAGAGTGAGGAGTGGCTTGTCGGTATCCATCACTAATGCAGCGACGTTACTTGGATCGATAATCTGTTTGCGTACTACACGGTAAGTATAACGTACTGAATTATAGTTTACGTATATCAAATCACCGTCCTCCAATCTCTCAAGCCCAGAGAAGATGTATTTATACTGATTGGAACTATATACATCCCCTGCCGAATGACCAGTAATCACGAAATTGCCGATTTCGCCAGGATAAGCCGAAGCACCCGCTATACGATAGTGTGCTACCCCGTCAGCCATTGCATCCATGACACCGCTGAGAGGTACCTCGAATCGAATTGGTACATCAACATTTAATTTCGGAATAATCAAACGTGGGTCCGCAGAAACCGTTTGTGTTACGGTTGGATCAATTGCGTCAATTCCTGACACCGGAGCGTTTCCAGGCGATACATAAGCCATAATTGGCGCAAAGATTAATCTGTTATATTGCAAGAACAGTATCAAAAGCACCACGAAAACCCCAGCCAAAATTGGCACGAATTTACGTTTCCGACGTGTTTGCTTAGCACTCTCGGTCGCCTTAGCACGGATTCTGTGTTTTAATCTACCTCCTATCGTAGTGTCATCTTCTGGCACATTACCAGTAGATTCCAGCGATAACCCCGCTGTTCTACCAGACTTCTTGCTAAACTTCGTAATAGAACTAAGAATCTCTTCTTCTTCAGCTTTTTCGCGGGCATCTTTTAGGCGCTCCTTAGCGATGTAATCTTGTGCAGCCTTAGAATAATAATCATTATAATACTTCTGATAGTAACTCTGCCAAGCTGAGTGGTATTTTTTCCAAGACTCAGAGTTTATCTGCGTTGTAACGGGTTCTTCTCTCAATTTCCCGCTTTCGGCACTATTGGCCAGTGCGGATTTTCGCGCCCCAGCAGCATAAGCCGCCAAAACTTTCTTCCTGGCGATTTGAGCTGCGGCCTGGCGAGCCAGGTCGTTCGAAGACTGCCCACCGTTTTCTGAATTCATAGTATAATTATAGCATATTTTGCCATTTTATGCTATAATGAAGCCACGGGCGAATGGCGGAATTGGTAGACGCGTTGGACTCAAAATCCAATGGTAGCAATACCATGAGGGTTCGATTCCCTCTTCGCCCACCAGATCCCTGAGGGGATTTTTTGTTGTCTAGCTCTTCACTTTTTTAAGGTCATAAACTTTATCGGCTTGGTTGCAAACGTTTGCGGAATGCGTAACTATAATTACGCATTTGCCGTCCTTATACGCCAGGTCTTTAAAGATTTCAAGGATTTCCTCTTCAGTCTGTTTATCCAAATTCCCAGTCGGCTCATCCGCAACAATCATTTTCGGATTATAAGACAAGCTTCTTGCGATCGCGACCCTTTGCTGTTCCCCACCGGAAAGCCTCAACACTTTGCGGTTCGCATAGGAATCCTTGAGTCCGACACTTCGCATTAATTCAAGCGCTCGCTTCTTCTTATCATCCACTTTAATCCCGCTCGCATCCATCGACAAGATGATGTTCTCACTCGCCGTCATGAACGGCAGTAAATTATAACTTTGGAACACAATGCCAATCTCGTGACTGCGATAATAGTCTAGATTGATATCTCGCAAATTCTTACCGTCAAAGATTATGTCCCCCTCAGTGCATCGTTCCAAGCCGCTGATTAATGATAGTAATACCAATTAGGATGTTCCGTCCTTTATTTCTGGTAATAGAAATCAGTGCGTTTTTGAATATAAACATTGTTACCTTTCTTGTTATTGCTATAAATATCATAACTAACAAGACTTAAACAAAACTTAAAACCCAATCACAAGTTCAGTAACAGTTTTTCCTTTTGCAAACAAAGATGTTTATTTATCCCAATCCCACCCGTGACCATAATGTCCATACCGGGCGGTTTCTTCGTAAATCGGGCGCTTCAAATCTAAAAATTCAATGATACCGCGCGGAGTGAGATCGTAACCTTCAATTGTTTCGGGTTTTCCGTCGACGATCACGGTTTGTTCGAGTGGTTCTGCGTATCCAATCGCATAGGCCAATCTCACCAACACTTCGTGTGCTTTTCGCTTGTTCAGATAGTCTACTGCAATTTTGCGTGCCATGTAGGCGGCTGAGCGGTCTACCTTCGAGGGGTCTTTACCCGAGTAACACCCACCACCAATTGCCACACGTGGTCCATAGTTATCGACAATTAGTTTACGACCAGTTAGGCCGGTATCGGCATCAAACCCACCTTGATGCCAATCTCCAGCAGGATTGATATAAACCCGTATATCATTCTCATTTTGATTAAGTAATCCTAGTTTTTCTGGAGAATCCAATGTTTCTTTATAATAATAAGTAACATTATGATTATTAATAAGTCCTTCTTGATCCAGCCAAACTGAAACTGTTTTACCGAGCTCTTCTGATGAGGTGTTTTGGAAACTTGCCACCACGGAATCAAGACTACCGTCTGGGCGCAGGGTAACCTGAGTTTTGCCATCGTATGGGAATTGCTCATAAACAAACTGATTTAATCGTCGCGATAGCACAACTTCAAGAGGTAGCATCTCGTCGGTTTCGTCGCATGCATAGCCAATCATGATTCCCTGATCCCCCGCACCTCCGGTATCTACACCAGAAGCGATCTCGGGCGATTGCTTGACGATTTTAGTATGCACTTCAATGTTATCTCCCGCGATACGGTGTACGATAGCAGGGATATCCACTTCTGGCGCTTTCGATGTGATTTCGCCAGTCACAAATACTACTCCGTGACCGCCGCAAGTCTCTGCCGCTACGCGTGCATTCGGGTCTTCTTTTAGATACGCGTCCAAAATCGCATCCGAGATTTGGTCACATAGTTTGTCTGGGTGTTTTGGAGAGACACTCTCCGCCGTTCGATAGAACATATCTTTCCTTTCTGGTCGGACTTACCACCTTGGCTTAGCTAGGTTGGCAGGGGGTCATCAGGCCGTTCCTTCGCCCCTTCTTGATATTTATGATATTATTATATCATATGAAAATCGCTTTTTTCTCAGATTGTTATTTAGATCTAACCGGTGGCATCGTGACTTCAATCAATGCGCAAAAATCCGCTCTTGAAGCACTTGGTCACGAAGTTGCGATTTTCACCACCGCCTATCCCAAGACACCCGCAGCACTTCAGAAACTCGCCGCTCAACATATTTATGTCGTACCTAGCTGCAAGTTTTTAGTTCGTGGCGTCTCGCCAATCTCTAGGCGACCCAGAATTATCGAAAAATGGTTGCTTAGCAATCATCCAGAACTTAAAAACTATGATGTTTTCTACGTTCACTATGAAGCAGGCTGTTCCATTGCTGGATTACGACTCGGTAAGCAACTCAAAATCCCCACCGTTCAGGTCATGCATGGACGTGAAGACATGGGCGTCACCAATATAGTGCCGTATGGTTTTCGTACGTTTACTGCTACTATGTTGAACTGGTTCCATTCTTGGTATTTGCCACATACTATCAAAGTTCCCCGCGACAACTACCTTGCCGACACCATCGCCAAAGCTAAAATGTGGACCATGATGGTGAATCACGCCAATTTCGCTGACTATGTGGTTTGTCCGTCGCACCATTTTGCTAAAAAATTGACCCACTATGGCGTTAAACGTCGGATCCATATTGTACCTAACGGTTATCCTGACGCTAATTTTCCACCCAACCCCCCACTTAAATCTTTAGTACCTGGCGAACCGCTCAAAATGATTTGGCATTCCCGGCTGTCTGGTGAAAAACGCATCATGCCGTTCTTGCAGGCTCTCACAACAGTTTCTGGCGAATTCCATCTTGATGTCTACGGCGGCGGTCCCGATTTAGGCAAAGCTCAGCACTATGCTTCCCGCCATCATCTCAATGTAACTTTTCACGGTAATACTCCGTTTAAGAAAGTTCAATCCGCCATCCAGAAATCCCACCTCGATATCTTAGCCTCGTATAATTTTGATAACTATCCGCTGACTCTGGTTGAAGCCGAGGCCTGCGGTGTGCCGGCTTTTATTTGCGATCCCGATATGCAGGAAATAATACCAAAAGGTAGCTGTGCCCTGAGTAAATCAGAATCTCCTGCCGACATGGCGGCAGCACTCAACAATCTAATTACGCATCCTGATTGTATTACCAAAATGAGTCAAATTATGTTGGAACAGCGTGACGAAGTTTTAATTTCCAATCGTATCAAGCTAGTTTTAGAACTCTTTTATAGTATAATTAAATCATGAGATACTTAGCCGATTTGCTCACGTTAACCAGATTAATCCTCAGCATTGTTTTGATAGTGATTTCTTTTACGGGTGGTACACCCGAAGCGGCTTTTATCATTTTTCTCACTGCTGAATTCACCGACACCTTCGATGGCACTTGTGCGCGCAAATGGCCCTTCCCGAAAGACAAGACTCCTACGTACCGCAAATACGCCGCCCAGTTCGATATGGTTTCCGACGTTTTACTCGCTGCCGGGCAAGTCTTGTTTTGCACTTTGCGCGTCAATTGGATTGTTGGCTTGATTGTCATTATCTATTATACGGTAGTCTGCGGTGCGCTTGAATTAATTCTTTATGGTAAATTTTTTGGCCATCCTGATAATTGCACCAAGAACTCACTCACCAACCGCAATTTTCCACTTGCTAAGAAAATTGTCCTAGCTCGCCGCTACTTGTATACCATTTGTCTTGGCATCGTGAATGCTTTTATCCTGTTTGCCACCAGCTGGCCTCTGCCTGTTAAAATCGGCCTCTTTATTTTCGGCTGCTCTATTTTTGTCTTCATTTGGTTCTTCCTTCGTCAACGCCGCAAACACGTCTCCCGCGACGCCGTCGATGTTGAACAAAAGCTCACAGAGTCTGTTCGGTTTACGAAACCTAAGCCCAGTAGTGTCACCAAAAAACACCAGAAGTAATTATTAGTATTGACTTTCTTATGTTTATATGGTATAATCTGCTAAGCAGATGAGCAAACCTGCAGTACTTTTAAAAGGGGGAAACAATGAGTAAGATTATCAAAATAAATGGACCAAGAGAAGGTCCGCCTATAGACGATACTACTGATGCAGAAACATTGGACATGATTAGCCAAATCGCTTGGGAAGACCCTGAAGCCTTTTTTACTTTGGCAGCTAATTGCTTGTCATATATTGGTACAAACCAAATGCTCCCCAGAGTTAAAACTAAGCTTTTGCAAATGAATCTAATTGATCGTTTAGGCTGTCCATCAACTAATGCACGTTACCTTGTCCTGGATATTATCGGTGACATGAGTGAATCGTTAATCAATTCAGCGATTGAATCCCAGAAAGCATCCATTTGTTAAACTGCTCATCTTCTACAAGCCCGCCATAGCGGGCTATTATTTTTGCATAATGAAAAATGCGGGTAAATGAACCCGCATTTTTTTGGACAAATGAGTCCGATTTTTGTTGGATTATCCATGGCGGAAATGTTTCAGAATTAACTGGCGCGGAACGAGAGACCTATCTTGCTAAGGCCATCTTCGGCATCTGTGAGGGTTGCCGCGTCCACACCCATTTTTCTGAGGTTGTGCCGCGACATTGTCACCAGCATAGATACACTATTTATACCGATCTTGTGTAATCTATCTCTGGATTCCTCCAGAATATCCAGTTCCCTGAGACCGTCGGTCTTCTCGACGTCGAGGGTTGCCACTTTTGCCACAAGCTCTTTCTTAGATTCGATCCTTTCCTGAGTGATTAGTCTATGGACTTCCCTGGCGATTACGTTGTTGACCTTTTTGCTGATTCTCTCCAGGGAAATATCGAAGTGATCTTTCACCAGTTTTTCCCTGTCTTTGTGATAGGACACGAGATCAATCAGCTGAGCGATTTTGCCGTTGGACTTAGCGACACGTTCTGCCAAATAATCGGTCTTACTAGTCAGTCGCTTATTGTCTTCCACAAGTGCAGCCTTCTCATTGGTCAACTTTTTGAGCATGGCCGTGAGTTCAGCATTGCTCTTTTCTGCCGCTTGCAGGCGATGCTTCGTTTCTTTCAGCTCTCTGGCGCACTTAGCATCCTGCTCGAGCTCGCTTATCCTTGCAAACAATTCGTCAGGCGTAATCATCAGTTTGTAGAATTGTTTCCTGTAGGAGGCAGCCTGCAGCTTGTCAACAGCCTTAGCGAGAATCGGAGATATAGATCTTTCCTCCATATTCAAATCCTTGGCGATCTCACTCTGTCGCTGGCGCACATGGTTAAAACCGAAACCACGACATATGATATCTACCTCTTCAGTTGTCAAAGCCTGGTTCAGAATTGCTAACACCTTGTCGTAGTTATACGGCGGAAAACCAATATCTTGCCAGGTATTCCTGATTGCAGTAGCGAGATTCTGTCCAGGAGTTCTATCGACTGGTCCACAAATATTTCTAGATTCTTTACTCATAGTTTTGAGATAATCCTCCATTGAATATTGACAGTTTTCCCCGCAGGACCAAACAACCTACCAAGCGAGTCCTTTCATTATCGCTCTTTATATTTAGGTATCTGATCGCAGGGTAGGTTTCCGACAGACGTAGAAAACCTACTCTGCGATCAGAAAATCCAACAAAGTTAAAGTACATTAATCCCAATAAGTGATTATGTTATAATTATATCATAAACGTGTAAAATAGTCAATATTACCTACTGCACAGTATGACAAAACAAATCCTTAACAGAGGTAAAGAACTCCAGAATCTGTAAATTACAGTTTTACATTTTGAGGAATTTCCCTGATTTTCCCACCCTCATAGATTACAGCTATATTCCTGATCTGAACACCCCTCAATTTGCTACCACTGTTTTCATCTCTCGAGCATTCGATAAATCTTTCCGCCGCACTCAAAATCCCATCGTATGTTGGGTCGTAGTAGAACCCATCATCCCGTCTCTTCGAATCCCTAAACATTTTACTGATAATCGCAGCTTTCTCGGTGTCGTTTTTACCATATAGTTCCGTTTCCACCTCCTCTGGTAAAATCTTTTTGTTCCGCATAACTTCTATAACCCTTACGGCACTCTTTCTTAGTGCGCCATTGGTTAAATATCTTATGGTATCCAATTTACGCTTAGCTGTCTCGTATTCTGGATTACTGGCGTAGTCGTTCGGCAACATACTCGTTAACATCTCTGATTGCTTATTGATCTCTGAAATAATCTTAAATTGCGTAGTGATAATTCTCGGGTCGTTTAAGATGACACTGTCACTCTTCGGCTGGTAAAATCCATTATGGTCTGTCTGAAAATCAAATTGTCGAATCGAATCAGCAATCTCTCCATTCACGCCTATTACAAAGCGTGGTATTAGTTTAATCCTATCTTTCCTGTACTGCCCAGTTTCGTCTTTACGGGGGTGAACGTAAAAATCCAACTGCGAAAAACCAAATGGTGCAGGCTGTTGAAATCCATCCTTCTCATTATTGGACCTTGAAATCTTCTCTGCAAAATACAATCTTGCCTCTTCTTCTGCCTCCTGACTGGGCAGTCGATTATCCCTTTTCCAAGTCGTTGCATCAATTCCAAATTCGACCACATTACTCTTTAAGCCAATCTTGGACCTAACCCTTCCACTTACTTCTAAAGTTGCTACTGAATCAATCCTATGTCTCCAATCATCAAATGTCCTGGTGGAATTACTTATCGCTCGAAAATCAACCTTCCCACCAAGCTCTTTTATTGGGAAATTCCCTAGCCATCTGAGCCTAGTAACACCGTAATTAGTCAGAGCCTCAAGCACCTCCGCATTTTTTGCATTATCCCCATAATCAGAGATTGAAGAATAGTATTCTTCGCTCTCGGCTACATGTCGGAGTTTTCTATCGCCCCAAACCTTTCCCCAACCTTCTTTTTTCAGGACATCGAAACGTTTCTTTATCGACTCCTTACGGGTCCCCAGAGACGTGCTTCCTATCTTCTGATCAACTTGTCCTCTGGCAAAATCTTTTTTACCCTTCTGCTCGCTACGATCTAAATTGTGCATAGCTAAATCCTCAACATTGCTCATGAAAATATGATAACAAAAAAAGTGCCACCTCACAAGGTGGCATGAGCTAACAAATGATGTTTTAGGAATTCTTTAACCTTTGCAGCATAATCATCCAAATAGTAATTACCAGGTTGACGTGCCGGATTACACTCAAAAGTCATTATTCCTCGTTCAAAATCTTCTTCGTTTGAAACGAATCTCACACTCCAGGCAATTTGTCTGGCAATCTGGTCGGTAAACAAAAGTAACTCGATATAGCCAACATCATAGATCGCTGGGTCAAAGAACACCTTCAGAATAGATTTCCCGAGCTTTTCAACTACAATTGTCTTGTCATTAAAACCATCATATGTACTCATTTTTGTCCCCCCTCTCTAATAAAGTGCAATAATACCTATTATACCACACTAATGAGTATATGTCAAGATGCATACAACCTCTTGACATCAGGAGATGGTACTTTATAATAACAAACATGAGAATTATGCATGTAACTAAATTAGCAACATTAATGTTGGCTTTGACTTTGGTTAGTAGTGCAGTATTAGCATCTAGTGCAGTTTTCGCTGATAATGATTCTGTAGTAGACAAAATCAATATCACGGTTCCAGTGTCTTGTACGATTTCTGGTGTAGGGATGACTTCGCATAATGCTACGATTAATAATGGAGTTCTTTATGGCAGTGTAATGACTGACGTTGAGACTGATGAACTAACGTATGATGGTATAGGTACGACAACACTACATGCGTTTTGCAATGACAATAATGGGTTTGCAATTTATGCTGCAGGATTTACTGGTAATGAAGTGGGGGGTGATACCAAGGGCCCTAAAGTCTAGTATGGCTTAGCCTCTCTCTCGCCTATCTGACTAAACCACACACTGTCGCCTCAACCAACCGGTTCGGATTATATAGATTCATTCCCACGATTTTTGCTGCCGCTTCCCCACTCCAAAACATCATCGGCGAATAGCCCGTATTAGACAACGCCACTGCCTTCACGACCCCATTATGCGCCGCTAGCACCTGCTCGTTATGTAGAGTCACAACACTCACTGGATAACTCAGAGTAAACTTATGGAGTACTTCCGCCACCTGAACCAAAGACGAAGTCATCACTAGCATCTTTGGATAATAAACTGCCCGCAGTAATTTTTGCAACTGCGCTACTGAAGCCACAAATATTATATTTTCGTTCATTAACACCCGTTCTGGCATATTATCAGCGATCAAATCCACCGCATCACGCGTCAGCAACGTCATTTTCTCGGCATTTTTGCAGGCGCTTGCTACAGCGCGTCCAGTTACCGCATTATGCGACAAATCGCCCAGTACCAGATTATAATCCGAACCTCCGAACGAATCCAATAATTCTTGGCTCTCCGCAAACGATTCCGAATCTGTTGAAGGTACAAACATGAAATTCGGCAGCGGTGGCAGTTTTCCTTTCAATGCATCTGGCATTACCATGCGCACTTCTTGCACCGGATAGTTATCAGCCAGAAACTCCGCCACCTTCACCTCAGTTCGGAAACTCTGTCCATTCCCTCCTATCACATTTACTATACCCTGCTTCTGCTCCGGCACATTCCATTTTAAATCCTCGTACGGATTCTTCTCTAGTTTCTCGAAATACTCCATCGCCTAGAACTCCAGCTCAATTGACACCGGACAGTGATCCGACCCCATCACATCTTCATGAATTTTCGCCGACTTAAGCTTATCACGTAAACTTTTCGAAATAAAGAAGTAATCAATCCGCCAACCCACATTATTGGCGCGTGCATGACCCCAGTGTGACCACCAAGTGTAGCGTACTTCTTCTGGATGCAAAACCCGAAACGTATCTAGTAGCCCAGCAGATATCATATTAGTGATTCCCTGTCTTTCCTCATCCGTAAATCCAGCTGAGTGATGATTAGTCTTCGGCCTAGCAATATCAATCTCTTCATGCGCTGCATTGAAATCCCCACACACCACCACGGGTTTTATCCTCTCTAGTTCCTTCAGATACCTCAAAAACTCCGGATCCCATTTTTTCTCCCTTAACCCAAGCCGTTCTAGTTCGTTTTTCGAATTCGGTGTGTATACATCCACCAAGAAAAACTCTTCAAATTCCGCCGTCAATACTCTGCCCTCAGTCAAAGGATCGCCATACTCGTCCCCCATCACTACCTCAGTCGGTAGCCCATATTTCACCGATAATGGCTCAATTCTAGTAAAAATCGCCGTTCCTGCATAACCCGGCCGCTCCGCTGAATTCCATAACTCTTCATATTCCGGCAAATCCACTTCTGCCTGACCCTGCTTTGCTTTAGTTTCCTGTAAACACAAGATATCTGGCTCATATTTAACAATAAAATCCTGCAGTGCTCCCTTCCGAATCACCGCTCGGAGTCCATTTACGTTCCATGAATAAATTTTAAGCATATCTCCCTCGTTCGATATCACGTTTTTTTATAGTTTCGCGTTTATCATATTTCTTTTTACCTTTGCCGACCGCAATTACTAGTTTAATATGACGATTTCCACCCAGTAATCTTAGTGGTACAATTGTTGAACCGGCTACTTTCTCACGTTCTAATGCTATGATTTGTTTTCTAGTTGCCAATAATTTGATATTTCTTGCCGTATCAGCACCCAAAGTCAGATTATTTAGCCATAATTCGTTCTCTCGAATTGTCACGAACGACCCCTTCAGCTGTACGTGATGATCGCGAATTGCGCGTACTTCTGGACCCGATAGTACCATCCCTACCGTTAATTCATCACCAAGAACATAATCGAACTTTGCCTTTCGATTCACTGTAACCATATCTGACGTTTTATGCTTCTTCATGCCATAATTATACCATACAAAACAGAGTAATTGACTTTAAGTGGCATTTATGATATAATAAAAAAGTTATCGATTGACACGCCTACATATTAAAAAAGGAGGGTAATATGATTCAGGAGTATCGTGGATACAGGATTGACGGAAGAGATGATTTCCGAATCCAAGAGCTTGATGCGAACATCACCGTGTTCTATCTCGATCCCATGCATTTTGAGATCACACTCAAACAGGCGAGGGAGTTCAAAGACAGCTTCAGCGGCAAGATACACACAAGCACAATTATTGACATCGCACACGCTCCACTCGGTGTCATCTCGTTAATTACCGATCCGTCTACCGTACATTATTACGAAGCAGAAATGCTCAAAGATGAGATTATTAAATTCGTCTTTGACCACAAGGTGGAAGAATTCGACGGCTAACTACCGCGTACTAAATATTTTCATTAATCTAAGCTCCCTGGCTACAGGGAGCCTTTAACATACTTTGACGTTGTTTTCCCCCACTAGATCTCGTAGTTTCGTTAATAGCTCTATAGATGCATCTACGCGGAAAGGCATCTTAAGTGGTCGTTTTGTTTCACCCTCTTTCAAAACCAACACCACTTCCTGCATACCAAGATAGATGTCCGCCAATCTTCTAATCGCTGTCAAAGTTTCCGCATCCGAAGCATTTTCGATCAAGATATACAACCTTTCCTTTCGTGGGTCTTTGGGGGGTTCCTTCAGAACTCGTGGTTCATCATCGATTTTTGGCGCCACGTCACCTCTGTTATATACTCTTTCTGCCGACGAACGTCCTCGCCTTCGTCCATTATCTGGTGCTACAGCCGGTGCTGCCAATTTGGTTCCGGTAGACACATAGGAAGACAAAGTTTCATCCGAGACCAATTCTACTACTTCTGCCAGTAGCTTTACATCCGACGTGATGTTGCCATCCTTATCGGTAGCGTTGACTTTACCTTTCACGCGTACCACATTGTCTACTTCGAGCTTTCCACCGTACTCCGCAAACACCGACGGAAACACAATAAACTCCGTCTCATCTGTCTTGTTTTCCATCTTCACAAAAGCCATCTTATCCCCCTTCTTAGTTAAAATTGTTCTGACAGCTGTAATGATGCCACCCACTGTTACCATTTTGTTATTGTTTTCTGCCGCGATCAAAGACATTGGGTGTGTTTGTTCCTCGAAATAAGTATCATACTTATCTAGAGGGTGCGCCGACAAATACAACCCCATCAAATCACGTTCCCAAAGCAACTGCTCTTTCTCCGGATGCTGCACCGGCGCTGGCTTAATTGTGACTTCCGGCACCGCTCCGGCATCTCCCATCATCCCAAAAAGGTCAGTCTGTCCCGTGCCAACGTCTTTTTGGATTTTGGCACCATATGCTTGTATCGCCTCCAAATTAAACAGTAAGTCTGACCGTGTCGCGCCGAATCGGTCAAAGGCACCAGTTTTAATTGCGCCTTCCCACGATTTCTTGTTGAATTTAGTAGAATCTACGCGCTTCGCGAAATCACACACTGACTTAAATGGTCCGTTTTTATCTCTCTCTGGGATGACGATTTCTTCCACTAATGCCTTCCCCATCCCTTTAATGCCGGATAGACCAAACCGAATCGTGTTTTCCCCACCCACGATACCGAAATCGCCATATGACTGGTTGATGTCTGGACCGAGCACTTTTAATCCCATCTTTTTGCACTCTGCCATCTCAATCGCTAGCCTATCCGTCCATCGCATATCTGCCGTCATCAGTGCCGCCATAAAAGCATCCGGGAAATGTGCCTTAAGATACGCCGTCCAGTAGGCAATCAAAGCATAGCACGCCGCGTGTGACTTATTGAAACAGTAATTTGCAAATTCCAGTAGCTGAGACCAAAACGTCTCTGCAATTTCTTCTGTGGCACCGCCAATTTCTACCGCACCCTTGATGAATTCTGGTTTTACCTTCTTCATCAGGTCGATTTTCTTTTTCCCTACCGCCTTACGTAATGTATCTGCCTGACCACCGGTAAAACCACACCATTCCTTTGAAATCTGCATGAACTGTTCCTGATAAATCATAATTCCATAGGTGTTTTTCAATGAGTTTTCTAGGCCAGGATGTAAGTAGGTAATCTTTTCTTCACCGTGCTTCCGCCGAATAAACGAATCAATAAACTGCATCGGGCCAGGACGATACAAGGCCACCATCGCGATAATATCTTCAAAAGTGGAAGCCTTCAAATCTCGCAAATATCGCTTCATCCCCGCCGATTCCAATTGAAATACGCCAGTCGTTTCTGCTCGTTGAAGCAAAGCGTAAGTCTCAGGGTCATCCAGTGGTAGATTAGACAAATCTATTTCAGTATCATAGACTTTCCGAATCATCCGGAGTGCATTATTAATCACCGACAGGTTAGAAAGTCCCAAGAAATCCATTTTAAGTAGACCGAGTTCTTCCACTTGACCCATCGGAAATTGCGCTGCAATCGGTCCTTTCGCCGAAACCTCCAAAGGTAGAAACTTCACCAAATCATCTGGTGCAATAATCACCCCGCACGCATGTACGCCATGATTGCGAATTGTACCTTCAAGTCGTGAAGCAAAATCAATTACCTCTTTCGAAGTCGGGTTAGTCTCATATTCTTGTTTCAAATCTGGTACATCTTTAATTGCATCCGCCAGATGTACGTGATGTCCTTGCACCGGATCTGGCACCATTTTAGCCAATCTGTCCGCTTCGGCATACGGCACTTCGAGTACTCTTGCCACATCGCGTACGGCGTTTTTTGCCATCATTTTACCAAAAGTCGCGATATTGGATACTCTATTGAATCCATATTTATCCGAGCAATATTGAATCACCTCGTCACGCCGAGTGTCTTGGATATCTGTATCAATATCCGGCATCGAGATACGATCCGGGTTCAAAAACCGCTCAAATAGTAGATCATATTTCAGGGGGTCAAGTTCAGTAATACGCAGCGCATACGCCAATATCGAGCCTGCCGCCGAGCCACGTCCCGGTCCATACACAATTCTTTGCGATTTACCCCAGTTAATGAAATCTTGCACGATTAAGAAATATCCGTTATAACCCATTTTGTCCACTACCGACAGCTCGTAGTCAATTCTCGGTAGCACCTTATGTAGTTCATCACGTTCTGCATCAACTTTTTCCAATATTTCCCGACACTCTGGCACGGTTAAATCTACTGTTTCAGCCAGTTTTTTACCGCCATACCGATAGACTAGGCCTTGAAACACTAACTTATCGAGATAAGTTTTCTCGTCTTCTCCATCCGGTACTGGGAATTTCGGAATCAAAATCCTTCCCAGTTGCAAATCTACATTACACCTATCTGCAATCGCTCTGGTATTCCGCACCGCTTCTGGACAAGTGTCTTCCCAATGCGCTATAATCTCTTCCGCCGGTATCACATGTAAATCATAATCTTTCAAAGTCATCCGATTCTCATCGGACAAATTTGCCGCCGTACCAATACAAAGTAGTACTTCATGTGCATCTTGATCATCATGGCGTAGATAGTGTGCATCACAAGTTACCACCAACGGCAAACCCAACCCATCTGCATGCGCCATCAGCCAATCATTGACTTTTTTCTGTTCCGCTGAATGGGTGGATGATTTCGGATGCCCATGATCCTGCATTTCCAAATAGAACCTATCCTTAAATATGTTCCGATACCAATCAATTAGTTCCAGTGCCCTGGCATCGTCATCTGCTCGGATGGCTTCCGATATTTCTGACCCCATGCATCCTGACAAGCAAATAATTCCTTCATTGTATTTCTCCAGCTCATCGTGATCGGTGCGTGGCTTATAATACTTTCCGTTAATCTCGGCATTCGACATAATCCGGCATAAATTCTCAAAGCCCTGATTATTCATTGCAAGCAAAGTAATGTGAAACCTCTGCTTGTCGTGCGCAGGGTCTTTGTCAGTCAGCTTCCGTGCCGCCACGTATGCTTCTAGTCCTAGTATTGGTTTAATTCCGGCATCATTACATTCCTTATATAACTCTACTAGGCCCGACATAGTACCATGATCGGTTACCGCGACGGCTTCCATCCCCTCCTGCTTTACGAACTTTACTAATTCTGGGATTTTGGTCAACCCATCAAGAAGCGAGTAGTGCGTATGGTTGTGCAAATGCACAAAATCACTCGGCTTCAGCTCAGTCATATTAAAATTATATCACAGAGAAAAGGGCTACTACTTCTCTTTTTTAAGGTCTTTTGCGACCTGCTTAACGGTTTTTTTTGCCTCTTTGGCTGTGCTCTTAGCTTTCTTCTTCACTTCGCCAGCTTTATCTTTCACGTCATCAGTCTTGTCTTCTATCCACTCTTTGGCATCATCTATGTTGTCTTCAATATCTTCTTCAATGTCGTCGATTTCATCCTCGATTTCATCCTCATCCTCTTCTAGTTTGTTGGAGACAAATTTTCCTGCAAAAATCCCAGCAATCGCACCGAGGGCAGCTCCTAGCATAAACTTGCCAGCACCACCTTTACTTTTTTCCGTCATTTTTCTTCTCTCCTTCCTTCTTCTTCTCTTTTAACTTTGGGTTGATGTATTTATCAACGAACATTTCAATGCTCCCACCAATCGAAGTCATACCTTTGACATTTGACACGATGCCATTGGCATTCTTCGCAATGTCTTGTCCTTCTACGATGACTTCCTTAATCTCGTCGCTAAGCCCGATCAACTTCACGACTAACACGATTCCTATCACTAGGAACACCAAAAGTGTTACGCTAAGAATCGCTACTAATATCCATTCTGCTACATTCATATTTATTTCTCCTTACTTTCATTATACACTATTTTACGTACGTCATCAGCATAATCCGTTTCACTTAATACATATTCTAGATGTGCTAAGAAATAATTCTTCGGGTCGCCAGTTGTAATCCATTTGCCTTGACTACGTGCCACAATTACGTCGCCATGCTCGGCCAGTTTCGTAATTGCATCTACTGTCCAAAGCTCTCCATCAAGACCAGTGTTCGATGGTACTAGGTAATCAAACACTTCAGGTGTCAATAAATAACGTCCATATGAAGTCAAACTACTTGGGCTAAGCTCTGGTGTTTTAGGTTTTTCTACAATGTGACTTAGAGTTCCATTTTCCTTTAACGCAATCATACCGTATTTATTCCATACTTCTCTTGGCATTTCTTGTGCTGCGATTACAGCCTTAGCCTCAGGATTCTCACGATAGGTATCAATTAAAGTTTTCACATCACTGTTTTTGAGAATCAAATCGTCTGAATACAATACCACAAATGCCTCATCATCCTTCACGTAATCTTTTGCCGATACGATTGGTGAACCATTGCCATATGGCAAACTCTGATCCTGTTCAATTACTACAATTTTCGGGAAGTTCAACACTTCCTCCACTGGCTCAAACCGCTCCGATTTACCCTGTTTCTCCAATAAAACCTTTACATTGTCGGCCTTCCCATGAAAATAATCGTCGTAGATTTCTTTAGCTTTAGTATTCGGTGTCGCTACGATGATAATTTCGTCAATCCCAGCCTTCACGCATTCTTCCACGCAAAGCTGCATTACTGGCTTCGCACCAATCGGAATCATTGCCTTAGGGATTGTTTTAGTAATTGGTAGATAGCGGCTCGCAAACCCCGCATCTGTAATTATTGCTTTCATTTAGTCTCCTTAAAAACCCATTATAACATACAAAGCACCGAGTTCTTGTGAAACAAATTAAATCGTCCTAGCGCTTCTTGCGACTCTTGCTTGCTTTTTTGTAAGACTGTATTCTAGCAATTTTATCCTCGATGTTTTGCGAGCGGTTATGTACACCGTAAATCAAGCTAGTGATACCCACAATCAACATGTATGCACCGAAGAATCTCACAAAGGTTGTTACCTCAAAATCACCAGCGTTCAGAATTACGATACCAATCACACAACCACAGATACCTGCTAGTACACGGATAAATTTATCTGTCGGATCCACCGTCGAAACGAAACCGTGAAAAATGTCAATAATACCCGACACGATTGTATAAATCGAGATAATGATGACGCAATTTGTTAAATCATTTTTCGACAGGAATAATAATACTATCGCGGCAATCACATCAACCAGTGCATCAATAATTGCATTAATCCAACCGTGTTTCTTGGTCGAACAATACAGTGCACCAATTGAATCAATGATTCCCATGAACAGCAAAAATACACCAATCACCGCAATTGTATCATCTATCCCCACAGGACCACGAAACAATGCAAAACAACCAAAAATCGCCGCCACTGTTCCGCGAATCAAGAACACCAACCAATGTTTATCAATATATCTTCGATTTATTTTTGCCATAAAAATTCCTTTATTATTTATATATATTATAGCACACTTTCTCTCGGAAACCATAAAAAGTATCGCGTGGATAGTGTGTAGCTAGTCGGAATAATAATTATACGTGCCGTTTCTTCTTGCGTGCTGTTTCAACCAGTTTCGTTAATTGATATTTAGCAGGCTTCAAGATTAAATCATGTGCTGGGGTGTACCTCAATTCCGAACAACCAAACGAACGTTTAAACTCTGATACGCCATAGAATCGATGTGACGTTTCATCCGGTTCTACAATTCCCCACAAATTATATCTTATGCAGCCACGTTTTCTAGCCTCTTTCATTGCTTCCATATGAAGTAACGGTGCCGCAGAATACCTTGTTCCTAGTTCTGATGATACGCCATAATGATAACTTGCCTCTGGACCGTAGAAAATCATAAAGTTCTGCGCCAGGACTTCGCCATCCTTCCGAGCTGTATAGATTAATACTTCTCCACCATCACGAAATGCCTCAAATTGTTTAGTTAGAAAAGACGATGAAAATGCCACATATTTCTGACGCTCTGCGTGCAGCTTTTCTAATCGGCAAAACTCATTAATCGTCGCATCGCTCGTGTCGGCAGTAATCTCAATTTCATTTTTAGTAGCTTTACGTAGCTTTCTACGGAAACCTTGTGACGCTCCAGCTAAGATTTCTGCTTCGGATTGTTTCAGATCCAGTACACCAGCAAATTCTACCGATAGATACATCGGTGCCCGCTTCAACCCAAGTTCTGTCATTAACCTTAAGCTCTTATCTGATAATTCTAGTTGCGGTCGTACTCTTACAAATACGCACCCAGCTTTATCGCCTTGCTCGCGGATATCATCAAATACTTCTTTGATTAATTTTTTGTCTGTCCAATCTATGATTGGTCCACCCGCAATCGCCAGATATTTTCCTCGTTTTGCTGTCTCTACTACTCCGGCATAGGCACCGACGATATCGTCGCCATTATAGACTAGTCTTCTGACTACTTTTTTGCCTCGAGCGAGATGAAATTCGTAAAAATCCCACGACTGCAAGAAATTCGATTCTGGATGCGATGTGATAAAAATATCCCACGAGTCCTTAGTGGTAGCATCGGTTATCATAAATGCCTCCTTTTCTTTCTGGCCTTTTCAACAATCAAATCTTTCAAATACCCAGCACGCGATATTACGAGGTCATGTGCTGGTACATATTCTACTATCTCACCACCAAACCCAGTTTTAAAAGTTGTTACACCAGCATATCGATGGTGTGGTTGTCCAGGTGGTGCAATTCCCCACAGATTAAATCTCTCATAACCATCCGTCTTCAAATCTCGCATTGCTCGCCACAGCAGAGCGTATGCACCCGGCAACTTTCGATTTAGATCTGTCGAGGCGGCCTCATAGTAATCTCCTTCTAGCCCATCACGTATAATTAACCCATAGGCCAACTTGTCACCTTCCGCTGTTTCCGCGACATAAATCCTAGCATTCTCTCCGAAAGCTTCTCTTTCCGCCATCAAAGTTTTCAGATTTGGCGGTACGAATCCCTGCCTCTTAGCTGTATCTGCTTGCACTTGGTGGAACTCCTTAAATAGTTCTTCGGTATTATCGCATATTACTTTAATACCAAGTTTATCAGCTCGTCTGACTTCATATCTGGTCTGTCTGCGCATCTCTGCCAGTAATTCTTCTTCGCTTGCGTCTAAATGAATCATTACTGTATGCTCGGCGGCTAAGTGCATAGGTGATTTTGCGAGTCCTAGTTGTTCGAGCATTTTTATATTTTCAGGAGTATTCTTCAACTGCGGTCTAGTGCGTACGAATACACACTTTTCCATTTTTGCCACTTCCCGAATCGTTGCAAAGATTTGTTTTGCTAATTCTTGTTTTTTCCAATTCAGCAAAGGACCGCAGGGTACTTCAAGGTAGCGTCCGCGTTTGGCATTTCGTACAATCATCAACGCATAGCCATTTCCCCCAAAATCCTCCGTAATAATCTTCTCACCCAGAATTTCGTTCACCCTGCCATAATTTGGCGACTGCAGAAAATTGGCTTCTGGAAACTTCGTGATGATTTTGCTCCACTGCTCCGAGTCTACTATTTTATTTTGACTCATCAAAACCCTCCTCTTGGTATTTTTTTATGACTTCACGCGCTAATGTTAAATCGCGACACGTATAGTAATTAGGCAAATTGATAATGTGTTTTGCGGCATAAACCGCGTTTGGACAATCTGATTCTGGAAAATGCACTTTTTCATAATACCTCTCTGGTGATATTGGCCTCTCATACCAGAATCCGCCAAAATAATATCCATTCTTCTGTAATTCCTTCAACAACTTCTCGCGATCATGCACATAGCAAAAATCTCTTAGTGGTGGTTCGCCATTTTTACGTAGTTCTTTCAATTGTCTCAAGGCTAACTTTGCCTCAAACTTGCTTGGACGTCGTTTCAAGTCTAATTTGTTATCGGCTGATTTTTCCACCCAGTGAATCGCTACCAAACCTCGCATCAATGCACCACCTAATCCAATATAAGTCAGTACTCGACTCATTGCGCCGAACATCGGGTAAAACCTTGCCCTGAGATGGTCAGATAAGCGTGGTAGCTTGGACGGTATATTATTACTAGATTCCAGAGAGGGTTGCTCGTTCTCATCGACTGAAGCTGCCTTTTCGCGATTGCCTCTTAGTACTACTGCTCCACCCGACACCGTATCAACTGACTTATCTTTACCAAAAGACAGGATACAGGCTGCTCCAACCGTACCAACCTCGCGTCTGTCAGGGTAACGCACTCCCGCACAATGTGCCAAATCCTCAATTATCGTCAAATTATACTCATTCGCAAATTTTTCAATGGCCTTTATGTCTACCGGGTTTCCTAGTGTATTCTGCACAATGATGCCATGAACACGAGACTCACTTGCGATTGCTCTTGCCAGTGTATCAATATTATAATTTAGAGTCTTCTTATCAATGTCTATAAATACTGGCTCAAGCTGCGCCGCTTTGATGGCTTCATACACCGCAAAACAAGTAAAACCGTTCACTAACATCTTATCTCCCGGCTTAAAATACGTCTTTAGGGCTATTGCTAACGCCGATCGGCCATTTTTGCAAAGTATCGCCTCACCTTTGTATCTCTTGCTTAGATATCTAGTTAGCGCATCATAATCCTTACGCTTCCCTACTGTAAATAAATATTTAAGCCACTCTCCACTGGCATGGTTTACCGCCATACCTAAATAATAATGCCGATGGATCCCTGGCAGTTTCATTGTTTCATCCTCGTCACCAATGTTATTAGAGCTCTCGCTAATCCTTCTGGGTCGGAGATGTATGGTGCGTGTGTCCATTTTGCATAAAACTTCAGCTCAGCATTTGGTAGTTTTTCATATATCGCTGTCGCCTGACGGGGTGGGGTGATGGTATCCTTCTTTCCCCACAGGATAAACGTCTTAGTGGTAACTTTACTAAAATCCAAATCTTTGTCTGAATTCAACATATTTGTTAAAGTTACTTTCATGTTTTCTGGCGCACGCGAATAATCCGTTGAACCAGTGATACGATGGAAAGCTTTATCTACTACGGGTATCTTCTTTAATGGCTTACCCATTTTAGCAATTCGTTCTACCATCCGTTTTTTCATCGATGGCTCATAAATACCGGCGCTATCGAGCAAAATTAGATACTTAAGCTTATCTGGTTTCTTGGCGCAAAGGTTTAACAGAATTCTTCCGCCATTTGAATGACCTAACGCAATGGCATCTTTTGGTATTTCACGATCGGCCCATTTTACATAGTCATCGATTTCAAACTCTTTTTTGGAAGGATTAGTTAAACCTGGCACTAATAGCATCTTTACATTAATACCGGCCTCGCGCAGTATTCCTATTGTGGTACGCCATGGTTCTACCGTATAAGTCCAACCGTGAATGATATATAAATCCATTATCTTCACCTCCTCCTTATCTTTTGTTCCGCACCGACCATCGCTAATCAAGCCCCCAACTTTTACGTCTAGCCACGGCGGCTTTCTCACGTCGACACAGCTTCGCCGCATCCTCTGGATGCGCCAAAAGCTTCTCGATAATCCATTCCAAATACTGACTTCCCTTAAAAATCAAAGTCTCGTTACCATGTATGTGTTTTTCAATGTATTCGAGTGCCTTTCTGGGATCGGTCGTCGCAACTGCCGATACCCCGAGCTTCTTTAGTCCCGGAGCCGTCCACTCTTTAGTTCTCCGCCCTACTAGTATTACCTTATCGGGCTTTACGTCGGCGATTAGTTTTGCTAGCTTAATATGCTCTTCCTGCTCCAGCGAACCCTGATCAACAATATCACCAATTACCAACCACTTTTTCTCAGCATGAATTCGTTTCGCCATATCGAGTACCGATACCATTGAAATCATGTGTGCATTATAACTACTATCGACAATCGCTATTCCCTTCTTCCCCTCAAAATAAGAACATCTTCCCGGCGCAATTTCCATCCCGCTAAAATCTGGGTTAAATTTCAGCTTCAGATACTTCATCAAATCTTGCACCACGAACAGATTAAAGGCAATATCTTTTGGCTCTGGATGGTTGAAATGAAAAGTCGTATCTCCATAGGTGAAATCCGTCGAATCTGGGTAAACTACATATTTCTTAATATCGCGTTTTTTGATTGGGATGACTTTAGCTTTAATATGAGCAGTAGCTTCTGACATAATCTTCGAATCCGCATCAATATATACGCGTTTCTTAGTATTAGCCGGCAAACTAGCGAATTCTGCCGTAATTGCTTCACCTACATCTTTATACTTACCCTCAGCCACTTCCTTCTCGAACTGCACCGCGTGTGAAAGACCAATTGACACCCAGATCGTCACTTCTGGCTGTAGCCACTCTGCCAAGAATTCTGTCTCGTGCGGGCGCTCCCCGTCAATCTCTACTACATAAAACTCTTTTCTTCGTCGGAAAAACAAACCCATAAACGGCGCTGCAATGATTAGCCAAATCCACTTCAATTTAGAGCCTCTTACCCCAGAAAGTCCCAACATATCGAATGGTATGCCGAAAGCCGAATTGGCATCGTGCGAATAGTGTGCCTTATCCATAATTTCATGCTCCAGCATTTTCATCATGGTAGTCTTCCCAGCTGAACCAGTCACTGCAATCACACGTGGGTTCCACCTCTTAAACGCCATATTAGCAAAAAATCGAAAATAAGCTGCAACCTTAAAATAAAACCGCTTCTTAAAACTCGCGAAACTCATATAAACATTATACGCTATTTGCTGACTTTTTCCAACTCATTAATCAAATATCCAACAAAAACCCACCAGATTGGCAATTCATCAAATCTATCATGTTTTTTGCAGATAATTAATAAATAAAAGCCTAGATGGTGGATTTAGCAGAAGTTTACATCTTAATCTCAGCGTCTACACCCGCTGGCAAAGAAAGATTTTGCAAACTTTCAATTGTCTTCGGTGTAGCGTTCGAAATATCAATCAAACGCTTATGTACTTTCATCTCGAAAGCTTCACCACCAGTCTTATAGACGTGGGGTGATTTGACTACGGTGAAAGTAGACCGCTTGGTTGGTAGAGGAATTGGTCCTGATACGCTAGCGCCAGTCCTGATTGCAGTGTCAACGATTTGCTTAGCACTCAAATCAATCACGCGATGATCGTAAGCCTTTAAGCGAATCCGGATTTTTAAGCCCTCTTCTTTTTTTGCTTCTGTCATTCTATCCTTTCTGATCCGATAACCTCCAAGACATGAGTTTTTCGGATTTGATAATTATTAATAATATAATTGTATTATAACACACTTTTCCACACTTCGCAATTTTACGCGAAAAAAGTGCTTGACAAGCCGGATAATTCCGGTAAAATTATAAGCATAAAGGTCATTACAAATAAAGAGGAAAGAAAATGAAAAAACACAGGTGTAAATTTTTAGCTGTTCTGCTAGCTCTGTTTGGCGCAATTTTGTGCCCGCTCAGCGCTTTTGCAGAAAATTATGGAATCGTCTACGAAGGCGGAGTAGATTTAAGCAATAGTATAGTTAATGTAAAAAGTAGCATCAATAGTTTAACTCCACTTATACCGGGCAATGGTGTAACTACTACCAAAAACAATGCGACAAAATGGCAAAAAGGCTACGTAAGGGACTCTGGATTGTGTAGAGAGTATTATTATGCTAAGATTTCTGATTCCAGTTCGATTACTGAGAGTGACAATCTTCGCTTCACGATCATGAAGGGGGAGTATAGGACCGAAGTTCAAATTAAGAGCGCGGATACAGAAGACGTGACAGGTGCATATACCACAGTGGGTATTATTCCAGACTCCGGCTACATATATGGTGGATGGCAACCATACAACACCTCCGAATGTACCGATGGCGATACGGTATCTGGAGTAAGTAGATTAAATGGTAGGGAGGAAAGCAAGCTCTTCATCAATACAGTCCTTAAACTTTACCGCGGGAACGAAACCACACCAGTCACATCCGATCAACTCTATTTTGGTATTACAGATATAGATGCGACACAATCCTATAAGATATTAAACTCAGGAAATGAATTTCAGCCAGGCACTTCCGGTAATATGTTCGCAATGACGGATGTCGTGTTCCAACCTACCGATAGCACGCTCAGAAACAAATTTGTAGCTAGCGGAAACTATATTTACTCTGATTATCTTAGAAATACTACGCCACCCGATCCATATCAAATCAATACGGATGGAGTAACCAATATTTATGTTAAATTGAATTCAGACACTCAGCAGGAAGGGTTAGACATTGTTTATGGCTTTGTAAATAATGCCGCAAGCGGAATGGAATACTATGCTAAGCAATACATAGTTAGTTACGAAGCAGAACAAGGTGGTAGGATTACTGGTAAAACTAGCGAGAGTGTCATTGGTGGCGAAAACCCAACAAGTTCAATAGCCACAGCAAATCAGGATTATAGATTTACGTATTGGACTGCCGATAAAGATATTACGTTGGAAAATGGAGAGACTATCACTGCTGGAAGACCAATTCTACTCGACTCTCAAATTAAGAGCGTTGTCGTAAATGAAAACCTGACCTTTACTGCTCATTTTACGGAAGCGAGTCATACTGTGACCTATGAAGCAGATACTGGTGGTAGTATCATAGGCCGAACCACCGAAGAAGTAGCAGAAGGAGATAATCCAACTGGTGCCACTGCGGATCCAGATGATAATTATAGGTTTACCTACTGGACTGCCGATAAAGATGTTACACTAGAAAACGGCAAAACTATTACTGCCGGTTGGATAATATTTGAAGAAGAAATGCTAAACGTTATTGTTACCGAAGACCTTACCTTCACTGCTCACTTTGAAGAGATCAAGTACACTGTAAATTACGAAGCCGACAATGGTGGTTCCATCACTGGTATCACTAATGAACAAGTAGTTGTAAATAGTAATCCAACTGGTTCAACTGCAACCCCAGACTCTACTCATCGCTTCACCAATTGGACCGTAGATAAAGCTGTCACTCTAACTGAAGGTAAACCAGTAGCTGCTGGTGGTGTCATTAGCGGTGATGATATTACTAAAGTTATCGTCACCGAAAATCTTACATTCACCGCTCACTTTGAAGAGATCAAGTACACTGTAAATTACGAAGCCGACAATGGTGGTTCCATCACCGGTATCACCAACGAACAAGTAGTTGTAAATAGTAATCCAACTGGTTCAACTGCAACCCCAGACTCTACTCACCGCTTCACTAATTGGACTGCCAATAAGGACGTCACATTGGAAAACGGCGACGAAATCACCGCTGGTTCCCCTCTCACCAATGAGCAAATCCAAAATGTAGTAGTCACCGAAGACATTACCTTCACCGCTCACTTTGAAGAGATCAAATATACTGTAAATTACGAAGCAGACGAAGGTGGAACTATCACCGGTATTACCGACGAGGATGTAGTATCAGGCAACGGCCCTTCCGGCTCCAAAGACTCAAGTGACGACGGCTATGAATTCCTATACTGGACCGCCGATGTGGATGTAATACTGGAGGATGGTACCGAAATTAAGGCTGGTAACCCAATCACGGAGGAACAGATCAAGCAAATAATAGTAGATCGTGATATTACCTTTACGTCTCACTATAAGAAAATCCCTGTTACGCCAGACACCGGTGCTACCACAAACAATAACATCACCAGTGTTGCGACCGTCTCAACTACTGGCGTGCTGCTTACTGCACTGTTTATCTATGCTCTTCCCCGCTTAACTCATAGAAAAGTATGGTTTAAGAAATAGTGACATCGTATAATCCCCTCACGTAGTGAGGGGATTTTTGTGGTCTATGCTACTTGCTTATTGACAAACTATAAAAACTTGCTATAATCATAACCATAAAGGTCATTATCAACAAAAAACAAAAAGGAGTAAAAATGAAAAGAAAAACTATAAAGACCTTGGTCCTATCGCTTGCGATGCTGAGTCCAATTTTGTGTCACACCACAGCTTTCGCAGCCGAGAACTACGGTATCACATATAGTGGAGGCGAGCCGCTAGGTAGCAATAATAATGTAACGATTAGTCCTACAATAGTAGATTCCTTATCTCAGATTCTGCAAACTGATGGAGTAGAGCTAACCTACAGTAATTCCAGTAAATGGGAAACTGGGTATACAAAAACTGGTGAGGAATGTAGACCAACTACATATGTTAAGGTTACCAATAGTAACCCAATTACTGAAAACGATAATCTAAGTGTTACGATACCCACTGATTCATATAATATAAACGTTGATATTAAATCTATTAGTTTAGACATTACAAGTGGCAACCCTAACGTGGCAGTCGGCTTTCAAAACGAGTATTCATATGTTTGGGGATCTATAAAAGAGATATATAGTGACAATAGTTGCACGACGCCTATCAGTGGCATAGACAACCTAGCGTGGAACGGGAACAAGGTTTTTGTCGAAACATCGATTAAGATTTATAAGAAGGGTAAAAGTGAAGTATTTACTTCGGACGAGCTATATTTGGGCATGACGGATATTGATGCTGGCCAATCCTACAAAGTTCTCAATGAAAACAATAAAATAGCTACAGACATTCTGTACGCTAAAGATCCAGCAGACTTGCAGCCAGATGCATCAGTTACAAACCTAAAAAACATGTTTGTTACCAACGACAATTATATCTATTCTCAAATTGCAAATGGAGCGAGCTTCAATATTGACGTCAAAACTAGACGATCAGATGTATTCTTGAAACTCAATACAGCAGCTCAAGCTGAAGGGCTAAGAGTCGTCTTTGGATTCACGGGTGATGCTGGTAGCGGTATAGAATTCTATGCTAAGCAATACGAAGTTAAATACGTAGCTGACACAGGTGGTAAAATTACGGGTATTACCGACGAGCAAGTTATTTCTGGCAAGAATCCATCCGGCTCTTCGAAGCAACCAGATGAAGAATACAAATTTACCCATTGGACAACCGATGTTAAACTTACATTGAAGGATAACAGAACTATTGAAGCAGGAGAAGAAATCTCCGAGGAGGACATAAAAAATGTAGTGGTACACCAAAACATTACCTTTACTGCTCACTTCGAACCGATTATTAAATATGTAGTCAAATACGAAGCTGACGAGGGGGGTAAAATCACCGGTATCGCCAAGGAAGATGTTGAAGCTGGCAATAATCCGACCGGGTCCAAAGAGGAAGCTGATAAAGGTTATCAACTGGTTAACTGGACTGCTGATGTAGATGTTCCACTAGAAGATGAAACCACTATCAAGGCTGGCGATCCAATCACTGCCGAACAAATCAAAAAGGTTGTCGTTAATCAGAACATTACCTTCACTGCACACTACAAGAAACAAACCACCCCAGTCACTCCTAATACCGGTGCATCAACGAAGGGTCTTGACGCTGCAACGATTGCCACTATTTCAGTAATCGGGGTTTTAGGAATCGCTCTCTTTATCAGGTTCTTACCCCAAATCACCCATAAAAAGATAGGGTTTGAGAAATAATCACCTATCTTTAGTAAACAAAAATCCCCTCTATCATAAGAGGGGATTTTAAATAAGCCAAATACTTATTTAATAACCTTGGTAATCACGCCAGAACCGACAGTTTTACCGCCTTCACGAATAGCGAAACGGTCTTGGTCGTTCATAGCCACAGGTGCCAAGAGCTTTACCTTGAAGGTGACTTGGTCACCAGGCATCACGATTTCCTTGTCAGCTGGGAGCTCGACTTCACCAGTTACGTCAGTAGTACGGAAGTAGAACTGTGGCTTGTAACCCTTCGAAAATGGAGTGTGACGACCACCTTCCTCTTTCTTAAGGATATAAACCTGTGCTTCAAACTCGGTATGTGGAGTAATTGTACCTGGTTTGGCAATTACCTGACCACGTTCAATTTGATCGCGCTCGATACCACGAAGGAGTAACCCTGCGTTATCACCAGCTTGGCCCTGATCCAAAGTCTTGTGGAAAGCCTCGATACCAGTCACAACTGACTTCTGAGTGTCGCGCAGACCGACGATTTCAACTTCGTCGTTCAGCTTCACAACACCTTGCTCGATACGACCAGTAGCTACAGTACCACGGCCCTTAATTGAGAAGACATCCTCAATTGGCATGAGGAATGGCTTGTCGAGATCGTGCTCTGGAATATCAAAGTATTCGTCCATAGCCTTAACAAGTTCCATGATAGCATCTTCATTTTCCTTGTCGCCCTCGAGGGCTTTAGTAGCAGAACCCTTGATGATAGGAGCATTGTCGCCATCGAAACCATACTTGTTGAGTAGCTCACGGACATCCATCTCGACGAGCTCGACCAATTCTGGATCAGCCAAGTCCATCTTGTTCAAAAAGACAATAATCTTTGGTACGTTCACCTGGTGTGCAAGAAGTACGTGCTCACGAGTCTGTGGCAACGGACCATCGTTAGCGGCTACCACGAGGATAGCACCATCTACCTGTGCAGCACCGGTAATCATGTTCTTAATGTAGTCTGCGTGACCAGGCATATCTACGTGTGCATAGTGACGCTTCTCAGATTCATACTCCTGATGAGAAGTCGCGATAGTAATACCACGAGCCTTTTCCTCAGGTGCATTATCGATTTGATCATAAGCGACTGCCTTATTAACATCAGAAGGCAAGCGCTTGGCGAGTACGTTAGTAATCGCAGCTGTTAAAGTGGTTTTACCATGGTCGACGTGACCCATGGTGCCGACATTGATATGCGGCTTGGAACGGTCAAAATTTGCCATTCATTCTCCTTTTTATATATTAATTACGGTTGGAGCGCTAATAAAAACCAGCTCCAAGACTCTACCCTACTATTTTAGACTATTTTGATTCTTTTGTAAAGAGGCTAATGATATAAAAATCTCCAAAACACAGAATTTGCCCAAAAAACCACAAAAAAGCTCTTGACAATTAATCAACTAATGCTTATAATAGATGATACAAAGGTCATTCAAATAAAAAAGGAATACAAAATGAAAATCAAAGCTTTTGGGCTCATGCCAAAAATGCGAATTAGAAAGGTGGTTGCTGGCGTCCTGTGTTTGGCGCTTTTCGTAAGTACCCTGTCATTCGTAATTAAACTAGCTAAGAACAATGCCGACGTAAAGGCAATTACTAGCGATGGTGAAACTATCACTGTAGATAATGGCTATAGGATAGACTACGGAGATTGGAATACACATAAGTTTACTATTACCACAAGCTCTGGTAATCATACCGGGTTCTGCTCTGTGCCAAGCAAAAATTCTCCCAATGGCCAATATAAGGCTCAAACAGTCTCAGGTTACAATACGATTCTTCTAGCTATTTATGCATATGTCCATTCCAACTCCTATACCGACGCTTTTCTCGATGAATACTTTAGCGGCATAACGGGCGACAGCAGATATGCATATGTCCATGCGGCAATTGGATACATATATGATGGAGATCTTCGGGGGCTAAATAGCGCAGGTCGTACCAAAGTCCAAAACTTCGTGAGGGCATTAAATGAAGAAGTACAGAATCCAAATAGCTATCTATGGGCTATGGCTAAGAACTCAAAATTGTATATGATTGACCCATCGACGCTTAATGGTAAGCAAGAAGTGATGTGGATTGAAGATAACTACACATCAGTTAGCCTAACTATTCAAAAATGTGGGCCGAGCGAAACGTCGTGTACGCCTGCCGGTGCAGCGTCGCTAGAGGGGGTGGTGTTTGAACTGGACTACAATGATCAAGCAATAGTATATAATCCAGCCAAAGATGAGTTCTATGAATGGGAAGGCCAAGTGATAGCATCTGGCGAAACAGATAACCAAGGGAAAGTGACATTCTCCAACTTACCACCAGGAAAGTATAAGATTAAAGAAACAGGAAGCGCAATGGATAATGGCTTATTAGTGCCATTAGACAATGAACCGCAACAAGATGTCAACCTGACAAGCAATACAACGATAACGTTCCGGAACAACATAGTGCGAGGAGATGTAAAATTTACAAAAGTTGATGACAATGGACGACCAATGGCAAATATACCGTTTAGTATCAAATCAAAAACGACTGGCGAAAAGCACATAGTTGTATCAGATTCTAATGGTCTAGTAGATACATCAGCTAATCAGCACGATAATGGCACTAATGGTTATGACGAGGATGAATCTAACCCAGATAATATCACCTATCAGGGGTATGGTACTTGGTTTGGACTAGATGGTAGTCCTATAGACAATGCTGTTGGTGCCTTGCCATATGATACCTATGAAATCACCGAATTGGTTTGTAGTCGTAATGAACAATGCCATGATATAGAATCACAGAAAAAGACATTTACAATATCAAGTGATTCAGAAGTTGTATTGCTTGGTGTGGATGGCAAATGGGAAAACTATTGTACAAGCACAGACTACTATGTTTTCACTGTGGCTGAGGACGATTCAGACGGAGATAGTACAATCGCAGCTGAAGGTGTAGCAACTGTCAAAGATACTATCAACTTTTGTGTACCAGGTGATCGAAGCCACGTCATTGTCAATAAGCTAATGGATAAAGATACTAGACAACCGGTTTATTATGGAGGCTCGGCTGTACAATCCAGTGTTGAAATAGAAGCACTAGGTACAACGAAGAACTGCGGTCAAATCATTACAAAACTCAGCTTCGATGCATCAGAATATGCCGGACATACCCTCGTGTTGTTTGCATACATCTATGAAGGTGACGATATTATTTATTCACACGCCAGCTATGGTAATTCGGATCAAACTATTACTGTTGAAACGCCAATTGTTTATTCACTCGGCACCAGTGCTACTGACTCAGCCGATAACGACCAGGTAATCCTCGCTAAGTCAGGCCAACATATTAAAGACACTGTCAGTTACTGTCTCAAGGCTGGAACTGAATACACCATCAGGGGTGTTCTTAAAGACAAATCCACGGGTACAGATCTTAAAGTCAACGGACAATCTATTGAAAAGAGCGTAACGTTTACTCCTACCAGTGATTGCGGTACTGTGGAACTAATCTATGACATTAATGCATCTTCATTGGGTGGTAAAACAATCGTAGTCTTTGAGTATGCATATGAAGGAAATAGTACTACACCAATCGTTAGCCATGAAAAAATCAATGATACTGCTCAAACTATTCAGGTATACTCACTCGGTACTAGCGCCATTGATCCGACCGATCGAGATCGAATCATTCTCGCAGAGCCTGGACAAAAGATTCAAGACACTGTCAGTTATTGTTTAGGAGCCGGAAAGACATACACCATTAAAGGTATACTAAAAGACAAGGCAACCGGGCAAAACCTTCTCATTAACGGCAACAAAGTCGAGAAGAGCACCCATATTACTTTAGATGCAAATACAAGTTGTGGGCAGGTTAAACTTACCTATGATATCGATGCCTCAAAGCTCGCCGGCAAGGAAATCGTAGTATATGAGTACGCATATGAAGGAAATAGTACCACCCCAATTGTTAGCCACACTAACATTGATGACAAAAAACAAACTGTAACTGTGTTCTCTTTGGGTACCACCGCAGTTGACGCTTCCGATAAAGATAACAATATCGTTGCTGAGAAAGAACAGCAAATTCTGGACACTGTCAACTACTGTCTCAAGGCTGGCGAAACCTACACTATTAAAGGTATTTTGAAGGATAAGGAAACCGGAGACGACATTAAAGTAAATGGAAAGACTATTGAACAAAGCACCGTTATTACCCCAACAACTAATTGCGGCCAGGTTGAACTCCTTTACGACATTGATGCCTCTGAATTAGCCGGTAAAGAGATTGTTGTATTCGAGTACGCATATAGTGGTGATGAAGTTACCGATGGAGATGAGCCGATTGTGAAACACGAAGATCTTGACGATTTGTCTCAAACTGTCGTAGTTTATTCGCTTGGTACTAATGCTACCGATGCCGCCGATAATGACAAGTCAATCATTTCAAAAGCCGACCAGCAGATTAAAGATACCGTCGATTATTGTCTACTAGCAGGAAAGACATACGTCATCAAAGGTATCCTGAAGGATAAAGCCACAGGTGAAGACCTCAAGATTAACGGTCAATCGATTGAACAGAGTATCGAATTCACTCCAGAGACCAACTGCGGTCAGGTCGAGCTACTCTACGACATTGATGCCTCTGAACTAGCCGGTAAACAAATTGTCGTGTTCGAGTATGCATATGAGCGTGACGAAACTATGGAGGAGTCTGACCTTATTCTGGTGGTCTCCCACGAAGACCTCGATGATGAAAACCAAACCATCGATGTCTACCCACCAACACCAGATACTGGGTCCATGTCAGTTCCGCTGACTGGTGGTCAAGACAGTAATGGCAGCAACTATATCTTCATCGTTAGCGCCGGAACACTTCTTCTCGCAGGTTGCTACTTTGGCTATAGATTATTCTCACATCATAATTCCCTCAAATTCGACTGATCGGAATGACCCCACAAAATAACCAAGCCTCAAAGCTTGGTTATTTTGATTAGATGGGCTAATTATTTCGAATTGCGCTTCTCAATAATTTCGGCTGCCACATTCGGTGGTACTTCCTCGTAAGCGTAAAGCTCCATCGAAGAAGCTGCGCGACCCTGGGTCATACCACGCAAGTCACCAGTGTAGCCAAAGAGGTTAGCCAAAGGACAAAAGGCTTTAATCAGCTTAGCGCCACCATTCAAATCTTCCATCTCGTCGATGCGACCACGGCGCGAGTTAATGTCACCAATCACGTCACCCATGAAATCTTCTGGGGTCGTAATTTCGAGCTTCATTACCGGCTCAAGCAATACTGGATTAGCTTTCTTGATACCTTCGCGCGTAGCAAGGCTACCTGCAAGTGTAAAGGCGAGCTCGGACGAGTCTACATCATGGTACGAACCATCGTATAACGTTGCCTTAATATCTACTACTGGATAACCCGCAATCACGCCACCCGCCAAAGTATCCTCGACACCCTTCTGGACAGGCTTGCGGTATTCCTGAGGCACCACGCCACCTTTGATCTGGTCGATAAATTCGAAGCCCTTCCCTGGTTCGTTCGGCTCAAACTTAATCCAAACATCACCGTACTGACCACGACCACCAGACTGTTTGATGTGCTTACCCTGGGCTTCTGCGGTACCACGAATGGTCTCACGATAAGCCACCTGAGGTGCACCAGTGTTAGCTTCTACGCCATGCTCACGTTTCAAACGGTCAATAATAATTTCTAGGTGTAACTCGCCCATCCCCGAGATAATCGTTTGTCCAGTTTCCTCGTCAGTATGCACGCGGAAAGTTGGATCTTCTTCAGCCATCTTTGAAAGACCGATACCCATTTTCTCTTGGTCAGCCTTCGTCTTTGGCTCCACTGCAATCGATACTGGAGGATCTGGGAACTCAATCGACTCGAGCAGAATCGGGTGAGCTGGGCTACAAATCGTCGTACCAGTAGTACAGTTCTTGAGTCCGACCACCGCAGCGATGTCACCTGCACCAATTTCCGAAATATCTTTCCGGTCATTCGCATGCATACGCACCAAGCGACCGATTCTTTCTTTATCGCCAGTTGAGGCGTTCAAAACCGTATCACCAGACTTTAACTTGCCAGCGTAAACGCGGATAAAGATGAGCTTACCTACGAACGGGTCGGTTGCAATCTTAAATGCGAGTGCCGTCAAAGGCTCTGAATTGTCAGCCTTGCGGATAATTTGGTCACCAGTCTTCGGATCAGTACCAACAGTCTGACCTTGATCGCGATCGAGTGGTGAAGGCAAATAATCAGTCATGAGGTCAAGTACCTTCTCGACAATTACACCACGACCATCGCCACCAGTGACTAGGAAGAAGTCACCGTCTAGCACGCGCTTACGCAGAGCTGCCTTTAGTTCATCTACGGTAATCGCATCTTCACCTTCGCTGAAATATTTATCCATCAAAGCTTCATCGGCCTGAACAGCCTCTTCTACGAGCATTGAGCGAGCATTTTTGGCTTTCTCGACCATATCGGCTGGGATTTCACCGACAGTCAACTCATGGTCAGCATAATCCTTGTAAGTGTAAGCCTTCATATCAATCAGGTCCACCACACCACAAATATCCTTCTCAAATCCAATCGGCAAATGAATCGCCACCGCGTTCTTCGAAAGACGCTTGTGAATCGAATCGAGCGACTTATAGAAATCGCCACCAATCTGGTTGATCTTATTCACAAAACAAATCCGTGGCACACCGTATTTAGTTGCCTGGCGCCACACCGTCTCGGACTGTGCTTCAACGCCCATTTTACCGTCGAATACCACTACGGCGCCATCGAGCACGCGAAGTGATCGCTCCACCTCGGCAGTAAAGTCGATATGTCCTGGGGTATCGATAATATTAATCTGATGGTTTTTCCAATATACCGTAACAGCAGCTGAAGTAATCGTGATACCACGCTCCTTTTCCTGCTCCATCCAGTCGGTATCAGCACCACCAGTACCACCTTTTACTAAATCAATTTTGTGTTTTAGACCCGTACGATAAAGAATCGCCTCAGAGGTCGTCGTCTTACCTGCGTCAATATGAGCAATAATCCCAATATTCCGCAGCATGCTTAAATCTTTAATTTCAGCCATATGCTCCTTTAATAATTATTATTCCGTCGTATTTCGAGCTCCACACTCAAAAACAAGACATTATTTTCAACCATTTTACCACAATGGTAAATAAAAATAAAGCCCCTTCAGGCCTTATTATATATATTATACCACAGATAATCTATTTTGTCAACTTATTGCGCAGTATTTCACTTACCGCAGATGGATTTGCCTTGCCACGCGATTCCTTCATCACCTGACCCACCAAGAACCCGAGTACTTTTTCCTGTCCAGCCTTGAAATCTTCTTGTGCTTTCTGAGTTTCTGGCTTAGCTAATACTGCATCCACAATCTTCTCAAGTGCACCGAGATCATTTTCCTGAATCAAGCCTAATTCCTTTGCGATATTTTTCGCGCCACGACCCTTCATTTGTGGGTCGAACAACCTCAGGAACACCTCTTTAGTAGCCGTCGAGGATAATTCCTTCTTTTCGTTCATTTCTGCCAACTCGTTCAAATCTTTGGCCGATGGCAAATCATTGAGATACTCTGCCGACTTCTCCTCAGCCAGCAATACGGACGCAAACCAATTCGAAACGTTCTTTACGTATTGCTCATTAATCTCGCCTAATTTCTGCATCAAGGTTGGGTAATCCAAGAGCGCCTCCATAATATCCTCGGCAATCACGCTCTTAAACCTCTCGCGATAATCCGAAGGCATCAGTGGCAACTTGGCCGATTCAGCCTCAATGAATTCAGCAGACAAATGAATCGGTGGCAAATCTGGCTCCGGCATATAACGATAATCCGCCGCCACTTCCTTCGAGCGTTGCGGTGTAGTCTTCCCCGTCGTATCACTCCAACCCAAAGTCTGCTGTACCACTTTCTCACCTGAATCTAACACCTTAGTCTGCCGCTTAATCTCATATTCTACCGCACGCTCTACTGAACGGAACGAATTGAGGTTCTTCACTTCCGTTCGTACTCCAAGCTTCTTGGATCCCTCAGGCGCCAAAGAAGTATTGACGTCAAATCTCATATTGCCGTTATATAAATCTCCGTACGTCACTCCCGCATAACACATCAGCCGCCATAATTCCTTACAATAATCATGTGCGTCTTTTGCCGAGTGAATATCTGGCATCGACACAATCTCGATGAGAGGCGTATCGACACGATTCAGATCCACGAGCGAGTATCCGTCAAAATGCGTCAGTTTCCCTGCATCACCTTCAAGGTGCGCATGCTCAATCCGAATCTTCGTTCCTGACGGCAGTTCTACATAGCCAGATCCAATAATTGGTTGGTAAAATTGCGTAATCTGATAACCCTTCGGCGAATCTGGATAGAAATAATGCTTCCGATCGAACCGTGAAAGCGCATTAATTTCACAGTTCATCGCTCGTCCCGCCAGAATCGCAAATCTAATTGCTTCACCGTTCAGTCTTGGTAGCATACCCGGCAAGGCATAATCTACTGGTGACACACATGAGTTTGGTTCCTTCCCTCGCGCGTCATTATCCACCTCGGAAAACAATTTAGTCTTTGTGCATAACTGCACATGACATTCAATTCCAATCGTCGGTACATATTTACTCATATTGCTCCTAAATCCTTTAATGCTTGTTTATAAATCTGTAAAGCGTTATATGCCTGTTTGTAACTCACCTCGAAATCCGCCTCATGCGCAATCGCATTGCGCAATTTGTGCGCTCGCCACACCCCATTTAGGTTCGTAAACCTATCCCCCACCCGCTTCAAACGGTCGCCCATCGTCTTGCCGGGCACACCCATTTCAATCAGCGCTTTGTCCAGTAGCTTATCGCAATTAATAATAGTCATAGTGTAGCTTGCTGGATTGTCCTGCTTCAAGCGATTTTCGATTTCCAAGAAGCGCGTCTGATAAAACTGGACATTGAAATGATGCCCACGTTTACCAGTCAGTAGTATTGCTACGAAAATCAATACCGCCACAATCAAAATTGCCAGAAGAAATGTAATTACACCACCATCCATTAATCAAGCTCCTTCGCAAATTCAATTAATTGTTTATCGCTTCGTCTTGGACCCACCAGTTGCAAGCCAATTGGCAGCCCGGCCTTAGTTTTACCAGCCGGCACAGCAAGTCCTGGCACCCCAGCCAAATTCAAAGATACGCTCATTATGTCTTCTAAATACATCGCAACCGGATCATTTGCCTTCTCGCCTAGTTTAAACGCTGGGCTTGGCGATACCGGCGTCAAAATATAATCAACCTGTTCAAATGCTTTCTCGTATTCTTGTAGGATCAAAGTCCTAGCCTTTGCAGCCTTCAAGAAATAAGCATCATAGAACCCAGATGATAGCACAAAGTTACCAATCATAATCCGGCGTTTGTTCTCCGGCATAAATCCTTCATTGCGTGTATTTTCATATAAGCTATCTAAATCCTTCGACTTATCTGAACGGAATCCATATCTCACACCATCGTAACGTGACAGGTTCGAAGCCACTTCTGCCGGCACAATAATATAATATGCTGCCAAAGCGTACTTCAGGGCCGGCATCTCAAGCTCCACAATTTCATAACCCTTCTTCTTCAATGTTTCACACTTCCTCTTTAATGCATTCCGAATTTCGGAGTCGACTGATTTGTTGTCGAAATCCTTGATGACTCCGATGCGACGGGTGGGCGTTTCGTGAACATTCGCGACAACGGGAGCGGATTGAGCGCCGGAGCCCCGTAACGACGGGCGCGCAGGCGCGAGTCGAGAATCACCTAATCTTGCGCCCGACTTGGTGTTATTATAGTAATCCGGCAACGTCGTCATGTCTTTCGGGTCCCGTCCAGACGCAATCGACATCAAGAGATCCATGTCATCAGGTGACTTCGTAAAGAATCCAATACAATCCGTCGATGACGCCATCGCGACTACCCCGTACCGCGAATTGCATCCATAAGTCGGCTTTAATCCATATACACCATTAAACGACGCCGGTTGCCGAATCGAACCACCGGTATCAGTTCCGGTTGCAAATTCTACAATATCAAGCGCCACTGCCACTGCCGAACCCCCAGATGAACCACCCGCCACACGTTCCTGGTCAAACGCATTTAGAGTCGGGCCATAATACGAGTTCTCGGTCGAAGAGCCGTGTGCGAAAGCATCCAAATTGGTCCGCCCAATCATAATTGCACCCTCTGCCTCTAACTTTGCTACCACCGTAGCAGTAACCGGCGATGTAAATCTTTCCAGAATATGCGCTGATGCCGTCGTTTCACCCTCAGGGCTTAGGAAATTATCTTTTAAAGCATACGGCACCCCAGCCAGACGCCCAACCTTCTCGCCGCGCGCAATTTTGGCATCAATTTCGCGCGCTTTCTGAATCGCACCCGTTTTATTAATATATGTGAAAATATTATAGTCTCGAAAATGCTCCGCTTTCTCAAGCGCATCTCTCACTAGCCTTTCGGCGGTTACTGTCTTATTCGCGGTTTTCATAATACTTTTGGCACCTCTATTTGATTATCTCGACTTTTTTCACTTAACGCCAGCAATGCTTCTCGATCCGCCTCTTGCTCTACGACCTCGTCATTTCGCCACACGTTTTCCATCTCAAACACCTGATAGGTCGGCTCTACATTTTTAGTGTCAAGCTCATCAAGCTGTGAAATATACTTAATAATATCTTGTAAATCTTTGCCCAGCGACTCTACCTCTTCATCCGTTAAAGATAAATCCGACAAATCCGCCAAATGCAAAATATCCTCGCGTTTTATTTCCATGTCTACCATTATATCACAAACTTACTTCACATTCTTGAAGAGTTTTTTCTTCAAGTATCTAAAAATCGGCAACGCTTCCTTCAGGCTTAAGAAGTAACTCGCCACCAAATACGAAGCAGCTGAAATCGTCACGATTACCAAAAATTTCGGTATCGTAATAACGAGTGAATTATCTGTCGCCATCAAAGGAATAAACTTGGTCATCGAAAACGCCACACACCCCGCCACAGCTGTCGCCACGAGCATACGCGACAAAGCCCGCCAAAAATCTAAGTTCAGTAGGTCTCTGCGTGAACGCCTTTGCAAAATTGCCAGAAGGATGGTTACCTCTAGCATCGCGCCAATCGATTGTGCCATACCTAGACCGTCCACCCCGAATCCCATCGTCGAAAATAACACCATGAGCCCAATCGTCACCCCGATTGCCACAATTGACACTCGAAATGGCGTCCTAGTGTCTTGATAAGCATAAAATCCTCTCGACGCAATATGGAACACCGACTTCGCAAAAATCGCAAGACATAACATCCCCAAGATTGACGAAATTGTACCGTTGCTATCATTGTTACCAATATTAGAAATAAAGCTCGTGACGTACCCTCGTGTAAAGAATGCAATCACTGAAATCGGCATCGCAATCCAAATAATCATCCGAAGCGCTTGTCGAAAAGTTTCATTAAATTTACTACCATCACCCTCATTTAATTCCTCAGTCAGTTTCGGGAAAAAGGCCGTTGAAATTGCCACCCCAATCAAGCTGATTGGCATGGTATGCAGATTAGTAGCCTGATCGAAAGAGCGCACTGCACCAGCTCCCATCCTAGAAGATAGATTCATGCTCACTAGAGAGTTAACATAGTCAATTCCCTGGTCAAGCGAACGCGGCGGCAAAAGTCGAAGAATTGTTCGGAAACCTTGATTCTTCCAATAGATTTTAAAATCATAATCGAAGCCCAATCCAAATAATCCAATCAAAGCCACAATCAGCTGCAGAATTGCACCAAGAATCACACCAAGTGCTACTCCCATGATTCCGCCTTCGAACAGTTGTACGCCAAAGAGATTAATTCCACCCGTGAACCAGGTGATACCTATAATAATCCCTATATTATATACAGCAGGCGCAAAGGCGTAAAAAATAAAGCGTCCTACTGCCTGCTGCATCGATGTCATTACTGTTGCAATCGAAAACAGAAATGGATTAATCGCAATCACGCGCGTCATGTTGATGGCTAATACCATGCCCGATTCGTCTAGACCTGGCGAAACGATGTAACGAATTAGGGGATCCGCAAATATCATAATTAGCGCACTAGTTAGCAGCGTTAGTAGCGCCAATAAATTAATCAAACTTGACGACATTTCCCATGCCGATTTTTTATTTCCCGTCGCCAATCTCTGATTAAACACCGGGATAAACGAAACCGCCAAGGCTCCCGAAGTCAGAATGAAAAACATGAAATCCGGTATCGTAAACGCTGCAGTGTAAGCATCAATTCCGGTTGGGTAAGTACCAAGATAATACGAATTTAGAAGTCGATCCCGAAAGATTCCCAGTAATGCTGATACCAAAGTCGATGATGCCAACACTACAGCCGCCGACTGCACTGACATCTTCATATTAGCCAGCGTTACCACCGATTTGAACTTAAATCTTCGCATATAAAATCATTATAACACGTTTTTATTCCCTACCACGCATGTGATATAATGAAAAGAATTATGAAAAAAACATTTCGCGAACTTACACCTCAGGAGTTTCAGAGTTTTACAAAACGCTGTTCATCCAAGAATTATATGCAAAGTCTAGCCATGTACCAACGCTATCAAGCTGTTGGACGTGAATCGTACCTCTTGGGACTAGCCGAGGGTGACAAAGTTATCGTAGCTGGACTCGTTAGTGTGATTTTTGAAAAACTTGGTCACAAAATCTTTACTTTTAGTCGTGGTCCCCTCTCAGATGATTACAATTTAGACAATCTTGTACCGTTTTTGCAAGAATGCAAGCAATTCCTCAAGGGCAAACACGGCCTCATTTTGCAAATATCGCCTAATCTTCTTGTTCCAGACGCTCCTGCGGACTTCGAGGAGGCACTTAAACAGCAAGGTTTCAAACCGCTCGGTGAATATGAACAAGTCAAGTGGACTTATGCACTTCCCTTTACTAAAATTGAAAATCTACCCAAAGTTCAACCGCCAGAATCCAAATCATCAGTTCTCGATCCTCCTATTTCAAAAGAAGCTGAACAAATCTTATTACGTAGTTTTCGACGCGACCATCGTTACACTATTCGCTATGCTACCGAACGATACGATATTAGGCTTCGAGAGCTTTCGCCAGAGGAGTATCCCATCCTACTCGATATGATGAACGAATCCGGCAAGGTACATGGTTTTGTCCCCCGTGAACAGCAATTCTTTGAGCAACTCAAAACGCATTTCGGTTCCGATGTTACCGCAATTGTTGCCGAATTGCCAGATGGCACCCCGATTGCGGCAGCGTTCTTTATCTTATATGGCGATGAAGTTATTTACTTATCGAGTGGCTTCCGTCGTGCACATAAAAAACTCGGCGGTCCCCATCTCATCCAATGGGCAATGATTAAGTACGCCTATGCTAATGGTTTCAAGAAATATAATTTTTGGGGTACTAATCCTGACCCCGAAAACGGAGTTTTCAAATTCAAGCAAGGCTTTCATGGTGAAATCGAAGAATTCGTCGGTACTTTTGCGGCGCCGCTCTCTCCAGTTGGCAAAGTCTACTTACAGAAGCTACACTTCGCTAAACAAAGGGATTTGTAGGGAGGTATGTCATGATTTTTACGAACCTAGACGCAGACGAATTTACGAAATTTGAACAAAAACAGCCAAATGGTAATTTCTTCCAATCAACGGCCCGCGCAGACTTACGTCGCAAAATGGGGTTTCATACCTATCTAGTGGGCGTCAAAGAGAAGTCCAAAATCCTAGCCGCCGCCTTAATTGTAGAGCGTTATCTTGAGGCTTGGATTCAGATTGGTCCAATCCTGGATTACGACAATCTCAAACTGCTGGATTTTTTCCTGACAGAAGTCAAACATTTTGCCAAATCACAGGGTTTTTACAAATTAGAAATCTTTCCGCCAGTGGTTCTGAGCACGCGTAATCAAGACGGGAGCGATATTGAACGTTTCGACCGCGATGCTATCTTTCAAGCATTTGCTAAACATGGTTTCACGCACGAAGGCTTCACCACCGAAGTCGAAAACAAAGCTAACCGCTGGATGTTTATCAAAGATTTAACGGGAATTAAGAATCTACGCGAAGCGGAATTAACCATGAATAGCAGCACCAGGAAAAAACTCCATAAAACTCAGCGTGAACTAGATATCCATATCTTGACCGACAAAAAAGAACTTAAAGAGTGGCTCCATGCCCTTGAAGATAGCGATTTACGCAACGGTGTCAAGACGCGCAACGTAAAGTATTTCGAAGATTTGTGGGATAGTTTTGGCGATCAGGCTATCTTCGTCGAAGCACGTCGCAAGGATACCGGCGAACTTGTCTCTAGCGAAGTCGATATCTTCCACCCCAATGAGATGGTTGCATTCGTAGCTGGCACTGTTGAACACAATAAACATTTCAATGGTTCCACTGCTATCAAAGGCTGGAATATTGAAGAATGTCTCCGTCGCGGTTACACCAGACTCAATTTATATGGCATGAAAGGCATTTTTACGCCAGATAATCCTCTGCTCTTTTTCAAGGCCGGGCTGGGTGGTTATACGGAAGAGTATATCGGTGGGTTTTGTCTAGTGCTAAACCAACGCAAATTGTTTTGCAATAAAGTCCGTCGCCGGCTGAAATTGCCAGTCAAATAATTTGCAACTTTTTTGCACCATTAAACTTTATCGTGATATAATATATACATGACTAAGAAGAAATCCGAAGTCATTTTGCCGTCAAAAGATAAAAAGAAGAAGGCAAAATCTTCGTTAAAAACTGCGAAAAGATCAAGTAAAAAGTCTAACATGAGCCTTTATTCAAGCTTGGCTTACAAACATCGTGCCAAGAAAGAGGCTACCTCTAGGCGTCGAGCCGAAGAATTGGCGAAACTGCCCAAGAATCCCATCAAACGATTCTTTGCTCGTCTCCACCCTAAGCGGGTGTTCAAATGGTGGTTCTCTTGGCGTGGCCAGAAAGCTATCCTGAAATTCTTTGCTGCATGTATATTAATTGGTATTATCTTTATTGGTGGCTTATTCCTATACTACAAGAAAGATCTCGACGAAATCCGTCTCGATGAAATGTCTATCTCTGAAACCGTCAATACCTACCTCGATCGTAACGGTGAAGTTTTGTGGAAAGATACTGGTAACGCCGACTATCGTCTTGTGGTTGAAGCCGAGGATATCTCTCCATACATGTATCAAGCTACTGTTGCTATCGAGGACCGTAACTTCTACAACCATCATGGCGTAGATTTCGGTGCTCTTGCACGTGCAACGGTCTCTACCTTAACTGGGCGTGGGGTGCAGGGTGGCTCGACGCTTACTCAGCAGTTAATTAAGCAAGTCTATTTCTCAGATGAAGCCCAAAGTGCCGATCGTGGTGGTCTTTCTCGTAAAATCAAAGAGCTCATTCTATCTATCGAGCTTGAGAAAATGTATTCCAAAGACCAAATCATCACCATGTACCTTAATCAATCCCCATACGGTGGTCGCCGCAATGGTGTAGAATCTGCTGCCCAGACTTACTTTGGCAAGACAGCCAAAGACCTTACTCTTGCCGAGTCAGCCCTTCTCGCTGCAATCCCTAATAATCCAGGCGTTTTTAATCCTTACAATGAATACGGTCACGATCAATTACTCTGGCGCCAGCATTACACACTTGATGTAATGGCTGAAATGGGATATATCACTCAAGAAGAAGCCGATGCTGCTAAGGAAGTTGCTATTCTGGACACCATTAAACCAGAATCCAGTCAGTATGCCGATATGCTAGCTCCACACTTTGTCCTTGAGGTCAAGAAGCAACTTGAAGACAAATATGGTATTTCTACTATGCGTGCTGGTGGATGGACCATCAAGACCACGCTAGATTTGCGCGCCCAGAAGATTGCCGAGGAAGCTATGCAGGTCGGTATCGCTCAAATGTATCAGAACCATAGTGATAATGCCGCCATGGTCTCAGTAGATGTAGAAACATCGCAGGTGATTGCTATGGTTGGCTCGATCGACTTCAACAATCCAGTCTACGGCGAGCAAAACGTTGCTGCGGACTCATTGGTTGAGCCGGGCTCCTCCATTAAGCCTATCCTCGACTATGCACCATTATTTATGGAACGTGAAGGAATCAACTACGGACCAGGCACTATTCTGCGTGACGAGAATATCGACCGCATCTACTGTGCTGGTAATGTTGGTACCTGTATGCTACGTAACTACACTCGTCAATTCTATGGCAATATTACTATTCGCTATTCCCTTGCGCAATCCCTTAACATTGGTGCTGTGAAAGCCCTCTATATTAATGGTATCGATAATTCACTCGAAGTTGCACATGCACTTGGCGATAAATCATATTGTGAAGGTCGTGAAGGTTATGGTCTCTCTATTGCTATCGGTTCAGGTTGCGGTGTCAGAATGGTTGAGCATGCCAATGCCTATGCCTCTCTAGCGCGTGGTGGCTCATACAAAGACATAGCTTACGTTCTTGAAATCAAGAATTCTTCTGGTGAAGTAATCGAATCATGGACTGACTCGGAAGCTACTCGTGTAGTAGATGATCAAGTCGCCTATATGCTTTCGAGCATTCTGAGTGATCGCAAATCTCGTTACTGGAACAATGAAGGCTTTGTGGTACCAGACGTCTGGCCCGCCACCAAGACTGGTACTACTACCGATACCTATAATAATACTAAGGATTCCCTCTTTGAAAGTTATTCGACCGCCATTTCAACCTTCGTCTGGAATGGCAATCATGACGGCGCTGCTCTGACATCTGATACTCACGACATCGCTCGCTTGATCGCTGGCAGCTATATGGAACGTGTCCATAAAGAAATTTACGAACCCGAAGGCAAATGGCACTATGGTGATGAACCCGTTCGCCCAGCCGGAATCCAGACGCTTACCGTTAACGGCAAAACTGACATTTGGCCTAGCTGGTACAATGCTGCCAAGAACTCCGGTATATCTAGAGAAAGCCTCACCTTTAATAAATATAACCATCTCTTAGCAGCTGATTGTACCCCAGAGGATCAGAAGATAGCAGTTGAGATTACTAAGGTTACCGATCCTATGACTGGTAAAGATGTTATCAATGTACCAGAACCATACGATCGCGACAAGACGGATACCTGTGACTACAAAGCTCCGCAAGTGGCCTTATCAGTGAGCGGTAACAATATTATCGCCAGCGTTCGTCGCGGTACCTATGATATTGCAGGATATACACTTTATGTTGACGGTGTTGAAAAGTCCGGTATTTCGCTCGGTGGTGATGGCAAGATTAATGGTTATACTTTAACTGGTAAAGAAAAGAGCATTAAGCTTACTATTTCCGATTCTGCTGGTGGATCAACCACAAGCGAAATGACTCTAACCCCCACTTCCACTCCGACCAATAACGACGACAAAAAGCAACCTACCGTAGACAGTAACGGTTCATAAACCGACATTCCGCTTATGCCTATGTATTAAAGCTTATGCCTATATATTAAAGCATAAGCGGAATAGATACTAATCCCTCCCTCTAGCCAATCTAGCAAAGATGATGCGTCCAGCAGAGGTTTCGTGCAGGCGCTCAAATTCTACCGTAACTTCTTTACCTACCTTATTAGCGGCGCGCTCTACTACTATCATAGCGCCGTTTTCGAGGTGTCCTACGCCCTGTCCCGCGCCGGAACCCTTCTCGACTATCTTCACTTTCGCTCTCTCACCCGGTTTAAAATCAGTCTTTGTTGCCAACGCCAAATCATTTAAGTTAAGTGTTCCAATTTTTTCCGCTTCGGCTACCTTAATCAAGTTATAATCTAATGTCAGCACCATGCCACTATACTCGCGCGCGAATTTAAGCAGAGCATCATCCACTTTTTTGGGATCTTCACCATCATCCAGAATCTCTGTATTGACCTCAATCACTCTTTCCAACTCCGCCACGTTATCTAATCCCGACCTGGCTCGTGTACGTTTTTCTGCATCTTTACTATCTGCCAGTAATTGTAATTCACGCAACACGCTCTTCAGGATAATTAAATCACCATCAAGAAACCCAGTACGTGCCACGTTAACGATACGCCCGTCAATCAAGGCTGAGGTGTCGACAAACACTTTACGCCTTCCTACTCGCACCGGTGCATGTTTCTTAAAAACCAAAAAAGTCGTTTCAGCTAGAATCATCAAACCAATCGCTAAAATCAAATAATCCATCACGAATTATTGTATCATATCTACGCCGTGTCTTAAAGCGTAGGCGTGGTTTTGCTCCATAGCGGCTGCGTATTTTTCCACTAAGTTTTTACGCTTTGCTAGTGTTGCTACATCGATCGCAACATCATAACGTGACGCTGCATTGCGCCTCAACATTTCAAATGGCGTAGTAGTAGATCCCTCTTCGTTAAAACCATGTACGCGCAGTCTGCCGCGTGCTGTGTAGTTTTCTAGGATATTCTCCAAAGTTTCTGGATAGCCATGGAAGTTAGCGATAATCGGTTTATCCACCGTAAAGAGCTCCATAAACTTCTCTCGTTTTAGTTTATTTTCAGTCGTACCGATACCGCGATAAGAAAGAGCGTTGATGTATACAAATCTAATTCTAACCTCTGGCAGGTCTTCCTTCAATATTCTAATTGCCTCTATCATTTCATGCGCGACGATATCACCACACGCCGTAAACACGACATCCGGTTCCTCATCGGAAACAAATTGATAAATCGACGCTCCACCGTTCATGAATTCGTAATTCGCATGAAGCGAATCAATATAGCGTGGCCTTTCGTTCTTATCAAATGTTGTAAGATTTACAACATTGGTGGATTCCATCATGAACCGATAGCTCTCTTCGGCCGCTACATCATCGATCGGGAAAATGCAATTTGCAAGATTGGAAGGCACTGACAGAAGAGTAGAAATTAAGGCCGGTGACTGATGAGTAAATCCATTATGGTCCTGACGCCAGCAGGTCGAAGTAGATAGCAAGTTAATTGCCGGCATCGGTTCACGCCACCCCACAGTTTTAGACTGCTTGATAAATTTCATTTGTTGCAATAATTGGGCCGTAATAATCGGATAAAAAGCCTCATAACTTCCCATCATTGCCGGCTCGCCATTAGCTAAATGTCCACTCATCACGGAAAACAGCACGTTCTCCGAAAGCATCTCCACAATTCTGCCGTTAGCCGCTTCTGGCAAGTCCCACTCTTCGATCGGCAAATCCCCCCAAGCCCGCTTCTCTACTGTAAAAATCTGGTCAAACTTGTTCGAAGTCGTCTCATCCGGCGAAAAGAAATAGAAATGTGGATTATTCTTAAACTCTTCTGCCAAAAGTTCCCCAATCCGTTTAGCTGGCGAATATTTTTCAGTTCCCAGTTTCCTAATACTCTCTATCACAATATAACTCCTTTCTCGGCGTCGAACAAATCGCGAAAATGGTATGACTTCAGCCACTCTTCTAGTTGTTTTAATTCTTCTGTATCCGTCTTGGGGTTCTTCAACGGAATTTGGTGTGCGTCTTGATGGCGGTTCGGTCCGCCTTCACCTTTTTCCGTTTTCATAATATAGAACGGGGACTCAACCTCTTCTCGTAGAGCATACTGAAACGCCTCAATATCATCACCATCAAACTCGATCGGCTCAAATCCGAACCCTCGTATCATTTCATGTAGTTCTCGCTCGGATTTACGCGCATAGAGGGATGGCGCTGAAATTTTATAGCCGTTAAGGTGCAGGATTGGCAACACTTTACCATTGTTCGAACCATCAAAGAGGTTTCTACAATTCAGAGTATCAATCGCTGTAGCGGTTTCCAGTTCCCCATCACCGATTAGTACTGCGGTGGTTTTCTCTGGATGACCTAGACTCATTCCATAAGCATTTGCTAAGGCATAGCCGAGCTCACCACCTTCCGTAATTACGCCCGGCGTTATCGGGCTAGCATGACTTGGAAATCCGTCCGGCCACGAGAAACTTCGGCAAAGGTATTCCAATCCATCCATGTCAACTGTTGCCTTAGGGTCTACTTTGGCAAGTTCGCCATCTAGCCATAAGTTAGCATTTAGTGCCGGAAACCCATGTCCTGGACCTAAGATAAAGCTGTAATTCGCATCATCACCGTACACTGCCTTCAGATTTGCATATGCTACATTGATGCCGTGACAAGTCCCCCAATGCCCGAGTAGTCGCGGCTTAATATCCTCAAACTCCAATTCTCTTTCCAACAGAAAATTATCACTTAGGAACAGCTGTGCCACCACTAAATAATCGCATATTTGAATCCGCTTCCTAATCTTATCGATTTCTGCAATTCCCACCGCATTCATATCTTAACTATACCATAACCCTATTCAAAAATAAACCCTACAAATGATATACATAACAGCCTATAAGCAAAACAGTAAATAATGCCACAATATCAACCCAAACCAAAGAACTTGTGCTATACTAGAATTATGAACAAGCTCATACTTAAATCTTCTTCTACTTTTCTCATATATGTGATTCTTAGTCTCACCCTTTTCTCTGGCTTAGTTCTTTCTTCTTCTGCTGTTTCAGCTGAAGACAACGAAGTTATAGATACTGTAGAACTCACTGTCCCAATAGCCTGTACTATGGGTGGAGTTGGTACTAACTCACACAATGCCTCCATTAATCCAGGCACCTATTCTGGAGCAAGCGGTAATGAATATGAGAATGGTATCGGTAAGACCACGCTCACTGCTTTTTGTAATGACAATAATGGCTTTGCTATATATGCTATTGGCTTTACTGGTGATGTCTATGAAGGTGAAAACCACACTAAACTCATAGGTCAAAATACTAATGAAACCATTTCCACTAAAGTCTATGCCAGTGGCGATACTACCTCCAACTGGTCTATGAAAGTAACTAAAGTAGATAATCCAGTATCAGGTAGTCCAGTTACTTATAATCCTAATATTATGACTATCACTAATAGCTTTAATAATTGGCATATTGTACCAGATACTTATACTAAAGTAGCAGACTATCACTCTTCTACTACCGATCCATCCACTACTGACACTACACTAGGCGCTAAACTAGAAACTACCTACGCTACCTACATCTCCACTACTCAACCAGCCGATACCTACTCAGGACAAGTCAAATACACTATGGTGCATCCATATAACCACACTGCTCCCGAACCACCTACTTTCAGAGTCCTATACACTGGCCGTGCCTTATCTGACACTCCGGGTCAAGAAAACCCAGTCACCATGAAACTATCCGAATTACCAGAAGGTAGTACCTATAATCTCCTTGGCACAGCAGATGGCTTATATGATAAGCTTACACCAGATACATTGTATGGTGGGTACTTTAAGTATACTGGCGACATCGACGAATTTACCGCTAAATATCTTGATAACTATGAAATATACGACGGTGGCAATATCGATTGGATGAAACTACAGGTTCAATCTATAGATGCTGCCCAAATCACACCAGAAGGTGGTACTGTCTATATAGTTAGAGAAGTGCCAACAAACTATTTACTATGTTACATTCGGTACTATTATAATAGAACCAGTGGAGCCATAACAAGTCTATTCTTTATGCTAGATACAGATATGGATGATTATGATAGGGTTGGATTTATATTGGATAATATCAATTCAGATGTTTTTGGAATCTATGACTATCTTATTTTTCAAAATACCACTGAAACAGCCGCTACATATTTTGGCGCCCAAGGAGTAGAAGCTGGATTTGTCTCTTATATTCAAGCAGATTCATTACTAACAGTCGGCAATCATACAATCCTTCCATATTGGGTTACACAAGACTCATATAAAGTAACGGCTGCACAGTTACGAACAATCACGCTAACTGAGATTAATCGTTCTGGATACTCCGCTAGTCGCCAGACCGTCCCTTCCACCATCACCAAGTGGCAAGAATAATACCCGTCAGCATCGCACTACATATAATATATAGTGACCCGCCTACGCTATATCTAGCGTGCCACACCTGCCACCAACCACCACATCTAGCGTATCACCGAACAAACCCCGAACACCAAAGCGAACGGGAGGTTGAATAACCTTCACTCCAAAACGCTCATGCTCCAAAACCTCGCACCACGGGGTTGAAATTTCACCTCCTCTATGTTACCCTATTTGGCATGAAAAAATATACTGTACATATCGAGGACAACAAGAATTCAGAACCTCGTCCTCATGAAAAGAAAGCAGCTCGCTTAGTAGCGGAATTATTCGAAAGTGACATTGTATTTTTGCGCAGGTATCAAAGTAAGACACCAGATTTATTTATTCTAAAGACTAATACTCGTTGGGAATTGAAGTCCCCCATTGGTGGAAGTAAACATACGATACAGAACAACTTGAGAGATACCGATGGCCAATCGGAAAATGTTATTTTAGATTTAACGCGCGCAAAGTTAACCGATAGACAAGGAATATCCAGAGCGCAAGAATTCGTCAAGAACGAAAGAACTAGAATTAGACAGCTGAAAGTCCTCACCAAAACCAAAAAACTAGTTGACATTAAATAGCGATTGGACTATAATCACAGATAAGAGGTTAAGTATAAGATACTGAATTGAATCAACTGCTTAACCTACCGAGGGAAGCTGCTAGAGCTAGCCCTCTTTTTATTTCTTCCCTTCCATAAACTCTTTAATCTTCTCGATCTCATCCCTAAGTGCTGCGGCTTGTTCGAACTCCAAGTTCGCCGCCGCGAGTTGCATCTCGGATGACAGATGCTTAATCAGAGCCGGCAATTCATCCTTCGGAATTCGCTTAATATCCAACTTATCAATCTCCTCTTTCTCTGGAATAATGGCGCGTAGGCCCGCCGAAATCTCTTTCACTACCGAATGTGGCGTAATGCCATGCTTAGCGTTGTACTCTTTCTGAATCTCGCGCCGCCGATTAGTCTCGGATATTGCCTTTTCCATGCTTTCCGTAATAAAATCAGCATACATTATCACCTTGCCTTCTTCATGTCTCGCCGCACGCCCAATCGTCTGAATCAAAGCCGATTCCGAGCGCAAGAATCCTTCTTTATCCGCATCCAGAATCGCGACTAACGATACTTCCGGCAAATCCAATCCCTCACGCAACAAATTAATCCCCACAAGCACATCGTATACTCCCGCACGCAGATCCCGCAAAATATCCCCGCGCTCCAGCGTATCTACATCGGAGTGAATATACGCTGTCTTCACGCCTCGTTCCTTCAAATGGTCAGTCAAATCTTCTGCCATCCGTTTAGTCAGTGTCGTAATCAGAGTTCTCTGACCCTTCGCAATGCGTCGGTCAATCTCTTCCATCAGATTATCAATTTGTCCATCCGAGCCACGTACTTCAACCTCGGGGTCAAGTAATCCAGTTGGGCGAATCACCTGCTGCGCCGGTTCTGGTGATACTTCTAATTCATACTCACCCGGCGTAGCTGATACATAAATCGCTTGGTTAATATGCTTTTGGAATTCACCATAAGTGAGTGGTCGGTTGTCTAGCGCCGACGGCAATCGGAACCCATATTCCACTAGTGCTAATTTCCTAGCATGGTCGCCATTATACATCCCACGCACTTGTGGCAAAGTCATATGCGACTCATCTACGATCAACAACCAATCTTCTGGGAAGAAATCCAGTAAAGTCGACGGCGGCTCGCCCGGCTTCCGCCCATCCAGGTGCCTAGAATAATTCTCAATTCCCTTAACAAACCCCGTTTCCTTCAGCATCTCAAGGTCATATTTAGTTCGCTGTGACAACCTCTGCGCCTCCAGATACTTCTGGTGCTTTTCAAAATACTTCATCCTGTCTTCATACTCTGCTCGAATTGTTACCAGTGCCTTCTCGAGCTGGTCCATCGGCGTCGCATAATGTGTGTTTGGGAAAACATGTACGTGGTCAGGTTTCTCTCGCACCTCAAAGGTCAAAGGGTCTACAATCTTTACTTCCTCCAAAGTATCAAACCCAAACTCGAATCGATACGCATATTCCCCGTTCGCCGGATACAAATCTACCGTGTCACCCATCACGCGGAAATTCCCCCGTTCGAACGCCAAATCATTCCGATGATATTGCATCCCGACGAGCCGACGAATAAACTCAAGTTGCGTTAGATGACTAGTCTCGCTGATCGCCCACCCACCTTTCTCTCGCCACATCGGTAATGACATCTCCTCGTAGTGAGCTGGTGAACCAATGCCATATATGCATGATACCGAAGATATGACTATACAATCGCGACGGGTCAGTAACGCTTCCGTTGCTCCATGTCTGAGTCTATCAATCTCGTCATTAATCGCTGAGTCCTTCTCGATATACGTATCGGTTGATGCGATATATGCCTCTGGTTGATAGTAATCGAAATACGACACGAAATAGTGCACTTCATTCTCCGGGAAAAACTCCCGAAATTCCGCATACAACTGTGCTGCCAAAGTTTTATTATGTGCCAATACCAATGTAGGACGTTGTACTTTATTGATAATGTTTGCCATCGTAAAAGTCTTCCCAGATCCAGTCACGCCCAGCAAAGTCTGTTCATGGACACCAGCATTAAGCCCGTCCACGAGCTGACGAATCGCCGCCGGCTGATCACCGGTCGGCTGATATTTTGACACCAACTTAAATTTAGCCATATCTATTATTATATCACACCGATAATTTTACTGGGGTTCTTCACCAGGATGCGGTCCAACTCTGCTTTGCTATAATATTTACGTAGTTTCTTTTGCGCTTTTATCATCCTATTATCCCCACGGGCATGATGCATGTCGCTACCTAACGCGAAGATTCGCTTTTCCTTCGCTAGTCGCACCACTATCTTCTCAACCGACTTACCATATTGACCAATAAAGCTCCCAGCATTACATTGGAATAATATCCCCATCTCTTGCAGCTCCTCAAGTCTGTCAAAATCCTCCTCTGCCAGTACATATCTTTCAGGATGAGCTAAAATCACCTTGTATCCAAGCTCCATTAAATTACCCAGGATGTCCGCATAATTCGGATATTCTTCATTTAACGAAAATTCGACCAATATATATTCACTATCAGCCATTGTGGATGCTATTCTTTTCTTCAGGAGTTCAGCAATCTTGATGTCGATAAAAATCTCATTTCCTAGATACACTCCAACCTCTACGCCTGCATCGCCTAAAGCCTGCCTTAATTTATTCAGAAGTATGAGATTGTTATTTCGCGGAGAGGTATACATAGTATCAGTAATATAGTGTGGTGTCGCCACAATACTCGTTACGCCCTGACGTGATAATTCTTGTATAATATCAATACTTTCATCCAACGTTCTCGCACCATCATCAATCCCAGGTAAAATGTGCGAGTGGATATCTATCATTTTTTGTCTTCTTCTCCGTAATAATAGTAATATTTCGACGATCTATGATTTACATTATTGAACACAATACCAGCAACATTGGCATCCACTCGCTTCAAGGCATCTCTGGTTGCAGACAAATCACTCTTCGAAGTTGCCCCATCCTTTGTTACGATTAACACTTCATCAACCAAGCTAGATAAAATCACTGAATCTGCCAAGCCACCCACTGGTGCACCATCTAAGATGATGATATCGTAATGATTGCGCAATCCCGCTAATACCTTCTTATTACGCTGCGACGCTAACAATTCACTTGGATTGGGTGGATATGTACCACAAGTAATCAAATCGAGATTATCTACTGTAGTCTTACGAATATAGCTACCAATGTTCTTAATATTGTCAGCCAATAGATTGGATAACCCTGCATTGTTAAAAGTCTTGAAGAGCTTATGTAAACGTCCTTTTCGAAGATCGCAATCAATAATCAACACCTTCTTCCCCGCCTGAGCAAAAGAAACCGCCAAATTTGCTGATACGAAGCTTTTGCCCTCGCTTGCATTAGCGCTAGTTACTAAGATAGTTTTCAGATTCCTATCCACTGCTGTAAATTGTAGATTAGTCCGTAAACTTTTAATATTCTCGCTTACGATTGACTTCGGCGCGCGCGCTACAGGAAGTTCGTTACCATTTTTTACTCTTGTGTCGTTCTTTGTAATGCTCCCAGCCACCGGTAAACCCAGCATCTTCTCGATATCGTCAGTATGCTTCACGGTGTCATCCAGATAAAATCGGAGGAATGCAAAGCCAGTCACACCAAGCACAGCGATAGCTATCGCCAACACAATGTCGCGCGATAGAGTGTTATTACATGGTGCGGTTGGCGTTACTGCAACACTTAATTGGCTAACATTGTCGAGCCTATAAATCTTGGCAATTTCCTCCGCAAACACCTTAGCAATACCATTAGCGATAGTAGCTGAGCGAGTAGCGTTTTTATCCTTGACTGTAATATTGATAATGGAGGTGTTTTCAATTGGTTTAATCGTCACGCCCTTGCTCAATTCCTTGCTAGACATCGAAAGGTCTAACTCTTCTATCACCCGGTTCAGTACCAACTCGCTCTTCGCAATCTCGCTATAAGTGTTGGCCAATTTCTGACTAGCGTTTACGTCGTTAATGTTAACCGCTGTTCCGTCAGTACTATCTGCTTTCGCGATGACGACAGTCGTACTAGACTGATAGAGCGGCTTCTTGATTATTACATCATAAGCTACGATGCCACCTACGGCTAATACAATCGCTACGATATAACCGAAAATATAATGCTTTAAATAACTAAAAAATTCTTTAATATTTATCTCTTCCATATTGTCCTCCTAAATATATTACCATACTAAGCATAATAATTAAAGACTTTTTTCTATTATTCTTATTCCTCCGCATCATCCACCGTACTGACATTGAGGTACTGATTAATCTTGGTCCTGGCATTAGCTACGGTGTTTTCGTCCGGTATCATTACATATAATGGCAGATTCGCTCCCATACTGTAAGTTGGCAACATAGTGCCAGTACCATTAACCGCAATTGATTCTACCTGCCAGTTTTTCGGGTTTTCGAGTTGCATCCTAATAAATCCAACAATATCGTCTCTTTGGAACGTGGTTTCAAAAGAGTCCGCTGCAATTTCCAATATCTCAGGTACCTTGAGTAAGTAATCTTTCGAGCCAGATAGTTTCTTCACAATACCAGTAATTACTTCTTGCTGGTTCTCTCCACGATGCCGATCGCCAGTTTCGTAGGATTTCCGCTCTCTCGCAAACCTCAAAGCACAGTCGCCATCTACTACCTGTTTTCCCACTACGTAATTACACACTTTGCCATTGGTTTTGAGTTGCAAGGCTTGATCTGAATTAATCTCGATCCCATCTAGCTGGTCTACTACTTTCACTACCGTATCGAAGCTTACCTTAATTGTATGGTCGATCTTGATTCCGAGAAAATCTTCAATTGTAGCTTTGCTCATTTCAATTCCGTACACACCAGCGTGCGTCAGCTTATCCTTGATGCCAGTCGTGTCATGCAGTTGTACATAAGTATCGCGCGGTATGGAAACTAGTAACATTTTACCCTTCGCAGGATCCACTACTGCCACAATGTTTACATCCGAACGTGCGGTAGTCTTAATCCCAGTTCTCGAATCACTTCCCGAGATATAAACTATAAAAGGCTCAATGGTTACTTTTTTATTAGAAGCCTGCGTCTCCTTCCCGTCGAGCTCAATTTCAAAGGTATAAATTACCCGCATACTTTCCAACCCACCGTCCATTTCTTCCTTTGCGATCTCCATCCGGTCTGATTCTATAGTCATTGCGTCAATTAATTTACCCTCCAACATACTAATCAAAGTATCCATACTATCATAAAAGCCTGTGTCAACTTTAACTAGACCTTGCAGGTGTTGTCCAGCCTTCTTGGCCTCCTTGTCGGTTTCGAGTAGCCCAACACTTTTACCAGCTAGCCCAGACAAGTCCTTAATTCCACTATCATTCATCACTATCACGCTATACTCTTTCACTTCTGCCTTCTGCTCAGTGACGCGGTTTAAGAATTCATTGAAAGCACCAGTGTAGCGCATCGCAAATACTCCACCGATAATACAGATGATGCCAAGCACCATGCAAACAATCCTCGTTGCCGTAGAGGTTTTGTTCTGCGCCAGTAGCTTTACGATATTAAATATCAGCAATGCCGCCAGTACAATGGCAACCAGTATTGTAATCCAACTTGCTACAATGCCAGTATTAATCATAGAAATAACCAACATAAAGGAAATAATCGCCTGCGCTACAACTACTACTAATCCCACCCCCCGCCAGATTATTGTGCTTTCTTCTATCTCGCTTTTCTTCATAATCCCACTTCCTTTCCTTTATAGCATTATCAGTCTCGAGAGAACAAGTCTCGCGTATAGACCTTCTCTCGCACATCTTCCAATTCCGGCGTGATGCGATTCGCTAAGATTACCGAACAATTCTTCTTAAACTGATCCAAATCCTTTGTTACTTCCACGCCGTTGTATTCGGCATCCTTCAAGGTTGGCTCATAGATTATAACCTTCTTTTTGTTATCCCGCAAAGTTTTAATGATGTCATGTATTGCTGCTGCTCGGAAATTATCCGAATCTGACTTCATCGTCAGGCGATAGACCCCAATCAGCTTCGGGTTACTCTTCATCACTTCATCTGCAATGAACTGCTTCCTAGTGATATTTGCATTCACAATCGCCTTAATTAAATCTTGCGGTACACCTTTGTAATTTGCTAGTAATTGCTTCGTATCCTTCGGCAAGCAGTATCCACCGTAACCAAACGACGGATTATTATAATGTGTCCCGATTCGTGGGTCAAGTGAAATCCCTTCAATAATACTCTTCGCATTAATCCCTTTTACTTCAGCGTAAGTATCTAGTTCGTTGAAATAAGCTACCCTCAAAGCCAAATAAGTATTCGCAAATAACTTTACTGCCTCGGCCTCTTTGCTATCCATAGCCAGTACCTGCACATCATCCGCCAAGGTAGCTTCACGCAATAGCTCTGCAAATTTCTGCGCTTCCTCCGAATAGGAGCCCACGATAATTCGTGACGGATATAAATTATCATACAATGCTTTGCCTTCACGCAAGAATTCTGGCGAAAAGAAAATGTTGTCGATGTCGTATTTTCGTCGTATGGAGTTAATATAGCCCACCGGAATAGTAGATTTTACCACCATCGTCGTCTTGGGGTTATCTAACGAAATTACCTTCTCGATGACATCTTCCACTGAACTTGTATTGAAATAATCCTTCGTTTCATCATAATCGGTCGGCGTAGCGATAATCACGTAATCAGCGTCTCGGAAAGCTTCTTCCCAGTCTAATGTTGCTTTAAGGTTCAATTTCCGCTCTCCCTTCACGGCATCATCAAAATACTTTTCAATATACTCATCCCGAATCGGCGAGGTAAACTTATTCACCATTTTGACTTTTTCCGGTATGATATCGAGCGCCACTACCTCATGCTTCTGAGATAATAATGTCGCCAGTGACAATCCCACATAACCAGTTCCTGCTACTGCAATTTTCATTTTATATAACTCCACATTATAATAACTATTCCTATAATCATACACTGCTTAAGAGTATTTGTCAATTAAGCACAAGTGATCTATTGGTAGAATTCTTTGTACCACTCCGCGAACTTTCGTAAACCTTCGCGTAGAGACGTATGCGGTTTGAACCCGAAATCTTTTTCGAGCGCGCTCGTGTCAGCGTAGGTCACCGGCACATCACCGGGCTGCATTGGTACCAATTCCTTATGTGTCTCGAAATCATAATCTTCCGGTAATACTCCAGCGCGAATCAGTTCCTCCTGTAATATCTGTACGAAGTCCAATAGATTCTCTGGATTCGAATTCCCAATATTGTAGACTTTGTATGGCGCGAGTGGTAAACCATCCTCACCATCGTTCTTCTCTGGTGCTTTTGCCATTACTCGCATCACTCCCTCTACAATATCGTCAATATAGGTGAAGTCCCGCTTACAATTCCCGTAGTTAAATATCTGGATCTTCTCACCCTTGATTAACTTATTAGTAAAGCCAAAATACGCCATATCCGGCCGCCCAGCTGGACCATACACTGTAAAGAAGCGGAGACCAGTCGACGGTATATTGTATAGTTTTGAATAGGCATGTGCGAGCAATTCATTAGATTTCTTCGTTGCTGCGTATAAGCTCACTGGATTATCTACCTTATCGTCTGTAGAAAACGGTACTTTCTTGTTGCCGCCATACACCGACGATGATGACGCATAGACTAGGTGCTCTACTGGATAGTGTCGGCACGCTTCCAAGATATTGTAAAATCCAATCAGGTTAGCCTCAATATAAGCATCTGGATGGTCGATCGAATATCGCACCCCCGCTTGAGCCGCAAGGTTTACCACGATTTCTGGATGGTACTTCTCGAACACATCTACTAATGCCTGCTTATCCGCCAAATTTCCTTTAATAAAAGTGAAGTTCTTATACTGCTCCAAATCTTTTAATCGGTATTCCTTCAAAGCTACGTCATAATAATCATTTACTGAGTCAAACCCAATCACTTTCGCTTCCGGGTTTTCCTCGCATACTCGCTTCGCTAGATACCACCCAATAAACCCCGCCGCACCAGTGATAAGAATTTTTTTACCACTAAAATCAATCGTTTTGTTCATAATACACATTATTATATCACAAAAGGTGAGGGTTCGGCCTAGTTCATTACGGTAGTATAGTTTGATATAATAACAATATGAAATCTAATAAGAGGATTAAATATATAGATATCGCAAGGGGAATTGCAATGTTTCTTATTGTTTTAGGGCATGCGATTTCATCAAGTTCAAGTCACGCATACCCAATATATCGAATCATTTACTTTATCAACGTGCCAATTTTCTTCGTGCTATCCGGATATATGCTCCGCATAAAAGAAAGAGAATCATTTTTTGAATTCTTAAAAAATAAGTTTCTCAGAATCATGTTGCCATACTTCTTTTGGGCATTAGTATTCTTAATACCATATTTTATTCTTGGACAAGACGTAGCCGACGAACTCTCACGAAAATCTTCATTCAATATATGGGAACAAATCGGAAATGTTCTATACGGCAACGGGGTAAATAATGCACTGAAGCAAAACAGTCCCTTATGGTTTTTGCCTGCGTTATTTTCTACGGAAGTAATTTTTTATTGTATAGTATATTCGCTCAAGAGCAAAAAAATGGAAACAATTACATTCATAGCAACACTACTAATCGGTTTCTCGTGTACTTTTTTCGCAAAAGACTTCTATCTGCCATGGGGGTTAAATAGTGCCTTAACCATTGGATGCTTCTTTTATTTTGGATACTTGTTAAAAAAGTGGCGAATTTTTGAAAAGCTAGAAACAAAACAAAGTAATACAGGTTTATTTGTTGCGTGTATTGTTTTGTGTGGGCTTGCGATTTATTTTAATGGACCAGAAAGCATCGGATGGCAAAGTTATAAGTATCAAAACTATTTCTTAACAATAACAGCCGGGATGACTTCGGCATTAGCTATTATTCTGCTCTCAAAAGGAATTGATAATAACAAAACAATTGAATGTATTGGCAGAAATACAATGAGTGTTCTAATATTTCACAAACTAATTGTCGTAATAACCCAAACAAAACTAGGTGTTTTTTCAAAACTACTAATGAATAGCGATTTTTTACTTGAAATATGCCTTGCGCTCGTTACTAGTGTTGTGGCAACAATAATTTCAATTCTTATAGGGTTGATGTTGAGAAGAATAATACCATGGTCAATAGGCGAGCAAAAGAAGTGTACGTGATTCAAGCTATTTTTCAATTAGCTTCTTAAGATCTAGATGCTGGAACAGAAAATACTTATCATCAACCACATAACCGTCCTTTTTAAATTCCCACATATAAATATTATATTTCCCAGGTATTTTCTTAGCGGTAAAACAGACCATCTTGTCATACCTATCAATCTTATTAAATTGCTCGATGTGTTTTTTCTTACAACCATTTTGATCGCAAAATTTTATAATCAAATTATCCCAAACAATACGTTGACAACGACGTGTCCATTTTTTAAAAGCCTCCTCTTCTGTTCTATAGTGCATAAAACATATTTCTATATCATCGAGCACGCCGATCGGATAACTGCCAAAGCTTTTTTTATCTCGAAGAAAAGCATAACTATGTGATTCTTCTGGCTTAATAAAAGAAAGTTTGCACTCATTAATATAATACTCAAGATTGTTTATAAATCTCAAATAATCTTCTGGCATAATAAACAGACCAATGGTTGGTGATTGATATCGCAAATCAAAAAGTCTATAAACGTATCCCCCCCAACAATTGTTTGAGATAATTGTGAACTGCTTCTTCTTTAAGTGCTTGTTCCTACGTCTAGCGAATATTCCTTCATTATGCTTGAGCATCAACTTATATTTGATATGCCCAAACCTACACAATAAACTTTCCGACATATACTATATTATAGCATGCTCATTTAGCTTATTCCTATCGTTTTAGGCTTAATAACTCTTTCGTCGTTTCGGCAACAGTCTTTTTATCAATCGCCTAGACGCCTTTAGCTCGGCGCGATAGAAAACATAATTAAAAGCAAGCGTCACTATACAAGCAACACTGAACACCATTAAAGCATTGATCGACCAATTCAAATAATTAGTATTATCCAAAAATGGCAACAATTGTGAAACTAATACAATTATAATTGTTTCAATTATTATTAATAGTATTTTTTTAACACTCTCCCAAATAGATCTATCCAGTATAAATTTGTTAGTATGATAAACAAATTCTGCGGTACGAATAGTCATAGCTATAGTTGTGCCTATGGCGACGCCAACTAATCCAAATTGACCAACCAAGATAATGGAAATAATAATATTGGTCAAACATTCAATCCATGCGCCTCTACGTGTTTCTTTAAAATGACCGGCCGCTAAAATGATTGAATTATATGGTTGCCGGATGGCCCAAATGTATTCGCTAATAACGATGAGTATACCAAACACAGGCCTAATGTAATTAGCGTCGGTAGCACCCTTCATGTATACAGAAACAAATGGGGTTATTAGCACAATTGCAGTGGCGAAAGAAACGGTGCCAATAAATCCATACAATACTTCAAACATTGAAAATTTTTTATTTAGATTCTGCTTCTCATTCTTCGCAATCATATCTCCAAATGTTGCATCAATACTGCCAGAGAAAGCACCGATAATAGCTTTTATCCCTCTAACCACTAAATAGTATACGGAATAAACTGACACCTCGCTCAACGTTGAAAAAATAGTCAAGACAGTTACATCAGTTTTGGTATGAATAACATAAGCGATATGCTGTGCCAAACCATCCCATTTCTTATCGAGTTTATAGCTGTCCGAACTATCAGTATAATCCAATTTATACTTCTTTTTTACATATACATTTAAAATCAGTGGACGAAGAATAAAAATCACTCCACTTATTAACTTAATAAGATGAATACCGGCTCCCATTTTTGCTAAGACAATTACGGATAAGGTCGATAATACATAAGTACATATTTGAATATTTGAAATGATATATTTTTTTTGCTTAGCCTGTAAGAACAGAGTATATGTCATCCCGAAAAAATATTCCGCAAAAGTACTAATTCCTATTATTATAATTAATGACGCAGTAAACGCCCATTCAAAATCATGATTAATTACTGTTGGATAAAAAAGGCAAAGAATAGCAATATATCCAAGAAAAATGACTGCTATTATCCTAAAAAATCTTTCGGAAGTTTTTAAAATGTTCCCAATAGTTTTATTATCTTCATTGGCAATTGGCTTATACAAAGCCGCTTTCACAACTGGGCCAAAACCCGATTCCAACAATGTGATATATGCTAAAAACTGTGTTACGGATGAAACCAAGCCATTGACCGTAGATCCAAACGTACTAATTATTATCTTGGGTACAATAAAACCACTGATAATGATAACGACCTGAAGAATAATATTGCTAATAATGTTATATAAAGCCTTTTTACTTCTCATTTTACCTTTCCTATCCTTTTCAATAATTTGCAAAATGGTCTATACTTTATATTCTTTTCGTAGTCACCACTTATTATGTTTACGCAAATCATCTTCTTTAATGAGCTATGGTTGAGCTTTGTCTTATCAAATCCTAACAAATAATGAGACAACTCATCCCCCAAGCCATTTTCTATCTCCAATAAATCAGCCTCAGGGTTTTTACTACTTGCCAGTATTCTAATAATTTTTCCAGAAAGCATTGACAGCGTAGTGTTGATAAGACTTGTCTTATTAACAGAACCGAATCTATCATTCGCAACTTTTTCCCTAATTTTATTTAAATAAATATTATCCTTTACATTATAGATAACATCTCCTGGATTAATACTATTGGTTGCTCCATCCGGATTGTCCGTATAGTGATATAGGTTATCCTCTAAGAATACAACTTTCTTTGCCTTTTGAAATACTTGCAGATTTGTTTGAGCATCCTCCCCCTTTTTTATTAGTGTTTTAAATAATTCATCCCCAAAATCATATAGTTCCTTTTTGACCATTTCATTCCAAACGTGGTTGCAGCTCGTATCATATATTAAGCATTTAATGACCTGATTGATCTCTTCCCCTTCTAGTACCCGTTTTTTTATTTGCCCATCATTTAAGGCATTTTTTTCAATTTTGGACGGCTCGTTTATATAACCGAATTTCACGACATCAACATTTTTTTCCTCATTGATGGCTTTTATGCATTTCTCAACAAGTCTACGATCTAGCCAATCATCTGAATCTTCCGTAATAATATAACTGCCCTTTGCTGTTTTTATACCATTTTTCCTAGAAACAGTTGGACCACCATTTTTTTGAGTAATAACCCTTATTCTTGAATCTTTTTTCGCGAACTCCTGAGTGATCCTAAGCGAATCGTCTGTTGAACCATCATCAACAAGGATAATTTCAATATTATCATATGTTTGTTTACAAATAGAACTTAAACATCTTGGCAAAAACTTGTCAGAATTATAAATCGGTACTACTATAGAAACTAGTGGTTGGAGCTGCACATGTCTTTTATTTAGCATATAATCCTTCATTGCTTACTTCTTTTTAAGTTTTCCTCTCAATCCTTCAATCAGTAATTCGTTATGCGCTTCACACTCTACAACATTTAGAATAGCAGCATATTTGTATTTAATTGCACGAAAGGCCTTCGGACTTATCCTGTGGATCAGTTTTAACAGGCGGTTGTGCCTACTTAATATCATGAGATAATTATCTAATCTTTCTTCAGCAAATTCTCTATATTTTTTCTCAACAAACCCCTGGTTCTTAATCTCGGAAGACCTTTCGCTAAAACTACCCAATATCACCTTTGCCTGCGCTTCTGATGCTAAGCTAGTCCCATCCTCTGTTCTAACAATAGGGATATAGTCAGTTTTAAAACCATTTTTCACATCGATGCTTATAAGCAATGAGGTATCCCAAAATTCGTTACTGCGCTTATTAAATATATAGTTGCCCTGCCCGTATACAATTATTCCTTTTTTATATTTCTCCTCACAGCCAACGCAGTGACTGTGTTGACAAATAACCAAATCTACCCCAGAATCAATCATTTTTCTGCAACGTTTTTGTAAAAGTGGACTCGGGTATCTATAATACTCTTTTCCACCATGATATACTATCACCAAATAATCGCTGTTTTTCTTGCTCTCTCTTATTTCATCAAAAATATCCAACTCATTATAGGGATTTGCTCCTGGGTTCGTATCGGTTGCAATCGAAAATTCGTGTTCACAACAATTGTAAATCGTAATCTCTTTGTTATCGCATCTGAATGAAAAAGTTTTCTTAAGATTTTTAGCATCTTTGCCGACACCAATCCAGTCTATTCCGCTACCATCCAAGAGTTTTATTGTGTCTTCTAAACCGACTACGGAATAATCCATAATGTGATTATTTGCAAGCATTACGCATGTTGGCTCAAGCTTTTTTATCCCATTTATTGTTTTAGGATTACATTTCAGAAGGGGACCGTTTTTATTAATTCCTTTGTTACTATTCGTAACTGGACACTCAAGATTAAAAAACCTATATTCTGCACCTAACCATATCTTAGACAAACTTTCTCCGAGAATAGCTCTCAAGTTTCCGTCCGAGAATAGGCTCTCAACTTTACCATAAGGCACAACATCTGATCCGATTATTATCTTGCTCATGTTTTATCCTCCAATTTTATCATCTTCCCAAGCTTTTTATCCCACTCTTCTGGAACGAAGGGTCGAAGGCCCGAAGCTGGGAAAAATGTTAACTCGCCAAAATAAACCTTCCCATCAATAATATAGAAATCTATCCTCAGGAAAGGAATATCTTTAGATAGTTCTTTAGAATAACTGAGGATTTCCTCCAGCTTTACGGGCTTACTAATTGGCTCCTGACTAGTTTTTTGGTTTGGCCTTTTTAGATCTAAATGCCTCCATTTCGTATCAAAGAAATCCTCAGACATTCCATTTTGGTTAAAACGATCTTTACAAACCAATATAATTTTTGGCTTCCCATTAAAACAATGTACTTTATAATCATCTGGATTATCACCAAAGCTTGACATGTATTGTTCCACAATGATTCGCGGCTTAACGTTTTTGTATGGCCATTCGCGACTAGACCAATAAAAATTTTTATCCATGCATTTATTGATTTTTTTTCTGGCCATCTTTTGGTTAAATTTTTTCTTATCTTTACAAACGACCAAACCGCCAGAGTCATGTGTACATTTAATAACAAATTGATCCGGAAGATTTGCAAAATCAATATCGTCAAATCTTTCGTAAACACCTATTGTTGGTATAATATGTTCTTTGCCAATTATGTTGCCCACATATTTCTTAGCATCGTATTTATCCACCATTGTGGTATACTTAGCTTTACGGTCATGAAGTTTAAGCCATTGGATCTTTTCATTGAAAGTTTGAGGGTTATCTAAATTGGCTCTTTTATTTAAGTTTAGCCTGAATAATAGTCTAATGTACGCTTCATCACCTAGAAGATGAAGTCCCCTATTGTTTAGCATTACAATAATCCATAAAGGATTTTTTAGCACATGTTTAATTTTCTCTTTCCTTGTCATTTTCTCTCCTTTGTTACTGTCGTTTTAACACTCTTCATAGAATCATCATCAAGGGGAACTCTTATATTATTCTTCTTGTGAATACACACGGTTTCCCAATTATGCTTATATAAGAGAATTATCATTAGAATAAAATACATAGATGTTTTAATCTCGTAATATGTAACACAGCCTATCTCGACCACAAGAAGGGTAACCACTATCACTATTGGCAAATAGTTCTTTTCGACACCATCCTTATTCATTGCAATTGTTTTAAAAAATATATCTAAATAAATGGCATAGTATAACATGAATCCGACAAAACCTACACAAGCTAATAGTTCTACATAATTGCAATGTAAATACACCTCTCTTCCTATAATATCTTCTGTAATTATTCCTGAATTGTTTAAACCTATTCCAGTTATAGGGTAACTCAAAAATGTATGGAACCCCCTCCCTATAAACTCCTTCCGAGCTTCCGTCGAACCTTCTTCCGCAGACGACTCCCTGTCTAACGTTTCAACCATTACATCCATCCTTTCAAATACAGTGCTAAAATACGGTAATCTTCTAATGGCAAAAAATGAACCAATTAATAAAACGAAGAATAGCATAATCGTGGCTATCTTCTTCCAGGTCATTTTTCCTTTTAGGTATAACACAATAATCATTAAGACGCCTATAACTAAACCTATCAATACTTTTTTGCTTCCAGATCCGAGAGCCACTATGATCAATGGAATCAACAATAACAAAACTAATTTATTCTTATATATATCGTTGAGAACCGAATACAGTATTATAATTACTGTCATCGTAGATACTAAGCCAACAAAATTAACGTTAATAATTTCTCCGCCGACTCTTCTTCCGGCCAAAAGCATAGAAAAATACTGCCCAATGCCATAGTATAAAAATACATATATTGCAAACAATATGCCAATTGTTACAAAAATTGAAACAAACCCCCTTTTACTAATCTTGGCCTCACAGAAGAAATCATACGAAACGACCAAGAATAAGGAATTGCATACCACGTCCGTAATTCTATCAATAGCCGTTGATTGATTCTGCGCCCAAATAACAGATAGTAAAGACCAGACTGTGAATAGGACATAATAGAGAACAGGTTTTATTATATATATTTTTTTTCGTTTAAGAATCTTTATAACTTGAATTGATAAAAAGAATACTAATAAAACAACGCTAATTAGTCTCAACGTTGGCTTATTTGGACTAATAAACCATAGGAACAAAAAGAATACATACAAGACTATCTGAACTCTTTCTATCGTTTTGCCACTACTATTTGCCATCTCTAACCTTTCTAGAACAATAATCAATCAATCCGTTAGCTATACTATTCCAGTCAAAATGTTCCCTCGAATACTTAACTTCATTTCTTGAAATATCAGAAAAATCTTTCTTACTTTCAAATGCTTTTTTAATACAATTGAAAATCGCTTCCGAATCGAACTCTGACGTAAAACCTAAATCAAATCTTTTTACTACGTCTGCAATATTCGTTCCTGGCGTCACAATTACAGGCACACCGTAGCTTATTGCTTCAACTACGGCGGTCGGCTGTCCTTCCAGACGGGATGTATGAATAAAAACATCAGCATCTAGCAAGGCTTTTACTTTCGCACCACCAAAAGTAGGTCCTTTAATGATGGCGATATCTTTCATATTGTTTTTATTTATATAACTCGTTAGAAATCTTAACCCATTGTCGGAATCGCTGCCATACAATTCCAAAACAACATTATTATCCCTAAACCAATCCACGTGCTCCCTGGCTGCCCGCAATAAAACATCCAACCCTTTGTGATATACATTGTACCTACCGATAAATACAATCCTAAAATCTTTCCGGTTCTTGGTGGTATAATACTTTTTTGGCAATTCTACACCATTTCCAAGTATGAAATGGCCTTTGAATTTGAAATTGTTTTTGCTTTCGAGATATTCATTTTTAGTCAAGAATTGAATAGCACTAGCCTCAGAGATAAATTTATTAAAGAATAGGATTCCTGCCGTCTTCTTTTTTAATAAATGGCTTTTAATGGCCGCTGTTGTCATTGAGCATCGAGGGACTATAATATAAGGAATGTTATTCTTTCGAAGCCACTTTGCAATCCAGCAATAATCAATATAATAAACCCCATGAAAAACCACCACATCCGGCCTATTGAATGGGCTAGGTAGTTCACTGATGCGCTGATAGTTCTTTTTGTAAAAAAGTTTCTCTGATGGAACCTTTATCGTCAGCTTACTGTCGCGCAAATTATAAAGTCCGACGTTAGCAAATCTATTACCATACAAAACACTCTTTGGAACATTTATATTTGGCCCTTTTGATTTGTCGTCAGTTATACTAGCTATGTGTAGAATATTCATATTATTGTTCCGCACCCTTCGCTTGTTCCACTTTCTCCCTCATAAATGTCTCAAACATCTTTTTTCTCAACCCGTTCGGCGCCATTGCCGAACAAAACCGCACAGAAACAGCAGCCGCATATTGTGGGACAGAAATAAACTTCCGTTTTCGCATCTTATCGTATAGTTTTTTCTGTATTTTAAAATACTTCAAGCCAGAACGTCTCTTAAATGTAGTCCTGTCTTCTCGCATATACACTAATATTTCCTGCACATTATAAAGCCGATAACCACTCATTAGCATCTCTGACCATAGATACCAATCTTGACAGTTCCTCACCTCAGGATAGTTTCCTACCGCCAGTACGTCTTTCTTACGGAACATCACTGACGGATGATTCATTGGACTACGCCACTTTACAAACTTAACGATTTCTTCGTTTGTTTCCGGCACCCTGCGAATCGAATTGACTTCCTCAATCGTCACCGTAAACTCCCCCACTAATCCCCCCACTACACTAATCTCTGGATGCTCTGCAAAAATCTTCAGCTCCTTTTCGCAACGATCTGTCCTGGAAATATCATCTGAATCCATTCTTGCAATCAAATCATTTTTACACTCCGGAATGCCAGTCCTTAGGCAATATCCTAGCCCATGATTTTTTTTGTGACGAATCACACGCAACCGTTTTCCAAACTGCTCTTGCATCTCATCAATCACATCATCTAGGCGCTTATTTAGTGGCCCATCACAAATTAAAACAAAATCATCCGTCGGAATGGTCTGGTCAAAAATGCTCTGCATACTTTGCTTCAAAATACCAGGCTTTTCGTTCTTGTAAACTGACATTAAAACTGAATAATTTTCTTTTGGCATCCTAATAATTCCACTCAGCAAACAAAATTTGCTCTTATCCTTATTATATCGCATTTAAGATAACTGGTCAACCATATCACAGGTGATATAATATATATATGTCCAAATACCAAATCACCGTCAAACCTGGGTCTTCGCAGGAAAAAATCGTTGAAACTGCGCCAGGCGAACTGATTATCTATCTTCGCGCCAAACCTCACGATGGCGAGGCTAATACGGCCCTCATTAAACTTCTTGCGAAATATTTTGATATTCCAAAAACCAGCATCACTATCACTCGCGGCGCCAAGTCGCGCACCAAAACAATTGAATTTTAATCTTCTCGACTTTTAATCAACGGGAACGGCACTGCTTCGCGTCCTGACACTCCCTCGAGTAGCCAGAAGTTTCGCTCCGAATTACCCCAGCCACACGCTGGCGGCATGCCGTATTCTAGCATCTCTACGAAATCCATGTCGAGCATCTGTGCCTCTTCATCACCCGCATCGCGCGCCGCTTGTTGCTCTTGGAATCGCGCCAACTGGTCGAGCGGGTCATTTAACTCCGAGAATCCGTTCCCCATCTCAGTTCCCGCAATAATCGGATGGAATCGTTCCGTCACCAATGGGTTGCCGGACGACTTCTTTGCGAGCGGCGATAATGATAATGGCTCTTCGATCACCCAGTAAGGCCCAGCCGAAGTCTTCCGAATCAGCTTCCAGACATGATCAATTAGATGCGGCGTTGTCATGTCGAAGTTCGACTCCACACCGTTCTCCTTCAAAATCCGAATCAACTGTTCTCTGTCTGGATTAAATACATCCACGCCAAACCTCTCGGACAACAAATCCGCGTACTTATAGCGTGGCCACTCACAATCTAGGTCAATCTCGAATCCACCCACATTAAACTTCAAAGTTCCCCAAGTCTCTTTGGCAACGTACTTAATCATTTCCTCGTAAAGCTTCATGCCGTCCTCGTAATTCTCATATGCCGCGTAGGCCTCAAACGCAATATGCTCTGGCAAATGCTCATCGTCGACTCCCTCATTGCGGAATCGCGGTCCAATATCGTATACTTTCTCAAATCCGCCACCAAGCAATCGCTTCAAAGGTAACTCGTGTGAAATCCGTAAATAATAATCCTCGTCTAGGGCATTCATGTGCGTCACGAACGGTTGCGCATCCGCTCCACCAGTGGTATGTTCTAGTACCGGAATATTAATCTCGATAAACCCATGCGAGTTCATAAAATCGCGCGTCGCCTGCCAGAATTTAGACCTTCTTACGAGCCTCTCGCGCACTTCGGGGTTCACATTCATATCAACATAGCGCCGGCGATATCGCTCTTCCTTATTGGTAAACTTCTCCGGTAAGGGTCGTAGCGATTTGGTGAGCAGTCTAATGTGATCGGTGAACACTGAAATCTCGCCCGTTTGGGATTTATCTACCACACCAGTCGCCTCAATAAAATCACCGGTATCGAGGAGTTTGACATCCTTTATACCAAGAGAATTCTGAGCCACTCCTTCCCCGAGAACCATAGGCTCGGCCGAGCGGCCTTGAGCGTGTCCGAGGGGAACGGAGTGGTCAGAATTCGCTTGTTGTTTCATGAATATCTGCACTTCTCCCGTATAATCGCGTAGTTTAATAAACACTAATTTACCAAACGAGCGAATCGCTACAATCCGTCCCGCTACGCAGACCTCTTGACCTTGTTTCTCATCAAAATGATTCACTACGTCAGCAATTTTAGTATTACGTTCCGTAGTGGAAGGATATGGTTCTATGCCTCTCCCCCGTATTTCCTCTAGTTTTTTAAGTCTTTCGTTTCGATAATCTTCCAGTAACATACTATATATTATATCATGTTACTGAATTTCAACAATCTTTACCGTTTTGCCATTGAAATCAAACGCTTCACCCGCCTTTCGTCCCAGTAAAGCTTTGCCAATTGGCGACTCGTTTGAAATCTTTCCTTCAAGCGGATTCGCTTCAGTCGGTCCTACCAGAGTATAAGTCACTTTTCTGCCACCAAAATCCAAATCGCAGGTCACGCCGAGGTCGATCTTGCTGCGCTTCCCTCCACGAATCACCTTAGCGTTTTTCAAAATATCCTGAATCTCCAGAATCCGGCTCTCAGCTACCTTTTGCTCATTACGTGCGGAGCTATACTCTTCATTTTCGGATAAATCACCAAAAGCTCGCGCTGTCGCAATCTTCTCGGCAATAGCTGGACGACCCTTAATTAGGGCGTCTAATTCCGCTTCCAATTCTTTCTTGCCGTCAGCAGTCAAACTAATCGTTTTCTTTATCATAATCGTAACTCCAAATTAGACTCACTCTAGTCTACACGAAAACTAACACTATGTCAATACTAAAATTTCTCGAAGAGTTCTTCCAAGTTTACCGACCAATTCTTGCCAGTTTTCCGATCAGTTATTTCCGCCGTATTATCTGCCAAAGTCCGATCTGAAATCACAATTCTCAGCGGTAATCCCATCAGTTCCGCATCCGCGAACTTCTCGCCTGGTCGCTTATCACGGTCGTCAAATAACACCACGTCTTCCCGCCCAGTATAGAACTTTTCCGCTTCTGCCATACCCTTATCGCCAATTCCAATCAAATGATATTTATACGGTGCTATCGTATCTGGCCACACCAAACCCTTGTCGTCAGCAAACTTTTCCGCAATCACCCCCATTAATCTCGATACGCCTATCCCGTAACAACCCATGTACACCAACTCCTGCTCATTATTCTCGTCAATGTATTTCAGTTCTAGTGGTTCCGAATACTTAAACTTCAGCTTGAAGATATTGCCTACCTCAGCGGCGTTAGTTTCCTCAAACTTCTCACCAGTCGCTCCTAAATCCTTCAATACCTCGTCATTATATACCTCTTTATTGAGTACGACAGATTTATCGTGATTATAATATACGGTATCCTCACCCACCGGTAAGAAAGTTTGGAACTCGTGCGAATATTTCGTAAAGATTCCGCCACTCGCAAACGTTTCAAAAGTCACTTCGCCAATCCCGAGTCTTTCAAAGATTCGTCGATAAGCCTCTTCCACTTCCGCATAAAAAGCATCCAAATCTTCTTCGGTTCGATGGAAACTATATAAATCCTTCATCAAGAACTCGCGTCCACGCATCAAGCCGGACTTTGCTCGTAGCTCGTTGCGGAATTTGGTTTGGAATTGATACACCTTCACCGGTAAATCTTTGTAACTACTGATATATGACCGCATCAAGTTCGTCACCGGCTCCTCATGCGTCGGTGCCAATCCCACTAGTCCGCCCGAAGATAATTCTGTCTTGAACCAAATATCCACTTCCTGGTCTTCGAATCTACCTGACTTTTCCCAAGGCTCTGGATTCTGTAAAGTCGTCAGCGATAATTCCTCGCAACCAATCTTGTTTAATTCTTCCCTGATAATAGTCTTAATATTGTCAATCACTCTGAGTCCCAGCGGTAAATAATCATACACTCCCGCCATTTCTTTATGGACATAGCCTGCCCGAATCAAATAAGCGCCATTTTTCGCCGTCTCATCTTTCGGCGCTTCGCGCAATGTTTTAATAAAAGTTTTCGATAATCTCATGGGTACATTATATCATACTACCCCATACCCAGCACGAAAAGTAGATAAAACGCAATCCCATTCTTCAGTATATGCAAGAATATCCCGGAGTGAATTGTGCCCGTGATTTCGCGTAGCCCACATAACACTAGCGAAAGCGCAAAGACATTTACCCCCACGTTCCACTGTAGATGAACTATACCAAACACCAGTGAAACCAGCAGAATCGACACAATTATTGAAACCTTGTTTGAGTATTGTTTCGCTAACGCTTCCCTCATTTTGCCATACAACCATCCTCGGAAGATAATTTCTTCCGCAATCGGTGCGACTAGCACCAATGTAACGAAGGCCACCACTCTGTCAAACCCGAGTACGTAATAACTAAACCCTACCTCCTGTACTTCACCCGAATTAAACCACGGGAACAGGCTAAATAATGCCATGAGCTCACCCGCAAGCACTAAATAAAGGATATATCCCACTGGCGCTAAACCTAAATCCGTCCAAGTCGGCCAATTGTGTAGCCCTAAAGCTTTGCGGCTAGTTGCACCATTATGCCATTTAGGATATTTCCTGGCCAACAGGGCTGGAACCATGATTATCATTAGCATTGCCACGACATACGACAGAGCGGAATAAACCGCCGTTGGCACCGGCTTCATCAATGCTTCTGCGCCAATTGTCCACGCCATGATGTAACCCACCACTATCTGTGATGCAATTATGGACGCAAATACCCAAAGCATCAGTGCTAATATGTAAAAAATCGTTTTCCATACCTGTTTTTTCGGCAAAGCCTCAGGCGCTTTCTTCGTCTTATCGGTGTTAGTCTTCTCTTTCATTAATGTGTAATCCTTATAATATCTAGGATTGTCACGATAAAGATGAGGGCTAGTAGCACAATAAAGGCTCGCGACACAATTTTCTCTTCAGTCTCTTTGGTCAATTTCTTCTTTCGTAGCTTATAAATCGCAATTAGTAACCACCTACCACCATCGAGAGCCGGAATCGGTAACACGTTCATACAGGCTAACGATACACTAATCAGGGCAGCCAGGAAGGCGAGATTCGATGGTCCTGCCGTAGTAAAGGCTGGGAATAATACCCCAATGATCCCCACTGGACCCGTTACGGAATCTTTGACTTCTGAGAGCGCCTCCTGTCCACTTTCACGTACTGCATCATCAAAACTAAATAATCTTGCTGTACCAGATACTAAATCGCCCATCATAATACCAACCCCTTTGAATGTTTCGCCAGTCAGTTGTAAGGTCAGTCCTGCTCCCACGATTGGTGCCGACCAAGTTGAATACGACATTGCCTGCGACGAAGCCATTGTTACCCCTAGTAGGTATTCCGAGTCCGCTGAATTGAGTGTTACCACTGGTTCATATACTCTTCTTACTTCTTCTTCCTTTGTGCACGGGCATGACTCTTCCTCGCAACTTGATTGTTCTGTACAGGCCGTCTCTTTTCGTTCCACCTTATAGCGCACCTGTCCTCCCGCATGTGCCGTGTTGTAGTCGATGATTTCACTAGAATAAGTAAACCCATTGCCATCCACTTCGATAATGTAATCACCAGCTTGCAGTCCTGCACGCTCAGCCGGTGAATCCTCGGCTACCGATGTAATCTGCACTGGGGTGGCATCCCTCCTGGTGTCATCTGGTATTGTAAATTGTCCATCTAAGAACTCCGGCATTCCGGTCCATGCTAGAATCGTAAAGATAATAAACGCTACTAGCCAGTTCATCGTTACGCCAGCGAAGAGAATCTTAGTCTTAGCCCAGAACGAAGCTTTGCCGAAAGTTCCCTCACGACTGTCCTCTGCTGACTCGCCATCCATCTGGCAAAACCCACCAATCGGTAACCAGTTTATGCTAAAAATCATCCCTTTTTGCGTCAGGCTGGTGTCTTTGCTATCCGAATAAACCACCTTGGCAACCTTTTCTTTCGACCATTCACTACGTGGTAATCGCTTCCATTTACCAGTCTTTACGTCTTTCTTCCAAGCAATCGCACGCGGCGGAAACCCGATTCCGAATTCCAACACGTTTACACCGTTTTTGCGTGCTGCCAAAAAATGCCCAAATTCATGTGCGATGACCAGTAGCATCAATACTATTAAGCCGACAATAACACCTAAAAATATATCCATAAGACCATTATAGCATTATTTTCCGAAACGGCGGTTGCGCTTTTCGTATTCTTTTAAGATTTCTTTAATATCATCTTCGCCCATTTCCGGGAAGTACTTTTTAACAAACAGAAACTCTGCATACGACGAGCGCCACAACATGAATCCTGAGATGCGCTCCTCGCCCGAAGTCCGTACTACCATATCGATATCCGGTATTTCTGGGTGGTATAAATGCTTGCGAATAGTCTCTGGCGTGATTTCGTTCTCCGCTTCTAGTGCGATATTGGCAGCATCGGCAATTTCCTGCTCGCCACCATAATTGAAACAAAACGACACGGTAATTCCGTCGCAGTCTTCGGTCAACTTCTCCGCTTTTTCGATAATGGTCAGTAGTTTGGGCGGTATCTTATTCTTGGAACCCAGAATTATCATGCGTCCATTGCGCGCTTTCATTTTCTCAGCGTAGCCCATAATTTTGGTTTCCGCGAGTTTCATGATGTAAGCAACTTCTTTCTCGCTTCTACCCCAGTTCTCAGTACTAAATACATAAAATGTAATATATGGGATACCGGCGTCCATTGCGCCTAGTACCATTTTCTCGATTGATTTCAATCCTTGCCGATGCCCTTCAATAGTGGGCAAACCCTTTTCCTTCGCCCACCGCCGATTTCCATCTGCAATCACTCCTAAATGTTTTAATTCTGACATATTGCTCCTATATCTTCATGATTTCTTCAGACTTTGCCTTAAACTCGGCATCAATCTTGTCGTTAAACTCCTTCGTGAGATCATCAATGGCTTTCTCGGCACGCTTCTTGACGTCTTCGCTTAAGTCGGTAGCACTTTTGATAGCCTTTCTAGCATCCTCCCGTACATTACGGATAGCTACCTTCGCTTCTTCAACTTTGGCAGAAGCGGTTTTGACGATTTCCTTGCGGCGCTCTTCCGTTAGTGGTGGAATCGGTACACGAATCACACGTCCATCATCGGCCGGATTGAGTCCCAGAGCCTGGTCAGCACGAATTGCTGCAGCAATCGCTTGAATATTGCTTGGATCAAATGGCGTTACTACGAGCAAAGTCGCATCCGCCGCCGTAATATTGGCAGTTTGGTTTAAAGGCATAAACTGACCGTACACCTCGACCTTGATACCAGATAGCATATCTGGATGCGCCCGACCCGTCCGGACTTTCTTCATTTCATCTTTAAAGCGCTGGAGAGTCCCCTCCATCTTGGCGCGGTCTTCTTTGGTGTCAAACATAATCACTCCTTGTTTATAAGTTAATTATACCATGTATCTTTACTGGAAGACGTTAGATTGACGACTTGTCAGCATCATTATACGCCAGTAAAACACATCCATCCAACAAAAATCGACCTATTTAAGAGGTCGATTCTGCTTTTATTCAGCCTTAGCTTCAATCTTCTCTTCCTTCGCCTTAGCTTTCTTCTCTGCCTCACGAGCTGCCTTCTTGGCTTTGCTCTCGAGCGCTGCTTTCATTTTAGCGGCGCGTGCAGCACGAGCCTTGAAGCGATCAACGCGGCCTTCGGTATCGATAATCTTCTCTTCTCCCGTAAAGAATGGGTGCGAAGCCGATGAAATCTGCACCTTTACCAAAGGATATTCTTTACCATCTTCCCACTTAATTGTTTCCTCGCTTTTCGCCGTGGATTTAGTCAAAAACGAAAAGCCAGCCGCTTCGTCGGAAAACACGACGTCACGATAATCTTTAGGATGTAACTCTTTTTTACTCATAATTGTTCCAATTATATCAGAGATTTCGCAAAATGTAAAGAAAAAGGTGAGCCGAAGCTCACCTATCTATAAATTATAAGATGGAGCTAATGTCCGTTACAATTTCATCAATGAATCCATATTTCAGCGCATCGCATGATAACATATAGAAATCCTTGGTCGAGACCGAACTGTATTTCTGTTCCGTCATTGTACTATGCTTCATAACATGATTCTTGATAATCATTTCCTGGTAACGCTGATTAAACGCAACTTTATCTGCCATGTCGCTAAACTTGCCTACCGTGAGCCCAGACGGCTCGTGCATCATGAAGGTTGCGCTGGGAAGCGAGAAACGCTTTGTGCCAGTTATACCTATTAAGAAAGCCATCGAACATGCTTCTGCCAGATTAATCGTATAAATTGGCGTTTTGCTTGCTTCCATCACGTCAATTAAGGCGAATCCTTCGGTTACATCACCACCAGGTGAATTGATATAAAGTCGAATCGGCTCTCGTTCTTCCGGAGCAATATCTTCGTCTATACGGTTATAATCCAAAATAAACTCTGCCAGCTTAGACATCTTTGAAGCATCATAATACAACGGCTGTTCGTCCATGTCTATGCTATATATGGTTCCGTACAGATACAATCTCCTCTCTGTCATTTCGATCGCTCTACCGAACTCGAACATATTACAAGAAATACTGGTGTGTAAATCAGATATAATGTTATCAGCTGCAAGGGACATTATTCCACCTCCTTTCTATTAATGAGCACCCACTCCATCTGACCACATTTTACTCTAAAGTATTGCTTTTTTCAAGCATATGTGCTATTATAATATTAATAACAGTTTTAATGAAACAGCTTTGGAGGGATTTCCTGATATTTCGGGCTCCAAAGTGAAGGGAAAGGAAATCATATATGGCAGTAGATGTCGATATGAAAGCTCTGCTGGAAGCTGGTGCTCATTTTGGGCACAAAACCAGCCGGTGGCATCCCAAGATGGCACCATACATTCACAGCAAACGCGGTGAAGCACATATTATTAATCTAGAGAAGACCATCGAGGGTCTTGAAGCAGCCTTGCCTAAGCTCACTGAGCTCGCTAAGTCTGGCAAGAAGGTACTATTCGTTGGTACTAAGAAACAACACAAGGACATCGTGAAGGCAGCAGCCGAGTCAGTCGAAATGCCCTACGTTACCGTGCGTTGGGTTGGTGGTACTTTAACCAATGTTGATACCGTGAATCGCCAAATCAAAAAACTCAAAGATTTGGAACGCCGCATGGCTTCTGGTGAACTCGAGAATCGTTATTCCAAGCTTGAAGTTCAGAGATTCCAAGAAGAGATCGATTTACTTAATGAGCGTTATGGCGGTATCAAGGATATGACCGACCAGCCAGCTGCTCTTATTGTAGTTGACGCTATGGAAGACAAGAATGCAGTCAAGGAAGCTAACAATCTTCATATTCCGGTCATCGCTGTAGTTGATTCCAATGTCGATCCATCCAACATTGACTATGTTATCCCGGGTAATGATGACTCAGTCAAGGCTACGCAGCTCTTTCTTGATTATTTCGTCGCAGCTATTAAAGAGGGCAAGAAATAATCACCGTGAATAAGCATCGTTTACTACACAAATTTACACTAACTATTTATAAAATAAGGAGGCAAAAATGGCTGAAATAACAGTCGAACTAATTAAGAAATTAAAAGAGCTCTCTGGCGCCGGACTCACCGATGCTAAGAAAGCACTCGTGGAAGCTAAGGGTGATTTCGACAAGGCTCTCGAAGCAATGCGCAAAAAAGGTCTCACTAAGGCCGAAAAACGCGGCGATCGCGAGACGCGTGAAGGTTTAGTGGAGTCTTACATCCACGATGGTCGCCTTGGTGCTATTGTTGAAGTCAACTGTGAGACTTCGTTTGTCGCCAAGACTGAAGAATTCAAGACCTTGGCTCATCAAATCGCCATGCAAATCGCATCCATGAATCCACTTTACGTTTCAGAGGCTGATATCCCAGAGGCTGACCGCAAGGCCAAGATTAAAGAGCTCGAAGCCAACTTCAAAGGCCCTGAGAATATGAAGGAAAAAATCCTCGAAGGCCAAGTTAAGAAAGCCTTTTCTGAAAAAGTTTTGATGAACCAACCCTACATCCTAGACGATTCTAAGACCGTCGAGCAATTTATCAAGGAAGCTATCGCCAAGACCGGTGAAAATATTACTGTCCGCCAATTCAAGCGTATCGAATTAGGCGTCACAGAGTAATAAAATCGGTCACCCCTCGCAGTTATATGGGTGACCGATTTTTTGTGCAGAGTTTTAAGATTATTTACGTCGCCTACTAGTCTTCCCTCGTTTATTGATAAAGATCATACCGCTAATTCCTACTACCAGGAAGAATCCAACTCCAGTTATTAAATAATCCGCCTTAGAAATATTTAAATTCTTAAATAAACCACCCGTATCAGCTGTTGAAGGCACTACAATTTCTTTCCCGTCATATGTCACTTTCATAATCACCGTGTCAAACAAAGCTTCCCCCGCCGAATTATAAGGTTGCGCCACGATGATGTATTCACCAGCTGGCTCATCATCAAATGGAATCTCAACGCGACCCACTGGTGGTTTTACCACAATTGGCGAGATGGTAGTGATTTCATTGCCATCTTTATCATAAATCGTCAATATTACTTGATCAATCTTCAAATCTTCCGTTAAACTTTCCTGGTCTTGATCAAAATCCAAATCCACATATGTTCCACCCGTTTCCTCATCCTTTGTTACGTCCGCCTCAATCGCTATATATTCAAACTCCACCGTATCATCAATCGCCGAATCATCATCGCCTACCGCTTCCAATTTAAATACATATTTACCATAACCAAACCGTTCTGCTATCGACCTAAAATCATAATAGTCTGGCCCTACCGGATCAGGGTTGGTATTCTCTGCCACCGTTTCCGTTGTTTCTACGCCTTCCTCGTCGGTATAGGTGACAATTAATTTGTATTGTTTGAGATTAGTGTAGCCAATCTCAATAGTCTGATCTGGGGTCAAAAATCTTTCGCCAGAATTTGGACTATTTATGCTCGCTGAGGGTGGTTGTTCCTCATTTACGACTACCACAGTGATGTGGTCAGTCAGAGCTGATACTGCGGACACTTCCGGACTCGGCAAAAATGCCGCAAAAATAGTCATTGCGACAACGAGAACAAGCCCGAAAAGACCGATAATTCTTTTTTGTGTCTTTTTCATACTCTACACTCTTGTTTATGTTTAATATTTGTTTTGGTTTTGTAAAGGTTTAACCGCTCGCAACGGTCACCGTCTCTAGACTGCCAATCTAGAACGACGGTCTTTACGTTTCCTGACTATCATTATAGTCCATATGGTTATAATTGTCAAGACTATTATTATCACAATTATTGCAACAATTGGGTTTACGAAGATCAATGTTTCAATCGTTTCGGTTTCCTCACCTGCTTTCACCGTCCAAGTCACCTTATACAAACCAAACACGGGTGATTCATCCCATCTATCAGTCACTTCAAGCTCAGACTCTGGAATCACCGAAACCCTACCACGACTCTCTGGTGTTTCATAACCGCCGAATCCTATGATCGGCTCTACCTTTAATTTGCCGTTAGCATTGAAATCGATATTACCATCATTTTTGACTTTGGCTGAGCCATAGAAATAATTGTTCTGGGTATCATCACCGTGTATGCCATATTGCGCACTCATATCTGAAATTTGGGCGACAGTTTTGATATCACCTTCGGCCGAACGACCAAATAATACCATACCAGGACTGGCCTCAGTTCGAATCCCGCTCGCGGACACCACACCAGTTAAGGTGTGAGCAAAAATCACAGCGTATTGACCACCTTCCGGAATCTTATTCGGGGTAGTAATCTTATATTTCACCGCTAAACTTTCACGGGCGGGGATTTTGTACTGTGCCTTTTTGTCCCATCCACCGTCGGCTTTCTTAAATGTTACCCAACGAACAATCTGGGTAAAGTTAGTTTCCGTATTAAAGCCTAGCTTGTAAGTTTGTTCGTCTTCAGAATACACGTAGGCATATGGTGCCGCAAACACCTCAATCTCGATTTCATCATCACCGTCATTATTGACTGTCAAAACGTCTTCGTATTCAGAATTCGGAGCTATTTGTAGGACTTTGCTCACCGGCATCAGGCTGATACTGGTACCACCTTTGTTCTGGCTGGTATTTTCGTCTGTAGCTTCCTGGCTGGCGTTATCATCTGTATTTTGCTCACCTTCCGCACCTACGCTGGGTGGCAACATTAGCCCGACCATCATCACAGCCACTAGACATAGTACCAGCTTTCCGAAAAATAGTTTTCTATCCATTAACTCCTCCACTTGTTAACAATAACTATTATTATATCATACATTTCATTTTATGTGGTGCGCGCGACTGGACTTGAACCAGCACAGCCGTGATTGTGGCCACTACCACCTCAAGGTAGCGTGTCTACCAATTCCACCACGCGCGCATATACCCATTATATCATAAAATCTGCTTTTATGGTGTTTTATTCTTGGTCACTTTGACGACCGCCCAATCTGTTACATCGGAAAACCTATCTAACGCCGTCACTAACTTGGTGTCATTGCTAAACGTCTGGGTGTTTCTATTATAATAATAAGTCAAATTCGGTTGATATAACCCAATCGCGGGGACATCTGAGACCCAGTACTCTAGAAAGGTTTCGTATTTTTTCACTCGTAATTCTTCATCTAGAGTATCGCGCGCACCGAGCAACAGATCGTCTACCAATGCACTGCGATAGTTTGATAGATTCAGTCCCTTGCTTGATGCCTGCGAAGAATGATAGTATGGCAAGAGGTCTGGATCTGAACCCAGCTCAACCTCGTACACCAGGATATCATAACCTCGCATCGAAATAATATTAGTCATGAATTCTTGGTCTTCTTCATAAACCGACACGTTAACATTGAACCCTAAATTTTTCAACTCTTCACCTAACTCATTAGCAACTGCCGGCAAGAAACTTGAATTCACCGTTGCGATGCTTAGCGGGATTGGTTCTTCGCCCATCAGTTCGGCGATTTTCGCCTTTGCAGCATCGAAATCATAGCCCGGAATCTCTGGATATTTTGAGAGCTTTATTTGTGAAGTCAAGATTGGATAGTTTAATGCTACGGTGTCCGGAGCCAACTCACGTAGCTTTGCGATGTCGAGTCCTTGTCTTATGGCTGAACGCATGGCGACATCTTTAACGGCAGAGTTTTTTGTATTGAAAAAGATGAAGGTGCCAGAGCTTAAGCTAGAGTTCTTTTCTAAGAATTGTCCCGTGTTAACCGAATCACGATCGGCCTCTGTCAATTCAGCTGTAGCTGTCACCGTGCCGGCGTTCAAAGCCGAAATAATCGCTTCTTTATCATCATAGGTATGAATTGCAAAACTATTCAATAACGGCCCGCCCTTATAGTAATCCGGATTAGCCGATAAATAGACCACCGTTTCATCCGTTCTCGAAGTGGTTTGCTGGGCATTGAAGGTAAATGCTCCCGAAGTTACTGGCGCGGTCGAAAAAGTATTCTCGATCAGAGTTTCTGGATCACTTTCTGCCAAGATATGCTTTGGTAGAATTGGAATATTCAACGCCGAAATGAAATCTGCATAAGCCGATGGCAGATCGAAAACAATCTCGCCGTTTTCATTTACGGATACTTTCACATTTGCAAGATTAGTATCATATACCGAATCCACGCGTGGGTTACGAATCAGCTCGACGGTATATATTACGTCGTCGTTGGTGATTGGCTCACCATCAGACCAAGTTAGACCATCACGCAGTTTAACTGTCCACGTCTTACCATCTTCACTGGGCGTCACCGAACTAGCTAGTCCGACATTTGGATGTCCAGAATAATCAATTGTCACCAGTGTCCCAAACATTAGTCGACTCAGCACTTTCTCGCTATCTGTGGTGGCGAAAAGCGGATTCATAGAGTTTACGTCACCCAGTGTCGCTTCGATATAGCTTCCACCGTTTGAAAATACATTCTCAGAATATGAATCTGCGAACCAAAATGCCTGCGCGACGGCCAGCAATACCAACGCCACGATTAATAAAGACCACTCCAAAATCAACAGTTTAATGTTCCCTACGTTTTGCAGGCGTCCAAAGAAATTTTCCTTGATGTGTTCTTTACCTTCCTCGCTTGCCTTAGCAGTAACACGAGAAAACTTCCTTACAAACTTTTGCCCACGCTTTTTAAATGTATTACCCATATTATGCCGGTATTAATAGTATTCCTATAATTGATGAAACGAAAATTACCACAAACACAATTGTCGTGACAAACATAGACTTCTCTAGACCACGTCGCTTGGTATACAATTCACCAGAGCCGCCCAAACCTGCTCCGAGCGATGCACCACGCGTCTGCAACAAAATCATCACAATCGACAAAAACGCCGAGATAAATATTACTACTTCCAAGAAATTACCAATCTGCATATATATCTCCTCTATGCGTCTATTTTAGCATACTTTTTCTTTTGAGTAAAGAATGGTACGTAATTGCAAACCGATGCGCCTCCTCATCAATCCGGGCGACCAAGCGCGCAATATGGGAGCTCTTTTGTAATTCCAGACATTCCAGATGTTGGTCGAGATTTGGGGTCTTTGGAATTACTAGCTTAATCTTCGCATTGCGCGTATGATCGCCCGACTTGTCGCGTCCAATCACCGGAATATTATGCGGCTCTACTAGTGGCAATATAGCATTCACTTGTGTCATGCCACCATCTAAGATAATTAAATCCGGGAAATTCCACTCTTTATGCTTCAGCCTGCGTGAAATCATTTCCTTCATACTTTTCAGGTCGTCGTTACGCGAAGTGCGGATTTTGAACTTACGGTATTCATCTCGCGCTGCAGTGCCGTTGATAAATACTACCATACTTCCCACCGTATTCTCGCCCGACTGATGTGAGATATCGTACCCTTCGATTCGACGCGGTGGCTCAGCCAAACCCAATAAATCCTGCAATTGTTTCAAAGCCTGATCGGAAGAAATATCCAGAAACTCTTTGTCCGAAAATACAATTTTCTTTTTTAATTCCTTCAGACCAAATAGCTGATCTCTTGCTTCTGCCGCCAATTCATAATTCCCCTTCTTGGCTTCATCCTGCATAGTCTTTTCTAAGTCTCGAATTAGTTTTTCTCGATCGCCTTCCAGATAACGAATTAATTTACGCAAATTGCGTTTATAATCACGCGGCGTACATTTACCGATTTCGATGCCAGGTGTGAGACCTAAGTCCGTATCTAAAGTTTTATGTCCCGAATATGGCTTGGTGTAATATGGGAATACTCGACGCAATATCCGTAACGCTTTTTCGACGGCGGTTTTACCATAAAATGGCCCGACATATACCGCTTTATCATCCATCGGTGTGCGTGTAAATGACACGTAGGGCACCTCATCCCCCATTGAGACACGTACGTATGATACAGTCTTGTCGTCACGTAGTAGAATATTCCATTTCGGCATGTAACGCTTAATCATTTCGGATTCCAAGAACAAGGCATCCATCTCGGTGTCTACTGTAATCCAATCCGTATCATCAATTTCGGCCACTAAGGCTTCGGTTTTTGCATCTTTCCGTGAATTTTGAAAATACTGCCGCACCCGGTTTTTTAGTACCGCCGCCTTCCCTACGTAAATAATCTCTCCAGCGGCATTTTTATGAAAATAAACCCCCGGAGCCACCGGGAGTTTACTTAGTTTTTGTTTCAACGCTTCGTTCATCTCTATATTATATCACACTTATGGATAATTGTCAATACTAGTACTTTAGTACCACAATCGGCGTATCTAATCTTCTATAGAGTACATTGTAGTCATTAAGGTCTGAATAAACTCGGAAAAATCCTTATATTCGACCGGCTCAGAAACGTTGATATTGGTCGGATAACTGAAACCAAGATCAATCGTAGCCGTTGCAGTGCCATCGTTGATATCTGACTCCAGATATAAACGTGTAAAGTTGTTTTCATTGTTTACTTCGGCGTAAATGTTTGGCATTTGACGCGTAATCTTGGCTACATCGTCCTTCGTGATGGTGGCGTTATCATCCCAATCCATACAGGAATACAACGATCTAGCAACCTCGGTATCTTTCATATCATTAACATAATCCGCGAAACTCTCATCATCAACCCAGATTTGATAAATCGGATTTTGTTTGCTAGCAATCGGGATCTTTTCGCTAGTCGAAGCGATAAATGGATGCTTATTGTAGAGCTGAATTGTGCTAATAGAATTTTTGTTGAGTGAACTTACTAAATCGGTAATACAGCTAATCTCACTATTATTATTGAGGGATTGCTCTTTGAGTAGATTCAACTCCTCAGCTGAAATCTTGAGATACACCCCATCAATTGACTCCACGATAGTAATCAAGGCGTTATTGATCAGTGAGCTAACCTCGTCTAACTCGGCTGTGGTTTCGACTTCCAGACAGTCTTCATCGTCACCGCAATCTACCACCACAGGTGTCTCACATTTGGTATCGCCAGAACTGTCGCCAATGCACTTAGTTTCCGTACTGCCACCACTCATCATATTAAGTAGACCAGATTCTTTAATAGCGTTTTTAGCGCCCTCAATCTCAAAATACAAATCATCGTTGGCCGGATAAATCTCATTGACTTTTACTGAATAGTCCTTGTTGTTCTGATCGGTGAAAGTCAATACAGCCGAAGAAGTATTAATCATCGAACCAACCATAATGTCGGAATCAAGATCAATATTAATCCGCTTGATTGGAGTATCTTCATTGTTTAGTAGGATATTAATTGTGCCGTCAATCGCCACATTTTTAGGCGCTTCCCCGCTCATGATTTTTTGCATCGCAGCAGCCACCGCGTCGCCTTTATTCGCATTCGCCATGAGCAACACTGCGGCAACTATTCCACCAATTAACAGCACACAGCCAATAATTATTCCAGCAATTAAACCTTTGTTGAGTTTTTTGGCTGGTGGTGCAGGAGCTTCGATTTTCTGTGCCATCGGCCTCCCTGTAGGATCAAGCGATGCTACGGGTGTAATAGTTGGCGCTGGCGGTACCGTTCCGTCAGCCTGAACTCCCGCACTCGCCTGCGGGGGAACACTTGGTCCAGCACTATTCACTGAACCACCGTTTAGGGGGTTTGGGGTTTCCCCTGGGTTGTTATTCATAAATAACTCCTTTTATATTAATGACTCTTATTAGCATTTTAACACAAGTTTTTTAAAATTGGTATATAATTATGACATGGATGAATATATTATAAATAGTATCAAAGCAAGACAAGTTTTAGACTCAAGAGGTAATCCCACCGTAGAAGCTGAAGTGCAATTGACAAATGGTGGTATAGGACGTGCCATCGTACCATCCGGTGCTTCAACCGGTTCCGGTGAAGCCCTAGAGTTACGTGATGGGGACAAAACCCGCTTCGGCGGCAAAGGTGTATTGAAAGCCGTCTGGAACGTCAATTCTAAAATCTCCGATGTGCTCGTCGGTAACTCCGCTGAGCCTCGCTATGTTGACCAAATCATGCTCGATCTCGACGGCACTGACAACAAATCTAGTCTCGGCGCCAACGCCATCCTTGCCGTCTCACTTGCTAATGCCAAAGCCAATGCTCGTGCTCGCAAAATGCCATTTTATAAGTACGTCGCCGAACTCGCTGGCACTGAAGATGAAATGTCTATCCCTGTGCCGATGATGAACGTCATAAACGGTGGCGAACATGCCGCCTGGGCTACGGATTTCCAAGAATATATGATTATCCCTCGCTCGAGTGGTAATATTGCTGACGCCGTGCGGATGGGTGCCGAAGTCTTCCATGCCCTGAAGGACGTACTGAAGGAGCGTGATTATCCTACCACAGTTGGCGACGAAGGTGGCTATGCTCCTCGCGTGCGTGACGGCAACAATGAACCACTAGAATGTATCAAGTACGCAGTTGGCAAGGCTGGATACAGATTCGGTGAGGATATTGCTATCGCGATGGATATTGCCGCTTCCGAGTTTTACGACAAAGATCACTACGTACTCAAAACCAACGGTGACTGGAAATCAGCCGATGATATGATTAACTGGTACACTTGGATTGTTGATAATTACCCAGTGGTTTCCATCGAAGACGGTCTCGCCGAAAGTGATTGGTCAAATTGGCAAATCTTAACAAAACGACTCGGCGACCGCGTACAGCTAGTTGGCGACGACCTTTTCGTTACCAACGTTAAACTCTTAGAGCGCGGCATCACCGAACATTGCGGCAACGCTATTTTGATTAAGCCTAATCAAATCGGTACTCTCTCTGAGACTATTGATGCTGTTCTTCTCGCCAAACGGGCTGGTTTCAATACTGTTATGTCACACCGTTCCGGTGAAACCGAAGATGTCACAATTTCCCACCTCGCCGTCGGTCTCGGCACCGGCCAAATCAAAACCGGCTCCCTCTCCCGCAGCGAACGCATCGCAAAGTATAACGAACTTATTCGCATTGCCGACACCAATTCCCGTCTCGGCCTCGCCCACCCGTTCTGATGCCTAATCCTTAAAACTCGGAGCCTCGCTCTTCATCGCGCTCGCTTCTCTAAACCCATCATAGAAATTCTCAGACACTTTTGGATGCCCAATCTTATTTGCTGCATCCACTACATCCTGCAGCCGATCGGTAATATGGAAAATTGCTGTATCTTTAGACGCAATCAGCCCTAGCGCTATCATTTTGCCAATCATTTTATCAAAGCCTTTCCAGTACGATTCACCAACTAGAAACACTGGCATCGTAGGCATTTTCTTTTCCTGCATCAGACATAATACTTCCGAAAGCTCATCCATCGTACCAAACCCACCTGGGAAAAACACGAATACTTTGGCCGACATTGCGAGAGATACCTTGCGAGCGAAAAAATACTCAAACGTCAAACAATCAGTTAAATATGGGTTTGGTCGCTGTTCGTGCGCAAGGGTAATGTTTAGCCCAATGGTACGCCCACCAATTTCATAAGCGCCGTGTGAAGCGGCTTCCATGATGCCAGGCCCACCACCCGTAATCACCGCATGCCCGTTTTCAGCGAGTAAATGTCCTAATTCGAAAGCCATTTTGCAATATTTCGAATCTTGCGACAGTCTCGCTGAACCAAAAATAGTTACGCCCTGCGGAAATGAACGCACGATTTGTAGACCCCGTCCTAAATCTTTTGCATAAGCATTAGCGCGTTCCAAATCTGCGATTGACAATTTTTTCAGTAGTTCTGCTTCAGTTTTTAGCATATTCCTCCTTTAGATTTTCTGAATCGGCATCATGTGCAACTTAGTATTGCTCTCCAGAATCCCCCGATTCGCGCCTAGTTTCGTAATCACTGATGTCGAATTGGCCGAAGCAAATACCAATGCAGTCTTAAAATCGCGTCCGTCTGCGGTACGAGCCAAGAAACCTGAACCAAAAGCATCCCCCGCGCCAGTGGCATCTTTTACACGTACATCTTCGTAAATACCAAATCGGTAAGTCTCGGCTCCGTTAGTTGCAATCCCACCCATCATACCGTCAGTAATAATTACCGTTTCGACATAATTACTCAGATGACTTAATAGTTCAGTTAAAGTCTTACCTGGCACCAAGTTAGAAGCTTCATCTTTATTAACATTAAGAATATCAACATATTTTAATAAGCCCAACAGTGTATCGGCTTGTTCTAATTCTCGGACACCTGGATTAAACATAATCTTCGTGCCGAGCTTTTTTGCGCGTACGAAGAATCTGGTCAAAGTATCCAAATCTCCGCGTAATGTGGTGACATATAGCCAATCCGGCTGAATCAGGTCTAAATCTTTCTCATCAAAATTTCCAAACTGCTCCGACGCACCTCTGCAAGTTAGTATTGTTCGCTCACCAGATTTTGAGTCCAGCAGTATCACCGAAGTGCCAGTCGATTTACGTTCCAGAAAATTCATATAACTACTATCAATTCCCTCCCGGTTTAAGGCCTTCACAATCGCCATACCGGCTGGGTCTCTGGAAATATTACCAATAAAAACAGCTTCGTGGCCATGTCGTGCGAAAGTAATTGCCGAGTTTACACCACCGCCACCTATTTCATATGATATTCTATCTATGTCAACCTTGGAACCTACTAATACTTTGCCAAAAATCGCCGCATCGCCAATCGCTGTCGGTACTAGATCATCATGATCAATCAAATAAATATCCTGCAGCGCCGAGCCAATCGATACGATGCGAGCCATTAGAGTACTACTCCGTTTTTGTCAATTTCTGCCACTAAATCTTGGAATGCTTGTGCTGGGTCAGGCGCCTGCGAAATCGCCGAACCTACATTAATTACATCCAAATCCGCATGGGCGAGTGCACGCACGTTGGTCATATTTGCGCCACCATCCCAAGCAATCTCGAGCTCTGGCTTCATATTGCGCACCAACGGAATTTTTTCCATCTGCATCAAGTCTGCCGGTGAACCCTGCACTCCGAGCTGTCCTGCAAATATCAGCACGTGATCTGCCGCTTGAATATAGTGTTGTACATTGCCAGGAAAAGTTGACGGCAAGAGCGCCACGCCAGTCTTAATCCCTGCTTCCTTAAGCTGCTGAAAACTCGGCAATAAATCTTCCGATGCCTCCGCATGCAAGATACAAAGCGCTGGTGATAATTTCAGAATTGTATCCATATGCTGTGATGGATACGCTGCCATTAGGTGCAAATCCGCTTCCCAGTTGCGCGGCCACCAGATATTGGTAATATCCAACGTTTGCGCGGGAGTGAATACTCCATCCGTTACATCAATTTGGACCCGTCTCGTAAAAATGTTGATTCGCTCAGCTTGCGCGCGGTAATCCTGCTTATTGTCCGTGAGTATCGTTGGTACGATTGATACGGTTCTAATCATAGTCTTCCCTTTCGTCTAAACGATTAATTCGCCTTACTCGGCGCTCCAAGTTGGTGAAATTAGTTTCCAAAAAACTATTAATAATTTCATGCATCTTCGATTCATCCATAAAATGAGCCGACAAGCATAATACATTTGCATCATCGTGCTCACGTGCTAGTATAGCTGATTCTACACTATCACAGTGAGCTGCTCGTATGCCCTTGAATCGATTTGCTTGCATCGTCACTCCGTGCGCCGAATCGCAGATTAGTATCCCTCTACTACCACGGTTTTCGCGTACTGCTTTTGCCACCGCTATGGCTGGATCATTAAAATCATCACCCTCGTTGTATGTATAGGCACCTGCATCTACTACTTGATGACCTTGGCTCGTCAAAAATTCTATCAGTTCCTGCTTCTTTTCAAATCCTCGATAATCTGCACCGACATAGATTTCCATTATTCCCCTTTTCCAAAATCAACTGCGAGTTCTACTAACCGATTCGAATACCCCCACTCATTATCATACCAAGCGACAATCTTTACCATGTTACCGCCTACTACATCAATTAGCGGTAAATCTACAATACAAGAATGTGGATCACCGATAAAATCGGATGAAACTAATTCTTCTTCGGTTACGCCGATAATACCCTCATAATAGGGTTCTTTGGCAGTAGATTTGAAGAGTTTGACTAATTCTTCCTTAGTAGTATCACGTTTCAAAATCGCTGTAATGTCGGAAAGCGAAACCACTGGTGTTGGCACCCGGATTGATAAGCCATTGAATCTTCCTTGCAGGGCCGGCACAGTCAGCGCTGCAGCTTTCGAAGCACCTGTGGTAGTTGGCACAATATTTTCTGCTGCTGAGCGGGCCTCGCGTAAATCCTTTGCCGGAGCATCCAAAATCCGCTGTGAACCTGTATAGGAATGCACTGTCGTCATCATGGCCTTATCTACACCGAAGGTATCTTCGAGCACTTTCATGATTGGCGCGATACAGTTGGTCGTACAAGAAGCATTAGATAAAATCTTGTCTTTACCGTCAACTACATCCTCATTTACACCAAGTACTACGGTTTTCGCGCCTTCACCCTTCGCCGGAGCCGATATTACTACTTTTTTGGCTCCTGCTGTAAGATGTATTTTTGCATCTTCGGGGTTAGTAAAGAATCCTGTCGACTCAATTACTACATCAACCCCCAGCTTTTTCCAAGGTAAATTGGCCGGATCCTTTTCAGCATAAACCGGAATCTCGCGCGTATTTATCACTATTGCATTATCTTTTGCCGAAACGTTTTTGTCATACGTTCCATAAGTCGAATCATGCTTCAACAAATGCGCCAAAGTCTTCGCATCTGTAATGTCATTAATTGCCACAACTTGCACGTCGCGGCGATCCAATAATATCTTAAGTGCATTACGACCGATTCTACCAAAACCGTTAATCGCAACCTTTACCATTTTACCTCCTAATATACTTATGTCTATTATATCACACAATTGTATAATGTGTGAGATAAAAAACAGGTCCTTGTCGGACCTGTCTTTTTATCTTGCGAAGTGTGCAAATGCGCGGTTCGCTTCTGCCATACGATGGCAATCTTCCTTCTTCTTGAAGGCGGCGCCAGTTTCGTTATAAGCATCTACAATTTCAGCTTCCAGGCGCTTTGCATAAGGCATACCTTTACGCGCGCGAGCTGATTGTACTAGCCATGAGAAGGCAAAGTGTAACTGACGATGTCCCGCAATTGGAAACGGAATCTGGTAGTTAGCACCACCTACACGGCGTGATTTTACTTCGAAATCCGGCGACACATTGGCAATCGCCTTTTCGAGTACTTCTACTGGATTCTCTGACTTCAGTTTCTTAGCGGCACCTTCAATTGCTGAATATACAGCACGTTCTGCAACTTGCTTCTTGCCATTTAGCATTGATTTATTAATCAAACGCTGTACCAAGATTGATTGGTATTTGCGATCTGGATTAGTCTTGCGAACTAACGATTTAGTAGTCTTACGTGGCATAATTACTTACCCTCCTTCTTCGCACCGTATTTGGAGCGACCCTGCTTGCGACCTTGCACGCCTTGCAGATCCAATGTGCCACGTACAACGTGATAACGCACACCAGGAAGATCCGGTACACGACCACCGCGTACTAATACTACGGCGTGTTCCTGCAAATTGTGACCCTCCCCGCCAATATAGGCCCATACTTCTTGACCATTCGTAAGACGTACACGAGCGACTTTTCGCATCGCGGAGTTTGGCTTCTTTGGGGTCTTAGTGGTTACCTTTATACATACACCGCGCTTCAGAGGCGCAGCAGTCTCATAACGCCTAGTTTTCAACGTATTAATGATAGAACCAAGCGCCGGAGATTTTGATTTCTTAGCAGCCTTCTTACGAGGCTTACGAATCAACTGATTAATAGTTGGCATTAAAATTTCCTCTTATTATGATTATATATTATGCTCGGTTTCTTACAGCAATCAAAACCAAGCTGAAACTCTTCCCACCATTATATCACGCCTGCGGCAAAAAGTAAACCTATTTCTTGCTATCTGGCTCACTGTTGACTTTAACTAAGTAATCCAACGTCGCCTCAATAATCATCCGGTTCTTAATGTCGGAACGTACGTTTGGTTGCTTTAATTGTTTCAATGCCTCAGGAGATTTCTTATAAACATCCTTGAGTTCCGCGATTTTCGCTGCCACGAGCTCATCCGGAACATCGATTTTTTCCGCTAATGCTACATTTTGCAGAGCTAACGATGCTTTAACGCGCTCTGTAGCGATTTTGCGTGCTTCTTTATCCCAGTTTTCAGGAGTCTCATTGTTCTTCTTTAGGAATTCTTCAAAACTCATTCCTTGCGAAGCAGCGTTCCGAGTCATATCGTCACGAATGACGCGTACTTGGTCGTCGATCAAAACTTCAGGAGCGGGAATCTTAGAGACCTTGACCAGTTCGCGTACCAGCGCATCCTTATATTTCTCTTCTTCAGTATGCTTCTTTTGAGCTTCTAGATTCTTCTTAATGTCTGCTTTTAATTCGTCTACATTCTTGAATGGTCCACACTTCTTCGCCAAATCATCATCGATTGCCGGTTTCTTAATTTCATTAACCTGTTTCACTAATACTTCGAAAACCGTCTTTGCACCGGCGAGGTCTTCCACGCCATAGTCCTTCGGGAAAGTTAGTTTGAGATCGAACTTATCGCCAGATCCATGACCAACAATTCCTTCCTCGAATCCCGGAATAAATGACTTCGAACCGAGTACTAATTTATAATCCTTTGCTGAGCCACCCTTGAAGGCTTTGTCGTCCTTTTTGCCTACGAAGTCAATAATTACCTCATCACCCATTTCAGCGGCCTTCTTTGCCACCTTCTTTTCGGCGAACGAAGTAGCAATATTATCCAAAATATCCTTGATTTCTTTCTCAGTCACTTTCACTTCGCCCATTTTAACATCCAGTTTCTTGTAGTCACCCAACTTGACCTCAGGGATAATATCCGCCGTGGCAGTATATTCGGCAGTCTCGTCTGGAACGTATTTTGTAACACTTACGCTAGGCAAGACCAAAGGCGACTTTTCTTCCTTCTGGAAGGCTTGCACCACGGTAGAACGTACCGCATAGTCAATTGTTTCTGCGTTCAGGTCGTTTTCGGGTATAAACTTCTTGGCAACCTCTGTTGGTACTTTTCCTTTGCGAAATCCCTCGACTTTTACTTCCTTCGCTAACTTAGCCAGAGCCTTTTCTTTGGCTTTTTTCAAATCTTCAGCATCCAGAATTACCGTTAGTTCTACCCTGGAATCCGAAAGCTTTTTATATTTTGTCTTCATAAAAACTCCTCTATATTAAACATATTATAACATACTTCAACCTAAGACACACTACACTGAAATTTTCTTCAGCTCGGTGTCACGCAAATGCGTCAAAGAAAACTTGGAAGTTGATCCTAATTTGACATCGGGATTTAGGATGCTATTCGGATCGAAAATCTTTTTGATGCGTTCGTATAATTTTCTTTGTGAATCCGACATCGCAGGATTAACCACCACCGCCTTTAGCCTTCCTTCCGGTGTACCACCAGTTAACACTCCATCTTGTCTCTCTATCACGTATGCTCCAGCTCTTAGGAAAGTCGCCAACTTTTTGTTATATCCCTCTTTTGTACAGTCAAATTTTGGCCTTAAGCTATAAATCTCTGAGCTATAGGATCCAAACAATTCCAAATTCAACCCCAATTTGTCTTCCAACACTTTAAGATCATTCAAGAAGCTTGCTAAATTAATGCTAGGTAAATAGAAATCGGTCAAAATCGGCACCCGCTCGCCATTTTTGGGACGATTTAAATAAGTCGCTAACGAGTTTTCGAGCTCATTTAAAGCTAATTCATTCTCTGGTGTATCGAACATTATTCTTACAGTCCGTGGCGCCTTCTCTTTGATTCGGTTGAGCCTGCGTGCGATGATTTTCTTGTATTCATCAAACGTAACATATGCCACGTAACCATTGTCTATTTTCCTGATGATACCATCCAGATTCTTACCCGACTCGCGTGCCTCTTGTATAATCTTCAAATCAAATAAATTAATTTCGCGCGGCTTCAATGGCGATATCATATCCAAGAAGCAAGTCAGTGCATCGATATTTCTAGCAGTTACTGCGAATCTCAGAGGTTTAGTCCGCTGTGGCACCACTCTCAATATTACCTCAGAAATAATACCTAACGTCCCCTGTGAACCTAAGAAAAGCGGCATCAAGTCTACCGTTTCACGACGCTGTACTTTTTGGATATTTGGATACCCAGCTAATCCGACTTCCTTCAAATCCAAGCTATTAATCAATCTCTCGTTGTTCTTGATTAGTTTAACTATCTTACGATAAACACTACCTTCAAAGGATTTTTCGGCAGTCTTCTTTGCCAATGCATATTTCTTAAAGCGAGCAGTCTGTAAACACTCTCCGTTTGATAAGACTACTTCTACTCGTTCTACAAATTTGCCGATACCACCATATTTATCCTGATATAAATCCGCCGTCGAATTGGCAATCAACCCACCAATCGTCTCATAGTCATGTCCTCCGATTGGTAAAGTTAAACCAGAGACGGACAAAGCGGTGTTTAGCTCTTTCAGAGTAATACCGGCTTGCACTCGCACTAGTCGGTCGCGGGGGTCTATTTCGAGTAGATGGTTAAGTTTTTCCATAGAAACCACCAACCCACTCGACAAATCTGCGCCACCTTCATCCAAACCAGAACCCCTAGGAGTCAGTGAAACTGGTATTTCCTTTGCGGCTATTTGGTTAAAAAAACGCATTAATTTACGAATATCTTCCGTTGATTCCGGAAAAGCCACGAACTTCGGTTTCACCCTAAGTGCTGAACGATCGGTAGCATAAGCCTCCAGAATCTCTGGGTCATCAAAAACATTTCCGACGATGAGCTGATTTAAATATTTGGTAATTTTACCCATGCTTTCACCATTATAACATAGTTTTTATGCTTTTTACGATTTTGAAATTATTCCATTTCACACCTCCTCCACCATGTTATAATAGACCTATGAAGAACATGATAGACGTTAACCATTTCAAAATGACTTTTGATGGCAAAACGGTCATCAAGGACCTGTCGTTTACCGTCAAAAAAGGCGAAATTTTCGGCCTACTCGGCGCCAATGGTTCCGGTAAAACCACCACGATTCGTGCTTTACTTGGCTTCTATACGCCAACTGGTGGCGAACTCTTGATCGACGGTGCCAAATACAATCCAGAAAACACCAAAGTTACCGTCGGCTACCTGCCCGAAGAGCGCGGCCTTTACCGCAAGGAGAACGTAATTGACACGATGCTCTATTTCGGCGAGCTCAAGGGCATAAAGGATCCCCTCGAATGGAGCCGCCGCTACTTAAAACGTGTTGGGCTCGCGGATAAAGAGACCGAGAAGATCGAAAAACTCTCTGGCGGCCAGCAGCAAAAAATCCAACTTGGTATCACGATTATGAATGATCCGAAACTCCTCATTCTCGATGAGCCGACCAAGGGCTTCGACCCCATGAACCGCCGTCTCCTCATGGAAATCATCGAGGAACACCACAAGAAAGGCGCCTCCATCATCATGATTACGCACTACATGGACGAAGTGGAACGCTTCTGCGACCGCGCTTTACTTCTTAAAGACGGCACCGCGCGCGCTTACGGCACCATTAAAGAAATTAAACAAGAATTTGGCGGCAAAAGCCTCGACCAAATCTTTGTAGATGTCTACGGAGGTGATTATGAATAAGTTTACTATGCGGGTTGCCAAATTCGAAATCATGCGACAACTCAAGAAACCTGCCTTCTGGGCCGCAACCCTCCTTATTCCATTTATGATTGGCTTGATTTACTTTGTCAGTTTCGTTACTTCCGCCCACGTTGAGGAAGAACCCGCTTTCGACGAAAACTCCAAAATCGCCATTATCGACGACGCTGGTGTTTTATCTAAACGGGTTCCCTATCTCGTACACGACGACAAGGATAAAGGTATCGAAATGGTCAAAAACGGCGAGGTAGACTACTACTTCTACATCCCCGCTGACTTCGCCGAGAATAAAAAGGCTGAGTTTTATCACATTTCCGAGGGTCTCGAAATCTTTAATAACGACGCCAGTATCTTGAACGCAATCATGACCCAAGACGCTGCCAGCCGTGTTGACGCACTTGACGTGATTGCTCTTACCAACGGTTACGAAATTGTCGACAATAAACTCACCAAGGACGGCAGCGACGCCAACGCCCTCGGCAAAGCCATTATCCCGTTCTTTATCGGTATCGTTTTCTTCATGTTTATTGCGCTTTGTGGCAACCGCTTCCTCCTCACCGTAGTTGAAGAGAAGGAAAACCGCATCAGCGAGATGATTCTCACTTCTATTTCCTCCAAGCACCTCATTGTCGGCAAAATCATTGCCTTGCTCGTACTTGGTCTAATTCAAGTTGTAGTGCTTGTTGTACCGGTTCTACTTCTCATCTTCGCTAATTGCGACAACGCTTTTATCAGCGGCATATTATCAAGCATCGAAATCGACCCAATTTCCATCACGCTCAGTATCATTCTGTTTATTGCTTCGTCAGTTTTCTATGCTGGTGTCTGTACTTTTGTGGGCTCCCTCGTTTCCACCGCCCGCGACGCTTCGTCCTTTATCGGCCCAGCTATCATCGTAATGGTCTTGCCACTCTACTTCATGTCGCTCTTCATGGCCACCGAGCCGAACTTCATTGTGCAGTTCTTCACCTATTTCCCATTCTCCGCTCCTATCGCCTTGATGCTCAGAAATGGCTTCGGTACCATTTCGATTCCAGAATTCTGTATTGGCATCGGTGTGGTAATCGTCTCCTCGGTTATCGCCATCCGCCTTGCCATCACCACCTTCCAGAAAAACGCCATCAACTTCAATATTGCGAAACCCAAGTTCCTGCGGGGACGAAAATAGGCTACGTCAGTTATAGCTGAGTCTAATTACCTATTTTTGAATTACTCTATTTCAATTCCACTCCGTTTACGTAAAGTTTGTAGCCATTGAGGTCGATATTGCTATTGGTGGCATCGGCGTTAGTGAGGGACTTTACGTAAGTGTCGACAGTAAGAGTAAGAGTGCTGGAGCTATCGAGAGTAAGTGAAATATCGCCAGTATTATCACCGTTAATCGTGCCTTTAAACGACGAACCGCTCTTTAGATTCATAGTAAGGGTGGAGATAGAATCCACCAAGATGTTTCCTTTGGCGGATTGGTTGGTCAGGTTCAAGGTAACTGTGCCGCCGTTGCTGCCAGAATTCCCCCAAGAATCAGCCTGGATACGGAGGAAGTTACCAGTGGAATCATTGTTAACGATTTTGTTGTTTTCAAGGTTAATAGTTGCAGTTGTATTGGTAACGTAGAAACTGTCGCCTTGATTGGTGGTGATAGTGGAATCTTTGGCAGAGAAGACTGCTTCGCCAGAGGCCGCATCGCCAGACATGGACTGGTAAAGGAAGATGTTTTTATAAGTGGTGGATTGGCCGTTTAAAGTATTATTTGTGTCGGTCAAATCGACACTTTCGAGTGTCACGCTATTTTTGCCTTCAATTACGACCCCTTCAGAAGCTGTAGAGACGAGAGTGGCATTTTTCACAGTGATGTCGGCTGTGGAGTAGATGGTTGGGGAGCCTTTGCCGGTGGTTTTGTAGGCACCTTTATTAACTGTGACCGTGCCACCACCACGATCTGAGCGAATAGCGGCGCTAGAAGTGCCGGCGGTAGCAATAGTGAGGTTTTCGGCGTTCATAATACCACCGCCAGTAGTCATAATACCACCGGAACCGTCTTTTTTCGTGGTAATGGTGGAATCGGAAATATTCACTGTGGTACCATCAGAGGATGAATTATTAGTGGTCGCAGAACCACCATAGCTAAACACGCCATTGGCGCCGGTGGCGTCGGTAGTGATGGTGGCGTTTTTGATATTGAGAGTAGCGCCGTCTTTCGCGATAATAGCAGAATTGGTGCCGTAAAAACTGGTACTGTCACCACCGTCGGAATCGCCGGACTTAGTCACACTGATATTTGATAAGGTAGCGGTAATGTCACCAGAGACAGAAATGGCGTTCTCGTCGGTATTAGTAGAGCCATAATCCCCGCTACTGATAGTCTCGTCCGTCGTGATCTCTTTGACGGCGGAATATGAGGCAGAGTCGCCACTACCGCCACTACTGTTCATCACTGGCACATTACCATTATTGGCGACGTAATCAGTATTCACTGTATCAACAATCAAGAACCATAGCACTCCAAGAGTTACTACCAGTGCCATGATTATAGCTGTATAAGTCAAATTCTGCTTATCTTTCATTATGCCCTCCTCCCTGGTCTTCAGTTATTATTGCTGGAATTATTAGAAGGCATTTCTGGCGGTGTACCGCCCTGGCTATTTCCAGGGTTATCGCCACTTGGCATTTCTGGTGGTGTCCCACCTGGCATTTGTTGCGATGAACCACCAGTGGTACTACTGGTTCCTAAAGTCTTAACGTAGACAAAGAACGCTGCTGTCGAAATCACCGCACCGACCAGCACGCCGATCACAAACAGGATTATTTTGTCCTTTGCCATATCTTTCTTCTCATTTGTAATATCATTTTCCATAGTGTTCTCCATTTAAATGTTTATATTTTGATTTTACCACCATTCTTTTAAGTCAAACTTAAAAACCAGAATAAAAAATCGCCCTGCGGGCGAACTAACTGAAAATTGTGCAGTTTTGGTGCGGTTTTATAATTCCGCTCGAACTTATTTTACTACTTATGATAAATAGATCGGATTTTCGCAGGCTGCCCCCCGCCCAGCCTGCGAAAATCCTTGAATCCGAAGTCGCTTTCTGGCGGGGCGCCCCCGCCCGCCCCGCCAGAAAATAAAAACATTTTCTCTTGCCATAGCAAAAAGCCCCGACTGGCTGCCGGGGACTTTTTGCTCTTAAAATCATAAGAGCAATTATTTTAAGAAAGGAAGAGTAAACGGGTTAACGAGCAGGTCAATATACTACTCCTGATTATTCAACACTGAACTCCGGGTAGCCAACAGTGCGCATTCTTTCCTGAATTTCCAAAGTAGCTTTGTGACCAAGATTCTTAATTTTCGGCCAATCCTCCTTTGGGTAATCAAGGATTTCCCCAACTGTGTCAATGTGAGCGAATTGTTTCAGGCAGTTGTATGTCCTAATGCTAAGGCCCAGATTGATGATATCGGTATCGGCATTGACATCTTCAATGCCAGATTTTGGTTCCACTGGGGGAACAAATCCGAAGAGTGCCGGAAGTTTGCATAACTGACTGGGGCTTCGCATTATCCTCAGGGCTTTCGCCTCGAGCTGCCTAGCGCGTTCACGAGTAATATTAAGCTCCTTGCCAACGTCTTCGAGACTTCTAGTCTTCCCATCCATAAGACCAAAACGCAAGATCAATACGACTCGTGCATTCTTCGGTAAAGTGTTTATAATCGCTATCAGTTTTTCAAACTCATCGCTGCTGACAGCTGGTTTATCACCGGAAAAGAGTTCTTCGCGACTCATTGTCGGTGATGAGCCAAGAATAGCTGCATAAAGCATCCAAACGCGCAGAGTCATAATGTCGATAAATAGGGACTTCTGAGTTTTTTCCATGTTTTCTACCTCCATAATAACGTTATTTGTGCTACCTTCGATTTTCAATACTTCGTTTGATGGTTTTTTCAAGTGTTTTTCCTCCATAAACTATGTTCGAAGTGAATCTATGTAAAATTTCAGGCGTAGCCTAAAATGAGATAGGGAATAAGGGGCAAAACCCAAGATAATAACAATTCTCCTTTCTTAAAATTTTCAATGTACTCACCTCCTTGGTGCTAGACTTGAGCTTCCTCGCTCAACACTTTAATTATAGCACAAACACTATAATTTGTCAAGATACGGCATCATTTTCTTCAAGAAATCAAGGATAGTCCTCTTGTTTTAAATGTGATATAATGTAGAAAATAAAAGGAGATAATACAATGGAAAACATTAATAAAACGCCGGTAGACGAAGTTAGGGAGGAATACTTTGATCAATCAGTTGAAGAACTAGGGCAACTTGAATCAGAACAGGAAAGAAAACCTGATAATGAAAAAATCAGAGCTCGAATTGAAGAAGTAAAAACACTTCTGGATAAGCTTTTGTCTGAACTAGATGACAACGCTACACCCCGAATGAGTGCACAGAAACTTGGAAGCCAGTCTTTGGGTGCTAGTAGAGTGACGGCTGAACATTTCAGCCAAAAGCCAACCGAACAATCATACATAGATTCTCAAGGTTTCGTACATAGTACACCGGAAGAAGCAAGGGGCAATGAGCCTGATAATTGGCGAAAATCTGCGGCGCAGTAATATAGATAAAAAGAGGGGCTCTAAATGAGTCCCTTTTTTGCTATCTCCATTCTTTATTTATCTTCCTTGTTACGCCTCCAGTTGGTCCGTCATAATAACGGTATACTTTTATTCCATTTTCCAACATATGCGCAACGGACAATGGCGCAGTTTTCTTTATTTCATCCAAGTTTACGAGAATGTTATATTTTATTCCCATATCGTCAAGCCAATCGCGCCTTAGCATCGCCTTGTTACTCTTCTGGTCATAGAAAAGTGAGATAATACAACCATCTCTATCGACTGTCAGAAAATCCGATTCGAATTCAAGCGAAACCGGTTCTGCCATACAGCCCATTCTTTTCTGCTCTCCTATAGCCCAATCGTATGCCTTCTTCTCTAGAATGTCTCTAGCATCCTTTATTGAAATGTACATGGTAATTATAGCCTACCCCCTTTCCATAATTAGTGTAGTTCATTATATCATATTAAATAAAAATTGTCAAGTAGAGCTTTTCAAGATGAAAAAGGTGGTAGTTAACTACCTTTTAGTTCTTTAAAAGTCCTATCTATTTTATCCCTTATAACATATAATGAAAGAATATGTCAAAATACGAACAATTAATCTTTGTTGATGATTCTGGAGATCCGGGCTTTAAGTTAAATAGAGGCTCTAGCCGTTATTTTGTGATAGCCTGCGTTATCTTTAATAGTAAGATTAGTGCCGAATACACCAGCGCTAACATTAAAATGCTAAAAGAACAAATTGGTTGGAAACAAGAAAGAGAATTCAAATTCCATCGTGCGGACAATGAGCAAAAGAAATTGTTTTTTAGCACCATTAAGAAACACGAATTCATAATACGTGCTCTTGTTGTAGATAAAAGTAAAATAATTGAACCTGTTTTAAAGAAAAGCGAATCGTTTTATGGTTATGTTATAAAAAAGGTGTTAGATGATTATAAAGATATGAAATTAGCACGAGTTTGCCTTGATGGTAGTGGTAACAAAATTTTTCGTAAGAAATCTACGGCCGATATTCGCAAAACCATAAATAACAATAATCGCCGAATGGTTAATTTTCGTCTAGTTGATTCTAGAAATGATGTCTTGATTCAGTTAGCCGATATGGTAGCCGGAGCCATAAATGCAAAATATGATAAGGCAAAAAGATTGAAACACGATTACATTAAAGTAATCAGGAATCTGATTGACAACATTGAACTTATTAATTAACAAAAAAGTCCCGAGGGACTTTATTTGCGATTCACCACCTATCCAGGAGCTTGTCCAGGAAGGAATGCACAGGGCACCGCGTTTCGGCAGTAAATCTCTGTGATTTCATTATAGCACACATTGCATTGCTACACAATACAACTGCCGCCATCAATCAACTGATATCAATTTCATCATTTTTGATGTGGCTTTTCCGGCGGGACGCCGGCGCCCGCCTCGCCGAAAGCGACTTTGTCGCAAGAGAGCTTTTACGCGGGCTGCCCCCTTCAGCCCGCTAAAAGCTCCCTTTGCTGAATTCTTATTTATTATTTGCGCTAAAATAGGTTCTAGCGATATCATATAATCGCACCATTACGGAACAAAAATTAGGATCTTCGCGCGAAAGCGCGTTTTTTTATTGCTAAGCGAAGCTTGGGATAATGGCGAAAATGGGCTTGCGACCCCCGCACCGCAAGCCCATTTTCGCCTTTGTTCCGAGCTGCGCTCGGCGAATAAAAAAGTCCGCCTTTCAGGCGGTAAGATCCAAGAATCAAGTATGTTGGTGCCCGAGACAGGACTTGAACCTGCACACCAAATGGCATATGCTCCTAAGGCATACGTGTATACCAATTTCACCACTCGGGCGTGTTCCAATTATATCATAATGACCACCAAAAAGCGAGACTCTGCCCTACATCTTGTCGCACATCATTAAAACCACCCATACATCATCAAATCACTACATACCACCAAAAAGCGAGATCCCCGCATCTCGCTTTAATCGTATTTCACTTTAAATAGTACTAATTACGCTTCGCGCTTCACTAGCACCGATGAAAGTCCGTAAGTAGTCAAAGTACCAAGTACCAAAGCTAATGGCAATGCATCTTCTGGACCAGTTGTTGGAATATTAGAAGTGTTACCGGCAGAAGCAGTATTGCTTGAGCTACTAGAAGTAGTTGAGCTCTTGCTGGTGGATTTCTGAGTACTATCTGAGCTCTTTCCAGTAGTTGTACTAGTCGAAGTGGTTGAAGAAGTCTTGTCGGACGAACTAGAAGTATTAGCAGAATCATTAATCTTATTGGTATTAGACTGCTCGCTTCCATTACTAGTAGTCACCGCGATTGGCTCACCAGCCTTTTCAGCTACGTTCCTAGCAGTCTTCTTGGTCGCTACGACAATAATTGCTGCAATCAGCGCCAAAATAATAACCACAGCTATAGTAGCAACTATAATGATTTTACGGCGTTCCTTTCTCTCAATTTCTTCTTGATAATACATAATAAACTCCTTATGCCTCCATTATATCACACTTTTGCTAAAAAAGCAAGCTTATATTTTAGCATAAACGGAAATATGCGCCGCAGCGTATTTGCGCGTCTTAATCAGTTTTAATTCCGCAATCTCCGGTGTTGTATCAGGGTGTGACAAGGCTAGAATTCCCCCGTTTTTCAGAAATCCCGCCAAATACTCCACCCCGGCCATATCAAAATCATCATATGGCGGATCAGCCAAAATCAAGTCAAACCCATCATTGGTCGTGAAATCAATCGCATCGCCAGTAAAAATCCGTGCCTTCAGGCCTAAACCACGCAAGTTTTCACGGATAGTCTTCACTACGGTAGGGCTTTTCTCAAGAAATTCCACCTCAGAGGCTCCTCGCGACAATGCCTCTACCCCCAATACCCCACTTCCAGCATAAGCATCCAACACTCTGGAACCGGGCACGTATTCCACTATCATATTAAACAGGGCAATCCGTTCCCTTTCTCCCATCGGATGGGTTTTGCCACCAGGGGTGGTGATTTTGCGGCCCTTATAAGAACCCGCTGTAACTCTAACTTCGTTCATTTTAATTCAGTGTAGTAATTTGTTGATATTTAGCGATCCCACCCATCAACTCTCTATATTTTACCATATTTTCGGGGTTTTGCAAGAAGATTCCAACATCCTTGCGGGCGCGACTAATCAACTTGGTATCCGATAGGGATGCTATCCGAAGATCCAATGCGCCATGTTGTAGAGCCCCGTAAATCTCGCCTGGACCACGTAATTTCAAATCCACCTCTGCCAAATGAAACCCGTCGTTGGACTTCACCAGTTCAGTTAGCCTCCTCGATGGTCTCATGTCACCAGAGGTCAACAGATAGCAATAAGCTGCCGAAGCACCTCTTCCTACTCTACCTCTCAGCTGATGTAACTGCGCTAGGCCGTACGACTCTGCATTTTCGATTACCATAAGAGTTGCATTCGGCACGTCTACCCCCACTTCTACCACTGTAGTAGATACCAAAATATCAATCTCACCTGCAGCGAACTGCTCCATCACCACATCCTTTTCAGATGGCTTCAGCTTTCCGTGCAAGAATTCCACTCTCGCATTCGGAAAAACTTCCCTAAGTCTCCTACAACGCTTTTTTACCGAAGTAATATCTAGCTTGTCGCTCGAATCACCCGCTGTCTTGCCATCCACGTCATCAATCGCCTTGCAAATCCAATAAATTTGTTGCCCATGTGCCTTAATACCATGTTTTTTCTGGTCGGGCGCCGACTGTAGAATCTTTTCCATGTGAGGATAAAGCTTTTCCTTAGTTTCTACCTCCGTAATAATCGCCGTTGTGATAGGCTGACGTCCTGCGGGTAGCTCATCTAGAATTGATACATCCAAATCCCCAAACACCGTCAACTGCAAAGAGCGCGGAATAGGGGTCGCCGTCATCGCCAAAAGATGTGGCGCCAACCCAGCTGGTGATTTTAACATTAGCTTCTGTCTCTGTTCTACACCGAAGCGGTGCTGCTCATCAATAATCACCAGGCCGAGCTTCATAAAATCCGTATCATCGGTCAGTAAAGCATGTGTACCAATCACTAGATTAATAACACCCTCACGAATCTGTTTTTTCAGTTCTGGCTTCTTCTTAGTCGCACCAGTCAAAAGCGCTATTTTAACCCCCAATGGTTCCAGAATCGCTTTTAGACCCTCATAATGCTGAGAAGCCAGAATTGCTGTCGGTGCCAGTATTGCTACTTGCACGCCGCCTAGAAAGGCTTCATAGGCGCTCATCCCCGCCACGATAGTTTTACCCGAGCCCACATCACCCTGCAGGAGCCGATTCATCGGCGTAGCCTTACCCATATCTTGAAAAATATCCCAAGCCGCTCGTCGTTGCGCCATCGTGAGCTTAAACGGCAGACTCTCTACCAGCTCCCGAATCTTGTTTACACGAAATGCAATCGGCTCTGCTTGCAATTTGTCATTTTCGCGCCGGTTTAATTGAGATGCCAAGATCAATTCAAATAACTCTTCATAAGCCAAATAATTTCTTGCACCACCGATCGATTTTTCTGAATTGGGAAAATGTGCATAGAACAATGCTTTCGCTCGCGTCCCATGCCGCACCGACGGTAATAGATCAGGGATAGAGATAAATATATCTCGCGATTTACTGATGATACGCTTAAAATCGTTCGATTTCAACCCCCCGTGAGCTACATAAATAGGGCTAAGACCTGAAATGGGATCCACCCCAGATACCTCAGCGGCTGATGGCGATATGAGGCTGTAACGTCCGTTTTTGAACTCATAGTTACCAGTGAAATAGTATTCTTTCTCGGGTGAAAACTGCCTCACCCGGTAAGATTGATTAAACCAAACCACTTTCACGGCGCCAGTCGTGTCACGAATCACTCCCTCTGTAATTGAAAGATTACGTTTTTTGGCTCGCCGCGAAGACAGAGAGTCAATCTTACCCTTAATCACCACCTTACCTGGTCGCATTTCAGCGATTGAAGTGGGCGCCTCATAGTTTTCATAATCCCTCGGCAAAGTGTACAACAAATCTCTCACCGTGCGAATTCCGTATTTATTCAAAATCACCGCCGTCTTGGGCCCTACACCCTTCAATACCTCTACGGAATCCGATAAATCCATACCTTCATTATATCAAACCTTCCCTATTCCTCAAAAAGCATAACGGAATATGCGCCTAATGACATTCTCATGATAGTGATACAGTGATTGACAAATAACAAAATGTATGATATAATTAAACAGATATCACTATGCAAATGCGTTAGGGGTAAGAACGTTTCAAATCTACTATGTCAAGGGAGGTTTCTATGCAGAAGAAGTACAAGGTGTTAAAGGAAAACAGTACCAAGATTAAATATGACAAAGGCAATTTCAAAGTGTATCGCATCGTCGCATTAAGAGATTTTGGCGATGTCAAAGCCGGCCAATACGGCGGTTGGATAGCCTACGAAGGAAACTTATCTCACGAAGGCGCTTGCTGGGTCTATGATGACGCCGTCGTCTTCGGCGAAGGCAAAATTCTAGACGATGCTAAGGTTCGAGATCGCGCCATAGTGACTGGCCTCGCTACGGTGTGTGGCAACTCCGAAGTGACGGGTGATGCTAGGGTCCAGGACTTTGCAGTCGTTTTTAATGGACGCATCTCCGACCACGCCATCGTCGCTAATCATGGCATCATCTGCAATAGCAGCGTACGGGACTATGCTAAGGTCCTGAACTATGCTAACGCCTACAACGCCGAAATCTCCGAAAACGCCTGTGTTTTTGGGAAAGCCAGACTGGATGGCTGCACTGATTACACGATGCTTTGTGGCGGTCGCAAGGAATATGCGACTGTCAAGATTCATGGCTATGCCATGGTATCTGAAGACGCTAGGGTTTTTGGCAACGCCGAAATTTGTGGTAATGCCGAAGTCGGCGGCAAAGCGCGGGTTTATACCGAAGCTTTTGTCACTGACAACGTTAAGGTGTACAACAATGCCAAGGTTTACACCACAGTAACCGGGGCGACGCGGGTGGGTGGTAACTCTAAAGTCCTTCCAACCTAATACCCAATAGTAGAACAAAAAGTGCCGCTCTTAGGCGGTACTTTTTCATGTCATTTTATTTCAACTCTACCCGAATGTTTCTCACGCCACCTAGCAATCTCCCCATGATTGCCAGAAAGCAACACCTCTGGCACTTTCATCCCCCGAAAATCTTCCGGCCGCGTGTATTGCGGATATTCCAAATTATCCCCCTCTGAAAAAGACTCAATTTCTGCCGATTGTTCCCCGCCTAACACACCTGGAATTAATCGCACAATAGAGTCAATCATAATGAGTGCCGGCAATTCCCCACCCGTTAACACGTACTTTCCTAACGAAACTTTATAATCCACAATCGACAATATCCTCTCATCATACCCCTCGTAGTGAGGACATAGAATGATGTAATGGCTGGCTGGACGTAATCCCGAATGAAATGCGAACTCCCTTGCCATCTTCTGTGTCCACAATTCACCTACAGGGGTAGGAAGGATCACTTTCGTATCTGGATCTTTTGCCTTCACGGATTCAATCGCGGCAAAAACCGGCTCACATCGGAGTAACATTCCGTCCCCCCCTCCATAAGGTGTATCATCCACCGACTTATGTGGCCCTAAACCAAATTCACGCAAATTCACAAAATCAAACTCTGCCAATCCCTTCTCTGTAGCCTTCCACATCATCGAAGACTTAAGATATGGCTCGATGGCCTCTTGAAACAATGTAATAATTGTAAACTTTATCATATCTAAATTATACCATTTTTCGTCAAAAAAGCCTTGACAAATCCACGCTTATGCTTTATTATGAGAGTAAGCTGATACGCTTCACAGGGGTTCCACTGACAAAGTTAAGTGGAGTGTGGAGACTACATAAAACAAACAGCGGATTAAAACAAAACAATGTGCCCCAAGGGTGGGCGCGCATCAGCGCGAAACCGGTCGCAAGGCCGGTTTCTTGGTGCCTAGAATAACAAATCTACCAATCCTCGACTAGGGTAAACTCTTTGCCCGCAATCGAAATAATCGAGTCCGGTTTCGCACCCAAAGTCGTTAGTTCTCCGCGAATACCCATTTTCTTCATGATATCACGCAAACGATTCACGCTAGCATAATTATTCAAATCCGTCCGCCTAGCAAATTTCTCAATCTTTTCGCCCGTCACGACAAACTTATCATCATCGGTCTTCTCAACCTTCCACGCCGTCTTCAACGCATCCTTGCCCAGCGTAATTGTCGGGATTTCCAATTCTGGGTTATCTAAGCCTACTCCCCTCGGGGAGCGTCGCTCGCTTCCATCGCCACGGGGCTCGCGCGCTAACCCTCGCCTTGCCAGGCTCCGGAACTCCTCGGATGAGTGGGATTTAGATACCTCAGCATAGAGCTCCCTCAGTAATTCTGTTAGTCCCTGATGCGCTGCAGAAGAAATCGTAAATATCCGTGCATTTGGATTAACAGAGAGAATGGACGCCATTTGCATCTCGATAATTTCAGAATCCACCCCTTCGCATTTAGTTAACGCCACAATTTCCGGTCGCGTCCCTAGTTCTTCATATTTCTCTAGTTCCTTCCGAATCGTCTGATAAGCCTTGCCAGCGTCATCATTATACACATCGACTAGATGTAATAACACCGCAGTGCGATCCACGTGTCTTAAGAAATCGTATCCTAACCCCTTCCCTTCAGAAGCTCCTTCAATTAATCCAGGTATATCCGCAATCAATAAATCATGTTTATCAATCGTTGCTACCCCTAGATTAGGCGTGATTGTAGTAAACGGATAGTCCGCAATCTCAGGTTTCGCATTTGATACCACCGACAGAAAAGTGGATTTTCCAGCATTAGGTAGTCCCACCAATCCCACGTCTGCCATAGATTTTAGTTCTAATTCAGCCTCAAATTCCTCACCGGGTTCACCCACTTCAGCAATAATAGGAGCCTGACGTGTTGAGCTTTTAAAATGCGCGTTGCCGAACCCGCCAGACCCGCCCTTGGCAATGACTGCAGTCTGACCATCAGTAGTTAAATCGGCTATTACTTCACCATCTCGCCTCACTACAGTCCCAATCGGTACCTCTACCACTAAATCCTTACCGCTACGCCCCGCCGACCGCGTTCCAGAACCATTACGACCATCCTCAGCAGTCAAAATCGGCGTAAAGCGAAAATCCACCAATGTATCCGTATCCCTATCAGCTCGAAAAACAATATCTCCACCTTTTCCGCCGTCGCCTCCATCTGGACCACCTTTCGGAATATAAATCTCACGGCGAAAAGATACGGCTCCATCACCGCCTTTACCAGCCTTCAAACTCACTTTTGCAACATCTACAAACATAGCATAATTATAACATATTTAAGCAGTTTAACCTAATGGATGCTCGACCCAATTAATCATTAAGCAAATCAACACCTAATCTAATGGATGTAGAAGAAGTTACCTACCGCACTGGCCGGGATCGTTGAACGTACCACACGATAAGGGATATACCCGTAATTCATCTCAGTCACCTCTATTGAACCATCACCATTGACTGATTCCACGTAACCCACGTGACCGAAGTAGCCAGCGGCGGTCTGGAAAATGGCACCCGCCGATGGTGTGCGATCCACCACAGATTGCGTCGCTCTGGCAGCCCAAGTGTTTGCATTACCCAGCGACCAGCCATATAGCGCTTTCAAATCCGGCCTCTTATAGAGAGCGTAATCCACACATTGCCCACCACCGATGTATAGATAGCCCTCCGAGCGCATATTCTGTCGTTCCGAAGTACTACCCAGATACGAATAAGTATAGGTATATGTCGTAGTGTAAGTCGGTCTTACTACCGGCGCCACATATTCTGGACGTTCTGTTTCTGGTAAAGATCCATCCTTAATCACTATCCTGGCGCCTTCCGTCACACCAGAGACCTCCAAATCATTTAAAGCAATGATCTCTTCATTGGTGGAACCATACTTCTCGACTATTGACTCAAGCGTATCGCCAGATTTTACCGTATACACAATACCAGGCGTGCTCGGTAAATATAGCACCGTATCAACAGCAACATCAGTGGTTTTCAATCCATTTGACCACCTGATTTGATCGGTAGTTAACCCACGCGCGCTCGCAATCGACTCCATCGTCTCTCCCTCTTTTACCGTATATTCGATTACGCCACGTGAAGCACTAATGTTGGTCAGATTGGGTTTCTCCAACTTGCTAGCCGAAGTTTGTCCTGAATCATACATCGTAGTTGTAATCACATAGTTAGAGGCCACATCTGATGCACTGGCGAGCCCTAAAGCATCCGACAAATCCGCTACTACATACAATTCAGACATCTGATCCACTGATACCTTATAATCATTTGCAACAAAATTATCCAAGCTTAAGCTAGTCTCGTTGCTTTGTTTATCTAGAGAACCCAAAAATGCCACCAAAAGCGTTACCGTCCCTACCAGAAAATAGGGTAAAATCTTCTTTACCAAACTAAAATCTCGTTTTTTCTTCTTCGCTGTCATAATGATACGTTGCAGAGCTCCTGGCAATGACTGGCGATATTCTGATTATGCTCAGACTCTGTATAACTATAATACATCACACCATCGTCTCCTGTCAAGAAATAGAGATAAGAACTATCACTAGGATTTGCGACCGCTAGGAGTGCAGAAAGCCCTGGATTAGAGATCGGACCGCAAGGAAGACCTGCATTTACCCTAGTATTGTAGCACGAATCGACTGTTAGAGCTACTTGATTATCTTGGTAGGTCTGTCTATCGGGATCGATGGTGTCTAGTGCGTAAGATACCGTTACGTCGCTACCAAGGGGTATTCCGAGTGACAAACGTGACAAAAACACCTGTGCTACCGTTGGCTGCTCAGGAGACGCGGCCTCTTTTTGTACCACCGAGGCTAAAGTTATACCTTCATAGAGAGATAATCCCTGTGCTTGATACTTCTTCTCTAAATCATTTTTGGTAATCACTTCGCCCATCCCCTCCAAGAAAGTCTCAATTACCTCTTTAGCAGTGGCGGACTTATAAAATTCATGAGTTTCACCGAAGAGATACCCCTCTAGGGTAGCGCCTGAAGGTCTCCCCTGTAAAAAACTGAAATTGTAATTCGTATTCAGCGCCTCATCTACTTCCGCCTTAGTATATCCCACCTCTATCAGATTATCCCGTACTTCATAAATTGTCTCACCTGGACGAATCATAAAAGTGAATACATCGGCTTCCATTTGTGCCTCTTGCTCAGCCAACCACTGAAGATACTCTTGATGTCTTTGTTCTTTGATGATTAACGCTACCCCAGTACCAATTAGGCCTAAAACCACCAGCACGATTATGACTGAAATCCATTTTGTCGAAGTTTTCATCTTGTGTTTTACTTTCATTGTATTTAACATTGCTTTTTCTGATTGTTTTCTTGCTATGTCTCTGACATTTGGCGGTTCCTGTGGTGTTTTCGCTTCGGGCATCACGCCGTTCGCGAGGCTTTCTAGGGAATCCTGCAGGATGATCGAAGCTGCCTCAGCGTCAATGTCACCTTTCTCATACTTTTTCTTACGTGACTTTAGCCTTTCTTCAGCTATCACCGATGTTAGGGATTCATCCTGAAACTTAATCCTGGCTTCTGGAATCCTCTTAACTAACTCATTGGCAAAATTCCTCACATAGAACGATTGTTGAGTTTCATTACCTTCGTTACTGCGTGGCAAACCAATTACGAAAAGATTCGTATTATTCATGCGGGCCACTTGAGCAATTTCCTGGAATTCTAGACCGTTGACCTCTATAAAACCTACCGGCACCGCAATCCGCGTATCTGAGTCAGCTTTCGCCACCCCAATGCGCTTTTCACCTACATCGAGCCCAATTAATTTCATTACTTGTTCTCGTCGCTTTGCTCAGCCTTATCGTCTGTTTCTGTTTTATTACTCTGCTCGACCTTATTACCACTCTGGTCTTTGATGTCTAGATTAACAGTAATTCTATTTGAATCGCCAGGTACTGACATCACCCATGGATAAGAACCATTAATTTTGACTTCGGTTACTCCGTTAATATCCTTCAGCAAATGTTGTGCGTCGCCAATTCCCTTCCCTGCAATCATTTCGACAATACTGCTAACACTTAGTTCTGGACCAATCAAGCAGGTGGCCTTCAGTTTACCGATATAACCGCTACTGGATTTACTAAAGTTGTCTACAAATGGATCCTTGATCTCGTAAATCTTCTGGTTGCTATCAATCTCAGTCTTCTTCCTGATAAACTCCTCTACTTTGGTTTTATCGATCACGTAAAGTGTGGCCGTAGTAACCGCCTTCAACTTGGCCTTTTCGCCCTTTTTCACTTCTTCGCCTTCACCAGGTGTCGAAATCGCCTCGCCGGTGGACTGAGTGAAACTTGATTCGATCACCAATGCGTCCTTTCGCGCCTCTTCCAGTAGCTTCTCCTTGTTTTCCTTCTCATTGCTAGAAGCCAGCGACTCTTTGGCTTTCAGAATGTCCGCCTGCTGCACTACAGTAATAATATCGTCAGTACCACCGGTCATTGCACTATCAGAGTATGCAATCACCCTTGCGTTGGTGTCCCAGCCTGTGCTAGATGCCGCAATGTTATACTTAGTACCAGGCTCACTTGCCTCTACGGAAACAGTTCCATTTATTCTGCAACCATAATCTACCAGTCCTTCGGAGTTATCCTTGTTACCACACTGAGCCTTACCTTCGCCATTGTAGCTCAAAGTCTCACTCTTAGTTGCTCTATAAGTCAAACCAGAAATTGTAAACGTTTCACCTTCGGCAATTTGGGTGGATGCCTTAATATTGAGCGGGAAATAAGCATAAACTTTTATTTCACCTTTTGCTTTCTGTCCTTTGTTTCTTTCACCGGTCGCCTCAAACTCCACTTCTTGTATGGACTCAACCTTCTTCTCTTCAAGATAAAATACTCCGTCCTCCGCCTTCTCTTCGCTTTGTGCACTGACAAATGTTGCATTTTGTGAGAACGGTTTCTGATCAGTTCGGACCCCGACCGTCACAGTCACTGCCGGTGCAATCACGAAAGCCCAAACCAAGAATAAAATTAGTAGAACAATGCCAATTCCACACGCAATAGATAGTTTCTTATGGTTTTGAATCCAGCCAATCAAACCACCTTTACCTTTGCCAGTGTTTTTCTTGGCGGGTTTTGCCTTAGCCTTTGGTTTTTTGTCTTCTTCATCCTCATCGTCATCCTCTTCATCATCCTTAAACTCCGCTTCTTCCTTATCCTTGTCGCCACCTTCCAATTCTTCTACGTCTTCTTCGGTTTCGACCGTGCCATCAGATTCTTCAATTAGGTCTTCTTTTGACGTAGTTTCTGATGCTTCCGTATCCACTTCTGGAATAGTCGGCGCAGTTTGTAAATTCTTAGTCACCGGTATTTTTGCGGCTCCCGCCAAACGCATAATCGAAGGATCGGCCGTAACTAGTACAACCTTTTTACCAGATGTTACTCCCGACTTAGCAATCAACTTTATATTAACTACACTACGAAACACCCCAGCTTTCTTAGGCGGTACTAAAGCAACGATTTTTTCTTTTGATTTTTCGATTTTGAGAATAATATCAGTAATATCATCCTCGGGTTCTACATAAATAACATCCTTATTCATATATAAAATATACCACATTTTTTGTTGCTTGTGTTAAAATATATATAAATGAACTTATTTAAGCGTAACAATTCGTCCAGTCACACTAGTGATCACGCCGCACTGGCGGAACTGGCACTAAGTGCGATTCATGATGGTGTCGTGATTACTGATAATAATGGTGTAATTCGCTTTATCAATCCAGCTGCCTCTCAGATGACTAACTATGGCACCAACGAAGCCATTGGTCTAGACTATGGACTTGTTGTGAAACTAGAATCCAAAGAAGGTCGTGAGCTGCTCGATCGTGAGAACCCACTCATCCAAGCTATGAGTACTAGTCAGCCACTGGAGCCTACGCAATTCTCACTAATTGCCGCTCAGTCCGGTCAGCGCATCCCGATTTCCTTATCTGTCCAAATCACCGAAGACGGCTCTAATAGCCGAGTTATCACTTTTCGTAACATCATCAAAGAGCTTGAAGAGGAAGGTGAACAAGCTGAGTTTATTTCTACCGCCTCGCACGAGATGCGTACACCTGTAGCTACCATCGATGGTTATTTGTCGCTTGCGCTCAATCCACAAACCGCCACTATCGATGAACGCGCACGTGGCTATCTCGATGCTGCGGAAAAGGCCTCCAAACATCTCGGTAAGCTTTTCCAAGACCTGTTAGATGTTACCAAGCTTGATGATGGCCGTATCAAACCACACTTTGAACCAGTTGAGATGGTCGCGCTTGTTGAATCTATTGCCAACGACTATGCTATCACTGCTAAAGAAGCCAAGCTCAACTATACTTTTGGTTCTGATGAGCCCATGCGATTTGGGGAAAATCGCCATATGGCTCAGGTGGTTTATGGCTTCGTCGATGTTGGCTTTATGCATGAAATCCTTAGTAATCTCATTGAAAATGCTATCAAATACACCCCTGCAGGCGGCTCGATTTATGTCAACGTACGCGGCGATGGCGACCGCGTTCTCATCAATGTAACCGATACAGGGATTGGTATATCCGCAGAAGATTTGAGTCACGTCTTTCAGAAGTTCTATCGTGTTGACAATTCCGATACTCGTACCATTGGTGGTACCGGTCTCGGGCTTTACCTCGTCAAACAGCGTGCCGAAGCCATGGGTGGCAAAGTCTGGGCCGAATCTGCTTTTGGCGAAGGGTCCACTTTTTATGTTTCTCTACCACGCATTACTAGTGATGAATACGAAAAACGTATGATTGTTGTACGGAATCAACAGATGATGGCTGCTGAATCTCAATCAGCGCCAGCTCCAACTCCTACGCCAGCTCCAGTTTCTGTTCCAACCCCAACTCCTACGCCAATGCCGGCACCAGCACCTATGGTAGCTCCTGCACCAGCCTTAGTCCCCACTCCGGCACCAGCACCAACCATTGGTCAGCCAGCACCTACACCAACGCCCGCACCTGCACCCACGCCAATGCCCACCATGGCACCCACGCCAGTTTCGAATCCGGCGCCCGTATCCCCCACCATGGCACCTACGTCAGTCCAAAATTCAGCACCTGTCTCGATACCTACACAGCCCACAGCAGTACCCACCCCGCAATCGCCACCTATCGTCGCGGCGCCAGTCAATCCGCCAGCTCCACCATCCCCGCCGGCGCCCACATCAACCCTAGTTCAAAACACAATTAATAACAACTTAAACGGAGAAATCAAATGAGTAAAATAATGGTAGTCGAAGACGATGCGTCCCTTCGCGAAATTTACAGTATTCGTATCACCGCCGAGGGCTACGAAGTGGTCTCTGCTGGTGATGGTGAAGAGGCTTTAGCGGTCGCAGTAAGAGAGAAACCCGACCTGATTCTTTCTGATATTATGATGCCGAAAATATCTGGTTTTGATATGCTTGATATTTTACGCTCTACGCCAGAAACGGCCGACATCAAGGTGGTCGTAATGACGGCTCTCTCTGCGGAAGATCAACGCCAACGTGGTGAACGACTGGGCGCTGATCGCTATCTAGTTAAATCACAAGTTGGCATTGAAGATGTTGTAAATACTATCCATGAAGTGCTTGGAGATCGTGAAGCACCCGCTGCGGCACCTTCACCAGAAAATACTCCACCCCCGACACCAGAAGTAGCACCTGTACCCGCACCAGAGGTAGCACCGACACCTGCGCCCGTAGCTGGACCGATCCCCACACCAGAAGCAGTTCCTGAACCAGCTGCGGAGACACCAACACCAGAGCCAACACTAACCGAGCCGGTCACTGAAGCACCAGCGCCAGAACCAGCAGCCGAGGCTACGCCACTAGAACCAGCACCTGAGACTACAATAACCGAACCAGTACCCGAAACTCCAGCACCCGAACCACAGGCCAACAATGGACAACCCGCAGCCTAGCATTAGACTCAATAAATTCTTAGCAGAACGACTTGGGGTTTCGCGTCGCGAAGCCGATGAACTAATCCGACTCGGTCAAATCAGCGTCGATGGCAAAACAGCTATATTGGGAACTAAAGTTGACAGCACGTCAAATATATTTTACAACAAGAAACAGCTTCCGTTCGATGTCAAGTATACCTATATCGCCTTCCATAAACCAGTCGGCTATGTCTGCTCTCGTCGCGCTCAAGGAAGTACGCCTACCTTATATGAGCTACTCCCCGCAGAATATCAGCATCTCAAAACCGTAGGTCGTCTTGATAAAGATTCTTCTGGTCTCATTTTACTCACCAATGATGGTGATTTTGCTTTTCAAATGACCCATCCCAAATTTCGTAAAACCAAAGTTTATGAAGTTGAACTAAACAAACCTCTCGAACCACTCCATCAACAAATGATCTCCGATTATGGCGTCATGCTCGATGACGGCCCTTCGAAGTTTAAGGTGATTAGGGATGATTTCGCGAAACCTCTTCCGAGGGGCATCCGCAGTTGCTACGAGGACGCAGCGACGATCCCCGTGAAGACGGGCGCGAGGAGCGTCCCGAAGAAGATGGTTTCACGAAATCAATACATAGTTACATTATCAGAGGGTCGTAATCGCCAAATCCGCCGTACCTTCGCCGCCTTAGGCTACCGGGTGACCAAACTCCACCGCACCAGTTTCGGCAAATATGAGCTCGGAGATTTGAAAGCAGGTGAAGCAACAGAAATAACACTTTAAGGGGATTCCGGAGGCTGCTGCCGAGGGTTAGTGCCCGAGCCCCGTGAAGACGGGCGCGAGGGACGCGACCCGAAAAGTGTTATTTTGTTGCCTTATATGTTATAATAGAACCATGAGCACGATTTTAGGTCTTGATATTGGTACGGAGTTTGTCAAAGCGGTATTAGCCGAACCCACTAAGAAGGGCGATTTGAAAATCTTAGGTATCGGCAAAGCGAAGCAAACTGAAGGCAATATGCACGCAGGAGCCGTTGCGGATATTCCAGCAGTAGTCAGTGTGTGTGAACAAGCTCTCGTAGATGTTGAAAAACAAGCAGGCGAACGCGCGGAGTTGACCGTTGTCGGTATCGCCGGTGAGCTAATCAAAGGCAATACAACCACCGTTAATTACACCCGCAAAGATCCCAATAAACCCATTACCGAAGCCGAGATGCGTGAGATTATCAAGAAAGTCCAACAGAAATCTGGCGAGGTGGCCAAGAAGACCGTCGCCCTTGAGACTGGCAACGAGAATGTCGAAGTTCGCCTCATTAATTCCGCCATCGTTTCTTTATTAATCGACGGTTATAAAATCAGTAACCCTATTGGTTTCAAAGGTTCCGATATCGTCATCCAGTTTTATACTGCTTTTGCTCCCCTCATCCACGTAGCTGCCATCGAGAAAGTTTGCGCCGAATTAAACCTCGACCTTCTCACCGTGGCGGTCGAACCTTTTGCGGTTTGCCGTGCTTGTCTTGGCAATGATTTAGATTCCAATTATTCTAGCATCGTGATGGATATTGGTGGCGGTACTACCGATATCGCCGTGATCGAAGACGGTGGTGTCGAAGGTACTAAAATGTTCGGCATTGGCGGCCGTAGCTTCACGCATCAAATCGCTGAAGCTTTAGGCGTGGATTTTGACACCGCTGAACAGTATAAACTGGATTACGATACAGGCAAACTCGACGACCGCGTCAAATCCAAAATCGAGACCGCTATTTCGCATAATCTTTCCGTCTGGCTTACAGGGGTGGAAGTCGCTCTCGAAGAATTCAAAAGCACCAGTAGTCTACCGCGCAATATTTTGCTGTGTGGTGGCGGTGCTAGTTTGTCACTTCTTCAAGAAGAACTCGCCATTTCCGATTGGTACCAAGATTTACCATTTTCGCGTCGTCCCATTATCCACTTGATGGACGTGGCCGAACTTCCAAATTATGTCCTTGACGAGGATGAGTCCACTCTCGACCACTCCTTCGCTACCGCACTCGGTCTCTTGCGTGTGGGCGTTGATACTCTCGCCGGCGCTCCTGAAGAGAACAAACTCAAAGCCAAAATCGCCAAACTCCTGCAAAAATAATATCAGATATCCTCGGAAGCCTGCCAATTGTTGACTAAGTAGTATAATTATAGTATAATCATAAAATCTGACACGAATAAAGGGGGTGAAATGATGATTATTCTTACAGATTTGTCAGAAGTTCTTATCAATGGTATTTACGGTGTTGAAAAGGTTATCAAAAAGAGATATGGTACAGAGTGGGCTAAGTTGTATTTACAAAGGAAAGAAGAGACCAAAGTGGAATTTCTCGATCTCATGCGAGGTCGTCTCACCGAACACGGCTACTGGATTCGTTTTATGAAAGACTACAGCTGGCCCTTCAGTGAGCAGGAAATCAAGTACATTATCTCCAACAACTTCGCGTTAGAAGTACCCGGAACGAGGGATGTTTACGAAAGGATTATTGCCTACCCAGAAAACATCTTTATGGACGCCAAGCAGTTGACCGGTCGACCCGAAATCTGGATCGTTTCCGACCATATCGCTGAGCGTGAAAATGAGCTGAGGTACCTTCACCCAAAAGTATTCGGCTTAGCCACCAAAGTTTTCTGGTCGTATCAAATCCGAAACCTCAAGGGCGATCTTGGCTTCTTTGATAGAATTATCAGGAATAATCACTTGCTCAAAGAGGAAGTAATCTTCATTGATGATTATCAGATTAACCTTACTGCAGCCGCAAACGCAGGTATTGCATCCATCCGTTTCGTTAACGCGAGACAACTGGAGAAAGATCTCAAGTATTTCGGCTTCAAGTTTCAACCGAAAAAGGTAAATACCTATAAATAGGCGCTGATTAGGCGCCTTTTTAACGCTCTAAATCACTATTCTATTACAGCTTTAATTCGTCTCACTCCGGCCGAAGACGATTCTTCTTTCTTAATCACGAAATGACCAATCACTCCAGTGTGTTCCACGTGCGGCCCGCCGCACACCTCGCGCGAAATTGGATTGTCGAAATCCCCAATCGTATAGACCTTCAACTTTTCCGGATATTTGTCCCAGAACTGTCCATGCGCCTTTAGTGTGTCGCGTGCATATTCCTTGTCATATTCATCAAACACTACCGGCAAGTCTGCTTTAATCCACTCATTGACCTGGTCTTCAACCTTTTTCTTCTCTTCGTCAGTCATCTTATGATCGAGATTGAAATCGAAACGCAATCTCTCTGCCGTAGTGTTCGAGCCTTTCTGTACAATATCGGGCGAAACAAGTTTCTGCAAAGCTGCTAGCAATAAATGCGTTGCAGTGTGATATTTAATTGTCTGTTCACCGTGGTCTTCCAAACCGCCCTTAAACATGCCTTTCGACGCCGTTTGGCTTCTCTCACGCTGTTCCCTCAAAGCTTCCTCAAATTCCTCTCGGTAATTCTTCGTCAATTCAATCCCCTCACGATAACATTCCTCAACCGATAGCTCAAAAGGAAATCCATATGTATCCTGAAGTTTGAATAAATCATTACCATCCAGAGTCTTGTTGTTCTTTACTAACTTTCCTAATTCCTTTAGACCCTTTTCCAGAGTCTTTCTAAACACCTTTTCCTCTTTTAGCATAGTTTCTAATGCCATTTCTCGGTGTGTTAGAATCGAATCTGGCAAGTCGGCGTAATTCTCTGCCACAATCGGCACAATTTCAGCTAAGAAGTTTGACGAAATACCAAGGTCTAGAGCCCTCAGAATCGCTCGTCTCAGCAATCGTCTCATCGCATAACCCTGAGTTTTGTTGGACGGCACTAACCCTTGTGCGGCAAGTAAATACGCGCCACGAATATGATCCGCAATTACCCGCATCTCGTCTGTATTATTATCGTACGATTTCCCAGAAATCTCTTCCAGTTTCTCAATAATCGGCTTCATCAAAGAAATTTTAAACACATCAAACGACCCAATTGCCGCCGCTGCAATACGTTCCAACCCACCGCCAAAATCCACGTTTTTCTTAGCAAGTTCTGAGAATGTCCCATCATCGTTACGTTTATACTGCATAAACACCTGATTACCGATTTCCATAAAACGCGCTCCATCCGAAGCCGGATGCGCCTTACCGTATTTCTCTTCGTCTTGCAACTCTTCACCAAAATCATAAAACACTTCCGAATCTGGTCCGCACGGGTCGCCAATTGGCGTAGAATCGCAACTTCCACCGCGCGACCACCAATTTTCATGATCGTCATAGAAGAAAATCCTTTCACCTGGCTTAATTCCGCGCTTATCACCTTCGGCGGCAGAGCCAATCTCAGCAATTTTAGCTTCCACCCCGGCTTCTTCGAACACTTTCTGCCATATTTCCGCCGCCTCAGTATCGCGTGGAATACCGTACTTCTCGTTACCGATAAAACAAGTCACATAAATCCGTGAAGCGTCCAACCCGACTTCACGCGTCAAGAACTCAAAAAATCCTCGAATCTGCTCCTCCTTAAAATAATCTCCCAGTGACCAGTTCCCCAGCATTTCAAACACTGTAGTGTGTCGCGGGTCGCCTACATCCTCTATGTCCTGTAACCGCATTGACGGCTGTGAATCGCACAAACGCTTCCCCAGAGGATGTTCCTTACCTAGTAAATACGGCAATAGCGGCTGCATCCCCGACCCCGTAAACAATGTCGTCGGGTCACCTTCTAGTACTAGTGGCGCCGGCTGGATCACCACATGCCCCCTTTTAGCTTGAAACTCTAAAAAACTTTTTCTTATCTCATTTGCATCCATGCAGATAATTATATCATAAAAGTGTTGACAGTATATAATTCAAGTGCTATTATAAACTCAAGCACTATTAATTAAATAAAAAGGAGCCAAAATGGCACAAGCAAAAAGAAAAACTGCGACTAAAACTGCGAAGAAGACCACTGCGAAGAAGACGCAGTGCCGTAAGCAAGCTTGCACTCGCACCACAAAGAACAAAGGCATCAGCCAGCAAGAGAAGATGCACGTCTATCTTGTGACTGGTCTAGCAATCATCGCCGGTATCCTCCTTTGCGCCGATGCAGCAATGATGATTGTCTAATCAGCGAGTTTGTTTTGTTTGTAAACACCTCCGCCTAGTGCAGAGGTGTTTTACTGTCGCTATTTAAACAATAATCCCACCACCAAGACATACTTCGCCGTCATAAAAGACTGCTGATTGCCCACTCGCCGGTCGCTTAATTTCTGATTCAAATCTCAAAGTATCACCATCAAATGTCGCCGGAATCAATGGTGCCCGATGCCTCAAACGAACACCTATATTGGAAGAGCTTTTCTTCTGGCTCGTGGCAATGCGCAGCGCGGCAGCGCGAGAGTTAGCGCCAGCCACCCGTGGCAGACTGCCGGAGGAGACGAGTGAAGAACGAGCTGGCTCGTTCTTCCGAGACGACGACGAGCAGGCGACTTTAGTCGACGGGCTGGCTGGACGCGGCCACGAGCGGAAGAAAAGGTCTTTCAGTTTTAGGTTGTTCGTCCATATGGCAGCATGGTTCAAATTTTTTGATACATATACTATGTTATTGTCGATATCTTTCTTCACGACATAATACGGTAAGCCATCATTCATGACGCCTTTTTCGCCATCGAGATATAATCCGTGTCTCTGTCCGATGGTGTAAAACACTGCACCCTCATGGTAACCCAGTACGTGATCGCTCTCAATCTCGCGGATTTCGCCAGGTTGCACGTCAATGTATTCCTTCAAAAAATCCTTCATCCCCACTTCCCCCACGAAACATACCCCCATCGATTCCTTTTTGTAGGCATTATGGAGTCCTTTTTTCTCAGCCAACTTCTTCACTTCAGGCTTCAGCATCCCCCCAATCGGAAAAATCGTATGCGCCAAAGCCTCATCTGAGATTCGGTACAAGAAATAAGTCTGATCCTTATTTTCATCCACCGCCCTAAGAAGGCGCGGAGTGCCCGAAAATGGCTTTACTCTTGCATAGTGTCCAGTAGCGATATAATCCGCGCCAGCCGCCATTGCTTTCTCGTAAAATAGTTTGAACTTAATCTCCTGGTTGCACATGATATCTGGATTTGGCGTATTGCCTTTCCGAAACTCTTCTAGCATATATTCCACCACTTTCTCGCGGTATGCTTTTTCAAAATCCCACACCTCGAAATCAATCCCCAACCTTACAGCCACTCTTTTTGCATCTGCCAAATCTTCCGCCCAAGGGCATTTCATACCAGGTAGATCGCGTGACCAGTTTTTCATATATACGCCAGTTACCTTATAGCCTTGTTCCTTCAAAATCAAAGCCGATACGCTCGAATCCACCCCACCACTCATTCCAACATACACTGTTTTCATTAGCATTATTATAACATAATTTCCCACCAAAGAAAAGTATTGCATTATTTAAAAAGCTTGTGATATAATAAAACCATGAAAGGTATACTTATGACACGCAAACATTTTAATGTTCTATTATTATCTATTTTATCTCTCGTTATCATCCAATTGGTAGTCTCTATGCAAGCTTCCGCCCTCACCTACCAAAACTCCGTAGACGTAGAATTCACCTTCAACCCAGCCATTAGTATTTCTCTCTCCGATGCTGACCTCATCATCAATAACCTCACTCCAGGCAGTAGTAGTGATAGTAACATTATCACAGTAGGAGTCTCCACTAATGCCGGCTATGGCTACTATATGACTGCTACAGTTGGCACCAGTACAGGAAATACTAATCTCAATAGTACTACCACTAGTAATGTCTTCACCAATCTCTCCAGTAATGCTGCTACTTTAAATGATATCCCAGCTGATCGTTGGGGTTATTCTTATTCCAAAGACAATGGTACTACATGGGTTAGTGGTGATACTAATAACACTTCCACTGGCTATAATGGCTTACCACTAGACAATAACGATAATGGTGCTACTGGTGTAGCTTTACTCCAAACTGATTCCTATACTAATTCCGACTCCATCAAATTCAAAATCGCTGCTCATGCTTCCCCCACTCAAGCTACTGGTACTTATACCAACGTCATCAACTTCTATGCTGTAGCTAATCCCGAACCCACTCTTGGCCCAGAATCCTGTACAGCAGGCAAAATCTGCTACCATAAGAACGCTCTCACTACCGTAGAAGGTACTATGGGTGAACAAACCGCCGCATCTGACGGCAATACTACCACTCTCCTTGCCTCCAATTTCAGTAGAACTGGCTATGGCTTCGCCGGCTGGAGCGACACTTACGACTATTCCGGCAATCTCTACGGTCCACAAGAAGAAATCACCATTCCTAGTGGTACCACCTCTAATGGCTTATCTCTTTACGCCATCTGGATTAAATCAGCAGGTAGCATCCAAGATGCCACCAAAGTCGCTCAAATCTGTAGTAGTCTCACTCAGTCTGGTCCCAGTGTCACGAGAACTATCAATTCTGTCTCCGCCTTGACTGACCAACGCGACAACAACACTTATGCCATCGCTAAACTCGCCGATGGTAACTGCTGGATGATAGAAAACCTAAGACTAGAAAGCACCAATAGTGATAACAGTGCTGGTAACCTAGCTCAAGGCTATGGTGGTCAATTTGCTGGTCTTGCCACAGCCGAACCAGCCTGGGCAAATAATATCACTACCGCCAATAGCCTATATAGCACAGACGGTGCAGACAGTACTATAAATATCGGCACCAGTAATGCTGGCTATCGCTTTCCACGCTACAATCACGACAATACCAACTCTAGAGCATCCAGCCCAACAACTAACGGTGCTGCAATGTACAGCTATGGTAACTACTACACCTGGTCAGCCGCCATTGCTGATACCACTGCCTATACTTCAAATAATACCAGCGTCACCAACACTTCTATTTGCCCAACAGGTTGGCATCTACCAACAGGCGGGTTAGCCTATGCGAGTGGCAGTACCAGTGGAGTAAATGTTACTGGAGATACTAACACTTTCCGTGAATTCTACAACTTAGGCTATAAAACTATGGATGAAGTAAAAACAGCTTATGAAGATACACCAAATAATGGTTATGCCTATTATTCATCAAATACTACAAATACCGCCGGAAAGACCGCGACAGCTGCCATTAGATCCTTCCCAAATAACTTCGTCTATTCCGGCAGCGTCAGCAGTGGTTTGGTGAACTATCGTGGCTCAGACGGCTACTACTGGTCGTCTACGGCCATCTCGTCCAACCTCGCCTACAACCTGTACCTGCATTCGTCTAACGTCTACCCAGGCACAAACTACAGCAACAAGTATAGCGGGAGGACAGTGCGCTGCGTCGCTCCTGGCGTGTAGGTTTGCTTAAGCCACCTAGTAATACTGTGGTTCTGTGTATATCTGAAAGATTTCACAGCTATGTCGTCGATAACGAACTTGGCCAAGGAAAAACCTAAAATTAGCCACTACACCTGTCGTACTCGCCCTCAATTACTCCATTAATAATCTTCGCCGCCTCATAAATCTGCTCTTCGGTATTAGTTTCACCAACCGTGAGTCTCAGCGACCCTGCAATTTGCTCGTTAGTTAGCCCAATCGCCTTCAAAACATGCGACTTCACACCCTTACTCGCCGCACACGCCGCACCTGTCGCCACATACACCCCCTTTTCCTCAAGAAGGAACACTAATCGTTCCGCATCTACATCATTATAGCATAAAACTACGAAGCTGTCAAGTGCATGCTGTTTATTAATCAACTCATACCCCTGTAATTCCGAGAGTAGAATCTTGCGCCATGCGGCATACTTTTTACGGTTCCCGTTTAGATGCTCTTTCGCCATTCGCACCGCCTCAGCGAACCCGATCACCCCTGGTACATTCTCGGTGCCAGAACGCAGCCCATTTTCCTGCCCCCCGCCATATGTTAACGGCGATAACTTAGCTTCATGCGATACATACAATGCGCCTACTCCCTTCGGCCCATACACCTTCGCTGCGTTCAAAGTCATGAGATCCACCCCCAACCTTGCCACATTGATATCGAGCAGATTGAGCGCCTGCGACGCATCAGAATGTAGTAATAGCTGTCGCTTCAGGCCTCTTTTCATCCGTTCAAGTTTCACTTCGCGAATAATTCTTGCCACCTCCGCCAGCGGCTGAATCGTCCCCAGCTCATTGTTTGCCAAACTCACCGAAATCAACTCCGTCTCATCAGTAATCTTACGCTTAAGCTCCTCCAAATCAATCAATCCATTCGGCAAAACTCCAATCGCCTCACCGCCATACTGCTCCGCCACCCTCCGCACTGAATCATGTTCAGTTACGAGGTACAGAAGACGCGAGGAATGCCCTCGTTCGAGGAGCATGTTTGCCGACGTGGCAAACACGGAGCGACCGATCCCCGTAACGACGGGCGCGAGGGAGCGTTCCGAGAACGACGGGTATTCTCGCGGTTTTAAACATGTAAACGCCAGATTATTCGCCTCTGTCGCACCAGCAGTTATAACAAGATCGGACGCTTTGGCACCAATTGCATGCGCTATTGTCGCTTTCGCGGCTTCATAATCGGCAGAAACCTCCTTCGCTGGCAAATACGCCGCGCTCGGGTTGTAAAACTTTTCAGCAAAATACGGCTCCATCGCCTCAAGCACTCTTCTATCAACCGGCGTCGCCGCCGCGTGGTCCAAATAAATCATTTCAATATTATAACATAATTACTCAGTTTGCGCCACAAACTGGTATTCCTTTTCGCCGTCAGACAACACCAACGTACCAGTATTCTGGTCGAGTTTATAATCGTATTCGTTATCTAGTTCGTATAGCCAATCCGTCTGTATTATCATCTTGCCGTCATCCAGTGCCCACGCAAACTCATAATCATTTAGATGCTTATTAGTCGTCAAAGTTCCTTTCCCAATTTCAGTGAAATTCCAGATCACACCAGATCCACCTTCGCAATTCGCTTCACCACTCACAGAATCCGACTCAATTGTTTCCCCTTCCGAGTTGGTTTCAATTTCGGTTTCTTCTTCAACCACCTCGAGGCAATTACTCCCATCTTCCAGCACCCAACTACCGGCTGTCACTAGGTATTCTCCATCCGCCACGCCAGGAGCAGCATTTAGTTTTAATACCAAAAAAATCGCGCCTACTACCAGTGTTATCAGCCCGATTGCCATTACTATAATTGAAACAATTCTCTTTTTATCCATAACCTTATTCTATCACAGTTACGGACTTTTAGCTATAAAGATTAGTTTTAACTAGGTTTAAATAGGTTTTTGCCGCCTTACGAAAATTGTCGAGTTCGGCGCCCTCGATTTTCAGATAAGGGCTGCTCCCTGCTCTCTTAAACACACCTTCTGGACGTACCTCGTATCGCACCGTCATATCCTGCAATACACCGTTGTAATCGACATAACTTTCATGCCAAATCCACACGTTTTTGCGGTATTCAAAAAATTCTCTCTGGCGTCCCACCGGAATCGGCCCGAAAATCGTTCTGCCTAAGGCACTTTCGGCGTTAACTAATTCCTCATAAGAAGGCCTGTTGGAATAGCGGTGTGGGTCACCACTATAACCAAGATACGCTGTGGCGCCAGCCTGCGAGCGCCGTTTTCCGGTTAACAATTCTTTAAGCGACATCTCTCAATTTCCTCCGCAATTTCGTTTAATTCTTGATAGATTGCGCTAAATTGGTTATTAGCGGGTTCAAAAATATAGCTTTTAGGCTTCGCAAAAGATGGAACCCTATATTCTGAAGAGTTTTCTTGCATTTTTCGTGGTCTCCTTCTCTATTGTTTTGAACTCAAGGCCTATTTTATCGGCTAGCCATTCGGCGATTTCCCGAATATAGGCCGGTTCATTAATTATACCACGAAAAGGTACAGGAGTCAAGAACGGTGCATCTGTTTCCAGTACAATCCTCTCTAAGGGCGGCAATGGCAAAGTTGAATAGGTGGCGAGACCGTTCACGCCCACGTAAAACTCCGTTGTGTCTAGAATCCGTTTCAATACCTTCTTGCTATCCGTAAACGAATGTACTACACCGCGTACGTTCGGAAAATTCGCCACCACTGGGAAGAAATCCTCAAACGCTTCGCGCACATGAAATGATACCGGCAAATCATTATCCACCGCAAGTTGCAACATCTGCTCAAACAACTGAATCTGCGCCTCCCGATCATAACCCTCATAATGGTAATCTAGCCCTACTTCCCCAATAGCAACCAGAGAATTATCAATACTCCATTCGGGGTCGCGTCCGTCCGGCCCGTCGCCACGGGCGGACGGCGCTAAGCCTCGCGCTGCCGCGCTGCGGAATTCCCCGAATTGGAGTTTTGACAATTCTCTATCAGCATTTTCGGGATGTATGCCATAGGTCCAATATATATTTTTATGCTCAGAGGCAAACTCACTCGCCGCGAGCGAATCCTCGTGCGACGTCCCGATGCAAATAATCTTCTCCACTTCTGCCTCATGTGCCCGCTCCAAGCATTTTTCCGCTTGTTCTTCCGAGAAAAACTCTCGATCGTGCAGATGGCAATGCGAATCAATTAACACGGTTTTCGCGCTTTCGTTTAATCGGATCGAGCTGACGTTTACGTAGACGCAAAGATTTTGGTGTAACTTCGAGCAATTCATCATCGAGCAAGAAATCCAGACATTGTTCAAGCGATAACTGCGTATAAGGCGTCAACTGAATCGCACCATCCGACGCATGCGTTCGCATATTGGTCAGCTGTTTTTCTCGGCAAATATTAATATCCAAGTCATCTTTTTTATTGGAAAGTCCTACAATCATCCCCTGATACACTGGCACTTGTGGTGGAATAAACAGCACACCTCGCGCCTGCGCTGCATCGAGGGCATAAGCCGTAGAGACTCCACTTTCAAACGAAATCAAAGCTCCATTTCGTTCTGGCTTATAGCGTCCTTCCACCGGACGGTAACCAGATGGGATCGAAGACATAATCACCGTACCTTTGGTAGCGGTTAATAAATTATTCCGCAATCCTATCAATGCCGCCGTAGATATTTCGTATACGAACCTCGTTGCACCAGAAGCGGTCATCTCCTGAGTCTTCAGTTCCGCCTTCCGAATCCCTAATTCTTGCGACACGGCGCCCACGAATTCTGGTTCGACTTCGATTGTCAAGGATTCAATCGGCTCTTGTTTGACACCATCAATTTCACGGTATACCACCTCAGGCCTTCCGGCTTCGAGCTCGTAACCTTCTCGGCGCATCGTTTCAATCAAAACCGATAAATGTAATTCACCCCGACCAGATACCTTGTATCCCAATCCGTCTGGTTGGATCTTGAGTGCAATATTGGTTTCCAGCTCACGCTCTAACCTCTCCGCAATCTGTCGTGAAGTCGTAAACTCACCTTCACGCCCTTTAAGTGGCGAAGTGTTTGGCCCAATATAAATCGACAGCGTCGGCGCCTCAAGCTCAATTGTTGGCAAAGCCTCTGGATTATCACCAGTAGCAATCGTATCACCGATATTTGCCTCCGCTACACCAGTCACCGCTACGATATCACCCGCAATCGCCTCTGGCACCTCTTCCTTTGAAAGCCCACGATAAGAGAACAAACGGTCAATCTTGCCATTACTAATCTCATCGCCGTGCATTATTTTGATACTTTGGCCTTTCTTCAGCTTTCCACGGAAAATTTTCCCAATACAGTATTTACCGAGATAATTATCGCCAGCTAACGCCGCCACCAATAGCTGCGCCGATTCAGAATCTGATTCCACCGATGGTGCCGGAATATCATTGATAATCGACTCAAAAATCACATGTAGATCCTCATCCAGCTCAGGGGTTTTCCCTGCTCGACCTTCGCGCGCCACGGCGTAATACACGGGGTAGAATAATTGTGATTCATCAGTTGCTAGTTCCAGGAAAAGGCTTTCCACTTCAGATAAGACTTCGTCAATCCTCGCTGCCGGTTTATCAATCTTATTTATCACCACTACAGGTTTCAAACCAAGCGCTAAGGCTTTCGAAAGCACGAATTTGGTTTGCGGCATCGGACCTTCCTGTGCATCCACAATTAACAGTACTCCATCCGCCATATTGAGTGTCCGTTCCACTTCACCCGAAAAATCTGCATGTCCTGGCGTGTCAATAATATTAATCTTATAACCGTCATAATATACGCAAGTCTGTTTCGCTGTAATCGTAATACCACGCTCGTGTTCCTGGTCCATCGAATCCATAATCAAAGTCTGACTCATCTCTGCCTGATTATCACGAAAAGTATGCGACTGTTTCAGTAGTCCATCTACTAAAGTCGTTTTACCATGATCAACGTGCGCAACGATTGCTACGTTCCGTATCTTATCTTTATCTAAAGTCATAAGGGATATTTTACCATAACTTGCCAAAATTATCAATATGTGATATAATAGTAATATATGGCTAATCGAAATAAACACCTTAATCCTAACCAAATCTACGAACCTAAACGTTGCTGGGTAGGCGACACCAATAAGATTATCTATGATACCATAGAGGAGGCCGAACTCGCTGCGAAAGTTGCTGCCTATGATCACGATTTGACCACGCCATTAAAAGCTTACAAATGTCCTTACGGTAATCACTATCACCTTGCCTCTGAATAATTACCGCCTCCCGGTATTGGGGGTCTTAGGTATTATTACCTTCACATTATTCATCGGCACACTTTCCATCACGAACTCACCTCGTCCAGTCTGTTTATCGCTATCTAGCTTGATGATTACGGGCTCACCCCGTACTCCTTCATCTAGTGGTACCAAAGTTAATGTATTGACGACATCATTTCTTAGACCGGTAATCGTGATTTCGGTATCGTTAGTGACGCCTAATATGCCATCATTTAAAGCCACCACGGTTTGCGTGCCACTCGTATGGAATCGTACCGTCGACTTATTGTTTTGATTCATTATTTCATCCACCACCAACACTGGCAGTTCCACCGAAGGCTCCTCTTCCACACGCGGCAGCGAATCGTACCGTTCCATGATGTAATCAGTCAGTAGGCTTAATTCGTCAAAATTCGTCACCACTCGTCCATCAGTTGCGGTAGCGAGCTCCTCGTACGTATCACCGTACTTCGTATTGGTAATAATGTAGAAGTTTACAGGATCAATTCGTTTGCTTAGTGCCACCACCTCATCAAAACTCATCCCATCTCTGTCTGGCGACAAGAAATTTGCATCCGTTAGTACCACTAAGGATTTTGTCGAACCCTGCTTCCAGTTCAAGTCCTGCATGACGTGGAACGATCCGGAAAGCAATGATTCCGGTGTATCGCCACCACCGTCAGCACGTATTTTCGCCAACTCTGCCTCAAACGTTTCCAGAGTACACGAATCAAAGCCGCAGTGTTTTACTGGTTCATAAGGATCTCCGAGATCTCGGTAATCGTACAATGCTACTCGACCACCGCTCGCCAGAGTCTCTTCCGCCAACCTCAATGCCTCCGCCTTATAAGAATCAATCATGCTCGCCATCGACCCAGTCGAATCAATTAGAATTGCCGTATCATGAGGGGAAGAAACCGTATTTTCTACTCCGAATGCCATACAAATTTTGTCGAAAATCACTCGTGACGCATCTTCATATAAATCATCCGCAATATAAGCCACATGGTCGCTTATCCCAGCTGCAAGGTCCCAATGTTTAGAGCTGCACATGATGTCTCTTTTATTACACCAAGTTCCGACTTTTCCCTCTAGGGCTTCCGGTTCATATGGCATATAAGCACCCAACATCCCCTTATACGCCTGGCAGTCTGGCACATATACTCGATAATCCGACAAGTTTTCCCCCTTGCAGGCCGCCGGCATGATACCCTGTCCTTCGGGTAAATAGAGCTTCGGATCACCGAAGGTTGCCGCGTATATCAACCGGTCATCCCTTAAGCTACTCAAAGCTCCCGAAACCACCATTGCTCCCTGAGAATATCCACCTAGTACGTATTTGGTGTTTGGGCAACTATTGTCATTGACTAATTTGTCAAGATTTTTCACACCAGACTTCACACTTTCACCAAATTCATATGCTTCCCCTGCTCCGAAATACGCACCCAGTAGCACACTGGGGTCCCCAATCCCTATAGCCGGATAATCCAAATCAACGAACTCGTAATCAATAGTCGTTGTTTTGAGTTTCTCTTCAATTGCCTTTTTATACGCTAGATAATTCTGATCCTCCCATCTCTCTCCGCCCGACCCTCTGGCAAATACCACCCTCACGTCAGGACATCCTGCCGCTTGTGCCGTTTGCCTAGTTGTCATGCCGGCCAACATCAAGCCCGCCGCCACCACCAAGTACCGCACTTTAGTTTTACTATTACGCCCACCCTGATTTTGAATCAGGATTTTACCTCGCATTTTGCTCCTTTTTAAGTTAATAGTGGCACTCATTATGCACACATCCACCAAAAATACAACCCCCAAATGGTCGCTTGTGCTTAAAATAGTCCGATATGAGGCTATTATGTCCAAATTGACATCGATTGAGAAATCCCTCATTCGGGTATATAATATATATATGAGTAAACAACAAGATTGGGACGAATATTTTATGCAAATCGCCGAAGCGGCAGCAGTCAAGTCCAAGGACCCTTCGTCCAAAATGGGCTGCGTCATCGTTGATCCTCACAAGCGCGTCGTTTCGCTAGGATATAATGGCCTAGTACAGGGTTCTGACGAAGCCAAAATGACCCTCACCGAGCGCCCGATGAAGTATTATTTCGTAATTCATTCCGAGATGAATGCTCTCATCTACGCACATCGGGACCTGACCGGCTGTACAATCTATAACCGCGTCGCCACCTGCGACAACTGTCTCAAGCACTGCCTCCAGGCCGGCATCAAGCGTTTTGTCTACCGAGAGCTCCGCGTGCATTCTCATTCCACTGACCCTAAGAAGTCCATGACTAATATCGATACCGACGAGGCCGTCATCCGTCTTCTCGCTTCCATGCCCGAAGTCGAGACTCTGAATCTCGAAAATGGCAAGACCTATATCGAAGATATCCTCGATTCCTACCCCGCCGATTCCGCAGAATACGCCCGTCTCGCCAAATGGCTCTAATTACCACACAATCGGCTCTAAATCATGTGCCTCAAGCCACTGATTACATTTCGAAAACGGTTTACTCCCGAAGAACCCATTATAAGCCGACAAAGGCGACGGATGCGCCGATTCCAACACTAAATGTTTCGAAGTGTCAATCAAGGCCTTTTTGTTTCTTGCATCCCTTCCCCATAAGATAAACACTAAATGCGGTCGTTCCCTATTCAAATATTCAATTGTCGCCGTTGTAAAAGTTTCCCATCCTTTCCCACTATGTGATTTCGGCCGATGCGCTTCCACAGTTAATACAGTATTTAGTAGCAACACCCCCTGCTTCTGCCAGTTCGCTAAACTTCCTCGTGGATTCGCATGTTTCCCAATATCTGAATCAATTTCCTTATATATGTTAATGAGGCTCGGTGGAATCGGCTGCGAATTCGGCACCGAAAAAGCCAACCCCTCCGCCGCACCTGGCGTATGATATGGATCCTGACCCAATATCACCACTTTCACTTCGTTTAAATCTGTCGCGAACGCCCGAAACACCAATTCCTTGCGCGGAAAAATCGTCTTCGTCTCATATTCCTGATGCAAAAACTCCGACAACTCTTTAAAATACGGCTTCTCAAACTCCGATTTCAAGAACGGCTTCCAACTCTCATGCATATGCTATAATTATACCATATGGCAAAGTTATATTTTCGCTACGGCGCAATGGGGTGTGGCAAAACTATGCAGCTACTGCAAGTTGCATTTAATTATGAAGAGCGCGGCCACAAAGTCTGCGTTATTAAACCCAAGACCGACACCAAGAACGGCAGTAAAATCTTAACCCGCATCGGTCCCGAACGCGAAACCAATTTCTGTTTCGATCGCGAAACCGACTTATACAAAAAGATCAGTAAAGAATACAAAGATGTAAAATGCATTCTCGTTGATGAAGCTCAATTTATGACACCTTCGCAGGTAGACCAACTCATGCGCGTCGTCAATGATCTCCATATTCCAGTCATGGCATACGGCCTCCGGTTGAACTTCCGTCTCACCGACGGTGGTTTCGAAGGAGCCACTAGGCTTCTTCAAATCGCTCACGAGATCGAAGAAATCAAAACCATCTGCGAATGTGGTCACAAAGCCACTTGCAATGCACGCTTTCTAGACGGCAAATTCATGGCTGACGGACCTGACGTTCTCATTGACGACGGCAAGACCAAGATTGAATATCGCGCCATCTGCCCAGCGTGCTACGAAAAATACTCGAAAGGAACTAAATAATGTACATTGTCATTGAAGGCCAAGACGGCACCGGTAAATCCACTCAAGCCGAACTACTCAGAAAACACTACGAAGCCCAAGGCAAAGAAGTCGTTATGCTCGAAGAACCTGACGGTGACCTCCCGCAAGCTCACGACCTCCACGATATGATTCTTACTCGCGGCTACAATCTTGAACCCCTTACCAACGTCCTTCTCTTCACTGCTGCCCGCGTTGAACTCTGGAAGAAAATCGCCGAACCAATCTTAAAGCGTGGCGGTATCGTTATCTCCGCTCGTAATTATTGGTCCACCCTCGCCTACCAAGGCTACGGCGAAGGCGTGTCTAGAAGCAAAATCATCCGCATCACCAAAGACCTCTTACCTGATAAATATGTCCATCCAGATTACGGTTTTATTCTAACAGTTTCAGACAAAGTTCGCCTCGCTCGTCAACAACATCGCGGCAAAGCCACCGAAACCTTCGAAGCCAAGCCCAGTGAATTCCAGCAAAAAGTCAACGCCGCCTATCCCAAAATCGCCAAAGAATTCAACCTCACCCTCATCGATGCCTCCGGCACCATCGAAGAAATCTTCGCCACTATCCAAGACAAACTAACTATGGCATAATGCAAAACCATGATATAATACTATCATGAACAAGCTCATGTCTAATTCTTCTGTAGCTGCTATGTTTTTTTGCGTCTAGTACTATCCTTAGCTTCACTCTTCTCTCCGGTTTAATCCTCTCTTCTTCTACCGTCTCAGCTGAAGACAACGAAGTCATAGATACAACTACTAGATTTAGCTCTTGAAAACCGTTTATTTTGATCAAGCTAAGATCTAGTCGATATTATCCTTCCGCAAACTGCGAATTATATAGCTCTGCATAGAACCCATTAGCCTTCAATAGTTCAGCATGGTTCCCTTGCTCAATAATTTTCCCATCTCGCATTACCAGAATCAAATCCGCATTTCGAATAGTAGACAACCTGTGCGCGATTACGAACGAGGTTCTGCCAGAAGTCAACCGTTCAAACGAATCCTGAATTAATTGCTCCGTACGCGTATCAACGTTTGAGGTCGCCTCGTCTAATATCATCATCGGCGGATTCGCCACCATCGCACGCGCAATGGTCAGCAGTTGCTTCTCGCCTGCCGATACATTATCCGAATCCTCCGAAATCGGTGATTTGTAAGCCTTAGGCAAAGCTTCGATAATGTGATCTACATTCGATGCCTTAGCGGCACGCCGAATATCATCTAGCGAAGCCGACATTTTGCCGTATCGTAAGTTTTCTTCCACTGTTCCAGAAAACAGCCAAGTATCCTGCAATACCATACCAAACAAGGCTCTCACGTCGGCTCTTCGCATCTCTCGAATCGGCACGCCGTCAATTGTAATGTATCCCGAAGTTGGTTCATAGAATCTCATTAGCAAATTGATAATCGTGGTCTTTCCCGCTCCGGTTGGTCCGACGATTGCTACGTTCATCCCAGGTTTCACCTTCACTGAAAAATCCCGAATCACTGGCTGACCAGGCAGGTATTCGAAACAGACATCGTGGAATTCGACCTCGCCATGTACTTTAGCGATCTCACGTGCCGGCGCGACATCAGGCTCTTCTTCGGTCTCATTGAGAAATTCAAATATCCGTTCCGAAGCCGCCAGTAAGGCTTGAATCGTCGAGGTGGTCGAAGCTATCTCAGTAATCGGCCGATTGAAACGTGACACATATTGGATAAATGCCTGGATGTCACCAATATTAATCTGTCCTTCAATCACAGAAATGCCACCCATCACGCACACTGCCACGTAACCTAGATTTGTAAATACATGTGTCACTGGGAACGATAAAGACGAGAATACCTGAGCTTTACGTGTCGCGGTCGCTAGCTTTTCGTTGGTCACGGTAAAATCTGCCAGAGCCTCTTCTTCATGTGAATTAGATTTGATGACCACTTCACCCGAATAATCCTCTTCAATCTTACTATTTAACACGCCAAGTGTACTCTGCTGTTCGCGGAAATATTTCTGCGCAAATCGCATAATCTGTCCGACCGCCAAGACAGAAACCGGCACAACGATAAACGAAATCAGCGACAGTGGCACCGAGATGGTTAGCATCACGATAATTACGCCAATCAAAGTAGTAAGTGACATTGAGACGTCTGCGATTTCCTGCGACATCGAAGTGGTTATTACATCCACATCGTTAGACATCCTCGATAACGTATCGCCATATTGGTGCTTATCAAAATACGAAATCGGCATACGGAAAATCTTTTCAATAATTTGCTCACGTAAATCTTTAGTATATTTCGCGGAAACCACCGCTAGAATATAAGCCTGACCATAACCCAGTAGTGATGAGGCGCAGAACAGTACTATCGCCAAGATCGCTTTACCGCCCAGTGCCGACCAGTCTATATCGGGATAAGAATTCACTGCAATCGTAGTCATATCACCCAAGATTTTCGGAATAAAGAGACCAAGCACTGCCGAAATAACGGTGAGTAACACAGATAGGATGATTGACCAACGGTACTTCCGAATCGATTTTATAAACACTCGGAAAGACGCACGCATGTTTTTAGGTTTGCCAACCGCACCGGTAAGATTAGACATCTGCCCTCCTTTCTGTGCCAGCAACAGCCGAATTACTAACAGGATGTTCTGCATCATCATTCGCCAGCTTCAACTCTCTCACATATTCTTTATCTGACAGTTGAGATTTTACAATTTCCTGGTAGACTTTGCACTTCCTTAGTAACTCGAAATGTTTACCTTTACCCACTACTTTACCATCATTTAATACTACAATCTGGTCGGCGTCCTTAATCGTGGAAACTCTTTGCGCCACAATTAAAACCACCGCCGAACCCGTCACTTCGGCAAGTGCAGCCCTTAACTTAGCATCCGTCTTCATATCTAACGCCGAGAAAGCATCATCAAATACGTAAATGTCCGGTTCTTTACAAATCGCCCGTGCAATCGAGAGACGTTGTTTCTGACCACCCGATACGTTGGTGCCGCCTTGTGCAATATGTGAATTATATTTCTTAGGCATCTTCTCAATGAAGTTTTCTGCCTGTGCAATTCTAGCCGCTTTTCGTACCTGTGCGTCCGAAGCTGACGGCGCACCAAACTTAATATTAGACTTTACTGTACCCGAGAACAATATCCCTCGCTGCGGCACCAGCCCAATCCTCTGCATCAAATCCTTCTTAGAATATTCTTGAATCGGCACCCCGTCAATCAATACCTCTCCGCTCGTGGCTTCATAAAATCTCGGCACGATATTGATTAACGTCGACTTCCCAGACCCAGTCGAGCCTATAAACGCCGTCGTTTCACCAGCGACCGCCTTGAATGATACGTTGCTTAGCACTTTCTCGCCCGCACCAGGATAGCTAAAGTCCACATTACGAAACTCCACTGATGGTGTCTTGTCAGGTTGGCCACTAGTTTCACTCCGCCAAGTAATGCGAGATTCTTTTTTCAGCACTTCATTAATACGATGCGCCGATACATTTGCACGTGGTAGCATTACGAATAGCATCGACATCATTAAAAATGATATCATCACGAAGGTGACATATTCCGCGAATGCCGTCATATTCCCAAGATAAGCAAAATCCTTAGTCAGAAGCGATATGCCAATCCACGAACAGAGTAGTGTAGTGCCGTTAAAGATAATATTAATCAAAGGATTTTGCAGTTCCAAAGTTTTATCGATATAAATCAAGAGTTTAGTTAAAGCATCGTTAGTCTTGGTGAATTTCTCTTTCTCGACTTTTTCATTATTAAACGCCCTCACCACTCTTAATCCCGTCAGGTTTTCGCGCGTAATTAACGTCAATTTATCAATCAAACCCTGGAATATCTTAAACTTCGGTATCACTAGCGACATAATCAAGACGACTGAGCCCAGGATGGCGGCGGCGCCTACCAGTATAATCCAACCCATATCGGGTGCAGTCTGAATCGCCATAATTACCGAAATGATACAAAAGAGCGGCGCCCTTAGCATCATCGACAACATCATAATCACGACATTTTGCACTTGGTTTACATCATTTGTGGTGCGCGTGAGCAATGATGCGGTACTGAAGTCCTTCATGTCCAGCACGTTCATATTTATTACCTTAGTAAAGACTGCCGCCCTAATGTCGCGTGCAAAATTCGCCCCTACGCGTGCTGCAAAATAACTTGAGATAAACGAAGCCACCGCCGATATCGCCGCCACGCCAATCATCAGTAGTCCAATTTGCCAAATCTTGTCTGTACTGCCCGGCACAATCCCATCGTTTATTATTTCCGCCATCAATGCTGGCAGGCGTAGAGTCGTATAAACCTGCGCCGCTGTCGCAAGTAGCAGTATAATCACCTGCCACCAATACGGTTTTAAATACTTCAAAAGTTTTAGCATATCACCTCATTATACTATAATCTACTTACAAGTTCCAGCCGCCAAATCATCCGCCAAACCTCGTGCTTTCAAATAATGCTCAAGCGAATCGTATTCACCATTATTATATTTACCAGTCGCAATTTCATTAGCAAAATCCACTCCCACATAGCGGTAGTGCCAAGTTTCGAAGAGACCCGTAGTGCCGTTTTCATCAACGTTCATCGGTTCATCCATCGAGCCACCCGCCCAGTTTTCTGGGAAACGGTCAACAAAACCATATTTATAAGAATTATCGCGTAACCATTGCCAATCCGGATGTTGTTCATAAAGGCTCGAATCTAGCGAAGTGCCATAAGTCGCATCCACTAAATCACACGCTAGTCCGGTATGATGATCTGAAGCACCAGTTGGCATGCAGAGCCGCCCACAACTTGTCCCTACAGAGCGGAAACATGAAACCGTCTGCATCTCATGACCCGGATACTCTGTTTCATAAGCTGTAAGCATTTCGTTCAAGTGTGTTCCCGCTTCCGTATCCATCAAATTATCACCGTTCCACGCGTTTAATTCACGAATTCCATAAGTGGCATTTAAGCTAATTAGCTCACTTCGCCTTGCCGCAATGAAATCCTCTTCCACCGTATAGTTTGGGTTCACCAACATCAAATTACCATATTTCGCTGTACAGTTATTAGTTGGTGCCTGAGTGATCGGTTTTAAATCAAGCGCTGGCTCTTCCTCTACCTCGTCCTCATCTTTTTCATCTTCGCTCGTAATTCTAAATGACTCCGGTACTTCTTCGTCACTCGCTTCAGTGATCCCCCAACCAAATACTCGTGCCATTTTTTCGTCCAGACTATAATTTCCTTCCACAGTTAATACTTTAAACCCAAACCAACCTACCACCGCCACGACAGCAATGATGGCTAGCCAGAGTATTACCCTATTCAGCGGTTTTTTAAACTTCAGTGGCATGAGAACCTCCCTCGCGTTTCCGTTCCAAATACATCGCGAAATAAATAATCGGTCCCATTATTACATATATATAATACGAGAAGAATCGCCACACTAGCATCGCCCAGAAAATGTATCCAGACGACAAGGCCGAAAATACAATATAAAACGTCCCTTCTGCCGCTCCCGCGTTACCGGGTGTTGGTACGAAGTAAACGGCACTTGTCACCGCCACCGTAGTAACGAAGCAGGGCAGAAAATCCACCTGCCCACCAAATGCCGTCAGTACAAAGAACGGAATCATTGATATTAAAACATGAAATACCACGGAAAGCACTATGGTCTTGATGAAGAGACCTTTAGTTTGTAGTATTCTGCGTACGCACTTAGCATATTCATTTACTTCATATTCAGCCTTCTGAATAGTTTCCTTTTTGTTCTTCACGATGTGAATCTTCGCTAAGAATTTCACGATTATACTAATCAGCTCAGTCGTTGCTTTTGGAAGGAAAGTAGCAATCATCACTATGACTGGCCAAAAAGCATAGAACAATAATCCGAAACACGCCGTACCAATCAGTACTGCGTTATTAATCGTCAAGCTGCCAAACAAGAAACAGAACACCGCAATAATGATAAAACCAATCTGGCCAGATATCATCCCGAAAATCGGCACTGAAGTTGAAGCGCCATGTGAGAGTTTACTATTTTTCCGCATGTAATAAATCTGAAATGGTTGTCCACCAATTGCCGCTGGTGTAATGTTATCATAGTACCGTCCTAGTAGTACTGTGCGTCTTGCCACTTTACGCGCTCGCTTTCGATCAAAGGTGGATTTATCTCGTGTCATCTCGCGCATCATCAATACGTATTTATAAATCTCGCAAGTCAGTGCCACTATAAAACAAAGCGTGGCTGGCACCAGTAGCCACCAGTTGATTTTTACTTCTGACAGTTCCGCTGCATTTTCCGAATTGCCAAATTCCGAAAAAGCCGTAATCGCAATCACTGCTATATTCAGTAGCACGAAAAAGATAATCAAAAGTGGTTTCTTCAATATTTTCTTTGGGACCAAAGCCTTGTTGTCTATGTCTGCAACTGGTTCGGGCATCTTTGTTACCTAGAATCCCTTATTCTTGGATATTCTTCTAATAACACACGTATACAACCGGCAATCGGAATCGCCACAATCGCACCTAGTAGCCCAAGCATATACATACCAATCGTCACCGCGCTTAGAATTACTACGGGTTGCAACTTTAGTGCATCGCCCTGTATCTTCGGCGCTATCACATTATTCTCGACCTGCGAATAGACGATGTAGGTAATTGCAAAAATCCCCGCCGCAATCGGGCTTGAGAAGAATAGTATTACAGTTACCAAAGTCCCACCGATGAACTGTCCGAACATCGGAATCAAGTAGAACAACATCGTAATCATTCCCATCGGAATAGCCAAACTCGAAGAATTGCCGAGGAAGAGTGACAGTAGAAATACAATCAACGCTGCTGCTAGCCCATCAATCATCGCCACCAGCACTTGTTTCGATACATAAGTTGAAATCACATTACTCATCTTTGAGATTACGTCACGCGCCACATTCACTCGTCTGTTCTCGTCATTATCAGCTCCCAGAGTTTTCCAAATATTATTAAGCATATCTGGTCCCTCCAACAAGAAGAGCAAAGTCAGCACCAATACCAACACAATTTTCATCACAATATCCGCTACCCCACTCACGCTCGATACGAGATTATTGCCCAAGAACCCCATTAGATTATTTGACAAGCCCGACATTGCACTCGTAATTCCAGCGTGCAAATCCTCAATCCCGATGCTTTTGCCGAAATTATTGACGCCGTCCCATCCCCCAAATGTCTTTTCAAACGTGTCTGGGAACTTTTCGATGAACTTTGCGGTCTCGTTTACTACCACCGGTCCGACAATCGCCACAATTGCGCCAATCACTAGTACCACAATCAGATAAGCCATCACTGCAGAAAGAGTTTGATGTTTATTGTTACTGCCCAGTGCCTTCGTGAAGAAACCATCAACTTTGCGCACCAGTGGCTTCAGGGCTAGCGCTAAGAAAATCGAGGCTCCCACCAAGATTAGTCCAGTTGCTGCCTTATAGAGAAACAAAATCGACGCTACGATGCCAAGCGGCACCAACCAAAACTTAATAAACGTGTTCAAATCCGTTTCGATTCTTTTAGACATAAGCCTCCTTCATGGACTTATTGTACCACAAATGTTAAAATAATGTAAATGAAATTATTAATGCACACATGCTGCGCTCCGTGCAGTGTTTATTGTATAGATACTCTACGTGCCGAAGGAATTGAGCCGACTTTATTTTGGTACAATCCCAACATCCATCCGTATATTGAATACAAAACTCGCCGCGATTGTCTCAAGGATTATGCTAAACTAGCTAAGATTGAACTAATTGTAAACGAAGAATATGGGCTAGACGAGTTTTGCCGCAATGTCGTAGATGATATCCCGAATCGTTGCGCCAACTACTGTTATCTCAAACGTCTCACCGAGACGGTACGCTACGCAGCTAAACACGACTACGATGCATTCACCACTACATTGCTCGTCTCGCCCTATCAAAAACATGAGGAAATAGTTAAGGTCTGCGAAGAACTTGCCGCTATGTCCGGAATCGAATTTCTCTATCGCGATTTCCGCGAAGGATTCCGTGAGGGTCAGAACAAGGCTCGCGAACTAGGTCTGTATATGCAAAAGTACTGTGGCTGTATTTTCTCAGAAGAAGACCGCTATCGTAAACAAATCGACCGCGACCAGGCCGCTTGCGAAATAGATAAAAACAGTATATAATATATCAACATGTTAGTTTCTGATTATAATTATGATTTGCCTGAAGAGCGCATCGCAAAGTTCCCTCCTAAGCAACGCGGTTCAACGCGTCTCTTGGTGCTGGACCGTAAAACTGGCGCCATCCAAGACTCGTATTATCGGAATCTAGATGAGTTCTTGCAGCCGGGCGATGTTTTAATCTTAAACGATACTCGCGTGATGCAATCTCGTCTCTTTTGCACCCTTCCTGATGGTCGCAAACGCGAACTAATAGTGTTGGAAAAGCACGGCGACGAACCCCAGCGCGTGATGTATCGCGGCAAACTCCACGAGGGTGATGTTTTAGCGCTTGATAATGGTGTTTTCGAGGGGATCCGGAGTTACGACGAGGGTAAGCGCGCCGGCCATGTGACGACAGGCGCCGGCGACGCGCCCCGAGAAAACATCCTTATCAAGCGCATATTAGGCAACGGCATCGCAGAGGTTGAATCCGATGCGCCACTCGCTGAGCTCGCCGAACAGTACGGCACCGTGCCATTACCGCCCTATCTTCATCGCAATGCTACAGCAGACGACAAACAGCGCTACCAAACCGTCTGGGCCAAGCAGATGGGCTCTGCCGCTGCACCGACCGCCTCACTCAATATGACCGACGAATTATTAAAACGCTTGCAGGACAAAGGCGTGACGATCAAATATCTTACCCTGCATGTCGGTCTCGGCACCTTCCTACCCATCCGTTCCGACAAAGTCGAAGATCATAAAATGCACTCCGAATGGTTCAGTATCCCAGACGACACGCTAACTGCAATCAAGAGTATACAATTCGGACGAGAATCAGCAAATACTTCACTCCGGAGCATCCGCGACGACGGGAGCGGGCGGAGCGAGGAGCCCCGTAACGACGGGCGCGACGAAGCGTTCCGGGGTGAACGTATTTGTGATTCTCGCCCTCGCATTGTTGCGCTTGGCACTACTGTGGCTCGTACTCTAGAGTATTACGCCAAAACCGGCAAGACCTCCGGCGAAGACGACATTTTCATTTATCCAGGTTTCGAATTTCAGCTCGTTGATGCCCTCATTACGAATTTTCACGCACCAAAATCCACCGTCCTCATGCTCGCCTCCGCCTTTGCCGGGTGGAACCACCTCAAAAACGCCTACAACCACGCCATCGCCGAACAGTACAACTTCCTAAGTTACGGAGATTCAATGCTAATATGTTAAAATTCGATATCGAACACCGCGACGGCCTCGCCCGCGTCGGTACCATCCATACACCACACGGCGACATCAAGACACCAGCCTTCGTTGGCGCCGCTACTCGTGCCACGGTTAAGGCTCTCACCATGAAGGAGATGAACGAGCTTGGCTCGCAAGCAATCCTCGCTAACACCTATCATCTGATTCTTCGTCCAGGCACCGATTTAATTAAAGAGGCCGGCGGTCTCGCCGAATTCAGTAGCTGGCTAGGGCCTACCTTCACTGATTCCGGCGGTTTCCAAATATTCAGCCTTCCCAACGTCAAAATTACCGAAGAAGGTGTTAAATTCAAATCTCATATCGACGGTGCGAATTTTGCTATCACACCAGAATCTTCTATGCAAGCCCAATGGGACATCGGTGCTGATATCCACATGGCCTTCGATCATCTCGCCAAATCCGAAAGCTACGACGACATGAAGGAAGCTATGAATCGCACCCACCGCTGGCTGGACCGTTGCGTCACGGAGAATGCCAAACTCGCAAGAAAGGCTAAGAAAGCCAGTAAACCTGAACAATACCTGTATGCGGTAGTCCAGGGCGGCACGTTCAACGATTTGCGTGCCGAGTCGGCCAAATATTGCGCGAGCCAGCCCGTCGATGGCTTCGGCATCGGCGGTGTCTTTACGGCTGAAGGTATGGACGACATGCTTCAAACCGTCAACACTATTCTACCCGAAAACAAACCCCGCCACCTTCTCGGCATGGGCCAAGAGCCCATTGATCTTTTCGTCGGCGCCGAATACGGTTGCGACACCTTCGATTGCGTCGGTCCTACCCGCATGGCTCGTAATGGCTCGCTTTATACCAACGACGGCCGCATCAATATTAAAAACGCCAAATACACCCACGACTTTACCCCACTCATGCCTGACTGCGACTGTGAATGTTGTAAAAATTACACGCGCGCCTACCTTCACCATTTATTTAAAACCGACGAAATCACCGCCAAAGTCCTTGCCAGCATCCATAACGAACACTTCATCGTCCATGTCGTCGACCGCGTTCGCACCACATTAGCGGACGGCGACTTTGTAACCTATAAATCTGCTTTTCTCAACCGTTATTATCATAGATGAATCTCAAAATCAACTACAACACAAGCGCTCGAATATCTCCCCATTTAATAACTTAGTGTATATAATAGATCTTCAAACAACTCTTCAGAACTTTTGAATTATAGATATTGCCACACCGGCCCATCAGCCGTGTCTTTCACGGTAATTCCCCGCTCCGCTAATCTATCGCGAATCTCATCACTTTTCGCATAATCCTTTGCTTCACGCGCAGCCTGCCTCTCATCAATCAAAGCCTGGATGCCATCGTCAATATTTGGTGAATCAGCCATTAGATGCAATCCGAATAGTTTATCAACTTTTTGCCAATCCTCGAACGATAATACCGAACTGTCAATTATCGCAAACGCCTCCGCCGAATTCAGATTATCCGAAACTGCTGCGAGCACCCTATCGCATACGTCGGCATCACCAGTCACTCTCTTCTGATAGCACTCTGCAATCTGATTCCGCCAATTTAGCCGCCGCACCGCAGCGCCACCAAGCGAATCAAAAGTAAAGTTACGTGTTCCTTGATAATGCCCAGACAGCACCCACATCTTATAATCCATTGCCGTAAAGCCACGCTCCGCTAGATCGTCTAGCGAATAAGTGTTGCCGAGCGATTTTGATATCTTCTCGTCATCAATTGTAATAAACCCACAGTGTAACCAATACCGAGCCAAGTCTCGCCCAGTCATCGCATAGTACTGTGCAATTTCATTAGTGTGATGTACTGGAATATGATCCACTCCGCCCGTGTGAATGTCGATCGGCGCACCAAGCTCCTTATCAATAATGGTCGAGCACTCTAGATGCCACCCCGGATAACCTGGCCGCCCGAGATAGTCCCACCTCATCGCATGCTTCTCGCCTGGCTGAATAAATTTCCACACCGCAAAATCCGAAGCATTTCGCTTTTCATTCGAGAATCCGACCCGCGCTCCTGCTTTCAAGCCAGACAGATCCAACTTGGCAAAATCCGCATAACGGTCGAACTTCGATGTATCGAAATACACCCCATCCTGCGTCTCATAGGTAAATCCGTGTTCCGTCATCAAGTCCACTGCTCGCTTTTCATCTTCAATATAATCCGTCGCCCTCGCCCATATCTCGGGTTCCGTCAAACCCAATGCAGCATAGTCTCGCTTGAACAAATCAATATAAAACTCAGCCACTTCCCATACGCTCTTACCTTCGCGTCGAGCACCCTTTTCTAGCTTATCCTCACCCTCATCGCCATCCGACACTAAATGTCCCACATCAGTTAAATTCAAAACCCGTTTTACTTTGTAGCCATTAGCCTTCAAAGCCCGCACCAGCAAATCCCAATAAATATACGACGTCATATTCCCAATGTGTGCCACCGAATAAACTGTCGGTCCGCAAGTGTATAACTTCACCGTCTCACCTTGCGGCTTGAACTCTTCTAGCTTTCGCCCTAAAGTATTATAGATTTTCATCCGCTATCACCTCCTTTAAGATTGCTGGAATCTTTGTAAATTTATCGCGAGACACCCCGTGCCGACCAGGTGTTTTGATTACGCTAATATTGGGGTTTTTCTTCAATAAACCAGGAATGTTATTAGGTGCAATTAGCTTATCCTCTTTACCATATATAATCACCGTCGGCGTCTTGATATTTGCTAACACATCATAATTCTGCCGATCCATTACTATATTTTCCATCGATTTGATAAACGCTTTCTCCTTCAGCACGTCGGCGCTCCGCATTTCAATCGATTTTTTGAAAGCCTCGAGCCCTAATTTAAATAGAGGATTGTCATAATCTTCCCTAGTGTACACGGGTGGCGATATTAGAATCAATTTAGCAACTTCATCGGGATAAATACTCGCGTATCGTGTCACGATGAAGGTTCCCAGCGAATGACCTACTAGTACCAAAGGCACTTCAGACTTTAACTCTAAAATCGCATTATGTAGTGCCGTAATTTGCTCATCATAGTCATACTTCAACGAATCGTCTTTCATTGATAATCCTGAACCCAGCAAATCCATCTTGACGAATCGCACATCACTTAGCTGCTCTTCCGCCTCGAAATATTCGTGTGCTGCATTGTAGGTCGTAGAATCAGACGCGATGCCATGAATCATCACCACGCAGAGCTTCGGGTTGCCACTCTTGCAAACATCATAGGTATTAGCCAGTATCAGCTTACTCATGCTATTTCCCCCAGCAATTCTGGCACAATGTGCACCAATTCACGCACCACCTCATCATAAGAAGTGTCATAAGTCCGGAAACCAGCCGCAAAGGGGTGTCCACCCCCACCAAAGTAGCCAGCCACCTGGTCTGCAATGGGTGCATCGGTGCTAGTACGAATCTTCCCTGTCACCTTGCCGTCTGGGTAAGTTTTTATGGCCACCGCCACCCTAACGCCTTCCACTAACCGCATTTCTTCCAAGATTAATACATTGGGGTTATACTCTTGTGAGTATTCTGTGATATCATCCCACGGGATGTGTACCGTAGCCAGTGCGCCGTCCAATGAATATTCAATCCGCTTAATCAGATCCGCCTTGTAATCCAAAATACGCGGTGATTTCTTCATAAACTCGCGTCGCTTATCTTCCAATTCTGATACATTAGCACCTAGTCGCGTCAGGTCCGCTGCCGTCTCAAAAGTTTCTGCCGTCACCGAAGCGCTCGTTAGTCCCAAAGTATCTGATAGTAATCCCTGAAATATCGCATCTGCCGCTTCCTTACCTATTTTCAAATCGCACGCTTGGGCTATCTTATAAATCACTTGCGTGCAGGATGGCAAGACCTCAATAATCGTCTCGTGCGCGAATTGTAAGTCATCTTCCGTCTCATGATGGTCAATTACCAATACTGGCGCTGTATACAGCCGATTCCGAATCGCCGTGTCTTCTAATAATTTCGATAGCAACACCTCCGCTGCTGTATCTACAATAATATATCCATCCGCCCGATAATCAAATTCATTGGTTACTCGCGACCAATCTCCAAAATAATGCAAATACTGCGGGATATCCACCGGACAATACATTGTGATTTCCTTGTCATCCAAGATGTAGTCCAGCGCAATTGCCGAACCAAGCGAATCCCCATCCGGATTCTCCGCCTGGATAATACAAATCTTCTGTTTATCCTTCAAAAATTCACGAAATATATTATACATATAATTATTATATCATTTTTTATGATAAAATAGATACATGAGTATTTTTCGTGCGGATAAGAAATTCGAACGTTTCGAAGACGTCACCCCAGATTTACTAAAAAAAGAAGACGTCAAGTTACTTTTGTGCGACTTGGACAATACTCTTCGCCTTCACTCGGAAAAAGAACCCGCCGATGAATTGCAGGATTGGATTGAGGATTGCCATCGAGCCGGCGTCAAAGTCGTGATTATCAGTAATAACGGTCGCAAGAAAATGATGCAAAAGTTCTGCGAGCCAATCAACGTTCCCTGTGTCTGGTGGGCGAAAAAACCCATGAGTGTCAAGCTCACCGAAGCCATGACCGAGTATAAAATTGCTCCGAAACACACTGTCATGCTCGGTGACAAATGGTCTACGGACGTACTCGCTGCCAAATTTGCCAAAATCCGCTCCTGGAAAGTCGAACACCGAAGGGACATAGTATGAGTACCAAGCATCAAGAATCGGCTAGCTTCGCATCTCTGAATGGCCCTACCTGTCTTACTATTCTCAGGATGATTTTTTCAGTCGTGTTTATGGTTTTCGCATTAGTCCCCGATCTCTGGGCTCAAATCGTAGCCCTTGTGATATTTATTATTGCAGCTATTACTGATAAAATCGACGGTATTTGGGCTCGCAAGAGTAAGCGCGTCACTGATCTCGGTGCTTTTCTCGATCCTCTCGCCGACAAAATGCTAGTCAATCTCGCCTTTCTAGTCCTCACTTACCTGAGTATCGTACCACTTTGGCTCTTTGCGATTATTCTCGTGCGCGATTTCGCCGTCGATGGTATGCGCATGGTGCTCGCGCGTAGCGGCGTCACACTTGCCGCCTCTTTTCTAGGTAAACTCAAAACCACCATCCAAATGACCGCCCTCATTACTATTCTGGCTAACCAAGTTCTGCAAAATGACATTATTGGCGTTCTGGGCAATATTGCCCTCTACCTTGCTCTGTTCTTGACTGTATTATCTGGCACCGACTACCTTATCCAAGGCTGGCGCCAAATCTCCACGAAATAACTTCAATTTTAGTGTCACGCCTGTTCAGGTTATAATAGCGAAATAACCAACAACACCGTGCACGCAAACGCCGTCGAATCAATTCGATCTAGGAATCCCCCATGTCCTTCTGACCCGCCCACGCAAGCTTCTAGTATAGAGAAGAATTTATTCTTAATCAAAATCTCATTTGAATCCTTCACGTTAAACTTACGTTTCAAGTAGCTTTCGTATAAATCACCCATCAGCGCCAAAGGACCACACAGGAGGTACATCCAATCCGTCGCGAAGTCACCCCCGCAAGCCATTTTGATCGCCACCATCCCAATCGCCATAGTCAGCCCAAGTATAGTTCCCTCCCAAGTTTTATTCTTAGAAACGTACGGGAAAGGTCGTGATTTCTTAAACACTTTCCCACCGAATAACTTGCCAGAAAGATAAGCGAAAATGTCATATCCCGGAACTCCCAGTATGATATACCAAAAATGATCAACATTAATCCGGCAAACAAAAACAGTACCAAATATCAGGAAAGCTATCTCTAATACCGCCAATAATACATTGAAAGCAGAGTTCTTTCGCTTGAAGAAGCTTAATAACTCTACCGCTGACATCAAGGCAAATAAGCCAAATAAGATTTTGAACGGGATACTATCGAACGTATACAACCCCGCCAAGGCCACGATAAAAATCATTACGCCGACAGTTACCCTAACCTTAAAGTTTTTGTCCATAACTAGATTATATCACAATGTATGATAAAATATATTATATGCCATTAGAATTTGTATATAAGAAAATCAAGAACACCTTGCGTAAAATCGACATGAAGCTCGAGCGCGCTAAATATAATTACATCGATAAGATGCCCAAGGACATCGAATACCCCGAGGGCGGGCTTTACGATGTGGTCTACGAATCATCCTGCAAGTGGCCGCATAATACCGCACTGCAGTATTTCGATACCGAGATTACCTATAAGGAACTCATCAAGAAGATTAATAAAGTTGCCGCCGCTTTGAAAGCACTCGGTGCCGAAAAAGGTGATCGCATCACGGTTTGTATGCCTAACACCCCCGAAGCGATTTATATGTTCTATGCCATCAATGAGATTGGCGCGGTTGCCAACATGGTTCACCCCCTATCTAGCGAGAAAGAAATCGAAGACTATGTCAACCAGTCCCATTCCAGCATTATTCTCTGTATCGACATCTCATACCCTAAAGTAGAAGCGATTGTCAAAAACACCGAGCTTGAATATGTCATTGTGGTTTCGCCGACTCGTTCTATGGCGGACGTCGTCAGAGTTATTTATAAGCTCACCAAAGGTCGCAAGAACCACATCAAGAAGTCGCAAAACGTGATTACGTGGGATAAGTTCCTGCTCAAAGCCAACAAATTCATCGGCAATCCTCACGCTCGAGTCAATGCTAAAGATGACGCGGTTATCATGTATTCCGGTGGCACCACTGGTAAACCTAAGGGTATAGTTCTTTCGAACCTCAATTTCAATGCTCAAGCTCTCGGCGCCAAGTATCTCGTCCCAGAATTATTCAAATCTGAGTTCTCTTTTATGGCATTTCTGCCCAATTTCCACGCTTTTGGGCTAGGCTGCTGTATTCATATGCCACTATTCAACGGCGCCCGCTCATTCCTTATTCCTCAGTTTAACCCCAAGAAATTCAAAAGCTACATCACCAAGTACAAGGTAAATGTGCTTGTCGGCGTGCCCACAGTTTTCGATTATCTCACCAAGCTAAAATTCAAAAAGGACGAGCTTAAGAAAGTCAAATTTGTCGTCTCTGGCGGTGATATGATCAGCATGGCTAACAAGGAAAGAATCAACGAATTCCTACGAGCGCACGGCTCTAAAGCCCTCATCGAGAACGGTTATGGGCTTACCGAAGCTTCAGGCGGTTTCATCTTCTCGCCTATGAGCGTAGCCGAAGATCCTGATGGTATTGGTTTCCCGCTCCCAGACAACGAGGTCGTAATCATGAATCTTAAAACCAAGAAACCCGCCAAACTCGGTGAAGATGGTGAAATACTGGTGCGCGGTCTCTCAGTTATGAAAGGCTACCTCGACAAACCCAAAGAAACCGCCGAAGCTTTCATTACAGTTAGCGGCAAGAAATACCTTCGTACTGGCGACATCGGCTATGTAGACGATCAAGGTTTAGTTCACTTCCGTTCACGTCTCAAGCGCATGATTATTAGCAATGGTTACAATATCTATCCAGCCAACATCGAAGACGTCACTATGAAATGCAACAAGGTTAACGCTTGCGCCGCCGTAGGCCGAGAGGATAAACTACGTGGCGAAAAAGTCGTCGTCTTCGTCGTACCCGAGAAAGACGCTTCCGAGCGCGCCATTAAGAAAGAACTCACCAGTATCTATAAGAAGCACCTTGCCAAGTACGAAATCCCTCGCGAGATTCGCTTCCTCCCCGAGCTTCCAAAGACCAAACTCGCCAAGGTCGACTTCAAAGCATTGGAAAAGTTATAAAGCATACTCCCAGTATTATAAATTAGTCCGATGCTCTAAAGCCGCACTTAGCGTAATTTGGTCAGCATATGATAGATCAACACCGAGCGGCAGTCCGCGTGCGAGTCTGGTTAATTTCAAATTAGGATTTTGCTCATGCAATAGCTTCTCGAGTAGCAAAGCCGTCGATTCCCCTTCTACCGACGGATTAGTTGCAATAATCACTTCCTTTACATTATCATCGTTCACGCGCTTAATCAGCTCGCCAATATGCAGCTGCTCCGGTGTAATGCCATCTATTGGCGAAATGGCACCGCCCAGTACATGATAGGTGCCTTTATACGACTTAGTCTGTTCGATTGCATAAATATCTAACGGTTCTTCTACCACTAGGACGGTGGTCTTATCGCGCTCGGGGTCATCATAAAACGACGAAACCTCTTCATTTGCATCAATCAGCGCAAAGGTTACCGGGCAAGATTTTACACCAGAATGCAGTTCCGACAAAGCCTCTGCGATATTGTCCGAGATCTTATCATTGGAACGAAACAGATAATAAGCATATCGCTCCGCCGTACGCGGGCCAACACCAGGAAGCATCGAAAGAGCTTCGATCGCATTTGTGAGGGCTTGGGGTAGCATTTTACATCCCGAGGCCGAGATTACCAAGTCCACCCATGAGAGGCTTCATTTTGTCTGTTGCAATCTCTTGTGCCTTAGCGAAACCATCTCGCATACAGTTCTCAATCCAACGTTCGAGCTCGTGGATGTCATTTAAATCAACCTTTTCTGGGTCGATCTTCACCTTCTTCACTTTCAACTCGCCATTAATCTGTACTATCACAGCACCATCGCCAGCTTCTACCTCAACGATTTCATTTTTTAATTCTTTCTGGGCTTTACGTAGTTGGTTTAACAACTTCATTTGATCCATCTTTTGACCCATATCATTCTCCTTTCTCTGTATAGGTGTATAGATATATTATATCAGAATTATCTCTTCTTGGTGAAGTGATAATACGTGATAACTCAAGATTTTCATGCGACACATTCATATTACCCATTACGGCAACATCGGATTTTCCGTCAAACTCATTTACGATCTTTAGTTCAGTAGAATCTTCCAACATTTTGTAGAAATCATAATTCTTCTGCACTAAGAGGGTCTGATTAGTTAGATTACGCCGAATGATTGAAATATTGTTCGAGAAAGCGTCCGCTACATTTGGATTATACCGATAGCCATATATATATTGTAGTAGGCCTGGCACAATCATGATGCCAAACAGTACTGTTAATGGCAACAGAGCCGAAATACGTGCATAGGGATTCTCTGGGAACAAACCATACCATTTTTCTAGCAAATACTTTAAACCGTGCGCCATTAGAATCGAAAACGGCAATATAATGAATACTACCGCACTCGGGTTAAAGCCTGTGATGATCACACAGAATAATAATAGCATCGAAGCAATTGAATTGCGCGAAGCAAAGAACCCCTTAGTGGTTGAGAATAGGCCAATTAATCCCAATGCAAAACTTGGCAGACTAAGTAGTGGTGCCAAGAATACACCCTCCATCGTACCATGCCAAGCAAAGACCGGTGCGAACCCTTTGATGATATTTGGGAAGAAATTCCCCATCTCAAACCCTTCCGCTGCTAGCAACTGTAAAATCGTGTCAGGATGACGATAGATACTAATACCCAGCACAGCAAATCCAGCAACGATTATTAGGCCGACCAGAATCAAAGGCAACTTCGGCAAATCCTTTACGATGAATCGTAGATGTGGCTGAATTGTGACGAAGAACACACAGAAAATCGCAAAGTAAATCATGTAAGGTGTTAGGATGGAAAGCAACATCATGATTGCAAACACAAAACTATACAGTGGCTTCGGTCGTTTTTCACCCTGTATCTTTGAGCCAAGCCAGAGTAATATCGTCGGCCAAAACACAATCATAATTAGTGGTGTACCCGACCCAGCCAAGAATAGAAACGGAGTCGACAGCACAATTAAGCAAGACGCCAGAAGTGACACATTGCTCTTGAACCAACGGTTGAGTAATAGTATCAACATTAATCCCAATACTAATCCAGCTAAGATACTTGGCAACTTGACCGAATAAGCCGATAGCCCAAATATCATAATCGAGAACTTTTGCAGTACCCGATACGGTAAGTCTACCAAATCACCATTTAGAATTCCACTTTTACCAAGATAATACGAGCTAGTTGCAGATCGCATTTCGTCTTCCGATAAACCAGTTTGCGCAAAACCCGGCAAGGAAAACAATAGCGCGATAAAAGCCAACCCGAGCACAATATAACCAATTATAAACCGGTACCTGTATAAAAAAAGTCTAGAAATGATTATTTTCTTCACATAAGTATTATATCACATTACACAAAAACCGTCGACTACCATGTATTAAATAGTGTATTCGGTATTCTACTCATGTGTGGTATCGATAGACATAAAGCGCAAAAGTTCCGGATGGAAGTAAAGCTCGATTTTCCCCACCGCACCATGACGATGCTTAGCGATTAGTAGCTCGGTAATATGGGTCTCTTCGTAGTTGTCATCATTCTGGCGATAGTAATCTGGACGGTGCAAAAACATCACTAAGTCGGCATCCTGCTCGATAGAACCTGATTCACGCAAATCCGACAGTACTGGCCTCGGATCATCGCGCCCAGTCACATTACGAGAAAGCTGTGCCAACGCCACTACTGGTATCTCTAATTCACGAGCCAGAATCTTCAGACCACGTGAAATTTCCGTTACCTCCTGCACACGCTGGCCTTTATAGCGGTCAGTACCCTGAATCAACTGCAAATAATCCACAATCACAATCCCAATATCATGGTCATGCATGGCGCGCCTAGCTTTATTGCGTAATTCGACAATCGTCATTGAGCTCGAATCATCAATGTAAATAGGCAATTCATCCATCTCGGCCATCGCATCACCAATCTTTTGAAACTCCTCGTCCGACAAATTTCCGGTCCGCATTTTCCAGTTATCCACTCCGGACACATCAGATATCATCCTATCGATAATTTCACCTGCCGCCATCTCCATTGAGAAAAACAACACGCCCTTCTGATTGATACTAGCGATATTATAAGTCAGGTTTTGCGCAAATGTCGTCTTACCCATTGCCGGACGCGCACCAATAATCACCAAGTCACCCTTTTGCAGCCCAGCCGTCTTCTTGTCCAAATCCCGAAAACCCGTCTTTAATCCGCGTAACGCCCCCTTGTTCTTATGTAGCTCTTCAATTCTGTCAAACGCATCAGCCAGCAAATCGTTCATCGCCACGTAGTCGCTTTTTACAATTTTGTCTGACACTTCAAACAAATCTCGTTCTGCCGCACCAATCAAATTGTCCACATCGGCATTTTCCTCGAAAGCCTTATTTGCAATTTCAGTACCCGCCTTGATGAGCCGTCGTCTTACTGAGGCCTTTTCTACGATTTCGGCATAAGCTCTAGCATGTGAGGCCGCTGGCACGAAATTAGAAAGCTCCGTAAGATAAGCCGCTCCGCCTATATCCTTCAAAACCTTTGAGGCTTTTAGCTCGGATGTTAAAGTCAAAAGATCAATCGGCTTATGTTGGTCATAAAGATTCTGCATAGCACTAAAAATAATCTCATGACGTTTCTCATAGAAATCCCGTGGCTTTAATATCGTCAAAATCTCAGGCAAAACATCATCCTGAATCATTACAGCACCAAGTACTGACTTCTCGGCCACGATGTCTTGTGGTGGAACGCGACCACCATCGCTTTTAGAACGGGCTACCTCCTCCATCATTTTCTACCTCACCTCCCATTATAGCAGACAATTTGCTCAACGTCTCATCCTTTGTGGCATTACTCGGGGTTTCGTTTTCATCGTGTATTGTGATTTTTACATTTCTCCCCGCAGCCTCAATCAAAATCGGTTTGTTATTGTCGCGTGACAGAATCGTCTTGACAATGCGCTTACGCGGATAGATATGTAGAGTCTCGCCGATCAACTCGTGTTGCGCCTTCATCAACTGCAAATAAACCGCATCGTTTAGTTCTTGTACCCTCTGTGTGAAGGTTTGCCAACTAAAACAAGAACTCTGGTTATTGGGACCGCTATCTGCAATTTGCTCTTGTGTACGCGTGATGTGTGGTAACTCTTTTGCTGCAGTATTCTTACTAGATTGGGCAGGTTTGCTCTGAAGTTTTGGCTCCACCTGCGACCCATTAGATGGTGCCAATGGTCGGCTTGCTGGTCCGGAAAAGGGGATACCAGCCGTTAATGCGACCAAGAGTTTTGCTTCTACATAGGGAGCTTTTACTTCTGGTAGTTTCGCAAGTAATGGTAGTAATTCGTGTGTTGGCTTCTCGATAATCGCTGTAATCAATTCCTCTACTACAGTCTCAATCTTCACCCCTGATGCTAATAAATCCTTTAGCACTGTTGTAATTTTTACAATATCACTCGTTAGGTAAGTGGATAACAATTCAGCAATCTTCTCGTCTTGTGGCAAGCCCATGGCGTTTATCACTAAATCCTTCGTAATCTCGTCATCGGATAGGGATGAAACCTGATCTAGTAACGACAATGAATCTCTAAAGGAACCGCCACCCCGCTTCACAATAATAGCAAGCGCGTCATCAGATATTTTAATCTGCTCCTTTTCACAAATTTGTTTCAAATGCTCAGTCATTACGTCGCTGCTGACCAGATTAAAAGTGTAGGTCTGGGCTCGAGAGGTAATAGTTACCGGCACTTTATAGGCGTCCGTAGTCGCCATGATGAAAATCGCATGTGCAGGCGGCTCCTCCAACGTCTTCAGTAAAGCGTTAAAAGCTTCTTTGGTGAGCATATGCACCTCATCGATGATGTATACTTTATACTTTCCCCTAGTCGGAGCAATTGCGACCTTTTCTCTCAGCTCGCGAATATTATCAATCCCACGGTTACTTGCACCGTCAATCTCAATGATGTCTACATAATCATCTTCAATCTCGTACTTAAAGCCATTTACCTCGTGCGCCAAAATCCGTGCCACCGATGTCTTACCGCAACCACGCGGACCAATAAAAATATACGCGTGATTCACCTTGCCCTGTTCTAATGATCTTGCTAGAGGTTCTGTCACCTGCGGCTGCCCAATTACCTCGCTCAGCTTTACTGGTCGATATCTCCGGTATAAACTCTTCATAGAAATATTATACTCTACTTCTCAGTAAATTCATAACTAAAATCCGTCAGATTGGTGGTTTCTTTGTGTGAAGTGTTATAGAAAGTAAATTCGTAAATAAAATCGCCTAGATTGGTGTTTTCTCGAGCTGAAGTGCTATTACATATAGAGCGAAGCTCGAAAAACATCAAGATAGGCGATTTTAATACGAATTTACAGGGCGGCTTCTACTGCTGCCCAAGTCGCATCCTCATTGTTTGCCGGAATCGTCACCGACACTTGCGATCCATTATGTAGATGGAAATAAGTTACTGAAGCATATAGAATCTGATATTCTTTACCGGCCACTTCTACATAGTATTTATCGTCGTGTTGCACTAATGTTCCAATCACCGTCTTACGTTCAACCGGCCCAATCTGTTTGTACAAAAATTTACCTTCATCCGTAATCGTGAGTTTCATGATGTCTCCCTCAACCAACTTCGATTTCGAAGCATAGTTTGCTGGTACGGGATAATTCTTCCCATCTGGACCAATCATAATCTGTCCGTCGAAAATTCCCTCAATAATTTTGCCCTCTGGGGTAGACACTACGCTATCCATCGGAGCAGTAATCGATTGACCGTCACCTAGAATTGAAACTAACAATTCTTTCGCTGCCGACAAATTCATCTCAGCATCACTAATAAGGCTACGCAATCTTTTTATTTGTTTCTCTGGTATTTCAGACATCACCTCGCATTCCTGTCTAAATATAATATTATTATTATAATATATCTTCTGCCACGTAAAGTCAAGATAGTTTTTCGAAAAAGTTTTCCACTACATTTACATCGGTCAACGAAAAACTGTTGTAAATTTTACATAAAAAGCACAAGCACTATTCAGCAGGCTTCCATAAGCCAGTATGGCGCTTGCCGTCAATAATCATAGTCGGAATACCCTTAACCCGTAACTGTTTTTCGACAATCTCCTTGTTCTGGCTAATCTTGTCGGCAATTTCAGGATAATCTACGATTGTACGTATCTCCTCAATACCCTTTTCGTCAAAACCATCATCCTTCAGCCAAGTCTCGAGTTTCGCTCTAGCTTGTTCTTCCGAATAGTCATCCCTGAAACGATAAAGATAATAGACCGGCGTACCATCCGATTGACTTTTCTCGGTAAATATCCTATCAATCAACCCGAGCGAAGCACCGGATTGAAGCTGTTCCACCGCAAACATATATCGAACTATGATACCAGAGTTCTTGAACTTATAAGCACCATCCGCATCTTGTATTGCGTAGGGTACCAACCTCACATTGTAACTATCGAAGAATCCTGCTTCCTTCTGATTACGATAGGACATCATGCAAATTTCACATCCCGGATCGAAAATATCAACCGCCGTGGACAATTCTTCAACCTCGCCACCGTTTACATCAATATAATTGAACAAATAATCATCCGCATTGTAGGTCTTAAACTTATCTGGTATCGCCTCGAAAATCTCACCCCACTCCGTGAACCATCGCCCAGTCGCTTCGAACACATTGGAAGGCTCGGCCTCATCAATCGAACACACCTCTGCACCGAGCGAGCAGGCTGAAGGCTTAGTTACATTACAAGAACCTAGCGCCCAAAGCGCCAATAAGGACTTAATTGCCGTGAGGATCGCCCACACCGCCACTACTACAATAATCACCGAAAGTACCTCAATGATAATTGATAACGGTTTAACCCACTTCGGGTGCTTTAACATGACACGCGAAAGCAAGGTATTCTTTACGTCATCTTTAAACCCGGTCTCGCACTTTTGTAGACGTACTTTCTTCCACAAACACCCCCAAGCCTTTTTCAAAGCTTTAAGATAAGCCTTCCCCACTTTAGGTTTAAATATTGATATACCGGCGACAAATACCCCAATTAGTGCCAAAATAATAAAAGCAGCTATACACACCATAATATATTTATAATAGCATTAATGTATTATTTTTTCCATAACTTTCTTGACTTTTGCAATATCCTCCGGTCGGTTATGTAGTCCAAGCGAGAATCTAATGAGCGGTGGCAATCCTAGTACGTGATCTAGATAATAGTGCACACAGAAATAACCAGTTCGCGCCATAATATTCTCGCGGGATAAAGCGTTACCTAACATATGCGAGTCGATTCCCTCGACGTAAAACGACATAGTAGGATTTGCCTGCTTATTCACTAGGTGGACCTTAGGAGCGCTATTTAGGAAATCGTACAACTCGTTGCAATTTGCTTCTAAGTTCTTCCAATCAGCTTTCGGAAGTTTCATCAACCATTTCAGAGCCGCGCCTAACCCGACAATCTCACCCCAAGCTTGCAGACCAGATTCAAACCTAGTGTAACGATGCTCTTTCCCTTCTGCGGACAAGACATACGAATCCTTTTCTACGTCATCGACCATGCCACCGCCCACAAAGCCCTGCACCATTTTATCCATCAAGTCGTCACGCCAGACAATTACCCCCAGTGAAGGTGCGTATAATTTATGGGCCGAGAAACAAATCACATCAGCTTCCACACACTGTAAGATATCGATCGAATGCGCCATCGCTTGAGCCGCATCGATTATAACGATGCCGTTTACTTTATGCACCACTTTGATAAGCTCTTTCAGATTTAGTAGCTTCCGACCATCAAAATTCGATGCACAATTTACTACTACCACTGCTCGCGTAAAATCGTAATTATCTAGCATGATCGAACCATCTCCTTCACGCTTCATCACTTCACGCGGTAGACCAGTGCGTTCATGAAAAGCCATCGTCGCCAGAAATGGCGAATTATGTTCTATCTCGCTCGTCATTACCTTATCAAATTCTTGAGTTTTCAGCTGAGACAGTACAAGGTTAATCCCGTAAGTCGTATTTAATGTAAAAGAAACTGTATACTTTTTGGCTTTCAAACCCAAATATTTTAAAACCAGCTCACGCGTCTCCTCGACCTTCTCATCGGTCTCAATTCCCCATTTATATTTCACTCGTTCCCCACACGAGTTGTGTTCGGTATAGTAAGCATTAATTGCTTCAATAACACATCGCGGTCTCAGACTCTGGCAAGCCGCATCGAGGTAAACCTCACCTTTTCCTAAATAATCAAACTCTTTCATGTATATTATTATAACTTAATTTAAAAAAATACTATGAAAAAAATAAAACTTATGCTATTATAATAATATGGCTAAGGAGGCATCATGAAAGTCAAACATTTAACTATGTTTGCTTTGGTCTTAACTATGTTCAGTTTACTATCTGGCTATCTTCTTTCGTCTTCTGCTATTTTGGCTGACACGGAAGTGATTGATCGTGTAGAGCTGACTATCCCAGTTGCCTGCACTATGGGTGGAACAGGTGCCGAATCACATATCGCTCCTATCAGCTCTGGTACGTACTCGGGCGCTCCTGGCGGCGAATACGAAAATGGCATCGGCAAGACTACCCTTACGGTGTTCTGCAACGACAGCAATGGTTTTTCCGTTTATGCTATAGGCTTTACTGAGGATGCCTATGAAGGCGAGAATCACACTAAACTAATCGGCAATGCTACTAAGCGCACTATCGCCACTAAAGTTTACACCTCTGGCGATACCAATTCTAGCTGGTCGGTCAAAGTCAACAAGGTCGAAAACCCCACTTCGGGTGATCCTGTCACCTACAATCCAGAGAATATGACCGTTATGAACAGCTTCAATTCCTGGCATACTATTCCTGATGTCTTCACTAAAGTTGCCGAATATCGTTCCTCTACTACCGATCCAGCCACTACTGACACTACGCTCGGAGCTAAACTAGAAACTACCTATGCATCCTACATTTCCAGCACTCAGCCAGCCGATATTTATTCCGGCCAGGTCAAATACACTATGGTGCATCCATATACCCACAGTACCCCCGAACTCCCCACATTTAGAGTGCTATATACTGGTCGTGCTTTGTCAAACACAGAAGGCCAAGAGAACCCTGTCGTCATACCAATGTCAGAATTGCCAGCGGGCAGTACTTATAATCTCTTAGGTACTACCAGTGGTTTATATGACAAATTAACATCTAATACCTTATATGGTGGCTATTTCAAATACACGGGCGATATTGACGAATTCACTGCTGAGTACTTAAATAATTATGCTATCTATAACGGTAGCAACCTCGACTGGGCGGAATTCCAATACCAATCCGTCGATGCTGCTAATATTATACCGGAAGCCAATAGTGTCTACCTCGTGCGCGAAGTACCCAACGGCTTCTTGCGTGCTAAAACTAGCTACTCATATAATAAAACCTCTGGCACTATCACTTCGTTTTCGATGTATTCTTCACTAGACTCTGGCGTCGATGATGCAACAGACGACGTAAGGTCATCAATTTATTATAATAACTGTGGGTTCGTGATTGACGGAAGCAATGTTGGAGGCGCGCTCTATAACTATCTCACATCTGGCAGCAGCCGCATTACGGCACAATCCGCCTTTGGTAATGTGGGGGTGCAGTCGGGCTATATTATCTATCGACAGTATAATGATATGTTAGTGGCGGGCAGTCATACTATAGTTCCTTTCTGGATCACTCTTGACCGTTATAAAGTCACCGGTACACAACGTAATAATATTACCTTTACAGAAGTCACTCGTGACGGCTACTCTGCCTCGACTTCGACTATCCCAACCACCATCACCAAATGGTAATCAATAATTATAGTCCCACCAAAAACACCCCTCGCGGGGTGTTTGGATTAGTCAACCATCTATAATAAATGTTATAAATTATGCCAATTCAACTGTAGCACCAGCCTCTTCAAGGGCTTTCTTCATTGCTTCAGCATCAGCTTTAGCAACCTTCTCCTTGACAGTAGCAGGAGCACCGTCTACGATAGCCTTAGCTTCGCCAAGACCAAGTCCAGTAGCTTCCTTCACAGCTTTGATGACTGCAATCTTCTGAGAACCAGCATCCTTTAGTACAACATCGTACTCAGACTTGCCTTCATCAGCAGCAGCTTCACCACCAGCAGCAGGACCAGCAGCTACGGCCACAGCGGCAGCAGCTGGCTCAATGCCATATTCGTCTTTCAAGACATTCTTTAATTCGTTTACTTCGAGGACGGTCAACTTGACCAATTCCTCAGCTAATTTCTTAATATCAGTAGCCATATTATTCTCCTTTAGAGTAGAAAGGGTGATTTACCCAAAATCTATCCATTGATTATTATTAATTAATTGATTGCTAATTTAAGCAGCGTGTGCTTCAAGACCAGATACGATCCCAGACAATCCACCGGCGAGACCAGAAACAGAGTCGGTAACTGGTGACAAAAGCTGTGCCACCACCTGAGCAATAAGCTCGTTTTTGGTCGGCATCGCAGCCAAAGTCTTCACCTCGTCCTCTGACAAAGTCTTACCTAAGTCCGAGAATCCACCCACCAGGTTTAATGCATCGTGCTGTTTGGCGAATTCGGCCAACACCTTCGCTGGTGCCACCTCATCATCGTCAGAAATCGCATAAAGCAATTGACCGGTCAGTCCAGTTGTGTCAGTGTCTTTATAAACGGCAATCTGTCCTAACGCGACACGCACTAGTCGGTTCTTGACAACCTTGATTTTTACTCCAGCTTCACGCGCAGCCTTACGGAGTTCCTGCAATTCCGCCACGGTCAAACCCTGGTATTTTGCAAAAACAGTTGATTTGGCGTTACTGAGGAGTTCAGTCAAATCAGCAACCAATGAGTTCTTTTTTTGCTTACTAATCGCCATAAAAAGTTCCTTTGGTTATTATTTGATATTGCCGAGCTACTAGCGGAACAAGTCCACGGTAACTCGCATGGTTGACTAATTGTTAATAATTACGTCACCAAATAAATTGTAAGAAATTCCTCGGCGACATGATTAAGGATTACTCCCGTCGCTGTCTTTGGTAACTGCTATAATTATAGCACACTTCTTAAGAAGAATCAACTAGTATGTTTCGTAGTGGCAAATTGGAAAAGCGAACCAACCGCAGTGAGGCCAATCAGCATCGGCCAATAGAAGATATTTCGATCTATGCTAGGTATCAATGCGAGCAAAGCCAGTGTAATTACATACGCGCCTACGCCGGAAGTTGCAACTATGGTTGCTGGTTTCAATAGTGTTACAGCTAGAGCCGCAATTATTACAGCTACCACTGCCGAAATCGCGATAGTCTGGATGGACGAACCGAAATATTGTATACTTGTCACCATCACGAGCGCAAAACTAATTCCGCCCACGCATAATTTCTCTATTGAGAAACCCAGTAATGCTAATAATAACCCACCAGCAATAGGAATCAGGATCTGATACAACTGCGTAGAAAGCACCTCTGGTGAGATTTTGGTAATCTCAGGCATAAAATAAGTAGTGCCCATGTACCCCAACAAGAACCAAGCAATAAAGAAGGCAAACTTCTTAATCCGGTACCCGAAAAATAACACCGCAATTCCGAGCCCGAGCAATATTAATAATTCTGGTATTTCAAACCCCTGTATCATTTCATTCATAAGAACATTATATCACAAGAATCTGACTATAGTTCTGATTTCTAGTTATAGATATTTTCAATCTGAATCGAGGGACCCATAGTAGTCGTAACATACACTGACTTCACGTAGGTACCCTTCAGTGAGGCAGGTTTTTGTGCCTTCAAAGAATCAAAGAAAGCGTTTGCGTTCTCTAACAATTTGTCGGTACCGAACGAAACTTTGCCAACACCGAGATGAACAATCGACTGCTTATCTACACGATACTCAACCTTACCGGCTTTAGCTTCCTTGACTGCCTTCTCGACATCCATTGTTACAGTGCCAGCCTTTGGATTCGGCATTAGTCCTTTAGGGCCGAGCAAACGTGCGTACTTACCTAGCTTTGGCATATATTGAGGGGTAGCAATCAAAACATCGAAATTAATGGTACCTTTCTCAAGTTGCTTTAAGAATTCCTCATCCTCGGCAATATCAGCACCGGCTGTCTTAGCTGCCTTGCAAACGTCAAGTGGTGCAAATACCGCTACGCGTACCGTCTTACCATTGCCATTAGGCAATACTAAAGTGGTACGAATGTTCTGGTCAGCCTGACGTGGATCGACGCCTAATCTAGCATGAATTTCAATCGAAGCATCGAATTTAGCTGGATTAGTCTTGATAGCTAAATCAATTGCCTCTTTTAATGCATAAGCTTTGTTCTTCTCGATCAGCTTGGCGGACTCTTGATATTTCTTGCCACGACGTTCGATGCGTGGACGAGTTACAGGAGTAGCACCCTTTGGTTTCTCGACCGCCTCATTGGCCTTACGCTCCAATTTGCGTGCCTGTCGCTCTTCCTCAGCCCTAACTTCTTCGACGTGCTTACGAGATTTCTTCCCAGCTTTTGCAAAAGTCTCAGCGACTTCTTCTTTATTCTCTTCAACGACTTCCTTCGCCTCAGCGATTTTATCTTCTAAGTTTTTTGCCTCTTCTTCGGCCATAAAATCCTTTCTGTGGTATTAGCGAACCATCGTTCTCCCACATTTAATTAATCCCATATATTATAACAATAATTTCATTAAAAAGCAAGGATAAAAATAGGGGCCCGAAGACCCCAAGGTGGAGGTGATTATAATCTGCCCAATCCTCTTTCGAGGACATATTTTTTAGGCCTCTTTTGGTCCCGTAAGTCCCCTTCATGGAATCGTACTAATCCCTTTACGTTATCAAATTCCGACCCTTTTCTGACGACGCATCGCTCAATTACATAAAGTAGATCTCTAATCTGAGCAGGCGACATCTTATTGAGCTTATATACCACACGATCCTTTCTAGAAATCGCCAGAAAAGGAATGTCTGGATAAGCCCTCAGAAAGGCTCCATCTTTTGCAGCGTGTTTTACAAGACCCAACTTTTCTTTTTCCTTAATCAAGTCGTGGTATCTTGCAATCAAAGAGACGTAATCCGAGTGATACTTCTCCCAGTAACCAATCAGTTGTTTACGAGCTTCATTTCTCCACTCTTTTGAAGGTTCCATACCTTACCCCCTTATAATGATATTTTGGTAACTAACTCAATTATAACACACATAACCAAAAAAGTCAAGCCATAAAGCTTGACTTTTGAGTGAATATTTAAGATTAATCGGTCACTTCCACACCCATCGAACGAGCGGTACCAGCCACAATTTTCACTGCACCGTCCAAATCGATTGCATTGAGTTGATCCATTTTCTTCTTGGCAATCTCTTCAAGCTGAGCCCGTGAAATCTTGCCAACCTTGTCGACGTTAGGTTTCCCAGAACCTTTATCGATTTTGATTGCCTCACGGATCAAATCATCTACTGGTTGCCCAAGTGATCTCCAGTCAAAGGTCCTATCTTCGAAGACCCTGATGTGCACGATTACGTTCTTCCCCATCAAGTCCTTCGTTGCCTCATTGAAAGGATTAATGAAATCCATCATGTTGAGACCCCATTGACCAAGCGTTGAACCAACTGGAGGACCAGCGGTTGCTCTTCCTGCAGGGATACGTAATTTCAAATTCCCAATTACTTTCTTTTCTGCCATAAAAATACCTTTCTAGTGCGTAACCATTATATTATATCACAATTGTTTTACTTGTAAAGCATCGAGTTCGACTGGTGTTTCGCGACCAAACATCGAGACCATCACCTTGAGCTTGCCTTTCGCCGCATCAATTTCAGACACTGCACCGTCGAAGCCTTTAAATGGACCATCCGTAATCGAGACGATCTCGCCCACTTCGTATTTCACTGAGAACTTTGGATCTTCAACACCCATCCGCTTCTTAATCTTCTTGATTTCCTTTTCCGATACTGGAGTCGGTTGCGTACCAGTACCGATAAACCCAGTTACGCCAGGGGTGTTACGAATAATATACCAAGTCTCATCCGACAACTTCATATCAACCAGCACATATCCTTGCAAAATCTTACGATCGACAATCTTACGTTTACCATTCTTAATCTCGATTTGCTTTTCCTTCGGTACGATTGCTTCAAAAATCTTACCAGACATTTCAACGGTATTTACACGCTGGTTGATAGAGTTAGCCACCTTATCTTCATAGCCGGAGTATGTCGAAATCGCATACCACGCCCTAGTGTCATCATATCTATTTACTGCCATTTTAACCCTTTCCTAATATTAAATTAAATAACCAAGCAAAGAACAAATCCAACAGGAAGATTACAACCATAAATAGTATTGTATATATAAATACCGCTAACACCATCTTCCAGGTCGCCTTGGCATTTGGCCAACGTACTTGTCGGAGTTCCAGCCACGAATCACGCAAATATCGCCACAAATACACGAAAGGACGAATTAAGATAAAAGGCTTCTTTTCGGTCTTATTACCTTTGGCTAATGCCTTTTCGGCTTTCTTCTTTTCTTTTAATTTCGCTTTGTCGACTTTTTTGTCTTTCACGACAACCTTCTTGCGAGTAATTGCCGGCTCGGCAGCCTCTGTCTCTTTCTTTGAAGACTCGCCCGCCTTGATTCTAGTGATTTTCGCCATATACTCCTTTACTATTAAACGGTATCAAAAAAGTCTGATACCAGACTTGTCAACATTTTACTATATCGGGAACAAATAGTCAAGATAATCTTTCAACATTCTGGCACCTGAAATCACCGGCAAAAACTCAACTAGCTGTCTTCGTACTAAGGTTTCCAAGTCAAAATCATTTTCCCAAGCCGACATTACTTCTTCCATACGCTGATATAGCATATTTAACTCTTCATTTTCATCCGCACCGGACACGTTTAAATAGGCATTAATCGAACCGTCCGCTACACCACCGTCGTGGGTCGAAATCAGTAGCCCAAAATTCGCCACGTCTTTCATCCAACTAGTGCCGCAGGCTTCCAAGCCTACAATCGGTACATTAATAGACGCATTTGAGCCAGCCGAGAGGCCATACGCCAGCTCTTCATCATAATCTGGCAAATAATGCACGTGACTTCTCAGATAGTCATCAGTCTCAACTGCTTCTAGCAAATGTTTCAATTTACCAGCCATCACGTGATCACCCGTATGCACTCTCCCAGCCAACAAATAGTGTGCACCGTGCTCTTCCAGCACTGCCCTTAGTCGCTCTAAATCTCGGAAAGGCAAATCCGGACGCTTATAATCCACGAAACGACGTTTAAAATCGAAAATAAAATCGTCATCCGAAAACTGCAGAACTTGTCCGCGATGATCCGGTCGATGCTCTAACACCTTATTGAGTACTCGCCGACCATTATTCTTGGCCAGACGTATCTCCATTGCAGATAACGCTTCCAACTTGATATCCAGGTCATCCAGCGGCATATCTCGCTCGTCGAGTATTTGAGCCTGATGGTAAAAGCTCATAATGCCAGGTAGCACCCAAGCATCCATATCGATACCGTTTGTAATCGCCTTGAACTTGACTTTATTACCTGCCACATCGTGATAGTTTGCGACACGTGTGTGTAGCTTCGATACGCCACTCTTTAATTCTGCAATCTCAATCGTAATCGATGATAGCTTAATCCGACCATGTTCAAACTTCTCTGATAACCAGCGCCTTACGGCGGAAGATTTGATATTTGGAAATACGTATCTTTCAAATTGTTCTAAAGTGAACTCCGCCTCTGCCGCTTGTACTAACGTATGATTAGTGTATAAAGTATGCTTCCTCGTATATACTACCGCCTCATAGAAGTCCATGCCATTATGCACTAACTCATCAAGCCTAGCCACCGCCGCAAAGAAAGTAGCCACTTCATTTAGCTGGATGATTGCAGGTTTCAAACCTATCAGCTTCAAGGCTGCATAACCACCAAAACCCAGCGATACCTCTTGGTATAACCGATGATCGGAACCACTTGTGTCGGAATATAGTTCTCCGAAATTTGGCTCTGTTACAGCAATAATTCGTGTATTGGCAAACTTTTTTTCGATTACCTCTAACTTACATAACGCATCACAGCACTTGATATTTACTGAATCAACCAAGCGGAAGCCAAACTTATGATAATCTACATCTACATGCTCGTCATATACTACACCGTCATGAATAGTCTGATGGGTCTCGTGCGGATAAAATGGTGTAATTAGTACAAAAGGCACCCCCATCTTCTCGGCTACTCTCCGAGTATCTGCCGCCAGCACGCCTAGTCCGCCACCACCACGCAAGCCATTTTGCTGGTCATATAGCTCAATAGTCCAATAAGTATACGGCCGTTCTGGCGAAATCGCTTTCGTTAAATGCTCCCGACCAATTGCTTCGTAGAATAAATCTACATCCTCAATATTTTCCAACGGATGATATATAAACTCTTCTTCGAACTCGTTTTCCATCATGCTTATACTATTGTATCACAAATTCGTTAATACCAGAATTTTTTAGGCAACTCGTCCGCAATACGTTTGTGGAAATCCCAGTCAAATCCAACCAATCTCTTTACATCGGGGTCTTTCATGTACTTACGCCTAATTTCGGCTGCAGTCATTATTTTGCCAGGAATCAATCGGTATTTTTTACGGAAATTCAAGCCTCTTTTGTATCCTTCAGGTGGCAATACGGCCATCGGCAAAAAGTCACAGTCCATCTCGGGGTCTGAGTATAGTTTTAAAGCCAGCATTGACATGGTAGGGATAATATCTTCTTCCTTTTTGTAAACCGCCTCGTTCTTAAACACGGTAGCCTGCCTTGTGGCTGAAGGTGCCACGAATACCACGCCGCCGTCCTTCAGTCCATCATGCGAAATCTGAGTGTAGATATCGCGAAATGCCCGCTTCAAACGATTCCCCTCCTCGTACAATAGTGTCCCTTCCTTCAAATCCATCTTGTTCCAAGTCGCAGGCGTAATTGTGGGCGTGATAATAATCCCTAATCGTTTAATGCGATCATAATTCGGCGCTAGAGATTCGTACCACGGCAGGTTTACTGGAAAATACATCGGTTTGTCGCCCATAATGTCTATCTTCATAGTCAAAATACGCGCGATTTCACCAAGTGAAGGATGGTTAAACCCAACCACTAGACCATGCGGATTGTCTTTAGGCATACCTTTATAACTGCCTGGGGTAATCTTCGACAAAACTTTCACCAGCTTCTTGCGTGCGTTTTGATTATGTGCCGCTTGGTCTTTCTTGGGTCCAGTAGTCCGAAAGAAATAATTAATCGCCGTATTGCAGGCTTTGCCAACCGGAACCATCTCCTTACGTAGCTTTTCCGCACCCAGCGTAGCGAGCAATGAGTAATTGTCGTGCTGTAGTTTATCTATTACTTCCTCTGCGGAAAGAGTCTTCAGTTCTTTCTTTGTAAAAATATTTTTCTTTGTCATATCACTATTATAATACTATTCTTGTAAAGTTATACATTAAGTTTCCACACAATCTTGAAAAACAGAGAAATATTTGACAAAATCAAGTCAACATGCTATAATAAATAGTTGAGTTGTATCATTACAATCTGTACTTTCATACCGATTATTCATTGATAGGGGGGCAGCCAAACAATGAAAAAGAGTATTACAGTTATTGGTATTATTGCAATAATCATAGTTTTACTGTTTGTTTTCATGATAAACAGCTCAATCAGCAGAGAGCAGCTGCTAGACAAAGTCGAAGAAACTTATCTGCAGGCGCTTTATGACGAGGAACCAATCATTTATAAACAAGTCAAATCCGTCATGAAACTTTGCGATTCTAGAGCTATAAATGAGCTATCAGAAAAAGAAAGAGAGGAGCTGAGCGACGAAGTTTATTTCATTGTCAAATCATATCTTGATTATCGTTTCGAAACCCAGCTGGATTCAATGGACTAATAAAGTGTTGCCTTGAGACGTAGCGTTTCGAGGCCTTTTTTATCAAAAAAACACCCCCGACCATCCAGCCGGGGTAAACGTTAAAAGAGGTGGAATGATACAAACAAGCTCGACAAGGTATTTGCAACCGTCGACATCGTCTTGATGAAAATATCAAGCGCTACGCCAACTACGTCTTTCCTCGTGTCACCTACTGTATCACCAGTTACTGCAGCTTTGTGGGCCAAAGCTAGGGTTTTATCGTCGGGGTTAGAAGCCCGTTCGATTTCAATTGCTTTCTTGGCGTTGTCAAAAGCACCGCCAGAGTTACCATTATACAGTGCCAGTCCTACTGCAACAGCGGTAGCACCAATCAGGATGCCTAGTACAAAATTAGGTCCAAATGAGAACCCGAACAGCACTGGTGTTACTAACGCCATGATAGATGGTACTAGCATGTGCCTCAGCGCATTGTTAGCCGCCAGTTCGATAATACTGGTGTAGTCTGGCTTCACAGTGCCTTCAATTACGCCAGGAATCTTTAGCTGTGCCCCGCCAGCATCAGCCAACTGCTTAGCAGCGACGATGGTATTATCGGTTAAGAGCGCACTGAAATACATCACAAGTGCACCGCCTACAATAATTCCGACTACCAGATGCACAATAATCGAGAGTAGTCCGATATCTCCAGTTGTATAGCTTTCAATATAGGCCATAATCAGAGATACCGTTGCAAAAGCTGCCGAACCAATCGCATTTCCCTTGCCGATAGCCGCCGTAGTGTTACCCACCGCATCCAGTTGGTCGGTGATTTTACGTACTTCTGGTTCCAAGTGACAGCTTTCTGCAATACCACCAGCATTATCTGCTATCGGGCCAAAAGCATCAATCGATACCGTAGTGCCAACGAAACTCAGCATACCGAGACCAGCAATAGCAATTCCATAAGTCCCACTTAAAGCGTAAGCAATCATCATGGAAATACCGATTACTAGTACAGGACCCAGTGTCGAACGATACCCAATCGCATCACCTTCTGTCACTACGAAGGAATCTCCTTCGAATGCCATCGTTTTCAGCTTCTGCACCGGACCATACTTCATACTGGTGTAGTATTCCGTTATCTTGCCGACTGACACTGAGCTAATTACGCCGAGCACTGAAGCTACCCACGGCGAAATCCAACCATACCTAAAGTTAAATGCACTCAGTTCGGGTGTTTTGCTAAACACGAGATGCGCACCCACTAGACCGATAATAAAAACCATACCGGCCGAAAGGTAAGTTGCTAAATCCAGCTCCAAAGCCGGATCTTGGATTTCTCGCGAGAACACTTCAGTTTCGCCCTTAGCGTTTTTCCGCACTTTCTTGCGATTCATCAGGATGACTGAAGAAACTCCAACCAGACTGCTAAACAATCCACCCGCCGACAAGATAAACGGAAAGATACAGGCTGCCGACAATGCTACTGGGTTGTCCTTGAAAAGCTGCATCGAAATCAGGATGCAAGCAGTAGGTGTTGCCACAAAACTTTCAGCCAGGTCAGAAATGTTTCCTGCGATGTCGTTTACGCAATCGCCAATAAAATCAGCCACTGTATTCGGCATTCTGGAATCATCTTCTGGCATATTGTGGATGTTCTTACCTACAATGTCTGCCGAAATGTCTGCTGCCTTGGTATAGTTACCTCCCGCAACACGGTTAAACATGCCAACCAGTGAAAAACCGAGAGAGTAACAACCCAGTCGCATTGCAATCGGATTACAAGTGTTTAAGCCCAGTAAACCATGCCCTACCGCATCAGCTTGAGCGCCGTGTGACAGTATCCAGACAATCAGGAAACCAAATAGCCCAAAAGCTGGCACTGCAAAACCACTCACGCTTCCACCGAGCAAAGCGATTCGCATAGTACGGCTTAACGCCTTGGTGGTTCTTGCTGCATTGGTAGTTCTCACATTACCATAAGTTCCAGCTCGCATGCCGATTTCTACGGCAATCATATTGAGCGTCGAGCCAAATAGTAATGCAAATCCTGCGCAACTCTCTGTAAACAAAGAGTATAAAATCGCGAAGAATACTACCGTAGGAATAATGACGCGGTATTCCCGACCGAGAAAAGTGTTTGCCCCATCACGGATGATGCCGGCCAGCTCCTTCATCTCGGCGGTACCTTCGTCATGTTTCCTCAAATCAACAAAGTTCCTCCGAATTAACACAAACGCTAACGCAACTATAATGAATGACATCACATATACAATTGTATCTATCATTACCATTAACCTCCTTATCAATGTACGAAATAGCTCGCTTGCCCACTCTGCTACATCTGGCAAAATTATAGCACGGAGCGGTATATAATAAAAACATAAACAAAACAGTTCTCTACCGTAGTTTTTATGCTTTAATTTACAATCAAAAAATATGATATGATGTTCTAAAGGAGAATAATATATGAAAGATCTTTTCAAAAGAACTACAACATCAATTTTAATATCATCAGTGATTGCCTTTATGCTAGGCTTGCTGATGACGGTCGTGCCGAACATCTCATTGCAAGTTATGGGGATTGTGTTTGGTATTTACATCATAGCGCATGGTATTGCCTTAATCGCACTAGATTTTATGGCACATAACATTTATATTCCATTTCACGGCATCTTGACTGGCATCTTGTCAATCATCGTTGGTTTAATTCTTGTTGCAATGCCAAATATTCTCTCAACTGTCTTTGCTATTGCATTGGGTATCTGGATCATCCTGTCAAGCGCGAACATTATCAGCATTTCAATTGCCGTCCGCAAGGGTGTTTCGAATTGGTATTTGTGGTTGATTCTTGGCATCATTGATTTAATCTGTGGTATCATCATCTTGTTCAACCCATTTGCTTCATCAATCTCAATCGTTGTACTTGGCGGTATCATCATGATGATTCACGCAGCTATCGTCTTTGTTGACACTCTTATGGTCAAGAAAGATGTCAAAGATATTGCCAAAGCCCTCGAGGAAAGCTACAAAGAAGCCAAATAATAGTATACTAATCAAAAAGAGATTCGCGGTAAAGGCGGATCTTTTTTGTAGTAAAAAGAACGTGCTATAATTTAACTATGAAAAACCTATTCAAGAAACTATTCGGGGGATTAAATATTACTTGGCCCAAACTCATAATTTTTGGCATCATTATGGGGATTTACACGGGCTTAATGGCTCTATTGTTGCCGGATGGCAACTCATTCCACGATATTGCCGTTACAGGAGAATGGTGGGTTTTACCAGCTATGATAATTATCATCAATTCGAAGAAGCCACTCGATGCAGCTTTGAAAACCTTTGTTTTCTTTCTCATCTCGCAACCGATAGTTTATCTCGTCCAGGTGCCGTTCAACTATATGGGATGGGGTTTATTCGGGTATTATCCATATTGGTTCGGCATTACACTGCTAACTTTCCCTGCTGCATTCGTATGTTGGTATATCAAGAAGGATAAATGGTATTCTGGGTTGATCCTAGCAATTGTTACTACCTATCTTGCCGTCGTTGGTGTCAATCGTTTCCATCTCATGCTCGAATCACCACTTAATCATTTAGTTACTATCATTTATTGCTTCCTAATGATTCCTATACTACTCTTCGCCACCCTTAAGGATAAAATCCCGCGCATCATCACAGTTGCCATCACAATTGTAGCCATATTAATATATATACCATTTGTGACGGTGGAACCATTTGAGACCTACAATAATAGCTTTCTTGAAGAAAACTCCATCACTCTCGTCGGCGAACCCTATATTTCCTTCTGGGCCGGCGAAGGCAAAGGTAACGTCGAAATCATCAAATATGAGGGAGGCTATAATTTTAAGCTAACCGGCCTCTACGGCAAAAACTACTACTTCGACATCACCGACGACGAACAGGAATATCATTTCAGGTACTACTATGATAATAACCTGGAAACTATTGTAGTTGAAAAAACAGAATAAAAAATGGCTGGGGCAAATTAAGCAGGCATTAACAATCTACAAGGAAGATATCCGCAATAAACTAGATAACTTCAATCCAGAAGGTTAATCCACCACCCTCTTTAGATTAATTATATCATAGATCTGTTGTTTTACTATTTTGTT
>JAFWIU010000009.1 GCA_017514765.1 Candidatus Saccharimonadota bacterium | reverse complement strand
ATTTTTTTGTGATAATTTTTTGCTGAATGGTTATATGAGAACCAGAAACTCTCCACAAATTGCATCCAAGCCAAATCTGTATGTTTAGCCAAAAATTCATTTTTTTTATAAAAACTAAACAAACTCTTTGCAATTAACAAATGATCAGGAGAATAAAGATTCTTATCAAAATTATCTGACATAATTGAGCCTTCGTGTCGAATATATTTATATAACTTCCTATTCAAATAATAACAAGTCTTCGCAATACTCATATATGCATTGTAAAAATAGTAATCCTCATTATTTAGTTTTTCCGGAAAACTAAGATCATGTTTTTTTATTAAATCCATTCGAAAGATCTTGTTACAAACAGAAGCATCAGTTTTCCGAATTATATTATCGTCAATATAATTCTTCCCGTAGAATTTTAATCTATAATAAGTTTCGTCACTACTTCTAATCTCAGAATGAGCCTCATATTCTATTGCAATACCGCATACTGCAAGATCAGTCTCATATTCACTAATTACTCTTTCCATCTTTTCACACATTATCAAATCAAATTTGTCATCCGAATCGCAAAACATCACATACGGCGCACTTGCTGCCTCCAACCCAGCGTTTCTAGCCATAGATCGCCCACCGTTTTTCTGATTTATCAATTTTATTCGTGCGTCTTTCTTTTTGTATTCATTCAGCACATCCAAAGAATTATCAGTTGAACCATCATTTATACAGATAATCTCAATATCTTTCAAAGTTTGATTTATCAAACTATCTAAACACGCACCAACGTATTTTTCAACATTATATACTGGAACAATTATACTAACCTTACTTTTTGCCATTTTCTTCCTCTATTTTTAATTCTATCTCTGATATTTTGACTGATAATTCACTTTGAATCTCATTAAGCTTATTAATAGTCTTAATCGTCTCTAATCTTTGTCTATATCTAGGAGAGATTTTTTTTAGTATATTTGAGGCTACCGGCTTTGCAGAATTTCTCAAATCGTGCAACGGTCTCAAAAAAACATATAATTTGGGATGACGAATTGCAATCAGTTTACTATTATATTTTCCAACCGCATCCAATTTATCAACCTCTAAATATCCACTCTTTTTTGCGCGTTTATAATCATTCTTTACGGTTTTAGTAAAATCCATCGCAGGTTTGAATTTTAACCTATGCATATTCCAAATATAGCCACCGAACCTGCACGTGAATACTAACGGTCCTAATTCATCCATCAATCCCCTCTCCCCCAAATACCTCTCTATCTCATCATATTCTTCTTTCACACAATAAATCTTCCCCGCATCCTTTACAGAAGAATTTGAATTATCCTGACGATAATGCAAGAATGCCCTCTTTACAAAATAAACTCTCCTTGCCATTGCCCATACTTTAAAATTAAAACCCGTATCTTGATAGGATGCTCCTGGTGTTGGTAAAAACCTTATTTCATTACCTTCCAAAAAATCACGTTTATAAATTGCTGCCCAAATACATGGTGGTTGATAAAAAATCTGATGTTCTTCTCTTGGATCAATTACTCTACCGACCTCACTTACAGGAAATAAATTGCTTACTGCTTTATCGGTTTTTGTATCGCCAAAATATTCATAGAAATTACTCTTCACGACTTCGACATTTTCATGCTTTGCTATCTTATATAGCTTTTCAAATGCATCCAAATCAATGAAGTCGTCCGATTCCACAATCCCAACATATTCACCCGTCGCTTTCTTCAGCCCTTGGTTCATCGAATCACCGTAGCCAGAATTCTTTTTATCAATGACCTTAATCCGTTTATCATTCTTGGCGTATTCTTTTATAATGTTTAACGAATCATCCTTCGAACCATCATTTATACAAATAATTTCTATATCTTCCAAAGTTTGACCCACCAAACTATCCAAGCATTCTGGTAAAAATTGCTCAACATTATAAATCGGAACCAATACCGACACTTTCACTCTATTATTCATAGTTTTATTATAACACTTCTTCTAAATCTTTTCTATAGATACACAGATTGTAATCACTATTCGTCTCTTCATACGTCCTAATACACCACTCCCCATTGTTTGCTTCTACTTTTGTAGTGAAATAAAAGACTGTTCCTTTTTTTACATAGTCATTTTTCTCTAAAGTTTGAGGATTAATATAATAAGTATCTCTTGCAATTCGCATTCTACGTGGCACCGAAGCCGGTGTATATGTTTCAACATCCGCCAAAGAACTACGCTCTATACACCTATTAACATCATTCTTCGTATCAATCTCCGTCCTAATACACCAATTTCCATCCGAATTAACCAACTTAGTGTCAAAATCCATAATCTTATTCTTTTTTACTAATTCACCATTATTTTCGGTATATGGAACTAAGTAATACGTATCTTTCACGACCTGCATTTTTCGCGGCGAAAGTACTGGCAAATACTTGTCCGCCTCATCCAAACTATTACGCTCTATGCATACATTATTATTGTTATCTGTATCGTTCTGCGTCCTAATACACCAATCCCCATTAGTGTCTTTGGTCTTTGTTGTAAACAGTAATACCGTATCTTTTTTAACTTGTTCTCTATCTTCCATTGTTTGCGGAATTATATAATTCGTATCTTCTTTTACTCTCATATATCTTGGCGTTACTGCTTCTTCGTATGTTATCTCGATAATATATTTTGCCAAAATACCTATTTCGGAATTATTATTTGCATCATTTTCAAGAACATAATAAATATTGCTATTTAATGTTGCCTTCTTCAAAAATCTCTTAATCATTGCCTTATCATAAGATGCAATCTTTTCACCAGTTCTGATATTAACCTTTATAGCTCCAGATTTAATTGCTTTTTCTTGCTCCGATTCCGGAATATTTTCAAAAGAAATTGTTACTTCTCCTAAATCAGTACGTTTAATACAGCGATTTCTATTATTTTTCGTATCTTCTGCAGTTCTTATGCACCACTCATCATCTTTATCAATGATTTTTGTCGAGAACTTAAAAATCTTTCCCTTCTCAACAGAACCATCTTCCTGCCCAGTATACGGATTAATATAATGAGTGTCCTTGTTTACCTCCATATATCTTGGTGTTGTGACATCACTATAAGATTCATCATCAACAATCCCGCCAAACCAATTCTCAAATAACTTATAAAAATTCAAGTTTCCATACGCGTTACACCCATCATTCCAACCACCCAAGGTCGCTGCATTTGGTTGATATGGCGTATAACGATATAACGCCGAAGTCGCCAAATTACGTATATTTACTATTGAACCTCCACAAGAAGCCGAAGGGTTATATTGCACATAGTTATTACCTAACGGATAATTCGTCCAGCCACCATTTAACACCGTTCTGAATAATGCCGCTGCATTCCTAACTTGGTTTTTGAAGCCATAATATTTTGACGAACAGGCCGCCGTATCCGGACATCCATATCCAGTTGCCGATCTAAATTGACCGCTATGCGGGAAAGTATCTGTTATCAGGCTCTGCTCCTTTTCTAGTAACACGATCAATGCCTGAGGATTAATATGATAATCCTGCGCCGCTCTATAAATAATATGAGCAGCTGACTCGCCATTAAAATCTTCATCCGCTAAACACACGAAATGCCCATTACTAACGTGCCAAGTCCTTGGCGGCATCGACTCAGAAAAATACGATACTTTTTCACCCATCGTATATTTATTAATATTTGTATCGTTGCAAGAATTCTTTGACTTCAAAAATCGCTGAATTTCTGATTCGCTCATCGAATTATAATTACTCATCTGATAGTCTGAAATAATATATCCTGGATCAAAATTCGCCACATTTACCGCATCTACTTCCTCAGTTTTACTCTTGAATAAATGCGTCAAAAAGGTAAACAAAAATATAGCCACAAAAATCCCACCTGTTACGTACCAAATTCTTCTATCTCTTCTTCGTACAACCTTCTGCTCTACTATCATAATGCAACTTCTCCCGTTATCGATCCAGTTTTGTCACTTGCCTCAATTTTAATCACAATGTCATAATTCCCACCACTTAGTTTACTTACCGGCACATCAAACCCATCACAAGTTGCCGTTGAAGCCGAACTGACAATACTAGCCGTATCTTCATATGCTACCGTAGCATTATTTAATAGCGATAATTTACACTGACCTTCTCCTAGATACTGATCGATATTCATCCTTATCATTACTACATCACCAACTACGCCGGCATATGTCACCGCCCCAGATAATTCTTCTGCATTGTTGGGGTCTCCTCCTTCGTATTGTTTGACCTTCTTATCATCTTCTTCCTGAGTATCATCTTCCGAATCTTCTGTCGCATTACCTCCTCCCTCTTGTATTGATAGTTCCGGCTCTCCTTCTCCACCTTCATCTTTTTTATCATCAAAATAATTATCCCAAACAAGATATATTATAATACAAGCCACAATTAACAAAACAAAAATTATCAACCGAGATATCCATTTTTTACTGCGCCTTCTAGACATAACCATTTTCTCCTATCTTTATTCTATCATTATTTTGCCTTATGTAAAGAGAATTGCTCAAATTATGGTATAATATATCTCATGAAAAAAGGAGTACAATTTTTAAAAGATATTTTGCCAGCAATCGTTTTGGCACTTACAACTAGTTTTATGTTCTTAATCTTCGAACCAATTTCCCTCTATGCCAACAACATTAATGATTTTTGGTTTGATCTATATGATATGCTTCCACTCTTAATCCCTAAATTCTTCCTATATGCACTAATATTATTTGTTGCTTTATTAATCTGCTATTTTATCGCTACTAAATTATTAAAAAAGATAACTATTTATTATGTCATCCTGTCCATTGTTTTTTGTTTATTCCTTATTACATATATTCAAGGTAATTTTCTTGCTGGTTCCCTTCCTGGAGTCAACGGCGAAGTCTTCAATTGGCGTCAATACAAAGCCGAATCGATTACGTCAGTAATACTATGGATTGTAGTTTTCGGAGTTTCGCTTTTGCTTATCAAAAAATTCAAAGTCAAAAAATATGTCTCTTTCATTACACCAGTCACCTGCGCCATCTTCGTCATGCTCTTACTTTCTTTTACCTCTTCTCTTCTCACCACTAATGCTTTAGAGGACAAATTCACCTCCAAATCAACTTTTGATTATTACAACCAAGTTTCAAAAAACCGTAACTTCTTCATCTTTCTTGTCGATGCCATCGACTCTCGATCTTTTGATAAATTACTACAAGATAATCCAGACTATCAATCTACTTTCAAAGATTTTACTTATTATCAGGATACAGTCTCTTATTATCCATACACCAGAGATTCAATTCCCTACATCTTTTCACAAATTCCTAATCATAACGAAACCGATTTTAGCGAATACTCAGAAAAAGCCTTTGCTAGCTCTAGTATTATCAAAACCCTAAATGACGACCATTACAATATGTTTTTTTATGATAACGATATTATCATGGGCGCAGATACTGCCTCAATCTTCAAGAATATGTCCAATAGTACTACGATAAATGACAAAAACTTCTATACCGAAATCCTACGATATGACCTATATAAATACCTCCCATATCCGCTAAAAGGCAAAGCTCACATCGAAGACCTCAATTTCTGGTTATCGGAGCTAGAAGAAGGGCATGCCGACTTCGATTGGCATGACAAGGCCAACTACGATATCTACAATAATGAAGAACTCGAAATCGTCGACGATAACGTTTTTCATTTTATTCATCTCGAAGGTGCACATATCTGGTTTAATCTCGATGAAAATCTTAATCCTATTGATCGCACTGTCGGCACCTACTCCCAAAAACAAATCGCCACTTTCAAAACTATCAAAGCCTATCTCGATCGCCTCAAGTCAGCAAACGTCTACAATAACGCGTCCATCGTTATCCTAGCTGACCATGGCTACAAGGATGGTGTTTGGGAATATGATTATATTAATAATCGATTTAATCCAATCCTCTATATTAAAGGCGTTAATGAAACTCATTCCAAAATGCATCGTTCCGATAAACCTATTTCTTTTGAAGACTTTGGCGACGCCTTCAACGATTTATATAACGGCAAATCCAGCACCGAATTATTCAGTAATATCAATTCACCCAGAGATAGAACTATCATTTATTACGTTTGGAACAAAGAAGACCACATGATCGAAGAAATCCAAACCGGCAAAGCCTGGGATGAAACAACCATCATAGAGACTGGAAACGTTTTTGATCGTTAAAATCTTCTCTTTCACGTTCATATTTTTGTTCAAAATACCCATACCTAGCTTTCACCCATTTCAATAAAGAATCAGCATCTTCTTTAAAATTTTCTATATTCCATTTCTTATTGTTTACCAGTATTGCCCTATTAATTTCATCTCTTCTATCCTGGATTGTTTGAACCAATTCCTCTCCTCTACCTGCCAGTTTTTCTTGAAAAACCCGTCGCACTTCATCCTGAAAACTTGGCATCTTCAACAGATATTTCATTATTCTAGTATTCATATTTTTTTCATCTTCATAAGGCGAAAAGAAGCTATCGTCATCCTGCCATCTCCATTCTCGATTCCCTAAAGCATAGTCAAAGTCCCACACCGGACCAGCGCATATCTTCCCACTATCATCTCTATAAAGAAAAAAACTAGACATATATGCGTCCGGATTAACTGTAAATTCATTTACTAAATAGTATTTAGCAAAAGAATTAGTATCTAATATGTTAGCAACTTTATCGTATTCACCTTCTTTGGCCACCATCTCGGCATTTCGATAATCCTCCATAAACTTATCAATTAAAAACTCTTGTTCATTGGGATCTTTTCTAATTGCATCTTTAAAAACCAAACAATCTTTTAGAGCGCTATCATAGCACTCTTCATCATATTTATGCAAAGCGTCAATTTCAAATAGAATCCCATCACTGCTGCGTAAATCCACTGACCCTTTGGACAATTCGATTCTCTGCACTAAGTAGTATAATCCTTCATATTTATCATTAAAGTACATTTCAACAAACTTTCCCCTATGATTATATTTCACATCTAACATCTCTGCTAACGTAAAAACAATATCATTTCTTAAAGCGCTATGATCATAATAATTAGCCAATAGTACCCATTTTTTTGCCCTCCCTAATCCTAACAAATCTGTCTTGCCTGAAAACTTTATCTGGTAAGGTTTTTTGATCTGTTCCCATGTCATATTTCCCCTTCCCTTCACCTCAACGTTATCATATTTTTTTACCCGCCCATCATTATATAAAACTAGCTCATTGTCTTTATATTTTGTTTTCCTCGAACCGTTTTTTATTTCATCTAAACTCACTCCGTTTAATTCAATATTAATCCTTGGTAAACCCCTATCCTCAAATCTATTGTATAGCGCCTTATCTACCCCCATTTTTATCAAAAACCCAGCAAACAATAAAAAAACTAAAAACAAACAAATGAAAGCCATCACCATCTTTCGTCTTTCTTCCTTGTTTTCCTTCTTCTTTTTTCGTTTATTTCCCCCGCTCATCTTTCTACCCCAAATCTAGTCCCAGAATCTCCCCCGCCTTTTCCAGTACTTTTTTATCTTCTTCACTACATTCCGTCATCTTCATCTTAAAAAACTCTACCGTATCCTCGTGCTTATAATCCAACACCTCAAGCGACCTCGCGGCCCCCGGCACTTTTTTCAATATGCCCTTCGACACCATATTATCAATATGCTCCGCCACCGCCGATACCGACGACAGTCCCAACCCATTCATAATCTCCCGATATGACGGCGAATATCCATTTTCCTCTGTAAAATCCTCCAAGAAGTTCAAAACCGCTTGTTGTTTTTTTGTAATTTTTTGCACCTTCATGCTATAATTATATATAATGGATAAAAATAAATCAATCGATGGGCTCACTACGCGTCGCTCCAAAAAGGCGCCTTCTTCTGCTACCACAACCAAACCCGCCTCCAAACCAAAATCTACCAAATCCACATCAATTAAACCCACACCCACCAACACCGTCACTAAGCTTACATCAACTAAATCCACCACCAAACCTCGCACCAACCGAAACAGCACCAATCGCAAGACAACCAGACCATCCCCATCAACAAAATCCACCAAGCCTACTTCACCCTCACCATCCCCCGCACCAATCGAAGCTGTAAACAATCTAGAACCCAACACTGAACCAGAACCCACCCAACCCTCCGAACAAATCTCTGAAGCTCAGTCCTCATCCATTGCCAACGCCACTGATTTTCTGCAACCCACCCAGGTCTTCAATTTTGATGAAGAAACTGGTAAACTTGAGGCTAATGAAAAGCCAGTCAAACCAAACAATACAGATAGTAACCCTAAAAAACCAAAGAAGGTAAAAAAACCTGTGTCCAAGAAACGTAAAATCATTACCAGTATCATCCTCGCCATCATTATCATCTTAATCGGTGCTATTACCTGGCTTATCCTCTGGGGTAACGACATTATCGCCAAAATCACCGGCGGTCAAGGTAACATCCTTGATCTCATCACCTTCACCGAGCCGACCTATGAACATCTCAAAACCGATGAAAACGGTCGCACCAATATTCTCGCGTTTGGTACTAGCGGATATAATATGGAAGGCGAAGAGGGTAACGGAGTTCATGATGGCGCTCAACTTACCGACTCCATCATGGTCATTAGCCTCAATCAAGATACCGGAGACATTGCCATGCTTTCCCTACCTCGCGACCTCAAAGCATCCCCCACTTGTACTGCCACTGGCAAAATCAACGAAGTGTATTGGTGTAATAACATGGAAGGTGACGACGAAAAAGCTGGTGCGGAAGCCCTCGTAGAAGAAGTTGGTAGCATTTTAGATATTGATTTCCAATACTATGCCCACCTCAACTGGAGTTCACTAATCCAAATCGTTAACACACTTGGCGGCATCACCGTTACTCTCGATGAAGACATCGAAGACTATTTATACACTGGTGCAGTCTTTGAAGCAGGCAAAGAATATACCATTGATGGCGACCAAGCTCTCGGCCTCGCCCGCGCTCGTCATGGCACAGCTAGTGGCGACTTCTCTCGTGGTGCTTCCCAACAGAAAATCCTTATCGGCATCAAAGATAAAATATTTGAAAAACAACTATCCCTCACCGACCTCATCGGTCTTGCCAATACACTAGGAGATAACCTCCGCACCAACTTTAATGTCGAAGAAATCAAATCTTTCGCCCACCTTGCTTCCGAGTTTAATTTCGACGCCATGCGCCAAGTATCCCTTATTGAACCAGAAATGCTCGTCACCACCGGAGAAATCAACGGTATATCTTATGTTCTTCCAGTAGGAGGTGCTGGCTATTATACTCGCATCCAGAACTACATCGCCAAAATGCTATCCAACAATCCAAGCGTCTACGAAGATGCCACCATCCTTATCCTCAATGGTACCGAAACACCCGGTCTCGCCTCCACCGAACAACAAACTCTAGAAGAAGCCGGCTACGAAAATATCACCATTGATGACGCTCCTACTGGTGACTATAAAGGTGAATACACTCTCTACTCTCTCAGCGACGAAAAACCCGCTACCAAGAAAGCTCTCGAATCCCAATATTCCTTAACCGCTCAATCAGCCGACACTATCCCAGAAGGCATCCCCACCGACTACGACTTCGTCATTATCATCGGCAACAAAGATGATACGGACTAACTAGAGGTATTCAACAATCTTAAATTTAAAATTATAAGCATTGAGCGAGCCAAGAATTATTTGGCAATTTTTAGGAAATTTGACGAGCGAACCATTATCCGGCGTGAGACGAGCAAATTTCCGTGAAGAAAATTGCCAAAGAATTCATGACGCGAGCGAAGCGCGAATAATTTTAAATTTAAGATCGTTAGTATAATTCTAAATATTACTAATCAACTTCTTTTTTACTAATGATAAGCTTCCGCTCTCGTCCTTCCCCCTCCGAATGTGTCTCAATATCCGAATAATCCTGCGCCACTTTATGCACCACCCGCCTATCTGCCGCGTTTAAGTCAATCGTCATCGATTCCCCAGTCCTTCGCACCTTTTCAATCCACCCTTCAGCCTTCTCCGCAATCCTATCCGCTCGCTGCCTCTTGTAATTCGCCACATCCACATTTACTCGCACTATTTCAGCCTCTTTCGACACCAACGCCATCGACACAATATGCTGCAGAGCTCGCAGATTATCCGCGTTCCGTCCTATGAGTAGCGAATTAAGCGACGTCGACGGTACCGATAACTGAATCACCTCATCATCAATCGTCGAACTCACCGCCACATTGATTCCGAAGAAGCTTAGTAAATCTTCCAGGTACCTCGAAGCAAACCTAATCGATTCATCTTTATTCATAATTTATCTCCTTTTCTTTTTACTATCTTTTGCGGAGATGCGTGTTATTTTTGTTCCTGTTTTTTTGTTTTCGACCACTTCGGCCTCTTTGATATTCTTAAGCTCTTTTAGAACGACTTTATCCGTCATATCGTCAATCTCCTGATTGACTTTCTTGAGTACAATTCTCTGGATCACCACTGTCATTATATTACTGAGGAAATAATAAAACGCGAGCGCCCCGTTAAGATTAAACATAATGATAAACATCATGATCGGCATCATAGCAGACATCTGTCCAGATGTTATCGCCGATACATCCGATTCATCCAGCTCTCGACCTTCCTTCGCCTCCCTCACAATATCACGAAACTTTTTCTTCTTCTCCGACTTCCCTGATGGTAGCTGTTGCCTCGTCGCAAAATACTGCACCACCGACGCCATTATTGCACAAATAAGAATAAACATTGCTGACCACGAAAACTTCCCCGTCATCACATCACTCGCCTTCACATCTAGCCGTATCGCCCCAAATAGCATCGGATGGAAATCATACGGTGTCTTCACTTCCGTCGGGATCTCCGAATTCGTCAAATCCGCCAAGTAAACCTGTTGTTTCTCTTCAAGAGCTCTAATCTCCGACCCCTCATATGCCACAATATCATATGCTCGATTCATCAGATTATCCTGTGGCAAAGGCGTCGCAATCACCCGAATCGCCGAGAAAATCGCAATAAATATCGGTAACTGTATTAGTAAAGTTACAATCGGCGCAAACGGCTTCACATTATATCGCTTATATAAGTCCATCGTCTGCAGCGATTCTAGCTGCTTATTACCTTGACAATTCTTCTTGATCTTCGTCAGTTCCGGCTGCAGTTTCCGCATCAACTTCGTCTGATTCAGCTGTTGCTTTGTGAGTGGCCACATACATAGCTTCACAATCACCGTAAAGATAATAATTGCGAGCCCAAAATCATGCACCAGATTAAATATCACGAACAGTATGTTCACAATCGGCCGCACCACAATCATATCAATAAAGTTAAACGGACTCCCCGTCATAATCGACCCCACCACAAACGCAATAAATATCCCCCAGTAGATGTATTTTTTCACACTCTTCTTATCCATTCTCTCCATTATACCATACATTCACTAATCCCCACAAATAATCACCCTCACAACTAGCAAAAGTACTATTCCCATCTCCGGGAGCCGTGGAGCTCCGCGGGGAGGAAATGGCACTTTTCTAGTCTGTTCGTTTACCTGGGACAAGGCTTAAACGGCTAAGACGACTACGAGCCTAGACTCAAGCACCGAATAGTTAGACCGAATCGCACATCGTTGAGGCCATAGCCAGGATTGACGACCTCTGAAGTGAAGAATAGATACCCCGCGCTGTCACTACTGCCGGCTGTACGCGACCAGTAGCCACCGTGTAGACCACGAGCGCCCGCGACGGGACCACACCAGCCACCGGAATAAATGAAGTTAGCCGGGTAGCTGCGCCATCTATTAGTAGCTACAGTGCCAGATTGGTATTCTCCAATTCCACCCATAGTAAAATCTAGTGCACTGAACTGACCCTTATCACTACTACTTTGCCATCCACTAGGTAATATCCAGCCGCTTGGGCAGATACTACCAGTAGCATTGCCGGATGATACACTATATGTACCAGTACCAGCTGTAGCAGTGTACCAGTTGTAGTAGTTACCGTAACTGTACCAGCTATAATTATTACCACCACTACTACCCTTAGTACCGCCAGTTGCACTACTACCATTGTATTGACCTGGACCATTGACGAGTGGGACATTTGAAGCATTAGTACCACCTAGATTTGTATTATTGGTGTTTAGTTTGTTTTGATTGGTACAGGTTTCATTGCTATCATCACACCAATCATCAGTGGAGGTTGCAATACTGGTGAATCCTGATGCGGGATTGTCAGTGTTTGAGCTGCTTAATGTGGCTGTACTATCTAGTCTTAAGTTCTCCATCATCCAGCAGTTACCATCAGCTTGTTTACCTACTGTGTAGACATTATTGTCTCGTGTATCAGTTAATGCTGTAACCTGATTAGCACTTAGGCTACTACAGGAGAAGTTTTGCATATTACCACTAGACTGTACCCATACAGCATATAGTACAGCGGATTTATTGTTGTCTTCATCATAAGTTAAGGTACCTGCATTAATGTTTTGGTTAGGACCGTAGATTGTGTCACTACCATTTACTGTAGCACTAGGATTCTCACTCCAACCAGCGAAGCCATAGCCCGTCTTCTTGTAGTTTGGTGCCATGAGGTCCACAGTATTATTTACCCCACTTGCGTCATTTGGATTAGCTGGGTCTGGGATAGTGACGAAGCCATTCATAGTACCAGCAGATGCCGTATTCCCATCGTAGACTATAGCGTACGGATTAGCGGCGGTAATGGTAAGTCCAGTACTAGCTATCTCCTCGGCATGTTCACTAATGTAGGTTTTGATTTCCTCTTCATCAGTGAAAGTGTTAGCTCCTATAGTCCAACCCTTGAAATGATTTGGTTCAATATAGGTACCATCTCCAGCAGTATAGTTACAAATGGCAGTAGTATCTATACCGGCTGGTTCGGCATTATAAATAGGGTAGACTTCAGCGAAGTAACCATAATTTTGTCCATCTGTGGCTGCAGGTGCACTATCTACCCCCATGTAGAAAGTAACTGCATCGCCATTAAAGGTATAGGTAACAGTACCGGTGGCTGGACCCTGAAGTATTTCGTAGTTACCAGGAGCACTTTGGCCATCCCAGTTTCCTTCTATTACTGGAAGCATAGTGTCACTAGATAATCCATAGCGGATGACGACTTTCATTTTATTAGCACCAGTAGCAGTGATTGGAGTCAAAGTTTCACCCGTCGCATAAGAGCCACTTTGATTACCTTCATTATCAATATTGGAAGTCTTAGCAATGAGTGGAGTAGTAGCGATATAAGTGGCATTGGAGCAATCTTCTACATATGATACTTGGTTAGTGGTAGCTCCACCAGCGAATTGTAGCTCGCCGCTATTATAAGTAACTGATATACCAGTACCAGGAGCAGCATGAGAGGCTGGGTGGACTAGGGTATAGATTACTTGTCCAGAGTACGTATCAGCAGCTTGAGTCTTAGAAATGTAAGCAGCATAAGTAGTAGTAAGCTTAACTCCGCCAGTAGTTGCAGTCATGTCGGTACCAGAGTTCTTATGGGCTACTTTGGTATATTCATTTGGTACTACATGGTATTGCGAAAATGGTGTACTAGTTACAGATTGTCCTGCTTGACTTGGAAGGTCTACATTAGGAGCAGAGTCAATCGTAAAAGCATTAGTCCCAGTAGTATCACCAGAATCTTGTGTTATTGCTAGTTTCATCGCCCAATTAGACACATCAGGATTACCAGCAGTTGTAGCAATACCTGATTCTATAATTGCATTACCCGATTCATTTGTTCCTACTAGTTTATTACTATTTGTTCCTCCTACTTCATTTCCTGTATATCCAGCTGCATATATAGCGAATCCTTCATTGTCATTACAGAAAGCATGTAGAGTAGTAGTACCTATATTGTTTTCATATAGTCCATTATTGATATTAGCATTATGGGAATTCTGTCCAGTACCAGAAATAGTGCATGATACTGGGACTGTTATGTTTATTTCATCTACTATGGAAGTATTATCTTCCGCTAATACCCGATTACTAGCTAATATCCCACCAACCATAGCGATGGCTCCAAACATCACACCTATACTCAGCATTACTGTTCTATAATAATGATTCCGTATGACCATAATTAAATAATCCTTTTAATTGGCTTATGTTTATATATTATCACGTTCCATCACCCCACACAACACCAATGCACTAACTCACTACATCGCTTACTTTTTTGCTTGTAAAATATAATCACATAATTTAAAAGTGAATAATCATCCCCTACTCCACCTTGCTCTCTTCCACCAACTTCCCCAGCATCCCTTCAAGCTCCCCAAACAGCATCCTCATCACTTCTTTTGAGTACACCACAAACACATAATCCCTTCTTTTTGGCACCAGCTCAAAATTTCGTCTCAGCGCCTCGTATACCCGCCGTCTAATCCGATTCCTCCCCACCGCCGTCTTTTCTACCTTTTTCGATACCACTACCGCCACTCTCGTAAACCCCCTCGTATTCTCCGCAAAAACTAGCGACATCTTTGCCGTTCTCACCGTCTTCCCATGCTGATACACCCATTTCACCCCACCCCGCGAATGAAATCGATACTTCTTACTTAACATACTATATATTATATACTAAATAAGCCCCTTATGGGGCTTATTATTAAGCAGTTAATCTAGCGCGTCCCTTAAGTCGACGTCGCGCCAACACCTTCCGACCATTCTTAGTTGCATTACGCTTCATGAATCCGTGCTCAACCTTACGTTGCCTCTTGTGTGGCTGATATGTTCGTTTTGGCATAATATATTATTCCTTAATCTTTAATTTTTTTCAAATTCTTTATATAGTATACCGCATTTTTCCACATTTTTCAAGGAGTTTTCCACAGCACATTTAGAGACTCACCGTAAAATGTGGAAAATCCCACCCCAATACAAATCCATCCATATTACAACATATTCAAAATCCACTCATTTTCCTGTGGAAAACTCCCCCATCCATGCTATAATTAATTAAACGAAGGAGGTTATCAAATCAATGTATGACGTTTGGAAGAACGCACTAGCTGAAATCGAGCAACAAATTTCCCCTGCTAACTTCTCAACTTGGTTTCAGGGTACATCCATCATCTCTAACGACGATGGTCATATCATCATCGGTGTCAAGAATTCCTTCTACGTCAAACAACTCCGCAACCGCTACCTCGACCTCATCACCACCGCCCTTAAGAACAATAATATAGATGTCAAATCCATCAATTTCGAAGTCCAAACCAAAGTTAAATCCAAAGTTCGCTCCCGCGAAGTCACCGCAAGGGACCTCCCTATCAAGAAACAGCTCTCCACTATAAAGCAACAAAGAGCTATAAAGGATTCCAGTAACCATGAAACTGGCCTCAACCAGAAATACACTCTTGATAATTTCGTCATCGGCTCCAACAACGACCTTGCCTTCTCCGCCGCTAAGAGTATTATCGATTCCCCTGGTGATCGCTACAACCCATTCTTTCTTTATGGTGGCCCCGGTCTCGGCAAAACCCACCTCGTCCAAGCTATCGGTAATGAATTATTAAAGAAAGACCCTTCACTCAAAATCTTCTACACCCCTATTGCCCACTTCTATTCCGATTTCATCGACTCCGTCCGTCTCGGCAAAGGCAACGAATTCAACCTCAAATTCCGCAAACTCGATGTCCTAATTATCGATGATTTCCAGCTCATCGTTGGTAAGGAAAAATCTCAAGAAGAATTCTTCAATATCTTCAACGACCTCTACCAGCTTAACAAACAAATCATCGTCACCTCTGATCGCCTCCCCTCCCAAATCAAATCCGTCGACGAACGCCTCGCTTCTCGTCTCACTTGGGCTGGCGCTTTCGACCTCCAACTCCCCAAATTCGAAGACAAATGCGCCATCCTCCGCGCCAAAGCCGAACTCATGGGTGCCGACATTGAACCCGAAGCCATCGAATATATCGCCGAAAACGTCAACACCAACATTCGCGACCTCGAGGGTGAATTTTCCACCATCCTCTTAATGTCTGAAGTTCGCGGGCTCACCCCACTCGAACTCATCAAAAACGGCTCCGTTTCCGTCAATAAAACCACCAGACCACACCAAGTCACTTCGAAGCAAGTCGTTGACAAAGTCGCCAGATATTTCGAACTCACCCCCAAGGAAATGTGTAGCAAATCCCGCGTCAGTAATATCAAAACCGCCCGCCAAATCACCATGTACCTTTTATCTAAAGAACTCGGTCTCAGCACCACCAAAATAGCCACCGAAGTCGGCGTCAAAGATCACACTACTGTCATGCATGGCGTTAAAAAAATTGATCAAGACCTTCGTCTTAACTTTATTCTTCGCGACCAAATCGCCGAAATTAAGGAAAAAATCTATGACTAGTTCAAACATAACCAAAAATGTGGAAATCTCGTGCAAAACTTCATGCAAAACTCAGTGTATTTCGCTTGCAAAACTTTGTGCAAATTTCTTACTCACTACCACTTCTTGTGTAAATCCACCTTTTTCCCACTTTTTAACCACCACCATTTCACCTACTTTTACACATATTCCCACCCCTGAATCACCGCAATCTTTTCCACTTTTCCACCTAGCCTACTACTATAACTACTAATAAATTAATAGAAAGGAAGTAAAAATGAAAATCAAAGTTACACAAGACAAACTCGCCAAAGCCCTAACCAATATCAGTCGTATCGCAATCGGTAAAGCTACATTACCCATCCTGAACAACATCCTTATTCGAGTAGACAACAAAAAGGTTTCACTTGTCACCACCAATCTAGATATGGCTATCATTGATTTTCTTCCGGTATCCAGTTCCGAAAATGGTGTCATTACTGCACCAGCCAAACTTCTCACTGATTTTATTTCAAATCTTCCTAAAGGTGAAATAGTTGAAATTACCTCCAAAGATACCAAAGTCACTATCAAAGCTGGTAAATATTCCTCCACCATTAATGGCACTTTAGCTGATGATTTCCCAGAGCTTCCCGAAATTACCGAAGAAAAAGCCGTTACTTATAAAATTGGTATCGATGAGTTCAAGAACAGTATTGGTCAGGTGATTATCGCTGCTTCCAATGACCTTACACGCCCAGCTCTTACTGGTGTCTATTTTGATACCAATGACAATTCCCTCTTCGCCGTTAGTACTGATGGGTATCGCTTAGCCAAAAAGAAACTAATTGAAAAGGTTGAGAGTGATGTTAAAGCTATTGTTCCCGCCGGTTCCCTTCATGAAGTGCTCCGCTCTATTGGTGAAGATGTGGAGGAGGTGGAAATATCCTTCAATGATGACCTAGTTCGCTTCCGACTCGGTGAAATTGAGATTATCTCCAAGCTAATCGATGCTAGCTACCCCAATTATCAAGCTCTCATACCCAAAGACAACGATATCACCCTAAACCTCAACCAGGAAGAGGCTATCCGTACCACTAAGCTTGCCGCCCTCTTTGCTCGCTCGGTTGACGGCTCCATTATTTGTGAAGCTAAAGCTCCTGACACTCTTTCTATTCGCTCAGTAGCTAATGAGTTTGGTGAAAATGATTCCGAAATCAAGACCGAAGTATCTAAGGATTGTATCACCCGCCTTAATTCTCGCTTCTTTATCACCGCCCTTAGTGCATTCGATACGCCAGATATTACCATGGAATTTTCTTCCGGTGTTAAACCCATCGTTCTCCATGGTAAGAAAGATACCAAATATATTCATATTATAATGCCGCTCAGTAAATGATTATAAAATCCATCACATTGACCAATTTCCGCAATCACTCCCACTATCAAATGGAGTGTGATAATGAAGTATCTCTTATACTGGGTGCCAATGGCTGGGGTAAGACTTCTATCCTGGAAGCCATCTATATCCTCACTCGCGGCAAAAGTTTCCGCGCCACCGACAAAGACATTATTAAACGTGGCACTGAGTTTTATCGTATTGAACTTAACTACACTAATGGTATCACCACCACCGCCACTTATGACGGTAAAGCCAAAATCTTCACCATAACCGACCAGAAAACCAAACGCCTCCCCACCAAATACAAATACCCACTCATCCTCTTTGTTCCCTCTGATCTCAACCTAATCAGCCATTCACCCAGTCGCCGTCGCGACTACTTTGATCATATTTTTAGTCAACTTGATGAAAAATATAGTTCAAGTCTTTCCAAGTACAACAAAGCCATCAAGCAGCGCAACGAATTATTAAAACAAGACCAAGTTACTAAAGAATCCCTTTTTTCCTGGAACCTTCTCTTGGCTAAATATGGTTCCACTCTTAGCGATAAGCGTAAATCCTTCACTACGGAGATTAATAACCGCCTTACCCCTACCTATCGCTCTATCGCTGAGAATCAAGATGAAATCATACTCTCTTATTCCACAGAAGTTACTACTCTCACCGAATCCGCCTATCTGAAAATGCTAGAGCAAACCACCGAGCGCGATATCTATCTTGGCCACACCAGTTTCGGTATTCACCGCGACGACTATCTATTTAACTTCAACCACCAACCCGCCGACACCTCCGCTTCTCGGGGTGAAACTCGCTCCATCATCCTTGCTCTCAAATTCATTGAAGCCAACCTTATCACCGAAGTATTAGGTAAACCCCCCATCATCCTCCTCGATGACGTCTTCTCCGAACTCGACGACACCCGCCGCCACTGCCTCGTCGAAAACTTCAAAAACAACCAAGTCATCATCACAAGTGTAGAATCTATATAGTGATATAGTAAAGAGAGATTATATTGATACTTTTAGGACAATATCCCGGAATAATCCAAAAAGTCAACGCCCTTGTGGCTTTACTTTTTGGATTTTGGAGGCCGTCCTAAAAGTGTCAATATAATCTCTACATGATATAATACACATATGATTAGAGTTGAGAAGATTATCCCTGGTGGCCAAGGCTTAGGCACCAGTAATGATGGCAAGAAAGCTTTTTTCTGGAACGCTCTCCCTGGCGAATCGGTCGAAGAATACACTGTTACGAAGAATAAATCTCATTATATGGAGGCCATCGCCACCAAAATCGTCAACCCATCTGAACATCGTGTAACCCCCCAGGATGAATGCTACCTCTCCACCTCCCCATGGCAAATCATCAATTATAATTACGAGTTACAATTAAAACAAGAACTTATCACTGAAATCTTCCGCGAACACCATATTAATATAGACACTCCCAAAATTTTCACTGATGGCAAAGATTATCACTATCGCAACAAAATGGAATACGCCCTCTACTGGGATCACGATACCAATAGAATCCACCTCGCCTTCCACCAGCGTGGTTCCCATCGCAAAATCCCCATCACAAACTCCAGTATCGAACGCCCTGAAATCTTCGCAAAAGCCCAGCAAATTATAGATGGCTTAAATCATAACCACGACGAAGCTCGCCGCTATCAATCATTATTACTACGCTGCAATCAACAGGGCGAAGTCTCTGGTGGCCTCTATGAGAATAAGAAACCCCACCCAATCTTCCCTACCATTTCTGATACTATATTAGGTCATACCTACAACTATTCCCCCAACGGTTTCTTCCAAATCAACCTCCCTGTCTATGAGATGGCTCTTAAAGAAATCACACAACACATCGTCACCGACGAAGTCTTAGACCTCTATTCTGGCGTCGGCACCATCGGCCTCTCCGTCGCCCGAGACAAATCCCTCACCCTGGTGGAGAGTGATAAATATGCCTACTCAGAACTAGTCGAAAACTGTGAGAGGTGTAATACTATCACCTTCGAGGAGCATGTTCGCCGACGTGGCGAACGCGGAGCGACCGAACCCCGCGACGACAGGCGCGAGGGGGTGTTCCGAGAAGGTGATAGTATTGCACCTAATCCAGTGTTGGCTAAATCGGAAGAAGTGTTAAATTATATCAATCACAATCAAACAGTCATCCTGGATCCTCCTCGCGCCGGCTGCGATAAGAAGCTAATCGAAAAATTATTAGACGTCAGACCACCCAAAATCATCTACCTTTCCTGCAATCCTGCCACCCAAGCCCGTGATGTTAAACTATTACTCGAAAAATACCAAATAGACGAAATCAAAACCTTCAACTTCTTCCCCCACACCCCCCATATCGAAAACCTTGTTGTTTTATCTTCCATTTAAATCCATAATTTTCCACCATTTTCCTCTTCACTTTACCACTCATCCATGCTAAACTATTTAATAAGACGGAAGTGTGGCCGAGTGGTTTAAGGCGCACGCTTGGAAAGCGTGTGTATAGGCAACTGTACCGGAGGTTCGAATCCTCTCGCTTCCGCCATGACTAAAAAACATGGAGAAAGCGGTGAGCGAAAACATTATAATAGAGCTGAAAGGATTAACTAAACGCTACGGTTATGGCGACACTGAATCCTTTGCCTTGAAAGATTTTGATTTAACAATCAAACGTGGCGAATTCATTATGATCATGGGCCCCAGTGGTTGTGGTAAGACTACCTTACTAGACATCATTGGTCTCCTTGATCGTGCCACCTATGGTGACTATTATCTAAACGGCGAGAATGTTGCCAGTATCTCTGCTCGCCGTCAAGCACGACTACGTGCTAAGAAAATCGGCTTCATTTTTCAGAATTTTAACCTTATTGAAGATTTACCTATTATTGAAAATGTTGCCCTGCCTTTAATATATACCGGCTATTCCAAGACTTCCCGCTTGAAGCATGCCTCATCGGTTCTCAAGCGCTTTAATCTAGACGAGAAAGAATACTACCTACCCTACCAGCTCTCTGGCGGTCAGCAACAACGCGTCTCAATCGCTCGCGCCATTGTGGGCAGCCCTGAAATTATTCTTGCCGATGAACCTACCGGCAATTTAGATTCGAGAGCTTCCTTTGCGGTTATGGAAGAATTAAAGAGTATTCATGACGAGGGCAACACTATTATTATGGTCACTCATAATCCAGCCTTGACAGTCTACGCCACCAGGGTCATCCACATGTTAGATGGTCAAATCGATACCGATGTCAAGACGGTGTCCGATGCCAATCTTCCTCAGCCTATTTCGGTCAGAATCAAAAAACACCAACCAGAAATCGATCTCCCCTCGGATGACGGCAAGCACAAATCCAAAAAACGTAAAAAATCTCGGAGGAAACACTAATGCCACTATTATTGAAAACCCACTACAAGCTTGCCCGTACGGCCATCAAGGAGCATCGTACTCGCTCTTTCCTTACCTGTCTTGGCATTGCTATTGGTGTAGCCAGTATTATTCTCATCCTTTCCCTTATGGGTAGTGTTTCCAATCTGGTTAAAACCGAAATTAGTGAACTTGGTAACGACCTCATGGTGGTGCGTCCAAACCATACCAAAGATACAGTTAGCAGTATCGTCGAAGAGCTCACCACTTCACAGTCCTTCCAAAAGTCCAATCTCACCACTTCTGATGTAGACGCGATTTCCAAAATCGAAGGCGTTGCTGCTGTCGCACCAATTGCTGTATCCACCAACACGATAGCTTCCGAGAAAAACACCCTTCCCTCTACAACTGTGCTTGGCACCAATCTAGATTTCATCAAAATCGAACCACTACCTTTACGTTTCGGTGCTTTTCTCAGCGAGAAGAACGAAGAGAAATCCGTCGTCTTGGGTCACACGCTTTCCTTAGCCCTATTTAATACCATCAATAGCACAGTCGGCAAAACCGTCACTATTATGGGCGAGAAATATATGGTAGTTGGCGTCCTCGATCAGATCAATAAAACCATTAATTTTGACAATATTGATTTTGATAACGCTCTTATCATGGATATCGAAAGTCTCAGTCAAACTTCCGGTCCTGCTCAGATCCAACAAATCAACATCAAAGCCGCAAACACCGACGGTATGGCGTCCATCGCCGACAACATCACCAAAACCCTCACCGAGCAGAAGCACGGTGATGACAATTTTAAAGTATCCTATGGTGATGATATTACCCATCCGGCTAGCGGACTCTTTAATATTATTTCGGGCATGCTTACTACGGTTGCGGCCATTTCGCTTCTAGTGGGTGGTATTGGGGTTATGAATATTATGCTCGTCTCTGTTGCTGAACGCAACCACGAAATCGGCATCCGCAAAGCCGTCGGCGCCTCGAGCCGTAATATTCTGATGCAATTTCTCTTTGAGTCTCTCATCCTTTCCATCTCTGGTGGCATCCTTGGATTAATGCTAGGCTACGCCTTTGCCTTCCTCCTTTCAACCATTACTCCGTTTGCTCCCTTTATTAGTTGGCAAATTGTTGCCGTTACGCTAGTTACAACTATAGCCGTAGGTGTTATCTTTGGTATTTATCCAGCCATCAAGGCCGCTTCGCGCAACCCAATCGAATCACTTAAGCATTATAGATGATTAACATGAAAGCACTTCTTCGTAAAATCCCATTCTACAATCAAGCAGTTCTTCCCTATCATTACACTCAAGCTGTCATTGCTACCATTAAAAACGGTTTTCCTGCTCGCAGGCTCCACGTCATTGGTGTTACCGGCACCAATGGTAAGACTACGACCTGTTTTATGATTTGGCAAATGCTTAGTCACTCCGGTTTGAAGACCGGTCTTATGACTACTGTTGCCTATGGCGTAGATAAGCTCAAACCCGAGCTAAACCATATGACTACTGTCGATGCCTTCACCCTCAATCAACGCATCCGCGCAATTGCTGACCAGGGTGCCGAATATCTAGTCCTCGAAGTCACTTCTCATGCCCTTGCCGAATTTCGTACTCTCGGCATCCCTGTCGATATTGCTGTCTTTACTAATCTTACCCATGATCACCTCGACTACCACAAAACCATCACGAATTATCGTAACGCCAAAGGTAAACTTTTCAAAAAGGCCAAATTCAGTATTCTTAATGCCGATGATCCAGCTACTAAATACTATGAAACGCTAGCCAGGGAATATATCACATATGGCATAAAACATGGCGAAAACCGCGCCACTGACGTCAAATTAGCTGTTTCTGGTGTAAAATATTCATGTGGTGATATAAATATCGAGACTAGCATCCCCGGTGAATTCAATGTCTATAATTCCCTCGCCGCAGCCCTCGTTGGCCAGAAACTTGGCCTCTCTAATCAACAAATCATGGACGGCATCAAATCTCTCACCAGTGTTGAGGGCCGCATGAATATTATCGACGAAGGCCAACCATTCACGGTCATCATTGATTATGCTCACGCCCCTGATGCTTTGGAAAAAGTCTTTAATTCTGTGCGTGAACACAAGGGTAAAATCATTTCTGTTCACGGTGGCGCTGGTCAACGCGATCCCTCCACTAGACCTATTCGAGGTGCTATTCTAGCACAACACTCTGATATTGTCATTATTACCGAAGACGACTCTCGCGACGAAGACCCCGAGAAAATTGCTACCGCCTTCATCGAAGGTGCCGAAAAACACGGTAAAGTTCTCGGCAAAGATCTTTTCAAAGAATTAGATCGCAAGAAGGCTATCAAGCTAGCCCTAGATAAAGCTCAGCCCGGTGACCTCGTTCTCATCCTTGGTAAGGGCCACGAAAAAACCATCCTCCGCGCTGACGGACCACATGACTTTAATGATGCTGATGCAGTAAGAAAATTACTTAAATCTCGTAGTTAGCAATTCCCTCAGTCACGAAATACTGATCGATCCCCAATCCATACGCGATTGCTGACGCGCATGCCATATAGGATACCGCCGGCTCCCCTACCACAAACGTCGCCACTGATACGATATCTGAAGCCACTGATAAAGTCACCTCGGTTCCCTTCGGATATAGTTTTGAATTAAGAATCTTTACATTTGCACTACTTTGTCCGAAGCTCACCGTCTTACTCTTCCCCTTAAACTCTGCAAATGAACTATAATTCAAATCATCGCTATTAAGCACCACAATATCTGGTTTCATACTGAACAAAGTTTTTTCGCATTCAATATATTCGCCAGGTTCCATATCATGCAATCCTGCCGTCACAAAATTCGTCATCGCAGCCACCTCGACTGGTAGTCCGTGGAAGATATTATCGCGTAACCCCTCTGCCGGAACAGTTACTACTACATAATTCGCTCCCGCCTTCCAGGCATCCGACAAAAACTTGTGTAGCATCCCCATTTTAAAGGGTTGGTCTGAAGCCAATACTGCCACCTGCTCACCTACTGCTTTGAGAATTTCGTGTACATAGTGTGCCACTATGGTTTTGCCAGTCGTGCCCGTAATCGCAATCAACTTCATATCTTTAGTCGGGTTACCATAATACGACTTCAATAGCTTCGCCTTCAATTTCTGTCGCTTTTGTTTCAGGCCACCGTTTTTATTTGACTTAGCTTTTCCCTGTTCTACCATAATACCTCCATTATATCATATTTTATCACTGTAATAGTTTACACACTAGACTTGTAATTAAATTCTTTTCTTTCGGCTCGCTTTCTGCAATTAGTAGTGCTATTGCAGTCAATGCACGGTCGCTTATTTTGGTCTCTCCATTAGTAGTTAAATGACAATCGTTTACCGTTAAAAACAGAATAAATAGCAATGCGCCAATTCGCTTGTTCCCATCATAGAACGGATGATCTTTAATGATGAAATACAACAAATTTGCCGCCTTTTCCTGTATGCTCGGGTACAAATCTTTTCCATCATAGCTTTGAAAAATCGCCACCAAGCTTCCTTCAAAACTACCATTGCGCTCCTTCCCGAACAGTTCCGACCCGCCCACGTTTGAGCGCAGCGAATCCACTGCTTGTGTGCACATTTCCAACGTTAATTCCCTTCCCTTTTTACGCTTCGACCCCATAAACGATAAGTCAATATGTCCGTCATCGTACTCTTCCAAAGTCTTAAAGCTCCCTGCGTATTTCGAAATCACCTCTAACACCCCGTTTGCTTCCCCCGCATCCAACTCGTTCCGCGTGGTTAGCCTCCTCACCAGCGCCATCATCTTTTCTACATCGTGTAGCTTCTTCACCTCCTCTTTTTCTCGCATCGCCAGCAGTCTACGCTGGTTCACTGCCACTCCATTGGTTAAATACTGCCGTAGTACTGAAGTCGCCCACACCCGAAACTTCGTCGCCTTCTTCGAGTTTACTCGATAGCCCACCGAAATAATCATATCTAAGTTGTAGGCCTTGACGCGACGTCTAGTAATTCTCCCTCCCTCATTTTGAACTTGTAAAATTTCTTTACAAGTTCGATTTTTAACCCGTGCTTTATTTGTACTATTTGAACCACCCTGACGTAATTCGTCATTAACTACGCCATCGTCTAATTCGCCTTCTCTGTAAATATTCCTAATATGGTATGTAATATTCTGTGGCGCCACATCAAAAAGCTGGGCAATTTGAGCCTGAGTTGCCCAAATCGTCTCCGCCTCCACATCGACATCAAAAACCACTTCACCCTTTTCCCCCTGATAAATCTCAATTCTTTTTTCTAAATTTTCTTCAGTCACTTCAGTCATCCTCTCCCTGTCTATCTCAATTATAGCATAAAAAAAGAGCCAACATTTCTGATGGCGGAAGAGAGAGGATTCGAACCTCCGAACGGGTCAACCCCGTCACACGATTTCGAGTCGTGCGCCTTCAACCACTCGGCCACTCTTCCACGTCTAATTTTACCATATCCCACCCTATTTATCAACACGATCAGCTCTAATCTAATGCATCCCCAATTGTTAATAGCTTCAATCGTAAAACCTATATGGGTCAACTTTTATCCAGCACGTCATAATCGGTGGTATAATCATATCTATGAAACTCAACTTTACCCCAGTCAAGACGCGCATTGTTCATCCACCACAAGATGACATCACAGATATCCTTGATAGCCTCAAAATCAAAGATGGCGACATTATCTTTATTACGTCTAAGATATTAGGTATCGCAGAAGGACGCACTGCTAAAATCGGTACTGTTGCGAAGGAAACCTTAATCGAACAAGAATCAGAGCGTTATCTCCCCTATGTTAACGAAACTGGTGATTTTCATGTTAATTTGACCGTCACCCAGAACGTGCTCATCCCTGCCGCTGGGATCGACGAATCCAACGCCGATGGCTACTATGTCATGTGGCCCAAACACCCCGACGCAACCTGTCGTACTATTCGCCATTATCTCATGGACAAACATCACCTCACCCAACTTGGTGTGGTTGCTACTGATTCTCATACCACTCCCCTCCGTTGGGGGGTTACCGGAATTGCTATCGGACTAGCCGGCGTTGAGCCACTTCGGGATATTCGTGGCGAACCGGATTTATTTGGTCGCCTGATGCACCTCACCAAAGTTGACCTCATCGACCCGCTTACTTCGATGGCTGTTTTGCTGATGGGCGAAAGTAACGAATGTACTCCGATTGTGATTTTGCATGATTATCAAGGCATTCCTTTTTCCGACCACGCATCCATGGATGAATTCAAAATCTCCCCCTCAGAGGATATTTACCAACCTCTTATCAAAGCTCTCCCCAAATCATCAAAATCTAAATAGTAGTGCTATAATAAGCTCATGGATAATACGTTTAACCTCTGGCTTGGCATCATTGTGATTTCGCTAATTGGAACCATTGCGCACTTTCTCTACGAGTGGTCGCATCACAATCACATCATTGGCCTCTTTGCTGCAGTTAATGAATCCACGTGGGAGCACATCAAAATCGCCGTCACCCCAACTCTGCTCTGGAGCCTTTACGACGGTGCCATTTATGGGTTAAATCCCAACTATTTCCTCGCCAAACTCGCTAGCCTAATAGTTATCATTTTCTTCATTCCCATCGTCTTTTATTCATACCAACATCTCACCCATAAGCCCGTTCTGGTAGTCGATATCCTCACTTTTTACACCGCTATTTTGTTGAGCCAGCTCACGTTTTACGCCGTTATTAACCTTCCGCCAGTTTGGCCCATCCTTCAATATCTTGCGACACTTGGCACTTTCGTTTTCTTCGGTGCTTATATGACACTCACCCTTGAACCACTGAAGAATCTCATTTTTAAAGACCCCATCACGGGTAAGTACGGCTTTCGTGCTCATCGCGATCTCCCGAAGAAACGCAAACAATCATCCACTACCCATCAGGACAAAAGGTAAAATTTACAACATTTTGCAAAAATATGGTATAATAATAATGTCACCTGAATGGTGATGCTCATTAATTTCTAGGTGGATGTCGTAAAAAACATCCACATTTGCGCCCGTAGCTCAGCTGGATAGAGCGTTTGCTTGCGGAGCAAAAGGTCGTAGGTTCAAATCCTGTCGGGCGTACCAAATAAAATCGAGGCTTCAGCCTCTTTTTTGTTCTTGATTTTTCTATTTTAGTGTATAATTAAAGTATTATGCAGTGGGATTTAATTACAAATATTATACTTATTACATCAATTATAACTTTGGCGGTTTTTGTAGCCCTAGGTATTTATCAATGGGTTACCCGCGGCTCTATCAAGAAAATCGACCCAGAACTTCTCTGGCTTCCGTTGCCTCTAGCTCTTGTCGCAATTACTTATCTGATTTTTGAAATTTTCCCAGTTAACTTTCGCCCGAACGGTTCAGGCGAATCCTCCTTCCCTTCCACTCACGTCATGGTAGTGGCTACAATCTTCTTTATCGCTATGATTATTCTTCCTCGCTATGTCAAGAACAAAACCATCCGATTTATCCTCGACCTCATTATGATTGCGCTTATCGGCCTTACTACTGCGGGTCGCGTTAATGCTAATATGCACTGGGTCATCGATGTAGTTGGCGGCATTGCCTTTGCGTTTGCCTTCTCCGAGATCTACTATTTTGCCTATAAGAAATTCAAAAAATCCAGGAAAAATCATCATGCCGAGCATCTTCAGTAAGATTATCCAAGGGGAAATCCCTTGTTACAAGATTTATGAAGACGACAAGACTTTTGCTTTCCTCGACATCCATCCCGAATCTAAAGGCCATGTACTAGTTGTTCCTAAGCGTGAAGTCGATAAAATCTACGACCTTCCCACAGAAGATTACGATGCTCTGATGCGGACGGTAAAGCAAATCAGCAAGCACATGGAAACCAAGCTGGGTACTCGTATTCTCTGGAAAGTGGTTGGTACCGATGTTCCTCATGCTCATGTCCATCTCATGCCGCTCGATCCTGATTGGCAGTACGGCCATACCCTTGAATTGTCACCTGAAGAATTTGAAGAAATCCGCACCAATCTTGAAATCTCATAAAAATCCCCCACTATCGTGGGGGTAGCCTAATTGTTATTTGTAAGATTTGTAGGCGCGTATTCCCGGTACTGTAAAGTCACAGTAGTCTGTAAACGGAGTTAATGGCCAGAAAGGGTGTCTTGCATAATCATTAGAACCGCTAGGTTGCACATAATAAAGCACGTTGTAGCCAGCGCATTCGAGATCTCTACACTTCGCTTGAATGATTTCTTTTTGCCTTTCATCTAAATCCATCATCATACCAACCTCCTTAATGTTCGACAAATAGACATAATAATTATAACACCTTTCATGCCAAAAAGTCAAATTTACAGATGCCCTACTAGTCTAATAATAGATATGGTATAATAGTTACAATAAAAAGAGCGAGAGGATAATAAAACATGAAATTTGCATCGAGTTACGAACCCAACTTATATGAAACAGACATTTATGGCGCTTGGGAAGCCGCTGGTATTTTTAACCCCACCACCCCCACCGTCCCTATCGATGACGACGGTGACGGCATTGACGACCGAGAAGAGACCGCGGATGAGGAGCCGGAAAATACTTATTCTATTGTCATGCCGCCACCGAACGCCAATGGCAATCTTCACATTGGACACGGCCTCACTATTGCACTCGAAGATTCTCTTACTCGCTATCATCGCTTGAAAGGTAATTCCACTTGGTATATACCCGGCGCCGATCATGCGGGCTTCGAAACCTGGGTCGTCTACGAACGAAACCTCGAGGCTCAGGGCCATACCCGCTTCGAATTCGACCGCAACGAACTCTACGCTCGCGTTTGGGATTTTGTCGCCGAACAACGTGGTAATATGGAACTCCAACTTCGAGCACTTGGCGCCTCCTGCTCTTGGGATGACCTCACCTTTACTCTCGACGAAAACGTCATTGATCGCGTCTATACCACTTTCGAGAAAATGTGGAATGATGGCATGATTTACCGTGGCGAGAAACTCGTTAACTTCTGCCCGAAACACCAAACCGCTTTCGCCGACATCGAAGTCGAACACAAAGATGAAAAAGGCACCCTCTGGGACATCGAGTATAAAATAGTAGAGAATCCAGAAGATACCCCTTCGAGGAGCACGTCTGCCGACGTGGCAAACACGGAGCGACTGAGCCCTGTAACGACAGGCGCAAAGGAGCGTTCCGAGAAAGTGGTATCTCTGGATTCTCTGATAGTTTCAACTACGCGCCCAGAGACCCTATTCGGCGACGTCGCTGTCGCTGTAAACCCTGATGACGAGCGGTATAAGGATATAATCGGTAAACACGTAAAATTACCATTAACTGATAGAACAATCCCTATTATTGCCGACGAGCACGCCGATCCCGAGTACGGCACCGGTGCAGTAAAGATCACTCCGGCCCACGACTTCGATGATTTCGAAGTCGGTGAACGCCATAATCTTGAACGGATTCAGGTCATCTCTGAAGATGGCACTATGATTAATGTTCCCGAGCAATATCTTGGTCTCACCACCACAGAGTGTCGTAAACAAGTGCTTAAAGACCTCGAAGCAGAAGGTCTCCTAAAAGGTGAGAAAAAAATTGTTCATTCTGTGGCTCACTGCTACAAGTGTGGCACCGTTCTCGAGCCTACTTTGAAAGAGCAATGGTTTGTTGATGTCGAAAAATTAGCCAAAACCGCTATTGCACACCTCGAGAACAACGAAATCAAATTTCACCCTGACAACAAGAAAAAAGTCCTCATCAACTATCTCAAGAATCTGAAAGACTGGAATATTTCCCGCCAAATCCCTTGGGGTATCGCTATCCCCATGTTCCGCCAAGTCAATGATGAAGCTAGCGACGAGCCAGAATGGATTTTCGATCGTCGTACCAATCTCAAAGAAATCGAAAAGGGTGGAGTAAAGTATATTCGCGACGAAGACACCTTCGACACTTGGTTCTCAAGTAGTCACTGGCCTATCGTGTGTACCAACTGGACCAAGGATAACTTCAATCCGTATTATCCTCTAAACGTCATGGAAACCGGTGCCGATATTCTCTTCGCTTGGGTCGCTCGTATGATTATGATGGGAATCTACGTTACTGGCGAAGTTCCATTTAAAGATGTCTACCTACATGGTCTCGTTCTTGATGCTCACGGCCAAAAAATGAGCAAGAGCAAGGGTAACGTTATCAACCCGATGGATCTTGTCGCTAAATACGGTTCCGACGCCTTCCGACTCGGTATCCTAAGAGGTCGCTCCGCCGGCATGAACCAAGCCTTCAGTGAGCAATCCGTCATCTCTGGCCGTAACCTCTGTAACAAACTCTGGAACATCTCCCGCCTCATCCAATCCCTCGTGGATGATGATGAGAATGGGGTTGGGCTTGGAAATGGTACTTTCGAGATCGTCCGCGACAACGGGAGCGGAATGAGCGAGGAGCCCCGTGACGACGGGCGCGATGAAGCGAGTCGAGAAAGTACCATTCCAAGCCCGTACACGACCCTCAACATGGGTGAGGACTGGATCTGTCGCGAGCTTAACGATTGCTTGGACCAGGTCGAGGCGGACATGACGAGCTACCGCTTTGCTGAGGCCGTTGATACTCTGTATCAAACCATTTGGGACAAATACGCCGATTGGTTCCTGGAATCCCAAAAAATCTACCAGAACATCAATCTACTCAAGAAAACCCTCAAAACTCTTCTTATCGCCCTTCACCCCTTTGCACCCTTTGTTACCGAGGCAATCTGGCAGAACTTACCCTGGACCGAAGGCTTTATTGCTACTGCAAAATGGCCCGTGAAGCTCAAATATGACCCCATTTCAGCCGAAGAATTCGAAAACATAAGGAATATCGTTTCTGAGACCAGAACCACCCTACAGGCCCTGCCAGGCACCAATAACAGCAAAAAATACGGCCTATTATTCGACAACGATAGCCTCATAGAGGATAATCAACTTCTCATCAAAACACTATCGAGGGTTCCGACCATTAACACGCTAAAAGGCAGCCCAAGAGGCCTTCGTCTCGCTTTGGCAAATCACGAACTCTACCTCGACGTCCCCGAAGAAGTCGTTAAGGAATACAAAGATGCTCTCACCGAGCGCATTCTCGCCGTTGGTCGTGAACTTGATGCCCTCAATCTTCGCATGGATAACCCCAACTACGTCAGCAGAGCCCCAGAACATCTCGTTAAGGAAACGCAAGATCAAATCGAAGAGAAAAAGCAGCTCATCTCCCGACTCAAGCAACAACTTGAACTTATCTAATAGCAGAACCATATTCCTATTTGTTAGTATTAGGCTGCAAGCTACCTTCGTATTATAGAAGAGACAAGCCCATCTACTATTGACATAAGCGCAAAAACGTGATATAATGGCAAGCAGTCCTTAAAAAGAGGCACATTAAAGTGAGGTTTCAGTGGCCTGCGGCGGCAAAGCTAAGCCGGAAATGACCAATCATCAGGCCAAGCAAACAACTCGCAAGGGGGTATCAATGAAAAGATTTGAGTTTTATGTAGCGTTTTTAATCTGGATTCTTGTCTCATTACTTCTTGTTAGTGAGATAGTAATGCTAGAATTCACCATGCCGACGTTTTTACTGAGCGTAGGGTGGGCACTGCTTAGCCCATTTACATTTATTGTTCTCAATTCGTTCGAAGAGGACGAAAGTGCACATAATCACTAAACCTCACTCTAGCCACCAATCGGTGGCTATTTTATTTAACAGGAATCTTTTCTGTTCTCTTCCCTTCCACTGTGCCTCTAATAATTATATATGCCGTCAACCCAATCGTAAAGATTGCCACCAGTACCCCCGTGATGCTGTTCGATGTGGCCAATCTCTGAAAAATATCAGTAAGCACCTCAGAAATCTCCTCTGGTACATAAGCCATTGACCCAAATTTCTCTATATAACTCTTTGCTGTCTCAATCTGTGGCGTACTAATACTGGCAATAAGTGCAGTCTGTAACATTAGTACACTGCACCAATATACAAATTAATTTGATCCCGAAATAATGCATCAGACTTATATCGTTTCGCCAACTCTTTAATCTGCATGTTTGCTTCTATTGAACCTGTCCAAAATAAACATCGGTGTTCCCTTCTCGGCATCAACAACAGACTGTGCCTCACGCATTAGCCTTGCTAAAGCCCGCTCCGAAGAGGCCGATCCAATATGAATAGTCTTTACTACCCGATTCCCTTCCTTATAGCAAACCTGTACACCCGTCGCACCAGAAGTAGTCTTAAATTTCCGAATATAAGCCATACAACAATTGTAGCATACTGACTAAACACCAATAACGCCAAAAAGATATACACAAGCATTGTGACCTTATTCGCAATATTTATCCACAGAAACCACAAGCAAATAACCAACAATCCCCCGTTCTGCTAGCAACCAATTCGCCTAGCAACCAAGCTTGACAAACCAACCCGCTTGCGCTAAAATCAAAACAACAACTGAAGGTCAGCCGACAGTTGGGAGCATTAGCAACCGAGATTTGACTAAGTAGGTAAGGAAAGTAGTAGAACGCATGCAAAATCCTCCGGATTCTTCTCTAACAGGGAAGAATAGCTAATCTCGTTTTTAAGAACCGCTGTGAAAAATCATCGGCAAATTTTGCATAAGTATAATAAAAGTGCCGGACTAGTCAAGAAAAAGCACGTGGTAATTCTTAAAGAGATTAAGTTAAAAGAAATAGAGAAGGCAAACATACTAATTATGTTAAAATTCATCATTAAATGGCCTAAAAAAGTGTTATAATAATGAAAATGAAAATACCAATCACCCAATCCAAAGCCTGGCATCAACTTCAAGAGGATCTTGGCGAAAAAAGCATCCTTGTATCAGAATCTACTTATCACTATTTAGTGATTATTAAGCACACCCCGACAGGGAATTACCTCTATTGTCCATACGGACCATGCTATAATAATCCGGCCGGCTTCAACGAGTCCCTCAATAGTCTTAAACAACTCGCCAAAGAGCACAATGCTATATTCATTCGTATAGAACCCGAAGACCCTAATTTTAAAACCTACCAGCCCAGTAACTCTAAGAAATCTCACGACCTCAACCCCAAAGAAACTTGGTTGCTCGATTTATCTGGTGACGAAGACACCTTAAAGGCGAAACTCCCATCCCGTCTACTGCGCTACTACAAATCCGCCGCGAAAAAGGGAATTACAATCGCCAAAACGCACGAGCCAGAAGACATCAAATACCTCCTTAACCTGCAACATGCTCTCGCCGAAGAAAAGGGAATCGGTGTCTTTTCCGCAAATTATCTTAAAACAGAGCTGCGACAGCCTTTTTCTACCTTATATCTAGCCAAATACCAAGACCCTGAAACATCCGAACAGGAAATCATCGCAGCGGGCCTAGTTTTCGACGATGACACGACCAGATACAACCTTCAAGGTGCACAATCCGATCAGGGTAGGAAACTCCATGCCACCGGTATTTTAACTATTCAACTAATCCTGGATGCTAAAGCGAAGAATCTCACAACCTTCGATTTCTGGGGTATCGCTCCTGAAGGTGCGCCCTCGGATCATCCTTGGTCAGGATTTACCAACTTTAAGAAAACTTTCGCTGGCTACGAAAAAGATTACGCCGGCACCTACGACATCATCTTAAAACCCACCAAGTACAAACTCTATCAATTAGCTCGCACCGCCAATCGCGTCCGCCGTCGAGTCTAAACTGAATATGCTATAATCAAAACATGGAATTTGAAAAACTTGAGAACGCGAGGAAAAGATGTGCCAAGAAAACAATAATCGCGATAGTAATAACGTTGGCCATTCTTGCGGGCGTCTTCCCGTTGCTATTCTTGGGTAACCAATCTTTTGTCAACCACGAATCAGTCTTTACGGGCACTACGATGCTATTTGGCACCTTATTATTCATGATCTCTATCGTATTAGATATTAAATCAATAACCGATTTTGTCGACTTTCTTCAATTGGATCATAAGTTATTCAAAACTAATCAAGAGACCAAATAGTTTTCATTACACTATTGAAAGCACACCGCCAAATATGCTCCTCGCTAAACTCAAACACTCCTAAATCAGACCAAACCATGCTACAATATTCTTATGAATCTACAAGGTCTCACTACTAAGCAAGTTAATCAGAGAATCGCCGAAGGCAAAGTCAACCGCACCTCAGATAAAACCAAGAATACCATCCCTAAAATCATCCTCCGTAACACCCTTACCATCTTTAACCTTGTCAACCTCATCCTTGCTCTCATGATTATCTCTGTTGGTTCTTACAAAAACCTTCTTTTTGTCTTGATTGCCATCGCCAACACTCTTATCAGTATCGTCAACGAAATCCGCGCCAAGAAAACTATCGATAAACTCAGGATCCTCTCTGAGCAGCAACCCACTGTTATTCGTGACGGTAAACCTCGGCAAATTCCCTCCAACCAAATCGTTGAAGACGACCTTTTGATTCTCAGCCTCGGCGATCAAGTCATCGTTGACGCTCGCGTAGAAGAGGGAACCATTGAAGTCAACGAGGCCTTCATTACTGGTGAACAAGAGAATGTCACTAAACGAAAAGGCGACACGCTTACCTCTGGTAGTTTTATCGTTTCCGGCACCTGTAAAGCCACTGCTACTGCCGTTGGCAAGAAGAATTTTATCAACAAACTTGAACAAGATGCTCATTCCATCAAAACCGCCAATTCCAAGTTGTTTACCATCATGAACAATATTGTTAAATACATCAGCTTCGCTCTAATTCCTATCGGCGCTCTCGTCCTCTGGGCTCGCTTCCGCGTCCCCGACACCACTACTACAATCGCCGTCACTAGTACTGTGGCCGCTCTTATCAATATGATTCCAGAAGGACTCGTCCTTCTCACCAGCTCAATCCTAGCTCTCGCTACCATCAGGCTTTCCCGCAAAAAAGTTCTCGTTCAGGACCTCTACTCCGTCGAGACTCTCGCTCGCGTCGACACTATTGCTCTTGATAAAACCGGTACATTGACTACCGGCAAAATGAAAGTCCATGAACTCGTCCCAGTAAAACCCCACACCGAAAATGCCCTTGAAACCGCGCTCAAGCTTATTTTAAGCGCCCAAGACACCGATACCGCAACAAGTGCCGCCTTACGCCAAAAACTCCTAAGAACGGCCAAATATGAGCCCACAGAGCAAATCAAGGAAATCATCCCATTTTCCAGCGACCGCAAATACTCTGGCGTCGTCACGGATAAGGCCACTTACCTCATGGGTGCTGCCGAATATCTTACTGATGAAAAGCCTGACTTCGACGGCTGTTACCGCGTCATCGCCGTGACTAAAGACAAGAAACTCCTCGGCTACGTCCTCCTCGAAGACGAAATTCGTCCCACCGCCAAGAAGATCATCCAGTACTTCTACGATAACGATATCACCCCCAAAATCATCTCTGGCGACGACCTTAACGCCGTCACCACCATCGCTCGCAAAGTCGGAGTGAAAGATCTTCGTGGTTTCGAACTCTCATCCGAGAAAATCCACGACTACGACCAACTCGTAAGAGACTATTCCATCTTCACTCGTGTCACCCCCAACGAGAAAAAGCACCTCATCATGGCTCTAAAGAAACAGGGGAAAACCGTCGCCATGACCGGAGATGGTGTGAATGACATTCTCGCCATGAAAGAGGCCGACTGCTCAATTGCCATCGGCGAAGGCTCTGACGCCGCCCGCCGCTCCGCCAAGTTGGTCCTCCTAAACTCCGAATTCGAATCCGTCCCCTCTATCATCGACGAGGGCCGCCAATCTATCAATAACCTTGAACGCTCCACCGCCCTCTTCCTAGCCAAGACCGTTTATGCTAGCATTCTCGCGGTAGTCTTTGTCTTTCTCCCTTTCAATTACCCCTTCACCCCCATTGAGATGAGTCTCTTAAACTTCACCTGTATCGGCTTTCCGGGTCTCGTTTTATCGCTTGAGCATAACACCGATCGCATCAAAAATCGCTTCACCAGAAACATCCTGACTTACTCTTTCCCAATCGGCCTCACTGTGTCTATTTGCATGGCTGCTCTCTCTGTTATTTCTCACCTCCAAGGTTTCTCTCACCCTGAACTCACCACTATCTCTGTTCTCGTCACCTTCTCAATTGATCTTATTCTCATCTATTGGATTTCTCGTCCACTCAACAAACTTCGTGCTGGACTCCTTCTTACTGTTATCGGCATCATGGTTGCCGCCTTCGCTATCCCTCTCATCCGTGATTTCTTCGAATTTGTCTTCCTTACTCAAAATGGCCTCCTCGTTCTCAGTATTGTCCTCGCTGCCGGCCTTCTCATTTTCGACATCATGCGCCGCCTCATGCATCGCCTCTCTGATTACATCTTCAACCAACGCCCTATGTATTAACAAAAAACTAAACATGTGTTACAGTATAACCATAACCAAGAAGGAATTTTATGAAACAAGAAAACATCACACCGAATCAATTCGATGCACCAGCTAGTGCACCGCAACCAGAATCAACCCCACCAACATTGCAAGACAAACCAAATCACGATGCACCTAGTAAGCCCAAAGCCCTCATCGCCACTGCTATCATCTGTGCCATTCTCGCCGTAGCCGGCATCGCCTTCGGTATCTACGGTATGTTCTTCCAGCCGCAGCCGAAATGCGAAACGAATTGCATACAGCCATCAGAAAATAATAGCAACACAAACGAGGACGAACCATCCTCTGATTCTTCAACTCTATCTCCAGTATCAACTGAGCAAGCAACAACTCTATTAGATGAAAAGTATGGGTTTGAAGACGAACAAAAGGTTATATTTGATGGATGGCACAATTACATTAAAGATTTCAATCAAGCCAATAAAATTTTGTTCACAATTTATCATCTCAAAGATAAGCTAGGAACAGCACAGCCTACTAATGATTACGAACCGGTAGTCGTATATAACATCAATTTTGATGATTTTGAAACGGCGTATAAATATTATTTCGGTAATGAAGAACCATTAGAAAAAAAGGACTATGAATTAGATGGGGTATTTTCAAAAATACAGTACAACGCCAACGACGACAGTTTTAATGTTTACTCAAAAAATGGATTAGGTGGTACTACTAGTATTGCTATGTTAAGAAAAGTACTAGAAACGATAGGTACAGAAAAAGGGTTCAAGGCAATTGTCGCCACTGTTACGATAAACGAAGTAGTCACTCAGGATAAAAATGGTTTTCTAGGCGAAAGCGGCGATGGACAAGGGAATATGTACTATAGTATTGGTATGTCAGAAGACGCAGTCGAAGAAATAAGGGACAGCCTCTCTGTTTATGAATTCAATTTCATCAAAGAAAATGACGACTACAAACTGACAGCGATTACAAAACTGTAATTCCAACAAAAATCCTTACAATTTGTAAAAAGAGGCCCCATCAGCCTCTTTTTACTCGTGATGATACTTCCCGCCCATTGTAATTTGCAAAGCGCGGTAAGTTTGCTCCACTGTAATTATTCGCACCATGATATGAGGGAACACTAAACGCGAGAAACTCCAAACAAAATCAGCTTTCTCTCGCACGAAATCAGGGAAACCATAAGCACCACCAATCAATATAACCACCTCGCGCCCCTCCACGAATGCCCGCTCTAATATCCTAGAATATTCGCCTGATGATATATTCTTTCCACGCTCATCGCAGCAAATCACATAGCACGAAGCCTTTTCAAACGGCCATTCTTCAAGTCGACGTATCAGCTTTTCCTCCTCATAGAACTCCCAATGTAAAACATATGGTTTTCGGAGTCTCTTTTCATACTCACTACAAGCCTCTGCCGCCCACCCCGAATTTCTTTTCCCCCCACAAATAATCCTTATCATATTAGCAATTATAACATCTAAAGCATCAAATCATAGTATTCGTAAGCATATGACGAACCCAGTTATTTTTTACAACTTTTCCTCATCTGAGACGAGTAAAGATACAAATTTGCGAAGCAAGTCTGATAACTTGATCGACCGCTGTAGGAGACGAGTATAAATCTAAAACCTGTTTTAGATTTACCGAGACGACGCCCAGCGGACGACTTTAGTCGAGGCGAGGATTGAGCGAAACATTGTAAAAAATAACATGGCGTGAAGTCATCGCGAACGAAAACTATGATTTGATACTATAAGAGGCTAGAAATTCGCAAAGTATTGTGACCAATGCGTCTTATACTGTGTATCCGAATCAAAATAAAACCCAACCGACAGCTTTGTGAAATCTGGATTCAAAATATTAGCTCGGTGTGCTTCCGAATTCATCCAAGCTGCCACCGTCGTTTCTGGTGACACTGCAGAACTTCCCACCACCAAATTCTCTCCCTCCACGTATTTTGCATTTTTATCTGGTGCCTCACACGCCGTATCCCAAGACGATCCATCTGGACGAGTGTGTGCATATAACTGCACCAACTCACGTGCACGCAAGTCGGCTGCCTCTGCGCACGAATCCCCCCAAGTCAGTTTATCTAACCCGTTACGCACTCGCTCCTGATTCACTAAGGACAATACTTCATATTGCCACTTCACCTTCGGTGATTCTACTACTGTAACAACAATCGAATCGCGTCTCGATCCATCATACGTACCAGCCGTAATTGTCGTTGTACCTCTCCCGGCAATTAGTGGAAAACGGCAAGTATCTTCCGAATATCCCAACCATGTCCGAGCTCCTGTATAAAACCCTGAAATCACTTCTGGATTGCTAGTTTGCCAATACATCTCTCCAAGATTAGACAATTCACCTCCTACGCAAATATCGAAATCCGCCGTCTCATACATCGTAATTGCCTCCTCACCCCACAACTCTCCATCTGGTACTGGCGCGGAATCCACCCCAGTCACCGTATGCACAGATGTTACATAGGCCTTCTGTTCATCGGTTAACTGGCTAGAAGCATTACTCTCTGCATCAATTAGCTCAGGCGCTTCAATCGTCTCTGATACGTCATCACTAAACTCACCCACCACTTTGAAATCCATCCCACCCTTCAGCCATATTGCGCTCGCAATTAGCACCCCAGCCAACACAATCGCCGCAGCATTCACGGACAAAAGAATCGTCATTTTGGTCTGTTTAAGACTTGCGGCCACCATTTTCGATTACCACTGCCATTAAGTTTACAATCATCTCTACTTCAGTCAAATCCTGTCTGTCCAAAGTCACTTTCGAAACCGGTTTCCCGAAAACCATTTGCCCAATCACTTCGCCCTTAGCATTAGTTAGTACTCCAATTCGTGAAATCTCTAATTCTTTTGCTCCACTAATCTGTGAAACATTCTGCCACACGCCCTTTTCTAGTACTTTCAACTTCGCAATTTCTTCAATTTCTGAAGCACCCATGCGAAAATCATCCGATCCGTAAAACTTCCCGTTTACAATGAATCCGACATACGAAAAATGCATATGTTCAGCTAAGAAACCAGCCATCTCTCTAAGGTCGATTTGCTTCCGATTAAGTGCCGTAATTTTCTTGACGATGTATGCAATATTCATCTGCTTCGTCATAATCCATGATTTGGTTAACGCATTTATCTCTGAAATCGCCGGCGTGAGCAAAAGCACTATTGCAATCATGATAAAGTTTAGAAGCACGACTTGGAACGAAGGATTTGCAATCTTAAACAGAGCCGAGAAAACCAAATGGAAAATCAACAGATACACAATCAAAGCGCTACCAATAATCACAATATAGGACAGCACCCTCAGCCAGTTCGCATTTAGCGTAATCATCTTGAACCTCAAAATCGCATAGTAGAATCCGATAATCACCAGCCCAATCGTCAGCGGTCCAATCCAAATCAAATCATATCTCGTTGGCGGTAGGATAATGTCGAATATCAGGGATAGTAATCCTGCTACCGACAAGCCAAACAGGAAGAATAAATAGCCTTTTTTCTGTTTTTTATTGCGACTATGTCGTATTTGATAAATCAAGAACCCACAAAACACCGGCGTAATGGTGCAGAAAAATAGTGCATAAGCGATATAAAACCACTGTCCTAAATCAATCGCAATCGAATTTCCCATGCTCACTAGATTGATCGACGAATAGAGTACCGAAGGATCATATAGGAATACTGTTAGCAGCGCAATGCCTATTACGGCAAATGCCGCAGTCAGCATTTTACCAAGTCTGTATTTCCAGGAAATATATCCCAATAGCGCTACATCCATCACTATTGCTCCAGAATAAATCCCTGCCACTAACTTTGGCGCATTCATCTGCTGAATTTCACCGTTTTTCAACGACAAAAACACTGAAATCGACATCCCCCAAATCGCCGACCCGATAGCTGCCACCAAAAACCACAAACTGCGAGCTTTTTCGGTTTTTGCACTCCCTAGTACCAAAGCTAACGCCGATAATACCGTCAGCACCGCGACTATTATTACCAAAATATATAACAAATGCACGTTAAGTCACCTCCTTTATATTTTCATTATAACACAAGGCTCCATTAGCAATCAAAAAAGCCCGCTTTCGCGGGCCTCTTTAGGGGGGTGTATACTATTAAATTTTTGTGAACAGCACCATCACTGAAAGTGGTGATGCATTGTAGGTATCAAGCATATAATCCGCACGGAATTTCATGCCGTCATTCCACAGTGTTTTGCGTAATGTTTCCACGACATCGATTGCTGCAGAAGCCGTCTCCGGTAAACCCATTTCTGGCCAACCAAATACCTTTACTGACCACTCGTAAGAGATATGATTCAGCTGTAAGTCAAAGAAAAAGCTTCCGCCCTTCCTCAGATTTACATAAACCGGTTTCAGAATAGCCTCCATGAATACACCAGTGGGATAGTAAGACGCTACACCTTGCAGGATAATGAAGCTAGCATTAGTGCAATCGGTATCCTGTAACTCCATCATAATGTCGTTACGCTTGTAGGTCAAACCAATCTTCTGAAGATTCTTAGGCACAAATAACTCATCAGGCTGGATGGTTGGATCCCTGTCGCAAGCTATAATCTTCTGGAGTTCTGGTTTGAATTTAAACCCATGATGTCTCGCCCACGCCATTCTGCCGGCGCCCAAGTCAATCACCTTACATCCCGTGTCGCCAAAAATCGCCCTGTCAGAGGTCACGAAATCTGCTACCCTAAACTGCCTTTCGCGGTTAAATGCCAAAGTCGGCAGATTAAACACGAAATAACCAATCTCATCGGTCGTAGGAATACTAGCAATCCAATCACCGTTTAGGTCGCGTCCTTCGTTGTAGGATAACTCCAGCGCTTCCGAATGGGAAGTTGCTACCGACATCACCCAAGGGAAGAAGTAGTCTGACTCAGCTCCACCAAAATCCAGGATGAATTGCGCCAATGCCTCATTGTGTGAAATCATCGGGTACATAAAAGCCCAAATTTTGTCCAGATTTTCTCTGTCAACGTACTCATGCGAGTCGTAAAATGTGCGCTTTATTTCCGAAGTCAACGAAGGCATTGTGGGAACCAGTTTATACTGTCTATCACGGATTGCGATATATTTCGCAAACACCTCATTTGGCATCCCGCCTCTTATCGCAATTGGGTTAAAAATCTCCTTATTCATTATCATATCTTACACCTCCTTTTTAAAATACGCCCCCATCATGCTTATAATTATACCACATTTCGCTAAAAATGTCTATTTCTCAACCGACACTCTGGGGTAAATATTTAGAGAATATGGATCAGTCGGTTTTACGCCTGATTGTATTTCGTAGTATGCTGCTGCTGCCACCATTGCACCATTGTCGCCAGAAAGCGAAGGAGCAGGAAAAAACGCCTCTTTTAAAACCTCTCTTAATTCTTTATTTGCGCTCACTCCCCCAGCCACCACTACAGATTGTATTTCGGGGTAACGATCTAAAGCTTCTTCCAGCTTCTCACATAAAATCTCTACCGCCGTCTTCTGGAACGATGCCGCGAAATCACAAACCTGTTGCTGAGTCAGTAATTCCTTCAGTTTATGCGAAGGATACGAAATTGGCACCCCTACCTCCTTCTGCACAGTGCGCAACACCGCCGTTTTGAGTCCAGAAAACGAAAAATCTAATCCTTCCACCTTCGGATGCGGTAGTTTGTATCTATCCGCATCCCCACTTCGTGCTGCTTTCGCAATCGAAGGACCTCCGGGATAGGGAAGACCAAGAATTTTTGCAACCTTGTCGAAACACTCCCCCACCGCATCATCATGTGTCGTACCAATAATCTCAAATTGATTATGCGCCCGCATATACAAAATCTGCGTATGCCCACCCGACACCACTAGTGCTAGCAAAGGAAATGATGGACGGATGAAATCTGAAGAATACTCCTCTGAGGAGCATGTTTGGCGACGGGCCAAACACGGAGCGACCGAGCCCCGTGACGACGGGCGCGAGAGAGCGTTCCGAAGAGGAGTATTCTTAGATTCCATATCATCAAGCCAATTCGCATACACATGTGATTTCAAATGATGTACCGCATACAGTGGTTTATCGTGCAATACGGCTAGCGTGCGTGCCGTCAGAGTACCTATTAGGAGTGACCCCAATAGTCCTGGCGCATGCGTCACAGCAATCGCATCGATATCGTCCCAAGAGCACTCTGCATCAGCCATCGCCTTATCAATTACCGGTAAAATTGCTTCAAGATGTGACCTTGCTGCCACTTCCGGTATCACTCCTCCATACTCCGCAAAAATATCAATTTGACTCACTACAACATTGGACAAGATTCGTCGTCCATCCTCTACTACTGCCGCCGCAGTTTCATCGCAACTTGTTTCTATCCCCAGTATTTTCATCCCTTGATTATATCATAGCCTACCCAATACATCCACCTCGGCTCATCACCAAGCTAACCCTATTGCTATGTTACTCACTATGTGATATTCCATTTATCCGATTTGTATGATACAATATACCCACATTGGGATGTCGCCAAGTGGTAAGGCAACGGGTTTTGGTCCCGTCATTCGCAGGTTCGAGTCCTGCCATCCCAGCCAGAGAAAAAGACCCCGAGGGGTCTTTATTCGTTGAAAAGATGTAAACTGGTACAATCATGTCTAGGAAACTTGAACCCAGTTTTTGTGTAGATGTGTCCTTCATGATATATTCCGCATTCCATCCCAGGCTGTGTCTGGAAAAAACAAGGATACACCTTATAATCCGGAGTTAGAATTACGAAATCATTTAACGCCATGCATGACATATTGGGTGAGCCGCAGTCACCAAATGAACCACAACTCGTGATGCAAAGCTCATCAATAGAATATTTAGCACGTAACGCAGTGATTAGCTCGTAATAGTGCTTTCTGTCTTCTAAATCAAGAATTAAATCAGAATCAAGCTCTTGCGCTCTACCTTGAGCGATAAAATTCGTAAAACGAATTTCTTCAAATCCATTTTCAATACACCAATCACAGTATTTCGGAATCATGTCAACGTATGGTTTAGTTATGGTCGTCATCACGCGCGCATGAATCCCCGCATCCTTAACTATGTTTAGTGCTCTCTTTGCTACATCAAGGCTCACTCGGCTAAAATAAGTCTGAATATCAAAGTGATAAGAAACACCAATTGTTCCAATGCCGGCTTCTCGTATCTCTCTGATATATTCAGGACGTTGAACAAGAACCAATCCATTTGTCATCACAATCTTCTGATCAGCCAATTGAAATGCGGGAAGGTATTCCGGATTAAGTAAGGGCTCTGAACCATTCAAGTAAACACTGTAGCCATCTTTTTGGAACTGAGCAATCATGTTTTGCAGCTCATCTGGGTCAAAACTACCCTCATATGGAAGATAACAGTGTCTACATCGGGTGTTACACTCCGAAGTAATCATTATTAGAATCTGCCACCCAGGAAAAACCTCATAACCAGAAAACGGAGAAGTGACAGCAGGTCTAGGTTTATCAATATATGGGTGATGGTGAGTCCAAATACTGGCATTATAAAGATATTGCTCTCTTTGTGTCATCAAATCACATCCTTTCTCTTAAAGTACAACAGATAAACACATTATAACATAATTTTACAAAAAATCAACAATCGCATCAGCACTCGACGAAATAAGCAGTCTAATTAACGGTACTCCATATGCTTACTTGCAGCCACTTCTAAACTATGCTATATAATATATATGGCTACAAAAAAGCGCAAATCTACCAAGAAGACATCTAAGCGCAAAAACACCAAGGAGGTAACCAAAGCTGAATACGAGCTCCCAGGTGGTTTCGGGCGTCAGATTGTTGCAGTTTTAATGATCGCATTAGCTTTATTCTTTGTCATTACCTGGTTCGGGCAAGGCGGCGATGTCCTCAACGAAGTACATAAGTTTTTCATTAACACCATCGGTGCTGCTACCTATTTTCTCCCGCTTCTTTTGGTCTATCTTGCTGTCAAGATCTTCCGTGCCGAGAACAATCGCGTTGCCTTCCCAGTTTACCTGTTTAGCATTCTTATGATTATCTGGATTTCCGGCATCGCAGCTATTACAGGAAACGGCGGAGAGCTCGGCGCATGGCTCAACTCTCTCATGACTAACTTTCTGGGTCAAGGCGTCGTCATTTTCATTTATATCGTGCTGATTTTTATTACTCTTGCCTTTATTCTTCAAATCTCACCCATTACCTTGTTCAAGGGTACCACCAATATGGTCAAGACTGGTAAACTCCCATCCCGTAAACAGGGAATTGATGACGATGATGACAAGCAATCCAAGAAGCTCGGCCAGCTCGAAATCAAGGTCAATTCCGGGCTAGGCGGCCAAGACGCTCAGCCAGTCCAGGGCAAGGCTTCGGGGCGGCTATTGCGTAAAAGTGACATCAAGACCCCCGCAAAGCCTGAACCAGCCAAAGAACCCACCGCCCTCGTCGCCGTATCTGACCCCGATTGGAAAATGCCATCCACCGATTTACTCGAGAAGAAGCAGTCGCCAGCCGATGCTGGCAATATCCAGCAGAACGCCTATATTATCAAATCCACTCTTGCCGAATTCGGTATCGATGTCGAAATGGAAGGTGCCAACGTTGGTCCACGCGTTACTCAATACACTATGAAGCCACCTGCAGGTGTTAATCTATCCAAAATCCTTGCCCGTGACAAGGAATTAGCGCTTAATCTTGCTGTTGACAAAATTCGTATCGAAGCCCCAATCCCAGGTACCAGAAGTGTCGGTGTTGAAATCCCTAACGCCCGTTCGGCCGATGTCCGCATGCGTGGCGTACTCGAATCCAGTGAATGGAAGAAGTCCAGTGACCCGCTCACCTTCGCAGTGGGTAAAGACATCTCTGGTAAAGCCGTCGTGGCTAATCTCGCCAAGATGCCTCACCTCCTTATTGCTGGTACCACTGGTTCTGGTAAATCCGTTATGACTAACACCCTAATTAGCTCTCTTCTTTATCGCAATTCACCTAGTGACATGAAGCTTATCATTGTCGATCCTAAGCAGGTTGAAATGGCTCAATACCAAGACATCCCCCATCTTCTTACTCCGATTATCACTCAGACCGAGAAGGCTCTCTCTGCTATGAAATGGGCAGTCGGCGAGATGGAACGTCGTTACTCTCTCATGGCCGAAGAAAAGGTCAAGAATATCGCCGACTACAATGCCAAAATGGCCAAATCCGCCGAACAGAACCCCGAAAAAGAAGGCAAAATGCCCTATATTGTCATCGTGATTGACGAGATGGCTGACCTCATGATGATGGCAGGTAAAGACCTCGAAATGCTCATCGTCCGCATTGCTCAGAAAGGTCGTGCCGCCGGTATTCATCTCGTTCTTGCTACTCAGCGTCCAGAAGTTAAAGTTATCACCGGTCTCATCAAAGCCAACATCCCTGGCCGCATCGCCTTCGCTGTCGGTTCTCAGATGGATTCCCGTATTATGCTCGATCAGGGTGGCGCCGAGAAACTGCTCGGCAAAGGTGATATGCTTCTCCTCACCACTGAAATGATGGGCAAACCCCGCCGTATCCAAGGTGCTTGGGCTTCCGATGAAGACATTAATAAAGTCACCGACTTCTTGCGCGCCCAACGTGCTCCACAATATAACGACGAGGTAATCGCGCAGCCAGTCGCTATTAAAGGTATGACCTCAGGTCCTGGTGAATCTGGTGGTCTTGGTCGCCGCTTCGATCCACAGGATCCCACCGTCCGCCAAGCCGTTGAAATTACCCTTAACAAAGGCAAATTTAGCACCGCTATGCTTCAAACTTATCTCGGCAAAGGCCATGGTTTTGTCTCCGGTCTTGCCATCTGGCTAGAAGAAATCGGTGTCATTGGTCCCCAGAACGGCAACAAGCCTCGCGACGTCCTCATCTCCTCAATGGAAGAATTTGATAATTTAACATCATGAAAGTCGGTATAGCTAATGTGCGAAGATAATAGTTTGCCCACCGAAGTCCTAGAAGCAGCTGGCTGTTTCGATAATACCACGGATTCTCTTCCAGATTTTATAGTTAATATTCTTATCGCAATCATTGCAATCGTGGGTATTATCTCTGTTATTTACGTCGTTATTGGTGGTATTAAGTATATAAAATCTTCTGGTAATTCAGAAGAAGTCAAAACCGCCAAAAATACCATCATTTTTGCATCAATTGGCATCGCCGTAACCGCACTGGCCTTCGCTATCGTAAACTTTTCGATTTCCCTCACTGGTAGAGGTGCCTCAGGTGGCACCACCACGGCATCTGGACAAGGTGAAACTGGAGGGACGGGCGACTCCGCCAACCAATCCGCCGCTGCGGGCTCCAACGATGAACACGCAGATTCGATTCATCTTCTTCGTGTAACTCAAATCAATGTCAATGATGAACCGATCACGTTAAGAGTTTCAGTCAAACCAAGTAGTATTGATAAAACTAAACTCACTTGGACCTCTAGCAATCCCACGGTTGCCACCGTCGATTCAGATGGCACGGTCACCCCTAAAAGCGATGGTACTACTACCGTTACTGTGACAACACCTAGTGGAAGCTCTTCTTCAACCGAAGTCACTGTTACACCACCAATTCTTGCTGAAAGCGTGTTACCCTCTACTAAAACTCTTAAAATTGGAGTAGGTGATAAATATACTCTAGTCGCTAATGTTTTTCCCAACAATGCCACCAATAAGGCTGTGACCTGGACTTCAAGTGATGAGTCGGTCGCCACCGTTGACAGTAAAGGTGTTGTTAAGGCCAAGAAAGAAGGCACCGCCACTATTGCAGCAGAAACCAGTAATGGCATTAAGGGCTCAACCACCGTCACGGTATCAAGCTCGAGCAATGTCATCGAATCGGGCAAACCAGTCGCTATTACTCAAAGTCTTCTGGATAACCTAAAGCGCTATCATCAAACCAACTACACCGATATGAAATATAGTATTTATTCACCTACGGCCTGTGGTAGCGGGAAGCGTTTCTATAGCTCATTCGGGGTAGGAGGCGGTTCGTGCGGTCCAGCATCCTATCTAGCAGGTGCTTACGTCTTGACGGGTAAGCATGTTGACTACATGACGTTTATGCGCGAAGCTGTAGACACTGGCCTTCTCAACTGTAGAGGTGGTGGCAGTATGAGTGTTGTTGCGACCAGCAGATACAAATCCTTTTACGAAAACAAATACGGCGTTTCGGTGGACAGAATTCCCAACAACTGGGATTCCATAGTTAAAGAGCTGAAGAAGGGAAATGTCCTAATTCATTATGTCGAAAGACCACCTAGCCTCTTCGCTAGCCATACTCACTTTGTAGCCTCAATCAGTTATCGCGAAAACAACGGCGGCGAAATCTACGTCTGGAATCCTAATACTGCATCTAACCGCAATAAAGGGAACTGCGACAAAGGAGAGTGCTGGTATAATAAAGCTGAATTTACTGCTAACGTCATCAACGCACATTCGACCTCACCTTGGATAATGCGAAGAGTCGCGAAATAGAACAGTTCTACAATCGCATTAGATAGTCATCAATCGCATCAATAACATTGTCAAAAGAATTGGCGTAATCACCATAAACATGTACATATTCATACTGCGGTGCTGGTGCAATGTAATCATATTTTCCGTCATGATAACTATGAAAAACGATATTACTAATCTGATCTAGTTCATTTTCCTCATCCGCCGGAGCATAATCAAAGCTAATGAACTCAATCTCTTTTCCGCTATAATCTGCATCTTTTTCAATCAATGTTGTAGCAATATAACCAGAACCATCCTCTTTATTAATTTGTAAGTAATCATTACTTGCACCACTGCGTTCTATAATTTCATCTAGATCTACCTCCGACATCCCGTCGTTGATATTCGCGAAGATATTCAATATTTCGCCATAATCATCAAACTTTTCATATATAAGCCCAGCCTCATCCCCTTCATCTGCCACTTCGTCTCTAGGCGTATTTATCACCGTAATTAATACTACTATTAAGGCGCAAATTATAGCAACGACACTTAGGCCAATCCACAGCCATTTCTTACCCAATGGCTTACGAGTACGCATTGCATTATTACCTGTCATGCTCTGCAGTTTATCTAAGTTGCTCTGCATTATATTCTGGTTACCCATATTCTAAGTATAACATACTGCACTATGAATCCCACTTTAATAATGCTACTTTATCTCACCTCTTGCTAAACAGTGTAATCTATGATAAAATACATCTTAATATTAGCTCAGCAAGCACGTCAACCTTCCCGAGTATAGGGAAGAGAACGGTACTTGCTTTAACCAAAGGAGTTTTATGAAAGACTATGAACTCACTGTTCTGCTTCATCCCGATCTCGAGATGAATCCAGATCCAGTCATCGAGAAGGTCAAAAAGATTATTGACCAGACCGGTGGCAAAATTACCAAAGAAGAAGACGAAGGTAAGAAGCGTCTCGCCTACCCTATCAAAGGCCAAGCTTTTGCTCTTTATTACTTCTTCGATGTTTCCTTAAACAGCGATGCTCCAGGCAAAATCGCAGCTGCTTTGAATATCACCGACGGAGTTTTGCGTTGCCTCTTGGTTCGCACCGACGAGCGCAAAGCGAAATTAATGGCTCTTCAGGCTGAGGAAAGCCAAAAAGAAGAAGAACAAAAACCGGAAAAGGAGGATAACTAATTATGCGCGGTTTTTCTAAAGCAATTATTACAGGCAATTTAACTCGTGACCCAGAGCTTCGCACTACACCTAGTGGAGCTAGTGTCTGTTCGTTCTCAGTAGCGATTAATCGTGTCTATCGCGACGCCAATGGCGAACAAAAGGAAGACGTTTCCTTCATCGATTGTTCTGCTTGGGGTAAACTCGGCGAAATGATTAACCAATATGCCAAAAGAGGCAGTGGTGTTCTCGTTTCTGGTCGTCTCGATCAGCGTAGTTGGGAGGATAAGAATACTGGCCAGAAGCGCTCACGTGTCGAAATCGTAGTAGAAGATTTCAACTTCACCGGTAACAGCAATCGTGATGGTGGCAATAGTTCTTATCAAGGTAATTCATCTTCTAGCGCGGAACCAGTTGCAAGTGGTGCAGAAGATATCCCAGACGATATTCCGGAAGGCGAAATCGACCTCAGCGAGGTGCCATTCTAAAAATTCATTAACGAAGGAGACCAAATATGAAAAGGATAAAAAGTGACCCTAATCTATACTTCGATTACCGCGATGTTAAGACTCTGCAGCGGTATATCGATCCATATGGCCGGATTGAGCCAATCGCTAAGACTGGCTTATCCGCCAAGCAACAGCGCCAATTGGCAGTAGCAGTGAAGCGCGCTCGCCATTTAGCACTCTTACCATTTATCTCAAATAACTAAGGAGGAATATGTACGGACCTACAGATCTAAAGAAAAACACTCTTATCACTTTGGACGGTCAACCGTACAAGGTGGTGGAATACTCTCAAAAAGTTATGGGGCGCGGTGGCTCGATCGTCAATGTTAAAGTCAAAAACCTCATTACGGGTGCCCTACTTCCTAAGACCTTCAAGGGTCAAGAGAAGATTGAACCAGCCGAAGTTACTACTCGCAAAGTTCAATACTTATACAAGGATGACGAAAAATTTTATTTCATGGACCCAGAATCGTTTGAACAATATGAGCTTGCCGCCGATATGGTTGGCGAATCCAAAGATTTCATGAAGGATGGTGACGAGATGGAAATTCAATTCTATAATGGTACCCCCATCAATCTTCAACTTCCTAAGAATCTTTGGCTGGCCGTTACTTACACCGAAAATGCCGTTAAAGGTGACACCTCGACCTCAGTCATGAAAGATGCCACTTTGGAAACCGGCGTCGTTGTTAAGGTTCCCGCCTTTATCAAGGAAGGCGACATCATTTCAATCGATACCGATACCTATGCTTATCGCGAAAGAAAGAAATAAGGCATTATTGTAGAGCATTAAGACCATTGGATTTCAGTATTGAGAGATTTAATGGTCTTTTTTTATCCTTAATTTTTTTCTTGCATTTTTTAAAACATAAGCATATAATATATAGTATGAAATTATTGCATGGCGTGGGCGAGTTCTTTTCCTTAGATATAGGAACGAATTCAATGCGAATTGTACAACTATCTGGCAATGGTCAGCGTGGCTGGACACTCCAAAAATTTGCATATGTACCAATTGAACAGAAATTAGTCCAAGATTCCTCCGAGCTCGGCAGAAAACGCCTTGGGGAGGCGATTCTTGGTGCTGTCAATCAGGCCGGTATCAAGACTAAAAATGTCGCAATCGGCTTACCAGCATCTAAGACCTTCACTTCTATAGTTGAGACCGAAACTCTGCCCGAAAAGGAACTGAAGAAAACCTTCAAATATGAAATGGACAAATATGTACCCATGGCCATGAGTGACGCCAAGGCCGACTATTTGATACTTGGCGTCAGTCCGAACGATCCTGCCAAGACCGAAGTCTTGGTCTCTTCCATATCTAAAGAATACGCCGAATCCACTATGGAAACGATTGAAAAAACAGGACTCAATATCATCGCAATGGAGCCAGAACCGCTTGCAATGGCAAGAGCATTAAACACGCCAGGCGCTATCGATGCTACTATGATAGTAGATTTTGGTGAGAATTCCGCCGATATTGTTGTTATGTTCAAGGATCAACCCCGCCTTGTACGCTCGATACCGGGTGGCTTTTCGGTTCTCGTTAAGGCTGTCACGAATAGCCTAGGTGTCAGGGAAGACCAAGCTCGCCAGTTCGTTCTTAAATTCGGCCTAGACCAAACCCAACTAGAAGGACAGGTATTTAGAGTCTTAAGTAGTCATCTTGAAACATTCGCTTCTGAGCTTGGCAAATCCGTTCGCTTCTTCCAGACCAAATATATCAATGGTAAAGTAGGCGGCGTCGTCCTAACAGGCTATGCCGGCGTAATTCCGCTTCTCGCAGAATTTATCGAAAGCAAAATTAATATCCCAACTACGAAGGGCAATCCATGGCAATTCGTACGCACTACTAAGGATCAGCAGCAAGCACTACTACCAGTCGCCAGTGAATTTGCAGTGGTGATTGGCCTGTCAGAAAGGAGTAACGACTAATGGCGCGCGAGATTAATCTAGTACCAGATGTTAAGGGTGAAATGATTAAGGCCCTTAAACTGCGCAATCTTATCTTCTTCCTCTCTGCCGTAGTGGCAATTGCTAGTGTCAGTATTACAATTATCGTAGGTTTAATCATGGGAGGACAACAACTCGCCCTCACCAATAAGCAGACTACTATCAAGAATCTGTCTGATAAGCTCAATTCCTACGCCGACCTTAATGATTTTCTTACTATCAAAGATCAGCTAGGTAGCATCAACACGCTCACTAATAATAAGAAGGTCTTGTCACGTACCTTTAATATTCTTTCTGCACTCATTCCAAGAGGTGCTGATACTATTACTATTTCCGAAATAAATGTTAACCTTGCTGGTGATGCACCGGTCTTCTCATTTGACGCCCAAGCCAATTCTGGCAAAGAGCCGTTTATTGACTATGCTGTTTTGGAGTCCTTCAAGAAGAGTATGGATCTCATGCGCTACGATTACGGCAATTACGTAGATGGCCAAGGTAACACTATCCCGGCCTACTGCATTATAGAAACCAATGACGACGGCAGTTTCTTTAATGAATCCAATCAAGGTATCTACGCTTACTGGACCATTGATGCTGAAGGTTGCAATCCAGCTAAAATCTCTGCTCAATCAAACTCGTCAGATGATAATTCCGAATCGAGTAGCGACACTACGATTACTAACCAATACGAAACAGAATCCTACAAGGATCAAACCGTCGTTCGCATCTGGCGTACACCACAATTCACCAAATGGTATAAAGCCGGCGGGGAGAAAGAGGGTTCCAATATGAGTTTAGATGGTACCATCACAAATGTCCCACACTTTGCTAGCTCTTGCATTTCCTACACCGGTGATGATAGTAAAGATAGTAATAATCCTAAATGGACAGAAACCATTAGTGACACTTGTATGCTAGTTCCTGGCGGGCAAGAAAGCGGTATTAGGATTGGCGATTCGTCCAACGGTCGTGGTGAAGGTGATGAATTAGTGCTGAGGTTCTCCGCTCAAATCACAATCAGCCCAGAAGTATACAAATTCAGCAATCATCACGTTATGGCAATCGCGCCATCTGGTCGCCATAATGTGACTGATTCCTATGTTCAAATCCAAACCATCTTTGGCAAACGCGCCGACGACTGTGCTAACGATGACGCGGCCTGTGCTTCTGCACCAACCCAAAGTGAGAGCACCGACGATTCTAGTTCCAACGACACCAATTCAGATAATGCAAATTCGAATGGAGGAACCCAAAATGGCTAAGGAAGTAGCAATCAGTAAAAGAGCCAAGATTTCACAAGCCCAGCAATATATGCTCATTTCGGTTTTTGGGGCTGCCGTTTTTCTCGGTGTGGGCATTTCGCTCACGACTAGATTTATCGAACAAATCGCCTTCAATATCGACGTAATTGCAGCTGAGGAGGAATCTATCGCCTCATATTCTAAGATCATTAAGGACACTGGTATCTGTACGGCACCAAAAGGCAGTGTATATTCCGATGAAGAACTGAGGAAATGCGATCCAGATAGTATTGAACTCTCCCAAATTCCTAATACTCTTCGTTCGAACATTCTCGAGAAGCTAGCCTCCAATACCGCACTAAATTCCGTTCCCGATAAGGTTACCGAAAACTGTCTGGATCAAGAAACCGGTAAAAACTATACTTACAAGCAATTGCAGACAGCACTCGACGATGCCAAGACTAGTACTGAGCGTCAAGCTGCCACGCAGAAAATCATGACTTGTTCCGCTCTCCGTGTAGTGCCGGATGCTCTCCCTGCCTATAAGAACGAAGAAGCATTACTGGCTAGCCTCAACAACATCTTCAATATGTCTGGTTGGAAACCGCAGTCACTTAGCCCTTCGCAAGACACCGCAAAGGTTAGTTTTGCCAAGAATCTGAATTCTCTAGGAGTTTCTCTCTCCATAGAAGCCGATACCGCCACCACTATGAATGTTCTTAATCATGTTGAACGTTCCATTCGCGAATTCAACATCACTCGTGCCAGTATCGAGTGGAGCGACAGTGGTCTCACTCTTCAAGCCAGAGCCAACGCCTATTACACTGATAAATCATCCATTACCGAAACCGAAACAAAGCTAACTGCAGAAGGGAAGAAAAAATGAAAACAGATTTACTCACTTCAATTGGTATAGCCATCGTCGGCGGATTGATTGGCTACTTTGTGTGTAATTTATTTGTCGGACCGATTGAAGATGTTTCAATTAAAACCGTTGATTCGTCAATTAGTACGGATCTCTCTGAACCGAGTGCTGAAGTTTTTAACTACAAGGCCATCAACCCAACCGTCGAAGTTTACGTTGGTGATTCAGATAGTTGCAAGCAGTATGATGATAGGGGTGAATGTATTGATAATCGTATTAATCAGGACACTCCGTAATGGCCCATCTCACCAAAGAAGCAGAGGATAGAATCGTCGAGCTCCTCTTAGCTGAGGGGCTTGCTGAAGTGAATCTCGTTACTAGTCTCAAACAACAACTCGAAGCTGAGGGCAAGCCAGTCCTAGCAGAACTCATCGCTCGCAAAATCATCAGCGATGATATGGTTGCTCGTGCCACGGCTGCCATTATTAGTGTACCGTATGTTGAACTAAAAAACATTACTCTCGATCAAGATACCCTAGCCCTTATCCCCGGCGATGCTTCATCTCGTGTTCTAGCCGTTCCGCTTGGCGAAAAAGATGGCCTTTTGAATGTGGCCCTAGTCGATGTCACTAATGTACAAGCTACCGACTATCTCTCAAACCTCGTTAACCGCCCAATTCGTGTTTGGATGTCCTCTGAACGCGGTATTCGTGAAGTACTGGAACAGTACCACGGTGATTTCTCCGGCGTCAATGAAGCAGTAAAGGAGACCGATGAGGAGAACGCCGAACAACAGCAGAGTAATGTCAAGACTATCGTCCAGGATTCGCCAATCTCGAAAGCCCTCACTACTATCTTAAGCTATGCCGCCAAGACCAAAGCTTCCGATATTCATATCGAGCCTCTCGAGAACTCACTTATCATTCGTTGTCGCGTTGATGGTGTTTTGCGCAAAATCATGGAACTTCCCAAGACTGTCGCTCCCGCCCTCGTTTCCCGTATCAAAATTTTGTCCAATCTCAAAATCGATGAACACCGCGTTCCGCAGGATGGCCAATTCACCGTTTCCGTCGACGGCCAAGAAATTGATCTCCGTATCGCTATCTCGCCGGTTACATGGGGTGAGCAGGTCGTGATTCGTCTTCTCGATAAGTCCGGCACCTCCATGGAAATTGAGAAAATGGGTATGAGCGGCCGAGCCTTACGCGATGTTCTAGACGGCATTTCGAAACCTAATGGTATGATTCTTACCTCCGGCCCTACCGGTTCTGGTAAATCTACTACTCTATATGCACTCATCCAGAAGATTAAATCCGAGCAAATTAACATTGTCACCATGGAAGACCCAGTTGAGTACAAGATGGATGGCATTAACCAGATTCAAGTGAATGTCGATGCCGGTCTCACCTTTGCCGCCGGTCTACGTTCCATCCTCCGTCAGGATCCAGATGTGGTGATGGTTGGGGAGATTCGTGACTCCGAAACTGCCGGTCTGGCTGTCCAAGCTGCCCTTACCGGCCACCTTGTCTTCAGTACTCTTCACACCAACTCAGCCGCTGGTATTCTACCGCGTCTTCTTGATATGGGTATCGAACCGTTCCTACTCGCTTCTACTTTGAACGTCGTGATTGGCCAGCGTCTTGTTCGTCGCATTACCGAAAAACGTGAAATGTATAAGTCTTCCGATATCGAAACCACATCTATCAACGAAATTGTGGGAGATTTATTGCCAAAGGATAAAGAGTCTGTCGACGCAGTCAGTAAAGACTTGGGCTATCCAGGCTTGCCAGTTAAGAACGATGATCACTATATGCTTGCACGCGGCATGAACAGTAAAGAAACTCCAGGCGGTTACACTGGTCGTGCTGGACTTTATGAAACTATTATCGTAGATGAAGATATTCAGAAAATGATTATTTCACATGCCACCGCCAACGAAATCATGCGCCTAGCTAAGACCAAAGGCACCGTTACGATGCGCCAAGATGGTATTCTGAAGGTTCTGTCCGGTATTACTAGTTTGGAGGAGGTCAACCGTGTGGCTAGCGATTTGTCATAATACTTATGTTATAATGGAGGAAAGGGAATTATAAACTATGAATAATACACCAATCAATAACGTCACCAGCACCCCAGTTGCTACTCCTAAAATCGAAAATCTGCTTGAAGAATGCGTTAAGCGTAAAGCTTCCGATCTTCATCTTCAGTATGGTCTGCCGCCGATTCTTCGTATTGATGGTGTACTTACTCCTATTGCCGGTCAAGCCAATCTCAACGCGCAAACCATCCAGAGTCTTATCTTCGCTACTCTCGACGAAGAACAACGCAAAATCCTCATCAAAGACAAAGAATTCGATTATTCATTCGCCTTTGGCGATATTGCACGTTTCCGTGTTAATGCCTTCCACGAACGTGGTAATTTGGCGGCCGCCTTCCGTCTCATTCCGAACGAAATCAAGAATATCAACGAGCTCGGTATGCCTGCCATCGTCGAGACGTTCGCCGATTTTCCTCGTGGCCTCGTCCTAGTTACCGGCCCTACCGGCTCCGGCAAGTCCACTACCCTCGCCGCCCTAGTTGACAAAATTAATCGAGAAAAATCCACTCATATTATTACCATCGAAGATCCTATCGAATTCACTCACAAATCCGAACGTTCTGTCATTGCTCAGCGCGAAGTTCATTATGATACCTTTAGCTTCGCTGCCGCTCTCCGTTCGGTTCTCCGTGAAGACCCTGATGTAGTTCTGATTGGCGAGATGCGTGACCTCGAAACTATTCAAGCCGCCATTACCATCGCTGAGACCGGTCACTTAGTCTTTGCTACATTGCATACCAACTCTGCCGCTCAGTCTATCGACCGTATGGTTGACGTCTTCCCGTCGCACCAGCAACCTCAGGTTCGCACCCAGCTTGCTAATATGTTGATGGCGATTTGTGCTCAGCGCCTCGTCCCAGCCATCGGTGGCGGACGTGTTGTTGCAGCTGAGATTATGGTTGCCAATTCTGCCATCCGCTCTCTCATTCGTGATGGTAAGACGCACCAGATTGATACTGCTATTCAAACTGGTGCCGACCAGGGCATGCAGACTATGGATCGCACCCTCGCCAAGCTTATCCAAACTGGCGTTATTACTTACGACTCTGCCCGCGAATTTGCTGTTGATATCAACGAGCTAAATAGGATAGTTAAGGGCTAATATGCGACGTTTCAAATATAAAGTCAAAGAAAAGGAGACCGGCAAAGAGCTCAAAGGTGTCATTCAAGCCGAGAACGAGCAAACCGCTGGGCACCTTTTGATTGACCAAGGCTATATTCCGCTCAGTGTTACCGAGGAGGGAACTGGATTATTCGGCGGCAAAGGTCACGTTACTGCCAAAGATCGCATCACCTTTACTCGTCAGCTCGCTACTCTCATTGGCGCTGGTTTGCCTCTCGCTACTTCGCTTCGTACTGTTGCCGAACAGACCCAGTCCAAAACCATGAAGGCTATCGTTGAAGAAATTCTTGTCAGTGTAGAATCTGGTAAAACTCTCAATGAATCATTTGCTCAGTATTCCGACGTCTTCAACGGTGTCTATCTCGCTCTCATCAAAGCTGGTGAGACTTCCGGTACCCTCGATATTGCTCTGAAACGTCTCGCCGATCAGGAGGAAAAGGATGCCGCCATGATGAGTAAAATCAAAGGCGCCCTTGTCTACCCAGCTATCATTCTCGTGGTCATTATCGCTGTACTTGCCTTCATGATGATTATGGTTGTGCCACAGGTCAAAGGTCTCTACGAAGATATGGGTGAAGAATTACCAGAACTTACTCAGTTCTTAGTGAATATTTCCGATTTCTTCGGCCAGTTCTGGTGGTTAGTCCTCCTTGTGTTGGCTGGCATTGTCGCCGGTCTTTGGTATGCTATTAAGAAGACGCCTGCTGGTCGCAAAGCTGCCGATTCCTTCAAGATCCATGTCCCCATCTTCGGCGGTCTTTTCCGTAAACTCTATGTCTCACGCTTCGCTCGTACCGCCGAGATGATGCTCGCCACTGGTGTCCCGATGCTCGATTCTGTTCAAATCGCCATTGATGCTACCAGTAACGTCATTATTGAAGAAGAATACTCCAAGTCTCTTGAAATCATCAAAGGTGGCAAGGCCCTCTCCGAAGCCCTGAAAGACCGTAACTATATGCTGCCGCTAGTTCCGCAGATGGCCTCCATCGGTGAGGAATCCGGTAAAATCGATGAAATGCTTGGCAAAGCTGCCCAGGTTTACGAAAACGAACTCGATGAACAAATCAATGCTATCTCCACCATGATTGAACCAATCCTCATGGTCATCATGGCGGGCCTCATCGGTGTCGTGATTGGTGGTACCCTACTTCCAATCTACTCACTCGTCAATTCTGTTGCAGCCTAAATCATTTTTAAGAGATAAAAAACCACTTGCATTTTATTTATTTTTAAGCTATTATTGACATAAGAAATAAAATCTAGAAAGGATTTATTATGGCTAAAGCAAATACTAACTCTAAAAAAGGCTTCACCATCATCGAAGTCGTGCTCGTGTTGGCTATCGCGGGCTTGATCTTCCTCATGGTCTTCGTCGCGCTCCCAGCGTTGCAGCGTTCTCAGCGTGATACTCAGCGCCGTAACGATATGTCTCGTGTCGATACTTCGCTCGTACAGTATCAAACCAACCACAGCAATCAGAACCCAAGCCTCCCAACCGTTACCGAAGTAAGCACTTGGGTCCCACCAACAGGGGCTAATGCAGGTAAATTTATGGATGATAATACAGAAGGCTGTGGCGATAACGTGGCCTGTGCATTCGTTCGTGATTATATGAACACTGGATCCTCAGAGAATGATGGGAAAGCCAACAACTTTGAAGACCCGGAAGGTACCTCTTATAGTGTCACCATTACTCCGAACTGGGATGTCAGTTCGCCGACAGAAGTCGTCACGCCCACGACTAGCAAGCTAGGCCAAAGTGGTGATAATTATACGATTGTTAACAATAACGGTAATGCATTTGATGCACATATGATTTACATCATCCCTGGCGGTCGTTGCGTTGGCGACGCTGTAACCAAATCAACTAAGAATCATTTCGCCATTCTTTATCGTCTTGAAGGTGCTGGTACTTATTGTATCGACGATCAGTAGAATATCTGCTTAATAAAAATTGCTCCCACTCGGAGCAATTTTTTTCGTAGTCGGTAAACTCATCGAAGTGTTTATAAAGCATTATTGTGTATTCTTGACACATCGAACGGCTAGACCAAGGTACTTGCTAGAAGAATCTATCAGTCCAACATAGTTATTCATTAATCTTAGATTGTATGCAGAATTGCTATTAAGAGCAGAAGACGACCAGTAGGCTCCATACCCACCAGGGCTGTTAGCTGAACCATTGTTGATATATCCAGAATAAACATAGTTATTTGGGAAAGCTCGCCACTTGTTAGATGACATAACACTAGAATCTGCAGAACCTGAACCACCCATCTGGGAACTAAGATACGCAAATCCTCCACTCGTCATACCAATATCTTCCAGTTCAGAATTGCCATCCGAACCATATGGTAAATGCCAACCAGCTGGACAAATATCACCAACGGTAGGCAATGTAGACGTAACTGAATAAGTTCCATATCCAGCAGTTGATGAATACCAGTTGTAATAGTTTCCATATGAAAAGGCAACACCAAAATCAGCATGTTGGTTAACGGAATCAATTGTCTGTGTTTTATTCGGAATTATTGCCGAATTAGTACTAGACGTATTGAGACGAGATTGATCTATGCAACTCACACTATACTGTGAACACCAACCAAAGCTATAATCACTAAAAGAATTTGCGCTAGAAGGCTGCGAAAGAAAATTGGAAGTCACAGCTAAAGATATATCAGAATTATAGACATTAGTTAATGGCAGGGAAGAGTTAGCTGAAGAGACATTTGTGTTATCAATAGATAGCTCAGCCGTGTTATCTATTCTTAGATTCTCTATCAGCCAACAATTTTCATCGGCCAATCTCGCCACCGCATAAATTTGATCATCTCTTTCGTCCGTAAGTGCAATAATGCTGGCGCCCGTAGCCACGAGCTTGCCGCTGTTACTATCGTATGTCGTAGGAGTGAGATTGGGGCAACCAGTCCAGTTTTGAAGCATCACTCTTTCACCACCATCGGTTTCCGCTGGCACCCAAACCGCATTCAAAGTCATAATATCAGCTTGGTATGCTGGAGCGATAATCATCTCATTTGGGCCATAAATCTCTGGATCATTAGTAGAATCGTTGTCAGTCAGGTGCTCCCACGCGTCCGCATCGAGAGACCAGCCCGCAAATCCATATCCTTCGCGTTTAAAATTCGAAGCAAACAAATCAAAAGTATCACCCCTCGCAACATTGGAGTGGTATACCGTCTTTAATCCTGTCTCGGAATTGGTAATTCCCATACCATCCACATTATCCGCCCCATTCCCGTCATATTGTAAAGTATAAACCCGTGACCAAATCGCATAGAGTGTTACTGTCGGGTCGCCATTAACCTTCGGCAAGTCAGAGATAACCGCCGCCTCATCTGCATAAGTTCCATAAATGTCATTTGGATCCTCGCTCCACCCACGAAACTTATAAACATAATTCGGGTTAGTAGGCGTCCTGAATAGGCCGTCTAAGACTGTTTTTGTATAAACAGTCGCACCATCGACAATAGTTGATCCAGCATCATAAATGACTGCGTTAGAAGTGTCCATCGAGTCACCATCGTAATACAAGCCATTCCCATCATATATGACAGTTAAAACGGGAATGTTTGGAACGGCTGCAATAATAAAAGTATTAGAATATCTCCCGGCAGCAGTCTCTGAGTTGATTCTAGCGCCAACAGAAACAGTGTATTCATTTGCATTATCATTCGGTCTCCATACAGTATCGATTATGTCTCCTTCAGCGCTGGGAGCCGGTAGAAAGTTGGTATTGTTGGCACCGTTTATTTTATTCGGCCTATATCCCCATCTATTATTATAAGAAGTATTACCTCTGCCGGAAAAGTTCTCTGTAGTAGTTTCAGATTCCAATGATAGTAAAGACTTTGTTGAATCATTGGCGTGATTGAGAGAGGTGCCATTAGGGCTAGCAATACTTAAGGTATAACCAGACGGATTATCGGTAGAAACTGCAATTGTCATTTCAGGAGATTCGCCAAAAGAGCCGTCAAGACTTGTGCTAGCTAAATTCAAAACAATATCCGACGAATCAATTGAAAGATTCATCGAAGTTGCAGACACCTTATTAGCTAGTGAACCACTCAACATAATAATACCGCTACATATTAGCAATATCTCGATACCAGTTTTTGTTTTCATTTTTGTTTTTGACCTTTATAATACAGAGTATATAGCATTTATGCTTTTTTGTCAACACCAAAAAATATCACTTAATATGAACTGTGTTTTGTTAATTGGTGCAACCTAGGTATTCGCGCAATACACTCCCGCCCCTTCGAGCCGATACATCACCGCAACCTTGCGTGGGTTCGCTACCCCCACAGCCTTCTCGCCAGAACAAGCTGCTTGTGTCACTACTATTAGTTTATAACCGTTTGGAAATGCTAAATCACTTAGGTTATTTAAGTTGCTCATCCCATTCACTATGCACTCTGCATCAACCGCAGCAGCCGCACATTTTGCCACGACCAGATTATAATGCACCCCGTCAGGATCAACAAAATTCTCTCCCATGTAATCTCGTAAGAATCCACCCCAAGAAGCGTCGGCGGCTTTATTCACCGAATCAGTATCCCAAGTATAATCCATTGCAGTATCACCACCTCCTGTCGGCAACGCCCCCCGATTATTCGTCTGAAAATCCTTCACTTTCTTCAGAAACACCATTATATCATCTTTCCGCGCTGAATCTCGCTGTGTTCGCCTCAACGCTGGTAATGCAATGAAAACCATCATCAAAATCAAACCCGCAATCGCCAGTACTAACGACACTTCGATGATAGTAAATCCTTTTTTGTCACCTCTTTTCATATTTCTCCTTATGTTTATTATATCGAATTCATCATAAATATCAAGGCTCTCCAGCCAAATTCAGTCAAATAATGATACAATAAAACTATGACAATTATCTTCTACATTATCCTTTTCGTTCTCGGTGCTTGTCTCGGCTCTTTTCTTTGTTGCCAGGCTCGCCGTCTTCATTACAACTCGAAGCATCAATCCAAGAAACTCTCCACTCCCCGTTCCATCTGCCTCCATTGTCACTATCAGCTCAAATGGTATGATAATATCCCCATCATCTCCTGGCTCACATTGAAAGGGAAGTGTCGTAAATGTAAAACCAAAATCGGCCTCGCCGAACCTCTTGCCGAACTCGGCACCGGCCTAGCCTTTTTAGCCATCGGTACTACTTTTGATCCCACCACCGCCAATTTCCTCAGCTGGACCACCTTCATCATTACACTTATTTTCGCCAGCATCATTGCTTTTCTTGCTATCTACGACGGCCTTTATGGCGAACTTCCCACGTGTTGCCTCACCGCCGCCATCATCACAGCTCTCATTATTCTCGCACTACAGACTATCACCTATCTCCAGTCCAACCCCTTCTCGCTCGAATTAGTCTGGCGACCACTCGCCGCTGTGGCTATTCTCGGTGGGCTCTATCTGGCACTCTATTTAGTGTCCAAAGGCAAATGGGTTGGCGATGGTGACTGGCTCCTCGCTACGGCGCTTGCCATTGTGCTCGCCGATCCTTGGCCGGCGCTGCTTACTCTTTTCTTTGCAAACTTTCTTGCTTGCCTCGTCATGTTACCTACCTTCAAATCCAACCAATCCCACAAAATCTATTTCGGACCATTTCTTGTCGTTGCATTTATTATCGCGTATATGTTATAATAAACTTATGGTAAAAAAGGGTGACACGCTTATTGAAGTGACAATCGCAATCGGCATCTTTTCCATGATTGCAATCGCTGTGGCATCAGTTATGAGTAGTGGCACCGCCGGCTCACAGCTTGCCCTTGAGACTACTCTCGCCCGCGAAGAAATCGACGCTCAGGCCGAAGCTTTGCGTTTCGTACATTCAGCTTTTATTTCCGGCAGGAGTAGTAAAGCTAATAACAAGTCCAACGGTGACACCAGTAATCCTTATCAGCAGCTCTGGAAAAACATCACCGCAAACGCCATCGAAGTCGAAGACGTCAACGGGGTTACCCAGTTTATGCCAAGTACCTGTGACGAACTCTATACCAAACACGAACCCACTGACGAGGACGGCGACATCGGCGACATCTTCAGCCAAAATGCTTTCTTCCTCAACACCAAGCAATTGTCGAACCCCAGTGAAGCTTATGTCTACGCTAATAACGATGATGACGTATCCAAATTCGCTCCGGCTTCCACTTATCCGAGGCTAATCTTCACCAATGCCAGCAATACTGATGATTCCGACGAAACTCTAATAGATACCACCGTAAGAGACCAAATCTACCGCGCTGAGGGAATCTATGTCATCGCAGTCAAAGATGCCAACGAAACCAAAATAGTCCAAAACAGCGCCATTCCAGGTTCGGGAGATACCACTCCGACCTCCGCCTTCTACGACTTCTACATTCGTACCTGCTGGTACGGCACCGACGCCACCCGCCCATCAACTATTTCTACGGTTATCAGGCTTTATAATCCTAGCATCAATTTTAATGACCAATAATAATTAATCAGACAGCCACCACTTAACGACAAACAGTTTTATTTGGTTTCCGAATGAAATCTTTCGTGGATTTCCTTCAAATGCGCATCCGTCACGTGCGTATAAATCTGTGTCGTTGAAATGTCCGCATGTCCGAGCATCGATTGCACCGAGCGAATATCCGCTCCGTTCATCAGCAAATCCGTCGCGAAAGAATGCCTCAATGTATGCGGCGACACGTGTTTTGTAATCCCGGCTAGCCGTGCATACTTTTCGACGATCCTCTCCACCGAGCGTGCCGTAATGCGCCGGTAATCACCCGACGTATCCACTTCCTGCAAATGCTTCGAATTATTCAAAAACAACGCCGGCAGGGAATCAGTCCTCGCATCCAAATAATCCTGCACTCTATCCGCACAAGCCTCCGAGATAAAAATCGGTCGGTCTTTCGATCCTTTGCCTCGCACCATGAACTCCCGTCTTTCCAAATTAATCGAATCCCGATTTAGACCCACCAACTCCGACACCCGCAATCCCCCAGAATACAACAGCTCAATAATCGCCCTATCCCGCAGTCCAGATTCTGTCGACGTGTCAATTTCTTCCAGCATATCTTCCACCTCATCGTAGTGTAGGAACGTCACCTGCTTTCGCACCACCTTCGGCAAATCTACTAATGACGGATCAAGCGATTTGATGTCTCGTCTCGCCAAATATTTCAGAAACCCACGCAGAGCAATCAAATGATAGGCCTGCGTAATTACTTTCAAATCATCCTCACCATTTTCCGACCCATATCGGTTCAGCTTAATTCGGTATTTCCGAAGCACCTCTTTCGTAATATCCTGTGGCTTCAACTCCTCCTTGCCCGACACTTCTAGTGCAATCTCTGCAAACCGCTCCAGATACAACCGATAATTGTCTATCGTCTTCTTACTTCGCCCAGCTTCAATCTCTAGATGCTCCAAAAAATCATTGATCAAATCATAGATATCCATACCACAATTATAGCAAAACAAAAAACAAACGTCATATTTCACCTATTTATAGTTTTTATGGTAAAATATACTAAAGAAAAGTATGGAGGAATAATAATGGATAATAAGAAATCACTTTTTCCAAGTCAAAAACCTAGAGTAACTACTCCCGGCCGACCAGTGGTTAGTGCAGCTAGAACCAAACCCATAGCAGCGTCAGCTAGGCCCGCTACCGCACCCACTAGGGTTGCAGTAAATGGTGCTCGTCCAGCTACCGCAACAGCTAAATCAGCTACTGTGGCAGCCAAACCAACCGCAGTACCAGTGAAGCCTGCCGCATCAGTGGCTAAGCCAGCCACCGTAACGGCTAAATCAACCGTATCCCCAGCAGCTACACAACCAACTACTACACCCGCCAGACCCGCCGCTGCACCCACCAACACTGCATCGGCTGAAGCCAGACCTGCTGCCACCAAATCCGATAAGAAATCCAATAAAAATCTACCGCTTATCATCGGTGCTTGCGTAGCCATAGTTGTCTTAGTCGTCGCTATCATACTCGCCGTTGCCTTCAGCAATCGCAGCCAAGGTGAAGGAGCGAACTCAGGTTCAGAATCGGTTGGCCCCACCAACAACACCAGCCAAACCCTAGCGCCTACCGAAGAAGATGACAAAACCACCAAAGAAACTCTCGACCAATACGCCGAAGTCACTATTGACGGTTATCAAAAGGTTGACGATAACGAAATCTCGAGCGATGTAGTTCCAGTCCACATCAAGAATATCTCCAACGAAACGCAGTCGCTCGCCATCATTATTTCCGCAGAAGATCGCGACGGTAATATACTTGATACTTCCGCACTCTATGCTGAAGGTATCCAACCGGGTGATACTCAACATTTCCAAGCCTTCGTTTATACGGTCATGACACCGGAGCAAATGCAAAATGCGACCTATAAAGTTTACAAAGCTTCCACCTATCAGGCTCCAACTCATGAAGCTTCAGAAAATACCGAAGTCACAGAAGCTATCGAAACCGTTGAAGAAATCCCTACAGAGACCCCAGCCGAGACTGACGCCGAAACCATCGAAGTAACGCCCACAGACGTCACTGAATAATACCTCGCTCCATACTCGTTATGTAATCTGTGTGTTGCCGTATCTCCACAACTAGAGTATAATATCAAAAAGGAGTTTTTATGGCAAAAGCAGAAAAGGCAAAAGCAAAACAAGAAGATTACATCCAACGCACCCTAGTGGTTCTGAAACCGGACACCGTCCAGCGGGGAATTATTGGTGAAGTGATTCAGCGTTTCGAACGTGTCGGTCTCAAGATTGTCGGTATGAAAATGGTCATGCCAGACGAACATCTCTATCGTCAGCACTATGAAGACATCGGCCAGATGATTACGCGTCGTGGTGAGCAAGCTTTCCGCTATAATGTCGAATACATGATGACTGGTCCAGTCATAGCCATGGTCCTAGAAGGTGTCGAAGCTCAACCTCTCGTCCGGAAGATTGTCGGTCCAACTGAGCCTAAATCCGCTGAGATGGGCACCATCCGTGGCGATTTCAGTCATATGTCCTTCGGCTATTCTGATGCTAAGGGCACTGGCGTGCCGAACCTCGTTCATGCTTCCGGCTCCCTCGAGGAAGCCAAGAAGGAAATCGACCTTTGGTTCAATGCTAATGAGCTTTACGATTATTCCGATCTCAACGAGAAATATACTCGCTAATCCAACAATCATCCTTCTAGCCGTTAGAAGGATGATTTTTGTTGACCATTATTCAGAATAACGTTATAATCTAACTATATAACATAAGGATTTTCTATGAAATGCTTTAATCATATTGATCGCGAAGCGGTCGGTCAATGTAAAAACTGCGGTAAGGGCCTCTGCAAAGATTGTTTTCAGCAAAATGGCGGCATCTGTAACGAGTGCAACCACGCTAGCAATTCTGCTTCTCTAGAGGAGCGCTATAACAAACTTCGTGACGATTTAACCGCATACCGCGGCAAACTATACGGTAAGCTTTTTGGCGGCCTAGTACTAGGCGCTATTATCACTATAGCCTTTTTTATGGCAAACCATTTAGATATTCCTACCTACTGGCCATTTATTATTATGTTTACTCTCGCTCCAGTCGGCTTTCTCGCAATGAACTTCAACAAAGGTGGGGATCCGAACAAAGGCTATGACGATAACATTTACACCATAGAAACCGATTATGGCTACGTGACATACCAAGGCAAAGGCTTCTTCATGAGCATCCTTTCGCTCGCCTGGTTCCTACTCAAATCCATGATTGCCATGATGCTCGGTCCAATCTGCTTCCTGTATCTTGTCATTAAGATTATTATTACATCGAGCCACATCAGAAAGCTCAAAAAGGCCTATGCTGAAGTTCAGAAAGAAGAGGACAAGGAATACAAAGAAAAACAAGCCGAACTTGAAGCTCCGTCCGAAAACTATGCTGAACCTGCGCCGGCACCGACGCCTGCAGCAGCGGCTGAACCCGCACCCGCTCCTACCGCACCTGCACCTACACCCGCCACACCTGAGCCTACCGCTCCCGCACCCGCTCCAACCGCACCAGAACCACCATCTCCCGCACCCGCTCCAGCTACGCCAACCACTCCAGCTCCGGCCACTCCTCCTGCCACTCCTGAACCAACTCCCCCAGCACCAACTACCCCTCCAACTACTCCAGCTACGCCAACTACCCCTTCACCTACTGCACCAACCCCTCCCCCTACTACACCTGAGCCACCATCTCCCACCACTCCCCCAGCCACTTAACCCAAAGCAGCAAAGTCTATAAGACTTTCTCTAAGAACTCCCTTACTCTGGGAGTTTTTGGATGCGTGAAGAACTCACTCGGCGTCCCTTCCTCGATAATCTTACCTTTATCCAGGAATACAATCCTAGTCGCAATTTCCTTAGCAAAACTCATTTCGTGCGTCACTATCATAATAGTCATCCCGCGCTCCGCCAACTCTCGAATCAACGACAGTACATCCCCAATCGATTCCGGATCCAACGCCGAAGTCGGCTCGTCGAACAACAACACTTCTGGTGACAGCATCATCGCTCGCACAATCGCCACACGCTGTTTCTGTCCGCCCGATAACGATGCTGGGTATGCGTCTACTTTCGATAATAGTCCAATATGTTTCAATAGCTCACGCGCCCTTTTTTCTGCTTCGTCTCTTTTCATCAGCTTCAGTTTTACCGGCGCCAATGTTAGATTTTCCATTACCGTCATATTACTAATCAGGTTAAAATGCTGAAACACCATTCCAATGTTACGTCGTATACGTCGAATGTTCTTTTCCGTCACCAATTCACCATCGAAATACATCTCCCCCGCGGTCGGCTCTTCCATCCAACTGATACAGCGGAGGAACGTTGATTTACCTGAACCCGACGGCCCTAGTATCACCACGCGCTCTCCTTCAACCAACTCAAAATCAATCCCGTTCAGCACCTTATTCTTACCAAAGGCCTTACGTAAATTCTTAATTTTCAGATCCGTATTCTTATTATTCATCACTCCTCCGTCCTTAAATCACTGCGCCTTAAACTTTTCTCGATCCGTTTCACGATAAACATTATTAAGTAAATAGTAGCGAGATAGAACAACGCCGCCACAAACATCGGCACGATGTAACTTGCCATATTTTGACCCGAACCAATATCCTTCGCTGCCATATTAAGATCGTACATCCCTACCATACTCACAATTGCTGTTTCTTTTATCACGGTGATAATTTCATTTCCAAGCGCCGGAATAATATTCTTAATCGCTTGTGGCGCCACAATTTTCGTAAAAATTGTCCACCTCGAAAGTCCCAATGCCAACCCCGCCTCAGTCTGTCCAGGATCCACCGATAGAATCCCACCGCGAATCACCTCCGCCGCATAGGCCGCTGAGTTTAGCCCGAACGCTATAATAGCGGTAATAATACTCGGAAACCCTTTCACGGCGAATATCACGAAGAACATAATAAACAGTTGCAAAGCCATCGGCGTCCCTCGAATCATTCCTACATATACTCGGCAAATGAATTTCGGTACCGCCATCCATTTCGATGGCTTCGCCGTGTCAATTAACGCGATGATTGTTCCGAGCAAGATTCCAATCAACAATGCAAAATACGAAATCTGTATCGTCAACAAGAAGCCGTGAAGCAGGGAATCAATGTATTCCGGTGTACTGAACAGCTCGCCTAGTTTACTAAAGAAATCACTCATCTTCCAACCCCATATATTTTAATACTAATCTATCAATTTCAGTCTTGCCCTCATCGTCCTCGGTCAACATCTCCGCCAGTACTGCATTAAAAGCTTCTAGTAATTCTGTTCTGTCTCGGTTCACTGCAATTGCATAAGCTTCTTCCACTGGATAATCATCCTCTCTAGTCGGGCCCGAGTAATACAGTGGTAGCGCTTCTAAACCCGGATTCTTCTCCACGATAAATTTCGCCGCCAGTTCATCTGCCACTGCGTAATCAACAATATGTGCCAGTATCGCATCCGCCGCTAACTGGTGTGAATCTATCCCCTTCAGCGTTGTGCCAGTTCCAGCCAATACCCCGTTTTCAATCTCATCATCTATAAACAAATAACCCGTGCTTCCAATCTGCGATCCCAGCTTTGCGCCCGCCAATGCTTCCCACACCACATGGTCTTCGCGCAGCGACGGTGGCATCTCGCGATTGTATATTACATACTGCACCGAATTATAATAGGGAATCGTAAAATTCACTTTTTCCGCCCGCGCCGGCGTAATCGTGAGTCCTGCCGCACCCGCGTCGGCAATCTTGCCCGCTTCCACATTGTCAATAATTACATCAAATTCCACATTTTTAATTTGTATTGTCTTATTCATCTTCTCAGCTACGCGATTTACGATGTCCACATCTACTCCTACAATCTCCCGATTCTCATAGAACTCGAACGGTGCAAATGGTACATTCGTCTCCACTACGTAATCTGCCGTTTTTTCACCGTCAATCGACCACCACACACTCACGCCCATTCCCACCGTCACCAGCACGAACAGTACTAAATACAATATGCGTTTAACCTTATGCATAATCCCATTATACCATCAAGCAGCGAAATATGGTATAATATTTACACGGCCTGGTAGCTCAATGGATAGAGCAGTTCCGTCCTAAGGAAAAGGTTGTGCGTTCGACTCGCACCCGGGTCACCAAATAATTATTTATACTATGAAAGCACTCAAGAAAAAAGATATAGTCAAAACCGAGCAGGAAAAGGTTGAAGAGCGCCGCGAGGAAGTCCTCGCCAAAGGTCGCAAATTCAAATATCCACTCCAATTGACCAAACATCGTATCGTTATAAGCACCATTCTCATTTCTATCGTAGTTATTGCTATGATACTAGTTGGTGGCTGGCTTGCTCTCTACCGTTTCAACATGACCGACGATATTTTATTCCGTGTCACCAAAATTATCCCCATCTCGGTCGCCTCAGTTGATTCCGAGAACGTCCTTTTTTCCGATTACATTTTGCTCTATCGTAGCAGCATGACTTCCATCGAACGTCAATCCGGCAACCAATTTGATCAAGCCGCCATTGATGACCTTCGCTATAGGTACAAACGCGCCGCTCTCACCGACGCCGAATCCTACACCTATGCTATCAAACTCGCCAAAGAAATGGATATTACTGTTACTGATGAAGAAATCGCCGCTGAATTCAATCGGCATCTCAAAATCGGCAGCATCGACCGGAGCGAAGAAGCCTTCATGAAAATCGTTACCGACAATTTCGGTCTCGACAAATCCGAATATGAACGCATGCTTTACCTCAGCCTCATTAAATCTGCCGTCGAAGAGAAAATCGACACTCATGCCAGCAAACTTGCTAGTCAAGTTGAATCCATGCTTGCCGCGAACGGCAATGATTACAAAGCTGTTGTCGATGAGCTTGGCGACCAAATCTCTTACGAGGAAACCGGTGGACTTGTCGACAGCAAGAATATCGATGGCGGTCGCGCCACCGAAGCCTTCAAGCTTGAACCCGGCCAAAGCAGTGGCAAATTCATCTCCATCAACGGCGATGGCTACTACTTCGTCAAACTCATCAAGAAAACTGCCTCCGAAGTCAACTTCGTTTCTATCCGCATCCCATTCACTGAATTCAACAAACGTTTCGAAGCCCTGAGGGAAGAAGGCAAAATCAAAGAACACATCACTTTGACAGATCCTTCTGTTGTCGACTCCGCCATCGACGAACCAACGGATTAAGCATCCATTCAAAATAAATACCACTAGAATTTTTCTTATTGAAGCGCGGTTATACACCGAGTAAAACAAAAAAACACCGCTATAGCGGTTTTTACTTGAATAGTGGTGCGGGTATGGGGAGTCGGACCCCAATCTCATCCTTGGGAAGGATACATAATAGCCGCTATACGATACCCGCCGGCACTTACTATTATATCACATCTCTATTGATTATGGTATAATAAATCTATGCAAGATATCAAGACGGTGCTTAAAAAAGTTATTCACGACCTCTACGGTCTTGATTCTGATCCCGACGTGGCACCCTCACCCGACAACATTGACGCCGACTATTCATCGAACGCTCCCTTAAAACTCGCCAAATCCCTCCACAAATCTCCGATAGAAATTGCAGAAGAATTAGCGACTGAATTGGGAGGTTTTGTGAGCATTCGCGACGACGGGAGCGAACGACGCAGCAAGCCCCGTGACGACGGGCGCGAGCAAGGAGGCGAACAAAACCTCTCAATCAGCCGACCAGGCTTCTTAAATTTTACTTTATCGGACGATTATCTGAAGACTCAAATTGATGAATCAACAAGTGATTTTGACAAAAGCGTCTCGTCCGACGAATTTGCGGACAAGACGGTCGTCTGCGAATTTAGTGACCCTAATCCATTTAAGGTTCTCCACGTCGGTCATCTTTACACCAGCATCGTCGGCGACTCCATCGCGCGTCTTTTCGAATACGCCGGCGCCAAAGTTATCCGTGCCAACTTCGGCGGCGACGTCGGTCTTCACGTTGCGAAAACCTTGTACGCCCTCCGCCAGAAAAACCCAACCGAACTCACTATCGACGACATTGCGAAATGCTACGTAGAAGGCACCGCCGCTTATGAAGACGACGAATCTGCTCACAAGGAAATCACTAAACTCAACAAAGAAATCTACGAAATCAATTCCAAAGGTCTTCACGATTCCGACCTTGCAGAGCTTTACTGGAAGGGTAGGGAATTGTCCTATGAATATTTTGACCAGTTCTACGCTTCCATCGGTGTTCATTTCGATAAATACTATCCCGAATCCACCGTCGCCGATCTCGGTCTCGCCAAAGTCAAAGAACAACTCGAAAAAGGCGTTTACGAATACTCCGACGGCGCTGTTATCTTCGATGGCGACCAATACGGTCTCCATACTCGCGTTTTCATCAACAAGGAAGGCGTCCCCACTTACGAAACCAAGGACGTCGGGCTCATCTTCACCAAATGGCAAGACTATCATTTCGACAAATCCGTTGTTATCACTGGCTCCGAACAACTCGACTACATGAAGGTAGTCCTAAAGTCTGTCGAACAATACGCTCCCGAGCTCGTTGAACGTACCAATCACCTCACTCACGGTCTTGTCAAACTTCCTGGCAACGTCAAAATGTCCTCCCGCAAAGGCAATTTCTTAAAAGCCGTCGACGTCTTAGATATGGTCCGCGACGCTCTAAAATTCGAATATGATTCCACTGACGAGACAGTCTCTCTCGCCGCCACCAAATACGCTCTTCTAAAATACAAGATGGGTGGCAACATCGTCTTCGACCCTGAGGATTCTGTCAAAATGACCGGCAATTCCGGCCCCTACCTCCTCTATTCCTGCGTCCGCGCCAAGAAGATCCTATCCAAGTCGGGGACGGACGAGTTGCAAAACGCGCAGCGAGTGAGCATTCGCGACAACGGGAGCGAACGACGAAGCGAGCCCTGTAACGACAGGCGCGAGCGAGGAGGCGAACAAGCGCGTGTTTTGAACTCGTCCGAACGCAATTTGATGAAGAAGCTCTTGGAGTATAAGCCAGTCTTAGAGGAGGCAGTTGCCGAAATGGCCCCACACAAATTGGCCAATTACCTCTACGAACTCGCCCAGTCCTTCAGTCGTTTTTACGAAAATTGCGCAGTAATCGGAAGTGACTACGAAGCTGAACGCCTCAAGCTCGTCCAAGTTTATCTAAGCACCATGGCCCACGGCCTCAATCTGCTAGGTATTAATATCCCGGAGGAAATGTAATGAAGAAAGCCAAATTATTGTGGCTCGATCTCGAGATGACTGGACTCGATCCGGACAAGGATAGAATTCTCGAAGTCGCTGCCATTGCTACCGATATGGAGTTGAATCGCATCGCCGACTACCAAGCTGTTATTAAAGTTGATGAGCAACTCATGCATGAACGCATGGTCGGTGAGTTTTGGGATAAGAATAGTAAATCTCGCGATGCACTCATCGAACAGAACAAATCTGGTAAACCCCTCGAAACTGTTGAAAAGGAATTGCTAGATTTTATCGACCAACATTGCGATAAGGAGCTTTACCTTGCCGGCAACTCCATCCATCAGGATCGCAAATTCATCGAACGTGAGATGCCCAAGCTAAACCAGAAATTGCACTATCGCATGCTCGATGTTTCTGCCTGGAAGATTTATTTTGAAAATGCCCTGAATAAAAAGTTTATTAAACCAGAGAATCACCGCGCTCTGGATGATATCAACGGTTCAATTGAGGAGTTAAAATGGTACCTGACGTTTCTAAAATAACGGGCATCGGACCTTACGAAGTCAAACAGGAAAAAGACAGGGAATTATATTGCAAAGATCAACTCGTCTTCCTAGTGCTACACAAGAACACTATCGAAGTTCGCTGTGATACTAATCTTAGCGACAATCTCAAGTCTAAATATGAATCCGTTATGGACTCTCGCTACTACGGCAAAGGTGGCATCGAAATCGTCCTCGCCGGACAATTAAGTCCTCGCGAAATCGAGGACTTAATCAGACTAAGTTATAATATGACGCAATAATTATTTCTTATCAGCCTTAGCTTTTTCTTCTTTTTTGGCTTTCTTTGCATCGCGACTGCGATTCAAACGGTTCATTCCTTTAATTACCATAAAAATCACCCAAGCGATTACGAGGAATTGCACTACATTCTGGATGAAATTACCATAAGCAATCACTGCCTCATCCCCATTCCCAAAGAAATTCGGTATCCGAATGGCGAGTCCAGTGAAATCCACACCGCCTAGTAGCAACCCCACAACCGGCATCACAATGTCGTTCACTAGGGAATTAACAATTGCTGTAAATGCACCACCTACTGCCACACCTACTGCGAGATCAATCATCGAACCACGATTGATAAACTCAATAAATTCCTCCTTTAGACCTTGCTTTTCTGCAAGCTTGGCTGCCTCTTCAGATTTAGCCATGTCACTCCTTTCTTTATTTAACTACCTTCTGAAAAATTATTGAAATCTTCATATAAATTTTCCAGACTACCATAGGATTCATCGATGATACTATTTAAGTTATCATCTCTACTTTCTTTGCGCAGCATGGCTTCTTCCGCTAGGATTTTCGAAATTTCAAAAGCCATCTTGTGCGCATAAGTTCTATCGAGCACACCTGTAATTTTTGCTTCATACAATTCGTTCATTAGACCATCTTGTTCAGTTTTCATTTGCTCAACTAGTTTTTTATCACTACCCTTCTTGTATTCATATTTTTCCGAAAGGTAACTTGTTAATTTATTATTCGTATTTGCAATCACGGTCGACAGAGAAGCACTACTAGACCTCAGCGCAGACGATTTAACTTTGGGCTGGTATTCCGAAATCACCTCCGCAGTACTATCGAGGCGCACCTGTAAGTTAATGGCATCACCTTTCACGTCACCTTTGGTTGAGCTTAGTATTGTACCAATGATGGCAAACAAAATGAATAACACTATGCCACCCACTATAATCCATGTATATTTTGATTTTAGTATTCCACCCAGACCGCCACCATTTTTCTCTACTACTGGTTTCGCCGAAATCTGGTCTAAATATTCCTGACTTTCCATATTACCATTATACCACACATGGCGGCAAACTAAGATGATATAATAAAACCATGGAGGACGTCAAAGAGGAAATTAAATCTCGTCTTGCCGTGGAGGATGTTGTCGGCCAATACGTTGAATTGAAGCGTGCTGGCCGTAATCTAAAGGGCCACTCACCTTGGGGTGTCGACAAAACCCCGAGTTTTATGGTGTCACCCGAGAAAGGCATTTGGCACGATTTTTCCGCCAATAAAGGTGGCGATATTTTTTCCTTCGTGATGGCTGTTGAGGGTGTCGATTTTAAAACTGCGCTCGAGAAGTTAGCTAATCAAGCTGGTGTTGATTTAAGCAAATATCACGGTGGCGACCAAACCGTCAACAAGAAAAAACTACGCGCTAAAGAAGCCCTGCAACTTGCTACTAAATACTATCAAGCCTGCCTCGTTCGTAGCAAACCTGTTTGCGAGTATGTTTTCTATAAGCGAAACATGAACCGCAAAACTGTCCAAGAATTCAAAATTGGTTATTCACCTAGTGACGGCAAGTCTCTTACTAACGCTCTAAAAAAACGCGGTTTCACTACGGCAGAGCTTGATGCCGCTGGCCTGCTCAATCGTTTTAATGCTGATCTTTTCAGAGACCGCATGATGGTCCCATTTATCGACACTAATGGTAACGTTATTGGTTTCACGGCTCGCATTATCAATCAAGGCGAGCCGAAGTATCTCAATACTCCTGAGACGATACTGTTTAACAAATCTCGCTTTATTTTCGGACTTTACCACGCCAAAGAATCCATCCGGCGTAACGGTTATGTGGTTATTGTGGAAGGGAACATGGATGTCATTTCCAGCCATCAAGCCGGTGTTAAAGAAGCTGTCGCCACTTCCGGTACCGCTATGACTGAGCAGCATCTCAAAATCCTTTCCAAACTCACTACCGACATCCGTCTCGCCTATGATGGTGATGCTGCCGGCGTCAAAGCCACCGAACGTGCTATCATGATGGCAGGTGATTTAGGACTTGATCTCACCGTGATTTCCGATTATCATGGCGCTAAAGACCCCGACGAGCTAATCCAGAAAGACCCGAAACTCTGGCAAGATGCCGTAAACCACAGGACCCCCGCCGTCGATTGGCTCCTGACTAAATACGAGGAAACTCTCGATCTCTCTTCCGCTCCCGGCAAACGTAAATACTCTGACGTCGCACTCAAACTTCTATCCTATGTTAAAGATGAAGTCGAACGTGCCAGTTACGAAGTTAAAGTTGCTAAAAAACTTGGGGTTGAAGTCGAGATTCTTCGTGAAAAAGGTGACCGCCTTAATCACCAACTCGCCAGTAAACCCAAGAAGTATCTCAAAAAACCCAAGACCATATTGCAAAACGACACCCTCATCAAAATCGAGAACTCCCTCCTAGCACTTAAAATTTTCGGTGGCGTCACTAAAACCAAAATCCCCCTTGAAATCCCCGAGGATGATGCCAGACTAGCCGAGCTCGAACTCGTTTTCAACCAAGAACATGCCGCGGTTAAGAACGCTGACCTAGAAAAAGAAGCAACCGAATTGCTCAATCGCTATCACTCCGAGTCCATCAAACAACAAATCCAAACACTCACTGCCAAACTCGCTGAAATGGATGAAGACGACGAGGAATACGAAACTATCCTCCGTCAAATTCGGGATTTGCAAAATCAATAAAAAAGGGTTATACTGATATCAAATGAAAACGATAATCAAGTCTTTAACTATTATGGCAATGGTCTTCTGCCTGGGCTGTTTTACGATAACGTCTCCGGTGTTCGCTGATGAACCACCACCCGAATCTACAGAACAAACAGACGAGGGCGCGGCAGATGAAGATGATACGAACTCAAATAATCCCAATATTGAAAAATGCACCTGCGTAGGTGGTGGAGAAGGCACACGTCCTAAGACTAGCATCCTTGGAAAGGGCGACAATAGCACCACTGGTTGCGAATGCGGTAACGGGGAATCGGTTAAGAGTATCCTTACATTCGTCGTTAATATCATGTCTATTGGTGTCGGTATTCTTGGTGTCATCGGCATTTCTATCACTGGCATTCAGTATCTTACCGCCGGCGGCAATGAGGATCAGGTCCGCAAGGCTAAACGTCGCATGTTTGAAATCGTCATCGGCCTTGCCGCCTATGCTATTGCGGCGGCACTACTCAACTGGCTCCTTCCTAACTTCGGCGGCAATGGAGGCTAAAATATAACCTTGCAAAATTCTTCAAAATACATTATACTTATAACCAATGAAATCCAAAAAAGACAATATTTTGAACGTCAACGAAATACCACTCGACATTGACGAGCCGGCTAGTGATGACCTCGAGAATGAGGAAGAGCTCTCTAGCGAGGAACTCGCCATCACTGCCGAAAACGTGGATGCTTTTGCTGACGATTCAGTTAGATTATATCTTCGCGAAATCGGCAAAATTCCTCTCCTCACCCCCGAAGAGGAAGCCGATCTGGCTCAGCGTATCGTCAAAGGTGACAAGAAAGCCAAAGACAAAATGGTCGAAGCGAACATGCGCCTCGTGGTTTCTATCGCCAAACGTTACGGTGGTCGTGGTCTTGATTTTCTTGACCTTATCCAGGAAGGGAACACCGGACTCCTTCGCGCTGTCGATAAATTCGACCCCGGAAAGGGCTTTAAGTTTTCGACCTACGCTACTTGGTGGGTTCGCCAGGCCATCACTCGTGCTATTGCCGACCAAGCTCGTACCATTCGTATCCCAGTTCACATGGTTGAGACCATTAACAAGGTTCTTCGTACTACCCGCAAGCTGACTACCGAATTGAATCGTGAACCAACCAATGAAGAAATCGCTGCCGCTCTTGATATGGAACCCGAGAAAATCGACTACGTCATGCGCATTAAGCAAGATATCGCTTCACTCGATGCCTCCATTAGTCGTGAAGGCGACGACGAGGAATCTGTTCTCGGTGACTTCGTGGAAGACGAAGAGCGTGACTCTCCCGAAGACTCCGCTGCCAATCAAATCTTGAAAGAGCAACTCTCCGAAATCATCGCCACCTTAACCGACCGCGAGCAGAAAATCATTCGTCTTCGCTTTGGTATCGGCGGTGGCCGTCCGCACACCCTAGAAGAAGTTGGCGCAGAATTCGACGTCACTCGTGAGCGCATTCGTCAGATCGAGGCCAAAGCTCTCAGCAAGCTTCGCAAGAACAAAGACACCAAGAAACTTCATGAATATTTGAGGTAATATATGCAACGTCTTATTGTCGTCTATAACCCACGCTCCTCTCGCTACGCCGATGTCAAGCAAGAAGTGCTTGCTCGCGTCAAGGAGCTAAATGGCTATCTCGTCGGTAAATATGAAGTAGCCGCCACCAATCTTGATGATAACATCGCTCAACTTTCCAAAATCATCAAAGACGGCGACCTCGTCCTGTCCGCAGGCGGTGACGCCACCGGCATTATTTCTAGTAACGCCATCCTGAAATCCGACAAAGATGCCACTCTCGCCGTCTTACCATACGGCAACTTTAACGACCTCTCGAGAACTCTTCACACCAAAAAGTTTGAAGATGTGTTTAATCGCCAAGACGACGCTTCCCGCAACTTTTATCCACTAGAAATCTATATCGACGGTAAATTTTTCCGCTATGCGACTTGTTACGTTACCATTGGTATGACCGCCGAAGCCGTTCAGATTTACGATTCACCCGAATTACGTGCCAAACTCAAAAGCAAATTCGGTCGTAAGATAACTTCCTATACTGAGCTCATCAAATGGTATTTTCAGAATCGTCGCAACCACACTTTCATTCCACCCTTCAAGTTAAACGGCATTCCTCAGGATAATCGCATTTCTGATTATGCTGCTGTCAACGGTCGTTCCATGGCTCGTGTTATGAGAGGCGGTGAAGATTATCGCGATTCATCCTATTTTCGCCATGAGACGGAGCGCCTCACTAGCTTCCCACGTCTCATGAACCTCATGCTCCATAGCATTTTTTCCCGCGTTCCAGGCTCTGCTACTTCAGGCGACATTCTAGAATTCGAGAATCCGTCCAGTGTCATGTTGCAAGCCGAAGGCGAATCCATCAAATTAAAAGATGCTCATCGCATTGAAATCAAGAAGGGAACCAAATGCCTGAAAGTAATCGAGAATTAACCCAAATCATTACATATATGAAAGCGCACTGGCCTTCCACCGTGAAGCCCGAATGGCAGATTGGCCTCGCAGATTATCCCAATATTTTGAAACAGGTTCTTGCCGACTTCACACCAGGTGCTACTAAGAATCACCAGCTTATTCGCATCGCCGGTCTTTCCGGTTCAGGCAAAACCACCCAGATTCTTCCGGCCGTTGAAGCCTACTGTGATAAACACCACTACCAACCTATTCTGGTTGCCGCACGCCGTTTCGTCGAATATCACCCCCACTACCAGGATATCAAGGACTATTATGGTGAAGAGAACCTTCGCAAAATGACCGACGAATTCGCCACAATTCTCATGTTCCTCACTCTTTCCACACTTCTCAAAGCGGGCTATGACATCATTCTTGATGTTACTCTCCTTGATCCCGAAATTGAAGCAATCCTACTTAAGTTTATCAAATCCGAACAATACACTATGCTTCTTTTGATGATTGCTGTTTCTCCTACCGTCACTGAACATTTCTTAGAAGGTCGTGCTTGGCGTCACTCTCAGGAAACTGAACAAGAATTCATTCGTGCCACCGCCAAGGCTCTTAACTTTTACGCCACCAAATCCCCCGATATTCACATTATTCTCTGGAGCGTCTACGACCAGCCACCCATCTACGATGGCCCAGTCAAAGATTGCCTAGCGATTTTCGAAGATTATTCGTCTCGTGAAAACCTCCCCCAAAAAGACGACGATGCCCGCCGCGACGCTAAAATTAAATATCTTACAACTGATTTAGATTAATTTCCGGATAGTGCGCTCGGATGTGCTCTGCATAACCATTATCAATGTGCTGCCACGCATCCTTCATGCGCGAAATTTCCTCTGCATCATCAAAAAACGCCAAGAATTCCTTTTTAAACTCTTCCGGTGCTGGCCTTGACACCATCCGCGCCACGTCCATATTTGGATTCCCAGTTCCAGAAAACGCAAAATCAATCACGCCAATCATTTTATCATTTTCGTCTAACAGTATATTTCCCAGATTTAAGTCACCGTGCACCAAGGAATCACCCTCTGTTTCGCGAATATATTCATGGTCCGCATCGATATGCTCGTCGTAATGCTCGTAATCCAACTCATGCAAAAATTCGCTCAACGGGAACTTCACTTCCTTCGGTGCTCCACGTAGGTCAATGCCCGATAGTTCTTTAATAAACTTTGCCGCATCGTACGCCACTCCCGTAATCGCCGTATGCGATAAATGGTAAATCCTATCTCCCAGTGTATATCCTTCAATCTTCTCATGCACCGAAAACGGTCGACCTTCAGAATCATAACATAGTTGCATCTGCGGCGTATAATACGAAGTCTTACCGTCTACAAACTTGCACACCGCCGCATCTTTCACGATCATCCGCGACCAGAATGGATTCCTTGGGAACCTGAAAAAATACGACCCCGCGTCAGTCGTCACTTCAATTACAATATTCGTCCACCCCGTCAAAATATGCTCTGTTTTTTCAATCTTCTTCTCTGGCATCGTTTCGGCAATTATACTGTCGAGCGGGTCAGATGTAGTAAAAAATTTACCCATACCCCATTATACCATTTTTATGCTAAAATAAAACCAAGCAATAATATCTCAAAGGAGCAATATGAAACAATTCAAACCAATCATCTGGGGTGTCGCGATCATCGCCCTCGGTATTATCTTCGGTGGCAACGCCCTCGGGCTATTTCAACTAAACGTCTTCTTCGACGGCTGGTGGACTCTCTTCATCATCATTCCAAGCGCCATTAGCCTTATTACCGAAAAGGAAAAACTCAGTAGCCTCGGCTTTCTCGCCGCCGGCATCATTCTTCTTCTCGCTGCTCAGAATGTTTTCGACTACGACGTCGCCTGGAAGGCCATTCTTGCCGTTGCGCTAATCATCATCGGCCTCGGCATCATCATCAAGGGTGTCTTCAAGAATGACAACGACAAAGAAGTCGAACGAAAGATTCAAGACCTCAAGGACGATAAAACCATGGATTCCCAGATGGCCATCTTCTCCGGTAGCGACCGCACCTATAACGACGAAGCCTTCACTGGTTCTAATCTCGTCGCCGTTTTCGGTGGTGTCAACCTGGACCTCCGCAATGCAACCTTTACCAAAGACACGGTCATTAAGGCCTTCTGTCTCTTCGGCGGTATCGACATCAAGGTCCCGAAGGATATTAGAGTCCAGCTTCGCTCCGGCTTCATCTTCGGCGGCATTTCCGATGACCGCAAGGACAAATCCGAGAAGACCAAACACACCATCTACATCGACGCCGCCGGCGGCTTCGGCGGCATCTCCATCGACGACAAACTCGACAAGAAATAATTGTGCTATACTATTACTATGGAAAACGTCAAAATACTCGCCGTCGTCGGCATGAGCGGCTCCGGCAAATCCGTCGCCGTCGACTATCTCACTGATAAAGGTTACCCGAAAGTTTACTTCGGTGGCATGATTTACAAAGAAATGGAAAAACGCGGCATCATCCGCACGGAAGATGGAGAATCCGAGAAGAAATTCCGCGAAGAAATCCGCGAGAAAGAAGGGAAGGACTGGGTGGTGAACCAGGTCATCAAAGAAACCAAAGACCTTATTCAAGCCGGTCAAAAGCGCATCATCCTAGACGGCGTCTATTCTTGGACCGAGTACAAGATTTTGAAACACGAATTCCCAACCTGCCTCACTTTCATTGCCATTGTTGTAGATAAAAAACTCCGTTATGACCGCGTCGGGAAGCGCCCGGGCCGTGCCTTTGACGGCAAGGCCATCCGCGAACGCGACCGTAGCGAGATTGAGAACCTCGAGAAGGGTGGTCCCATCGCTGCAGCCGATTACTACATCCTAAATAACGGTACCGTTGCAGAATTACAAGACCACTTGGCTACAATTCTAAAGGAGATTGAGTTTTGACCGACATCGCTAAATTATCAAATGTCGCCTACAAGAAAGGCAACTGGATGCGCTACTCGCTTTGGGCGCTTGCCGCTATCTGCATCGGCATACTAATCTATTCGTTTATTACCATGATGAACGGCGACGTCTCCGCCACCGTACCAGAGGGCTATAAGTTTTCTGTCACCGATAATTATATCGAAGGTAGCAACATTCGTACCCGTTATTATGTTTATGATGATAAAATCCTAGCCGAAGATGAAAGCATCATAGGCGATCACCTAAATCGCAGCGTTCTAATCTATGACGGCATCAATACCACTAGCCTTCAGTACGACGAAGACACCATCGAATTCTGTGAGCTCGGCACTTGTAGCGAGAAACCGAAAATCCTCGCCACTATTAAATCATTAATTTCGCGCAAAATCGGTCGCGAGTATATAGGACTCTAATATGAAACGACTTGTATTAATTGACGGTAAATCGGTCTTTTACCGAGGCTACTACGCCATGGGCGCTCTCAGCCTATCCGACGGCACCCCCACTGGCGGTGTTTATGGCTTCGCCGCTATTTCTATGGAAATTGTGAGCAAACTAAATCCCACCAAAGTTGTCGTCGCCTGGGATTCCAAGACTTCTACATCCAAACGTCGCGCCATCTATGAAGAATACAAAGCCGGTCGTGTCAAACCCGGTGAAGATTTTTATACCCAGATTCCACTACTTGAAGCGCTCGTCCACGACCTCGGCTGGGACTTCGTCGAGCTCGATGATTATGAAGCCGACGATATTATCGGCACCTTGAGTAAACAAGCTGACGAAGCTGGCGACTGGGAGACTTTCATCATTTCATCCGATCTCGATATGCTCCAAATCGTAGATAGCAACACTCACATGTGGCGCATCCTGAAAGGCTTCACTAACATTGAACAAATCGACATCGCCGAAATCGAAGCCAAATATGGCATTAGAAAAACCCAGTTCCTCGACCTAAAAGCTTTAAAAGGCGACTCTTCTGATAATATCCCCGGCGTTCCTGGCATCGGCGAGAAAACCGCCGCAAAACTCTTAAATGATTACGGCGACCTCGACGGTATCTATACTCACCTTGATGAAATCAAAGGCTCTACCAAGATCAAGCTCGAAACGGGCCGCGACTCCGCTTATATGTCGAAACAACTCGCCCAGATCATGTTCGACGCCCCCATATCCCTTTCCACCCTCCCCGATTTTCACTTCAATCACGACCAAGTCATCGCCGGCCTGAAGAAACTCGAATTCAACTCCCTCATCCGCAAACTCGAGAAGTCCTCGCCTGAGATATCAATGGCTAAACAACCGACAACTTCGGGAAGGGCTCAGACTGGTCTTTCTGAGGACATACGCGACAACGGGAGCGGAATAGCGAGCGAGCCCCGTAACGACGGGCGCGAGCGAAGCGGTCCGAAGAAAGGCCAGCTGAGCCCCATCCCAGCGATTATTGATTGGGATATCAAATCTTTGATGCACAATGACGGGGAAGTGGCGAAGAAGGTTTTAGAGGGTACTCCTTTTTGGGATCTCGGCCAAGCAGCATTTCTATTAAACCCTTTATCCAGGGAAGAGCCTCAACTAGTTGTCCCCGAGGAAGAATATCGGCACCAATATGCCGAATTCCAGAACTATCCAAGACTATATAATATATATACCGAATTTGACCTACCCCTCATCCCAGTCCTGTATAGAATGGAAGAGCAAGGTATGCTCATCGACCGCACTTATTTCAAAAACCTCGAAACCGAATATCATACCGAAGTCGCTAAGCTCGAACACGAGATTCAAGAACTTGCCAGCACCGACTTCAACGTTAATTCACCCGTCCAACTTTCCGAAATTCTTTTCACGAAGCTCGCCCTCCCTACAAAGGGAATCAAGAAGACCACCCGCGGCTATTCCACCGGCGCCAAGGAACTCGACAAGCTCAAAAACGAGCATCCTATCATCGGTAAAATTATCGAATATCGCGAAGCTGCCAAGCTCCTCAACACTTACATTATTCCTATGCCGACTCTCGCTGATAATCACGACCGCATCCATACCACTTTCACCCAGAACGTTACTGCCACCGGCCGCCTCAGCTCCAAGGACCCGAACCTTCAGAACATCCCGGTCCGCACCGAAGAAGGCAAACGTATCCGCCAAGGCTTCATTGCACCAAAAGGTAAAGTACTAGTCTCCGCTGATTACTCCCAGTTCGAACTCCGCCTCTCTGCGGTGCTTGCAAACGACCAAGCCCTCATCAATGATTTCAATCACGATGTCGATATCCACACCAAGACCGCTTCCGAAGCTTTCGGCGTCCCACTCGACCAAGTCACTAAGGAACAACGTCGCTCCGCTAAGGCTATCAACTTCGGCATTATTTATGGTATGAGTGTCAACGGCCTCGCCGAAACTACTCACATGCCTTACGCCGAAGCCAAGCAGTTTATGGATAGCTATCGTAAACTCCGCGCTCCTATTATGCAGTACATGGAGAATACTTTAAAGCAGGCCAGGGAACAAGGCTTCGTCGAGACTTACTACGGTCGCCGTCGCCCCACTCCCGATGTAAAGTCGTCTAATTTCGTCATCCGCCAAGCCGCTGAGCGCGCCGCCCAGAATATGCCTATCCAAGGCACCGAAGCCGACCTTATGAAACGCGCCATGCTCCATGTTGACAAAGCTCTCCCCGAAGGCGCCAATCTCATCATGCAAGTCCACGACTCCCTCATTGTTGAATGCGACGAGTCTCAGCAAACCGAAGTCGCTAAGATCCTGCAGTCCAACATGGAATCCGTCGCTCCCGAACTCGGCGTCAAACTCGTCGTCGACGTCACCACCGGTTACACTTGGGGTGAACTCTAATTCTAAAAAGATTATCACGGATATATATCAAAATAGCAGCCTCCAAGGCTGCTATTCATAACAACTAATTATATCTATGCTCTTGCGTATGCCACATTCTGTTCCATCGCCTGTGTCTCAAGTGCTGCTAGTCTCTCGGCATCATCAATCGACGAATTCACGCAATGCTTCACGCGGGCTTTCTCTTCAGCCTTCTTGGCATCATTCCAGCGATCCAAAGTCCCTACTAAGTAACCCGTAATACGACGTAGTCTCTCGAATTTACCTTCGTCAAACCATTCGGAATGTTCATTGAAATATTCCTTCATCGCCTTGTCACCAGCTTTCTCGCCAATTAATTTCATCCCAATTTCCACAAGGCATGATACGTGCATTGTCTCATATTGATCGTATTCAGCCAATGCTTCCTTCACTTCTTTCTCTGAAACCTTCGCATAGCGCGAAATCGATTTCACCAACCGCTTCAAGTCAAAGTTCTCGACCTCGTTAGCGTTTCGGTATATTATTTTCTTCATAGTTTTCCTTTCTTTAGCGCGTCTTCAAAATACTCATCTTCTGACACAGTCTTCAGACTCGCTTTCGTTATTTTATAAGCATTACCTACAACCTATTGTAACCCCACATATAGTGTCTGTCAAGACTATTATCACGCTAAATATAGTGTTTTTCCACAATTTCCCTCACACTATGATAGAATAGAAGTAGTTATTATGCCAAGTTGGAATATTCATTTAGAAGCCGGTACGCGGCTAGTTAAGAAACTAAAATTTACCGGTACTAAACGGAAAGAATTTTTGTTTGCCTGCCTTTTACCCGATATTAATAATGGTTATATTAACAAAGTCAAGGTTCAGAAGCATCACCACGAGACCCACTATGCCTATGATCAAAAATCGTCACTCAATTTCTATGCCGAGAATCGACAGCACATCACGGAGCGCGACCCGATTTATCTAGGCTACCTATTTCATCTCTATACTGATGGATTCTTTAACTATGATTTCTATCGCACCATTAAACGCCATAAACTCGGACAGGGAATAGATCGCGATGCTAAGAGCAAGATTAAACATCACGATTTCTGGCTTTATGACTCCAATTTTCATCATTGTCTTAATCTTAAGCCGGAGGATTTGCCGGCACTTGCGAAGCGTGCCAACGCAGTCTCGGCCGCCGAGATTACCCCAGAAGATATTGCCGACGTGGAACGAATTCTAGTTGAAGATTCTTTAAACGATGACATCAAAGGGCAGCACTATCAGTTCTACACTAAGCAACGTCTTGACGAACTCATGGAAGACATGATTGATAGTTTCACCAATGATTATCTTAAAGGGGACCGCCATCATGCCTGAATTACCAGAGGTTGAAACAATCCGTCGTGGTCTCATCAAATACATCAAAAACCAGAAGTTACAAAACACCGAAATTTTGTGCGCCAAATCATTTCAAGGCAAGCCCACCACCGGCAAAGTCGTTAGCATTCGTCGTTTCGGCAAGGCTCTTATCATCGACCTAGATAACAAAAAGTCTCTCATGATTCATCTTCGCATGACCGGCCAGCTCATTTACGATCCCACCAATCATAAAGACAACGGGCGCTACGCCGCTGGCCACCCCAGCGATAATTTCACTGCTGAGCTTCCTAACAAACAAACTCGCGTCATTCTGCATTTCGACAGCGGTACGCTCTACTTTAATGACCAGCGCAAATTCGGCTTCATCAAAGTCCTCCCCACCGCAGAGGTTGAACAAGATCCATTTATTCAGAAGCTCGCCAAAGAACCCTGGGATATGACTGCAGACGAACTCTACGCCAAGCTCCAGAAACATCCAAATTCTTGTATTAAAGCCACCATCCTAGATCAAACCATCATCACTGGTCTTGGCAACATCTATGCCGACGAAGCCCTCTTTGCCTCGAAAATCCACCCCGAGCGAAAGTCTGGCACCATCACGAAAAAGGAAACCGCGGCTCTCCTTGAAGCCGCCAAAACCGTCATGGACAAATCTATCGCCTCCGGCGGCTCTACTATGAGCACCTACGTCAAAGCTGACGGCACCACAGGTGACTATCTCGAGCTTTTTGCACAAGTTTTCAGACGGCAAGACCAACCCTGTCCTCGCTGCGGCACCACCATTCAGAAGATTAAAGTTACCGGTCGCGGCACTCACATCTGCCCACGCTGCCAAGTAAAGGACAAACAAAATGATTAGAATCTTTACCGGCGACAACCGTGTGAGAGCCGGACAGGAAATCACCAAACTCCTCGGCGATAATTACGAAGTCATCGAAGGCGCTGAACTCACTCCTGGCGATCTCCCCAACATCTTCAAAGGTGTCTCGCTTTTCAGCGATAAACGTCATATCCTCATCCGCGACTTCCTCGCCAACAAACAAGTCGCCGACCATCTCGCAAATTATCTCGGCACCCCTCACGACATCATCCTCCAGGAACTCAAAATTGACAAACGCTCCGCCGCTTACAAAGCCATCAAGAACCAAATCCCCATCACCGAATTTAATCTCCCGAAGGACCCCAATGCTAGTCTAGTTTTTGATATTTACAAAACCGCCAAGCGCGACGGCAAACGCGCCATCAAAATGCTCGAACAAATCAAACCCACCCAGGATCCCATGATGTTTTTTGGCCTCCTCGCTTCTCAAGCTCTCAAAGATTACGACCAGCATCAAGGCATCACAGAAAAGAGAACCCTAAAAGAGCTCTCTAAACTTGACCTACAGCTAAAATCTACATCAATCGATCCTTGGCTTCTCATCGAAGCGTGCCTACTCAGACTAAGCTAGCTTAACCTTGGCCGATTTTGCAATTGCGTGCAACTTCGCTTTGCGACGTGCCGCGGTATTCTTCTTCAAAAGGTCTTTCTTCACAGCCTTATCGTACTCGGACTGCGCCTTTGCCAAAGTCTCTTTCGATGGCTTTGCCTTGAAAGCCTTCACGGCAGCCTTGATGTCTTTCTTGATTTGTTCGTTATGCGCGGTTCGCTTATCTGCTTGCCTCGCCGCCTTCTTGGCAGATTTAATTATTGGCATTTTCTTCCTATATAGATTAAAAATTAATGACTTTTGCCTATTATACCTCAAATCTCTAGAAATGTAAAGAGAATACCCAGGCGATATATCAACATGAAACCTGTTACTACTTTTGGAGCAATTTCCCGAAAACCTGAAAAAAGTCAATGCTCCTGTGGCTTTACTTTTTTCAGTTTTGAGACCGCTTCAAAAGTAGCAAAAGTCTTCATAGTGTTATAACACCATTGCATTATTTTCCCGCTTATGATAATCTAGTATTAGAAAGGTAAAAATGCCACAAGATAACACATTTATTCCACCAATTACACCAGCACCAACTATCCCGCCAGTTCAAGACGACGGTGGATATCTTCAGGCACCAGCTCAAGATAATACTGCTTTTCCTATGCCTTCCACTCAGGATAACACCACATTTCCGATGTCGTCACCTCAAGATGGCGCTGCTTTTCCCATGCCATCAACCCAAGATAACGGTTCTTTCACTGGAATGCCAACTCAGGATAGCGGAATGCTAGCGCAACCCCCAGTCCAAGATAATACGACTTTTGCACAACCCTCAATGCAAGACAATTCAGGCTTTACTCAGCAATCTCAAGATAATCCTGCATTATCTAATCCAATTCCGCAATCTGACACAATCGTTATGCCGGATTTTAATTTTCCAGCCGAAGAGCCTATCGCCGCACCGAAACTCCCCAATATCTATGCCGAAGTCGCTGCTAAGATTAGCGAAGCAAAAAACGTTTTAGTCGCCCTTTCTAGCGATCCATCAGTTGATGAACTATCCGCCGCCATCGGTATTTCGCTCTATCTAGATCGTTTGGGCAAGCGCGCTACTGCAATCTATTCTGGCTCTACTCCAAATGCTCTCGAGTTTCTCAAGCCAGAGGAAACCTTCGAATCTACAGCCGATACTTTGCAAGATTTTGTGATAGCACTTAACAAGGAAAAAGCAGACCATCTACGCTATAAGATAGATGGCGAATTCGTCAAAATCTACATCACGCCATATCGTCATCGTCTATCCGAAGAAGACCTGGAGTTCTCTTATGGCGATTACAATGTAGATTTAGTTATCGCTCTAGATGTTGCTAATGGCATTGATCTTGATTCCGCCCTTCGCGAACATGGCCGCATTATGCATGATGCAGTTATTATTAACGTTACCACGAGCAACCCAGGTAAATTCGGCGAAATTGAATGGAGCGATAAAAAATCCAGTTCCGTCTCCGAAATGATCGCTACATTGTTATACGCCTACGGCGGGGATAATCCAGTCGCCAAAGACGAAGCTACAGCCTACCTCACAGGCATTGTGGCTGCTACCAATCGTTTTGCCAACGCTAAGACCACCCCAGAAACTATGCGACTCTGCTCTAAACTCATGGAATCCGGTGCTAATCAACAACTTGTTTCTAAGAACATTACACCAGACATTGATAATGAGCTAATTGGTTTACCGATAGATAGAGATAGAGATGATTCATCCAAGACCGAAGAAGAAGATCCTACCAAGCTAGATATAGAACATGAATATGAGGCAAGAGGCAAAAAATCATCCGAAGGGGAATCATCAGATGCAAAAGACGAATCTACAACCGAAGATTCTGACACCATTGATGCTGACGTTACCAAGAAAGAGCATACTCTTCTGGATGATTTAAAAGCAGCTGAGCAAAGCCTTGTTGAAGCCAGCGCCGAAACCGTACCCGACGATAATAATGCTGCGCTAGAAATCAGTAGCGACTCGTCATCCGACAGCCCATCATCCAGTAACGAATCTTCTAGCGATAAGCTGACATTACCAACAGTAGAAGAACAACCCGTTTCAGACTCAATTACTCATATGACTGATAATACTAATCAGCATGACCCAGCATTACAGGATTCAATTGCGGCCGCTACGACACCTGTTGCGCCATCGACTGCGATTTTCTCTGCACCAGATGCCACAGATAATCCTGCCACCATGAACACTCCAACTGTAGCGGATGCGCCAGAAATTAATGGTGTGCCAGAAATGAATTATGCACCAACCTCTTCCGAATCAAGTGATAGCATTCTGCCACCACCACCTACCCCTCCTATTGATTTGTCAAGCAATGTGCCAAGCATGGAACCAACTATGCCAACAGTTACTACTTCCACTACGGAACCAGATTTACCGGTCGCCGGTGCGCCCACTACTCCGCTAGGACCCCAACCTGCCATGCAAGATCAGGTCTACCAACCTCAAGCTGCTGACCCCAGCGCCTTCCAAATCCCCGGCTCTTACTCTTCTTAACACGAGATACTTGCTTTTCCCAACAAAATACGCTATAATACCAATAGTGGATTCGTAGCTCAGTTGGTTAGAGCGCTGCCCTGTCACGGCAGAGGTCGCGAGTTCGAGTCTCGTCGGATCCGCCATTAAGAAATAAAACAAGACCCAAAGGGTCTTATTTTATTTCTTAATAATGATACCGAACGGGACGAGAACGTAGTTCGACCGGACGACGAAGCGAGAGGAAAAGAAATACTAATATTTCTTTTTCCGAGCAAGGAGGAACGGACGACTTTTTGCGAAGCAAAAAGTCGAGTCTCGTCATTAATTGTTCTTGCCACTTTGCTTCATCTGTGCTATAATATCCCCAATATGACAATTAAAGTAACCAGAAAAGATCAGGGTGAGGCGAACGAGAACATTATTCGTCGTTTCAACCGTAAAGTCCTCCAGAGTGGTATGATGCCACTGAAGAAATCGCAGATGCGTTTTACTAAGCCTATGTCTAAGCGCGAACGTCGCATGAAGGCGATCATCCGCGAAGCTCGCAAGGCTGAGAAGACCGAACGCATCAAGCTAGGACTTAAATAATACAATCATAATCTCCTTTAACTTCTAGAGGAGATTTTTTGTATCAAATACTTAATCCGAGAGAGCATTTGACGAACCCAGTTATTTTTTACAACCTTTCCTCATCCGAGGCGAATAAAGTTACAGATTCGCGAAGCGAGTCTGATAACTTGATTGAGACGAGGATTGAGTGAAGTGTTGTAAAAAATAACATGGCGTGAAGTCATCGCGAATGAGGATTAAGTATTTGATACAAGAGATATGTTATAATTTAGGAAAGGAGATTAAATGATTATATTATTTGGCCTGGCTGGCTCAGGCAAAGGTACTCAAGGTAAGGCCATTTCGGAGCTTTTTGGCTGGAAATGGCTTTCGGTTGGCGAAGCTATTCGCCAAAACGGCGGTTATGAGGACATCATCAACCAAGGTGGCCTTATTCCTGACGATGAAGTGATTAAAATCATGGATAAGCAAATCCACAAAGCCGAAGACGAAGGTTTTGATGTTATACTGGATGGTTACCCGCGCGATGTTTACCAAGCTGAATATTTAATGAACACTATACCTGACAAAATCGACGGCGCTATCATTCTCGAAGTCCCGAAGGATGAACTCTACGAACGTCTCGCTCTTCGTGGTCGTGATGATGATAAGGAACGCGCTTCTATTGAACGCCGTTTTGAAGTCTTCGAACAAAACATCGGCTCGATTGTGCCACTTTTAGAAGCCAATCATATTCCTGTCACTCATGTAGATGGTGTAGGCAAGATTGAGGAAGTAACCGCTCGCCTCGTAGCCATTATTAAACAAATGGTTCCTGATGCTACTGAGCAAGTTCAGGACGTCAACGGTGGAGAAATCGAAAAAAGCTATGGCGAGTAAACAGGGAATTATCAACATCGAAACTGCTTCTCGCGCCGAAGTCGACCAGAAAATCGCCACGATGCGTGAGTGCGGCAAGATTCTCGGCAACCTTCTGCGCGACTTAAGAGACTACGTGCAGCCCGGCATGACTGGCAAACAAATCGACGCTTGGGTGCGCAAGGAAATCGTCAAACGCGGCGCCAAGGTAGCTTACGACATGCTGGATTATCCCTTTCCGGGTGCCATTTGTATTTCCGTAAACGACGAACTGGTTCATGGCGCACCTACCGACGAACCGCTAGAAGAAGGCGACAAAGTGTCTTTCGACCTAGATATCTACTACAATGGTTATTTCACGGATTCAGCTTTTACTATGATAGTTGGTGACAAAGGTAATCCCGCCGTCAAGAAGATGATTGAAGTCACCGAAGCTTCCATGTGGGAGGGAATTGCACAAGTCAAGCCAGGTGCCCACATTGGCGATGTCGGCCATGCCGTTGAGCAAGTTCTTCGTAAAGGACATCTTGGTGTAATCGAAAACTATATCGGTCACGGCATCGGCAAATCCATGCACGAACCACCCGAAGTTCCTAATTACGGCAAGAAAGGTCACGGTTATCGGTTGGTTGAAGGCGACACTATTTGTATCGAACCCATGTCCTGCCTTGGCAAACCTGCCAATTATGTTGATAAAGACAGCAACTGGACCGTCCGCATGAAAGACGGCAGTGTAGGCTGCCACTGCGAACACACAGTATTGGTGACCAAAGATGGTTATGAGATTCTGACCTTACCCGATTAAACAAAAAAACTCTGATTGAGTGAGCATTGAACAAACCCGAGAAAGGTTTGGCAAATTTTAGGAAATTATCTCGTGCGAACCGTGAAGACAGCCGTGAGACACGAGTAATTTCCGTTAAGAAATTTGCCAAAACTTTCCCGGCGTGCAGTGAACCTCGAACGAAACTGAGTTATTTTGTTAAATTTGTCGAGTATGATATAATAAACTTATGGATAACGATAAACGTTTCGTAACTGGCTTAGACGTTGGCACCGAGAACGTCCGTGCCGTAATCGCATCAGTTAGTAAAAATGGCGAAGTTGCCATTGTTGGCTACAACGAAGGCAAATCAGCTGGTATGCGCAAAGGCATCCCTGCTAATCTCGCTGGTCCTGCCAGTAGTATCGACAAAATGCTCGGCGACGCAGAACGCATGGGCGGCTATGATGTCAGAAACGCCTATGTTTCGATTAATGGTTCCACTGTCATTTCCACTCACACTGAAGGGATGATTGCTGTCGGTACAGTAGAACACGAAATCGATGACCAGGATTTAGATCGTGTCGAAGATGTGGCCGTCTCTGGTCGTATTCCAGCTAATCGCACTGTTCTCGACGTTATCCCACTCGAATATGCTCTGGATGGTCAAGGTGGTATCAAAGACCCGCTTGGCATGTCTGGTGCACGTCTCGAAATGCGTGCTAACGTTATTTCTGCCCTCACTCCTAATTGTGAGAACCTCAAGAAAGCCACCATTACTGCCGATGTTCAAGCTGACCGTCTCATACCTAGTCCAGTTGCCGCCGCCCGCGCCGTTCTCACTGAGAAGCAAAAGGAAAACGGTGTCGCTGTTATTGATATGGGCTCTAGCACTACCAGCATTGCTATTTACGAAGAAGGTGATTTACAATATGTCGGCGTAGTACCGGCTGGCTCTAATAATATCACTAACGATCTTGCCATTGTGCTTGCTATCGACCCAGATCTTGCCGAAGAAATCAAGACCCGTTTCATTACGGGCGTCTTTGGCTCTGATAAAAATCCCGTCATTAAGCTTACCAAAGACGGCAAAGAACGCAATTTCGAACGCAAAGAAGTCGAAGCCGTCGTGAAGGCTCGTCTCGAAGACATTTTTGCTGAAGTCAGAAAGAAACTCAAAGCCGCCAAATACGACCAACGCCTCCCAGAGGGAATTATCCTTACTGGCGGTGGCGCCAAGATGCGCGATATCGATCAATTCGCCAAAGAAGCCTTAGAAGCCGCCGTCAAAATCGGCATCCCTCATGGCTTTGATGGTGTCTCTGATGCCGTCGCGAAACCAGAATTCGCCACCGCCGTCGGTCTCGCCCTCATCGCCGCCGAATCCGGCGACCTCGTCGTCACCCAGGGCAAGAAGTCCAAAAAACAGGGCAAGAAATCCTCCAGTTCCGGCTCCGGCAGCAACCCATTCGGCTTTATCAAAAAACTCTTCTCGAAATTCTAATTCTTTCCACAAAACCACTTGCATTTTATTCACAAGCAGTATACAATAAAACCATTAAGGTCATTCATTAATAGAAAAAGGTGTTTAATATGCATACAAAAACAAACTATCTTGCAGCGTTTGGGCTACTTATAGCCTGTTTTCTGCTTTCATCGCAATTGAATGTAACTAATACTTCAGCTTTCTCAGCCTCCATCACAACGAGTAGTAGCATTAATCTAGACGTCTCTCCATCTGGTGATGGTACTTCCATCCATAGTGAATCTATCAATATCCAATCAGACTGTAGAGCAGGTTATAATCTCACGATTGCCACTCCAAGTGGTAGTAACTTATATAAGTATGACAATAGCACCCAATCTAGTAGCACCGCATCCTTTACTGCGGTAGATGGTACATCAGCTCTTAGCAGCAACAATAACACTAACAAATGGGGCTATACGCTAGATTCTGATCCAACTTCTAGTACAGTTTTCTCACCACTCTCTACCACTCAATCAATCCTGAAAACTCCATCTCAAACTGCTAGTACCGATACTGATATTAATGATACCTTTAACATTAACTATGGCGTAAAGACTGATACTACTATAGCTCCAGGTAACTACCAAATGGCAAACCAAGGCGCAGTAGTCTACTATCTCACCATGGATACTACATGTACTCAATACACCGTATCCTTTAATCCCAATGGCGGCACCCTAGCTAGTGGTACTACCAATCCAGAGCAAGGCATCCAAATAGGCGAACCCACCAAGCTAGACTCATCGGATTCGCTAAAAGCCCCCCAAGGCGCATCCTACACCGATGCAGATAACAACACTATCACCGGAGACCCAGACAAACTCTGGACCTTCTGGGGCTGGAATACTAAGGCAGACGGCACCAGTGATTGGTACAAAGACAGGGAATCAGTAGAAGACCTAGCAAATGCTGGCTCTACTATCACTCTCTACGCCCAGTGGAAACAAGCCACCCTAGCTGATATGACAGCTACCCCATCAACTGAGCCTACCGACCCCAAACAAATATCACACAACGAAATGCAGGACATGTGCCCCGAAGTCTGTTATAACTCACCTATCACTACAGCTGAAAATGCTCCTGCTGCCACTCTCCTAGATTATCGTGGTAAAGTGACTACTGGTGAAAGCCCAGAATCGGCCGAACAATACACAGTATCAAAACTCGCCGACAACAACTGCTGGATGACTAAGAACCTAAACCTAGGTAGAAGCGGTACTGACGGCCCGAACGGCAACGGCACTATCACTCTCACCAGTGACGATACAGACCTAGCAGAAAACACCACCTTCACTGTGCCTGTTAGTACCACTACTTCTAGCACCACCACTACCGCAGCTAGAATCCGTGTCACCAATACCAGTGGTGACAACAACAACGGCACTTATTACTCCTGGCCAGCCGCTATTGCTAGTACCGCTACCTATACCACTGCCAATGTAATAGTGACTAGCTCTGTTTGTCCAAAAAACTGGGACTTACCAACCAACGACCAATATACTAATCTTCAAACCAAAGCTGCCTATACTTCCTCTAACACAACTACATCCGCTCCGAGTAGCTTCCTCACGAATGGTGGCTTCACTAATGGTGCCACCTTCTACCAAACCAGTTACAGCCATTTTTGGACATCAAGGACGGCCGGAACATATGCCTACGGTTCTAGGGTCAATGCTTCTTCTATTTCCGTTAGAGCTTCTAGTGGCACCACTTACGGTGGCAATAAATACTACGAAAAGAACATCCGTTGTGTCGCCTCTAACGGCACCGCCACCATCAACTATAACGGCAATGGCACCGCCGAGCATCCAGTCACCGGCACTACCGCTTCCCAAGAAAACGTAGAGATAAATTCAGCCAACCTCACCAGCAACGCATTCACGAGAACTCACTATTCATTCAAGAACTGGAATACCGCAGCTGATGGTACTGACACTACTGTTGCGAACTCAGCTGCACTTTCTACCCTAAATCTTAAACCTGGCGAAACCATTACTCTATATGCCCAATGGACCCCACAACGCCAAATCATCTACAACGATAACTGTAGCTACAACAATGCCGGCTGTGCGACTAGCACCGATACCACTAATACTAGCAGCTGGACTAATGCTGGTAGTAGTATTACCCTAGGTAGCGACTCCTACTTTGCCACAAGGTCTGGCTATGTCATCACTTCCTGGAATACTGCTAGGGATGGCAGTGGTACTAGCTATAATATCTCATCTAGCTACACTGTGCCATCCACCCTTACCGCTCCCGATCAAGTTACCCTCTACGCTCAGTGGTCTCCAGCTCTCACCATCAACTTCAATAGTAATGGTGGTTCTGGTACCATGACTGCCCAACTTATCCCAGAGAATACTTCTAATGCCTTAAAGAATAATAGCTTCACCGCCCCATCTGGTAATTATTTCATCGGCTGGATGACAGAAGAAAGTAGAGCCAATAATGAAGTAGTCTATGCTAACGGTGCAACTTATACCGCACCCACTACAGTCACTCCAGGCAATTCTATCACCCTCTACGCCAAATGGGGTCCTAGATATACAATAGTCTACGATGGTAATAATGCTACAGGTGGTAGTATGGTAAGCAGTGGTACAGAACTAAAACATACTGATATCAACGAAGGTAGTACTGTAAACCTCTACGCACCTAACTACTGGAATACGGGCTTCGGCTTCGTTGGTTGGTCGCCCAGTCCTACTGCTACAGTTGGTGGTCCTGATCCTATCTACGGTCCCAATGAATCCATCTCTGCCCCAAGTTATGACACCTATGGCCAGGAAATCAGTGGCACTAAGACTATTACTCTCTACGCCATCTGGCAAGAAGCTGATTCCACTAAGACTATGCAAACCTTCACTGCCACTGATTGTCAGAACCTAGCTCAGACTACATTTAGTTCATCAACCGGCAAGATCACCACCCCAGCTGGTAGCGTCATAGCCTTAAAAGACCAACGTGACAACAATGTCTACACTGTAGCTAGACTAGCCGATGGTAACTGCTGGATGACGGAGAACCTAAGACTAGAAGCGGAGAATACGGTAGGAAACAACCAATACGACTCATCAGTCACTAATGAGTCTCTCTCCCAAGGCTATGGTGGAGTCTTTACGGGTCTAGATACTTCAGAAAATGCCAACTTTGATAATACTACCACTGCCACCCCCAACAACTTATATAATAGCACCAATATCACAGGAAGCTATACGGGTTACAGATTTCCTCGTTACAACAACAATAACACTAAAACCAGCCTCACTGCTAGTTACGATGGTACGGGTAGCAGTACCTACTACAGCTGGTACAGTTACGGCAACTACTACACCTGGGCAGCTGCTATGGCTAACACTACCTACTACAGCTCAGCTACCGGTACTTCTGGTTCTGAATCTGCCGGTACTTCTATCTGTCCCACTAACTGGACTTTGCCAACCAGCGGTACTACTACTAAAGATTTCGGTACTCTTTCTAGAAGTTATGATGGGAGCGGTGAAAACCAATCATCAAGTAGCGTTATAAGTAACCGTTTTAGAACCTTCCCCAACAACTTCCTTTACTCCGGCTACTTCCATGGCTCGAACGCGGCCTATCGTGGCTCGAGAGGCTACTATTGGAGTAGGTCGGCGGCTAGCAGCAGCCACTCTTACTACCTGAGCCTAGGCTCTACGTACTTGAGCCCGTCCGGCGCCGATGGTAAGTACCGCGGTCTTGGTGTCCGTTGCTTGATAGGTAGCTAGTTCATTTAGCGTTCTACCTACCCCGCAGAGAAATAGCTCAAAAGTAATTTCTGCTATCTCCCCGCGGTCGCCTCAGCGACCCGGAGAGGCAGTGACATCTAGATAGTCTCTATTCCGAATTTTCTGCACTTATATTTTTTTCGGAATAGAATTACCCAAAATAAACCCCTTGATAAAACCCAAAATCAGGTGTATACTATATACAAAGTAAAGTGAGGTAGTTATGCCAGAAGTAAAACCAACAGAGGTGGAAAGTAAAGCAAGTATTAAAGTAGTAGGTGTAGGTGGCGCCGGTGGTTCTGCAGTGGAGCGCATGAAGGAAGTCGGTCTTTCTGGCGTGGAATTCGTTGCAGTTAATACCGATGCCCAGGCCCTCCATCATAACCCAGCTGATGTCAAGGTGCACATCGGTAAAGGTCTTGGTGCCGGTGGTGATCCTGAGAAGGGTCGTGAGGCTGCCGAAGAAGGCAGGGAAGCCATCGATAAAGCCCTAGATGGTGCCGACATGGTGTTTATTACACTCGGCGCCGGTGGCGGTACTGGTTCCGGTGCTGGCCCTATCGTCGCCGAAGAGGCCCGTAAGAAGGACATTCTTACCGTCGGTGTCGCGACCAAGCCGTTTACCTTCGAAGGTGCTCGCCGCAAGGCTAATGCTGATGTCGCGATTGATAAACTCGCCCGCCAAGTAGATGCATTAATCACTATTCCTAACGACAGACTGCTTCAGACTATCGATCCGCGCACCCCGCTTCTTGAGACTTTCAAAATTGCTGACGATGTATTACGCCAAGGCGTGCAAGGAATCTCAGAACTAATTACTGAGCATTCCTTGATTAATCTCGACTTTGCCGATGTTAAAGCCATCATGAAAAACGCCGGTTCTGCCCTCATGGGCATCGGCCGTGCCAGCGGGGAGAATCGCGCTGTTATTGCCGCTCAGCAAGCCGTCGAGTCACCACTCATCGAAGTCAAAATCGAAGGCGCCCGCGGTGTACTCTTTAGTGTCGCTGGTGGCTACGATATGAGCATGAGCGAGATTCAGGAAGCCGCTGAAGTTATCACCGGAGCTGTTTCGCCCGATGCCAATATTATCTTCGGTGCCAGCATTCGTCCTGAACTAGAAGATGAAATCATCGTCACCGTTGTCGCTACTGGTTTTGACTCCGACTATTACAACGAACCAACCGAAGAACCAGTCGAAGACGTCAAGAACGAGACCCCTTCCGCCGCCCCTAAAGATTTTGCCCTAGAAAGCAAATCCAATATGTGGGAATCCATCAAGAACGAACCCGAACCAGAGCCCGAGCCAACACCTGCCGATGAAGATATGGATGTGCCACCTTCACTCCGCGCCCGTTTTAAGAACAAACTCAAGAAGTAATCATAGAGGAGAATTGAGGTTCGGATGGAACATCAGTTTAGAATCGGAGACAGCAAAGTATTAGAAAGCCGTGAAACTGTAGACGGCACCATGATACGGCGCCGTCGTGAATCCTCTGATGGTCATCGTTTTACCACCTACGAGCGCATCGAAATGCCACCTCTTACCGTCACCAAACGTAGCGGCAACAAAGAAATTTTCGACCGCGATAAACTTCTCCTCGCTGTTCGTCGCAGCGTGGGCAAGTTTTTTAATTCCGAGCTCGAAGTCGAAGAAGTGGTCAGTCGTGCCTCCGATATCCTTTATTCCTATGGCACCGACGAAATCACTAGCAAGCAAATTGGCGAAGCCGTCCTCGACGTCCTAGCCGAAGTTAACGAAGTTGCCTACGTCCGTTTCGCCTCCGTCTTCCGCGAATTTAAAACTCTTGAAGACTTCGAGAATATTTTAAAAGAACAGAAGAGGAAAAAATGCGCGTAGTATGTATTTATCGAGATAATCAAGATTATAGTCGCTCGGTCAGTGAATGGCTTGAAAACATCCGTCGCCAAACCGGCCGCGAAGTTGAAACTATGGATCCGGATCATAATCCCAGTTTCTGCGAAGCCTATGACATAGTTGAATACCCCACCATCCTAGCCTTGGGCGAACGCGGCGAAGTTCGTGCCAGTTGGCGCGGGAAAGAACTCCCACTTATTAACGAAGTCCTATTCTACATGGTATAATAAGCATATGGATTTTATCAAAGACATTGTTGAAAACGTTTGGATTCAGAGAGCCTTCTGGTCGGTGATTGTTATTCTATTTAGCCTCCTAATCTACCATGTTACTACCAAAGTCCTCAATAGCAGGGAACAGAAGACCTCCAAAATCATGGGCAATAAGAAGAATAAGACCATCATTCGCATGCTAAAAAGCGTCATCGCTGGCACACTCGGCATTATTACTGTGCTGATGGTCTTACAAATCTATGGAATCAATGTAACTTCCATGCTTGCTGGAGTTGGTATCGCTAGCATCGTGATCGGCTTTGCCTTGCAGGATTCATTGAAGGATATCATTCGCGGTTTCGTTATCGTCTCGGACAATTATTACGAAATCGGTGACGTCATTAAATTTGGTGACAATATTGGCCCAGTCACTTCTGTTAGTCTCCTTACCACTAAGATTCAAGACATCAATACCATGAATTTTGTTTCTATTGCCAATCGCAATGTTGACAAAGTCGAAGTCGATCCAGGCTACGTCTACATTCCGATTCCGCTGCCTCTCGACCTTCCGGTCGCCAAAGCCGAAGAACTTATGCAAGACATTATCAAGAAACTTCATCACCACGACGGCATTACTAGCGCTGCTTACCAGGGAATCACCGCTATTAGTGACTCTTCGCTCAATTATCAAATTGTCATCACCTGCGACCCAGTGAACAAACTCCAAATCCGCCGCGACACCCTTCGCGTCATTGCTACTACCCTCGAAGAACACAAAGTCCACTTCCCCTACACTCAGCTCGATCTTCACACTAAAAACAAATAACCCCGCTCACAGAACGGGGTTACTAATACAGGTGGGTACTTCACTATTCTAATTCAACATTGTGATATCTCGCCATCATTACTAGCGTACGCTTCAACGCCGTGCGTATGGTGTGCATCATATCCGAAAGTTCCGGGTATTCATATTTTGCTTCCTTTAGCACCGGCATCAAGAATTCATGTGTCTCGTGAATATTCTTCACTATCGCTTCCTCCGTCAAAGCTCCTTCCGCATCGTTGAGATTAGCATAACGGTCGAAGGCCTTGCAGATAACGGCCTCTTTCGAGTCGAGTAATTCGTTGAAATAACGTCTCTTGGTCTCAATTTTTTCCTCGCCGTGGAAAGGTCGGATCGTCATCAGTTTCACACCTTGTCTTACTACATCATTTACTGGTAACGCCGACAGCGGGATATTGCAATCTTCGCAAACGTCATGTAATAGAATCGTTGCAATAATCTCGTCTGTAGCACCCTTGCAAGCAATTGCATCGCAAGCCATCGATAGCGGATGCACGATATAAGGCGCTCCACCTTTGCGAAATTGCCCAGCATGCGCTTTCCGTGCAAATACTAATGCCGTCCGCGACTGATCGAATCCAGGGCCATCCAACCTACCTCTTAGATATGTAAACATTGTTGATTCACATGGTATATATAAATTCGACATAGTTTCACCACCTCTCTTAAAGTTCACCCACCTTGCTCAGACTATACTACCAAAATCCCAATTTCGCAATCATAACCATTTTCCCGGCCAGAACCCCCAAATTCGTATTTTTCGTAAGATTGGTTACGGCGTGTATAATTAAAACATGGGAAAGAGTTATATTGCCATCGACCTCAAGTCATTCTATGCTTCAGTTGAGTGTGTCGAACGCGGTCTGGACCCCCTGAAAGCCAAACTCGTAGTTGCCGACGAATCGCGTACTGATAAGACGATTTGTCTCGCCGTCTCGCCCGCCCTGAAATCACTCGGCATACCAGGCCGTGCTAGGCTCTACGAAGTCAAGCAAAAAGCCAAAGATTTCATTATTGCAGTACCACGCATGGCGTTTTATATCAGCTACAGCACGCGTATCTATAATATCTATCTTCGCTACATCGCCGAGGAAGATATGCATGTTTACTCCATCGACGAAGTTTTTATCGATACCACCCCCTATCTCAAAAACTACAATCTCACCGCGAAAGAACTCGCCCAGAAAATCTTACAAGCAGTCTACGATGAGACCGGTATTACCGCTACAGCTGGTATTGGCACCAATCTTTATCTCGCCAAAGTCGCTATGGACATCATGGCCAAGAAAGCCGAACCTGACGAAAACGGCGCTAGAATCGCCGAATTAGATGAAATGAGCTATCGGCGAGCACTCTGGAATCATCGCCCTCTGACGGATTTCTGGCGCGTCGGGCGTGGCTACGCCAAACGATTAGAGTCCGCTGGCCTCTACACTATGGGCGATGTGGCGCTCTGCTCCGAGAAGGACGAGGACTATTTATATAAGATGTTTGGCGTCAACGCCGAATTCCTAATCGATCATGCTTGGGGTTGGGAACCCTGCGAAATTTCTGAAATCCGCGCTTATCGTCCTAGTACCAACTCCTTCTCTTCCGGCCAAGTCCTGAAGGAACCCTACAACTTCAATCAAGCCAGAGTAGTAGCACTTGAAATGGCTGAGGAAGTCAGCCTCGGACTTTTATCTAGAAAAATGGTAACAGACCAAGTCATCTTAACCGTTGGCTACGACAAGGTCAGTCTCGCCAGCTATGAAGGTGAAACTACACGAGATTTCTATGGGCGCGAAATCCCCAAACACGCTCACGGTACTTATAATCTCACTCATCCCACCGCCTCCTCTCGGCTCATTTCTGAAGCAGTTGCCAAACTATTTGACGATAAAGTCAATTCCGCCCTAAAAATCCGCCGTCTCACTATTGATGTCAACCACGTCAAAAGGGAAGAAGACTTAGGTAAAGAGTTCCGCCAATTAGAACTTTTCGATAAACCGCAGGACGAAGCGAACTTAAAGAAGGAAAAACGTGCCGAGGAGGCCATTCTTGCCATCAAGAAACGCTACGGCAAAAACGCGATTTTAAAAGGCATCAATTTTGAGCAAGGCGCCACCGGCAGGGAACGTAACGCCCAGATCGGAGGGCATCGCAAATGACCAATCCGATTCCCGCATCAGTAAAATATGCCGATATTATCGACCACCCCCACTACGAACCGAAGCATCACCCACGCCTGCCTCATGAAATGCGCGCCGCCCAGTTCGCCCCCTACGCCGCTCTTTCTGGCCACGCCAGCGCTATCCGCCGCACCGCCAAATTTGCCGAGCTCCGTGCTCATCGTATCATTGAACAGAACGACGACTAAGCCATTTAGCTTCCGATGCACCCATTAGCCATAGAAAACCAAGCCTAACCCTCTTGACGGATTTATTTATGTGTACTATTATATAAGCATAAAGGTAACTACATAAACAAAAACGAAAGGTAAACATGATTAGTAATTTTAAAGTCACTATTACAGACTCGAAAGGGATTTCTGTGCCAAATACTGGAGCCTTCACAACGGAAAATACTGGAGGCGTCATCATGGTTGGCTTAGGGATTGCCACCGTTATATTGGTTTTTCTATGTGCATTGTCTATCATCCTAACTCGCCACAAAGCCCATCGTGTGGTTAGCCAAGATAGAAATAGCATGAAGCTCCGTTCGTCTAAAAGTATGTTCATTGGCTTCTTTGCAATCACATTGGTTGCTATGAGTGCCATCTTCGCTTTTGTTAACTCAGAAACTGAACCCCATCAGGTGTCAGCAGCATCTTCAGATGCACTAGCCATTAAGACTGAAGACGTTATTCTCGATATTACTCGTGAAGGTAAAACCGCCTATAGTTCTGTGGCTAATAAGATTACAGTGAATTCTGGTACAAGCAATGGCTATACTTTGGGTGTTTACGCTTCCGATGTAGATATTGTGTCCACCGATGATAAAGAGAAAGCAATCACCAGCCTTCCTGACGCTTCGCAGTCTACTACATTGAGTGAAAACACATGGGGTGTATCCCTCGTGTCACCTGAAGACGAAACTTCAAAAGTATGGCACGCTATGCCTACATCACAGAATAAAATGTTGACCATTAAATCAAGCTTCAATACTACTCCTGAAAACGATGCCACCACGGTTTACTATGGAGCTCTCGTCAATGACGAATTACCATCTGGCAACTATGCCGGACCAACCATAAACTATATCGCTATCGCAAATATCTCCTCGAATATTAACGTTCAATGGGAAGACCTATACGAACCTGGCACGGGTTACTCAGTTTCACTTAATCCGGACACTGGATCCTTTGCCTATACAATAACCCCTCATTGTTCTACCTTAGATTGCATAAATGGTGATGTGGTAATACCAATCACTACTTATACCGGTACGGTCCCATCCGAACTCCTCGATCGAGTAATTCAACTTTATCACCAAATAGACTTTAGTAAATTTGGCGGAGAAGACTGTTTCAATTGGTTCAGTTTGTTCTATTATTTCGCCAACCCAAGTGAGACTTATGATACGGAACTATACATTGAAGAAGCTGACGCTAATTCAGATGGTGTCATTACATACTTAGAGTATGCGAATTACATAATCGAGGTAGTCCTTCCAGATTTACTGAATTACGAGTATCTATAGAATAGTATAGATTCGCCACTCTCCCCACTCACTCAAGCTTAACCTCTTGACAGCTATCTAACTTTGTGGTATTATATACACCAGGGGATAAAACTATCCCTAGTCCTTTTAGGCGTCCCAGAATTATTATGATTATGGAAATTGTCTATGGTCCCTTATACATTGAATAAGTTAAACAGACCATGGATGACACCATAATCATAAAGGAGGGTACAATATGAACAATGCTTTGGTTATTGAAGTACAGGTGTCGCAAGATTCGTATGAAATTTTCTCTATCCATAATGCACCGCCAGGAGATTTCCTTCCAGGTGCACCCGATGTAGCGCATTATGAAGCACCAAGTCTCCGTTTTGAGTATTACGACTCTAACGAACTAGATTTGAGCGAAATCATTTCATTTGAGCCTGATTTACCAGAAGAAAAACGGGCTGCTATCATGGACTGCCTGCAGGGTAAACCAAGTATTGCAAAACTATATTGTTGCGATTTTTCGGAATGCACCGATGGTGTTAGGCTCTTTTTTGTCTTCTCAATGAGACGATTAAATGATGCATGCATATTTGAGTGCGTGGAAGTTGATTTGCGTGACTTTGCTCAGTTCTCAATCAGCAGTGCTGATGAAAAAGAGGCGTATGATATCTCGGTTTATCGGCTAGCAGAGGATCCTATCACGGAGTATTCATTCTATATTGAAGTGTTGAAAGGTGACGCGCCATTTCGTGATTTACGCATCAAGAGAAGTCAGACTGTTGAGATTACCTACTAAGGACGCAAAAGCCGCTCCCCGAGCGGCTTTTTAATGCGTTCATAAGAAACTTCGTCCAGATATGATATAATATTATCTATGAAATATAGAGCTGGAGAACGCCGCAAGGCTATAGAATACGAAAAAGCCATCAGCGAGTGGTGGAAGAAAAATAAAACCTTCGAAAAGTCAGTAGAGAATCGCCCGATTGATAAATCTTATGTTTTTTACGACGGCCCTCCGTTTATTACTGGCAATCCTCACCACGGCACACTGCTCAGCTCTATTGTCAAAGATGCCGTTCCGCGTTTCTGGACCATGAACGGTTACCGCGTTGAACGCCGCTGGGGTTGGGATTGTCATGGTCTCCCCGCCGAGAATTTCGTCGAGAAGCAACTTGGCATTACCGACAGAAGGGATATCGGCACCAAATGGTCTCTCGAGGACTACATTATCAAAGCCCGCGAATCCATGGTCGCTAATTCCGAGACCTGGCGCAGCACTATTGATCGTATCGGTCGCTGGGTAGATTTTGACAACTGCTATCGCACTATGAATAAAGATTTCATGGAATCCGTTTGGTGGGCTTTCAAACAGCTCTACGATGCCGGCAAAATCTACGAAGGCCGTAAAGTTCTCATGTATGATACTAAATTCGCCACTCCAGTCTCTAAGGCCGAAGTCACTATGGATAACGACGCCTACCAAACCGTCACCGACCCCAGCGCCTACGTCAAGTTCAAGATAGTAGATGCGGATTCAGGAAATAGTCTTTCGAGGGGCATCCGCGACGACGGGAGCGGGCGAAGCGAGGAGCCCCGTAACGACGGGCGCGACGAAGCGTCCCGAGAAAGAGCTATTTCTGAATCCAGCTTTATGCTGGCTTGGACTACCACACCCTGGACCCTCATGGCCAACCGCGCCCTCGCTGTCAGCAAAGAAATGACCTACGGCGTTTATAGTATAGACGGCGATAATCTCATCGTCGCCACCAAACTCGCGAGCAAACTATTCGGTGACGCTAAGCCAGAACGTACCATGAAAGGCGAAGAACTCGCTGGCCTCCAATACGAATCCATTGACGGCACCACTTGCCAGGTCTTCACCGCTGATTTCGTCGGTGAGGAAGAAGGTACCGGTATCGTCCATATCGCTCCTGCCTACGGCGAAGATGACTACGAGCTATATCGACAACACGAAGGTGATATTGATTTTGTCGACACTCTTGATGAGAATGGCTACTACAACGACGAATACGCCAGCAAACTTCACGACCTCGGCGTCCGTGACACCGATGAACATGGCATCCAGATCTGGGCTGGCAACAAATTCATCGCCAAATGCCTCGAGGAAAAGGGAATCATCTATAAAATCGAATATATCCAGCACGAATACCCCTTCAACCCTCGTTCCAAAGAGCGCATTATGTACCGCGCCTTCCCTAGTTGGTTCTTCGACATCGATGGTCAGAAACAACTGATGCTCGAGGAAAATGAACATATCAACTGGTTCCCGAGCTACTTAAAGCACGGTCGCTTCGCTAAGAATATCGAACAAGCTCCCGATTGGAACCTCTCAAGGGATCGCTTCTGGGCCACCGCCATGCCAGTCTGGAAAGGCGACAAAGGCTCCGTCAAAGTCATTGGCTCCTACGCCGAGCTCAAAGAGCTATCTGGCAGGGAACTAGACGATTACCATCGCCCTTGGGTCGATGAGATTGAATTCGATATCGACGGCGAGCATTTCACTCGTATCGAAAAGGTATTAGACTGCTGGTTCGAATCCGGCTCCATGCCGTTCGCTCAACTCCACTACCCCTTCGAAAACAAGCAAAAGTTCGAGGCCAACTACCCCGCTGATTTCATAGTCGAATATGTTGGTCAAGTTCGAGCCTGGTTCTACTATGTTCACACTGTTAACACTGCTCTCGCCAGCATCGGCGCCTTCGGCGAAAAGGCTAAGAAAGGTCATAAAAACGCCTACAAAAACGTCATCACCACCGGTACCTTAGCCGGTAACGACGGTCGCAAGATGAGCAAATCACTTGGCAACTTCACTGATCCCAACGAGCTGATGGACCAGTACTCTGCCGACTCTCTCCGCTTCCTCCTCCTTAGCTCTCCCGTCCTCTCCGGCGAAGACTTCGCCCTCCTCGACAAAGACGTCTCTGACGTCAATCGTAAACTCGCCATGATCTGGAACGTCTACGACTTCTTCACCACCTACGCCGAGGTGGAAGATATTAATAGCGAATTGTTGCTAGAATTCGGGAATAATGCCATTGAGGGGATTCCGGAGCGCGGCAGCGCGAGGGTTAGCGCGTTTTCCCCTGTGGCGACAGGGGAAAACGACGCGACCCAAAATGGCATTATTCTGAATTCTAATCCATTAGATCTCTGGATTGTCTCCCGCCTCTACCAGCTCCGTGACGAAATCACCGATGGTATGGAAGAGTATAATATTCCAAAGGCTCTTGCCGGCGTCCTTCCGTTCATTGACGACTTATCCAACTGGTATGTTCGTCGCTCTCGTCGCCGCTTCAGCAAGAATGATGATGTTAACGATAAACGGCAGGCTTTTGCAACCCTATATTATACACTCATTTATCTATCCAAGATCCTCGCTCCCTTTACACCATTCTTATCCGAGGAACTTTATCAGAAAATAACCGGTTCTACCGATTCTGTTCATCTTCTAGATTGGCCAGCCACTGGTGAGATTGACGTCAAAGTCTTAGACGACATGGCCCGCACCCGCCAAATCATTACCGATGCTCTCGCCCTTCGTATGCAGAAATCCGACACCGAAGAACAGATTAAGATTCGCCAACCCCTCTCCAAGCTAACCTACGACGGCGATAAACTCGGCGATTTCTACGAGCAAATCATTGCCGACGAAGTCAACGTCAAGACAATCGAAAACGGCAAAGCTCTCACCCTGGACAAGACCCTCACCGAAGAACTTAGAGAAGAGGGAAGAGCTCGCGAGCTCATCCGTGCCATCCAAGCCGCCCGCAAACATGCCGGCCTCCGCCAAGATGACCAAATCAAACTCTCCCTCTCTATCGAACCGCCCAAAGGCTTTGAAAATCTCGTCAAATCCGAGACGAACACCATCGAAATCAACCAAAACGCCAACTACTCCCACGACGAAATCGCTAAAATTAATGGCGAAAACATCACCATCTCCCTGGAAAAGATGTAAATATAATAACTTAGAATGAGTGAGCATTGAGCGAGCCAAGAATTATTTGGCAATTTTTAGGAAATTCGACGCGCGTGACCCCCATCCGGCGTAAGACGCGCGAATTTCCGTAAAGAAAATTGCCGAATAATTCATGACGCGAACGAAGCGCGAACGAATCTAAGTTATTATATTTATATAATTTTACAGGGGTATACTTGACATTTCCGCCATTTTTTAGCATAAACACTATTGACAAAATCACCCAAGTGTGCTACAATGAAAACGAGTTAGAAAATAAAACAAAAATTCTAACAAATAAAAACAAAAAAAGGAAAAAATAAAATGAAAACCGAAACCATCAACTTACCAAACAAAGTAATCGATTCCGACTGGAAAGACGATATCGACTACGAGCCATATGAAGATGAGAAAACCTATATCTCGCCAGAAAGCGTCAAAAAAGAAACCATTACCAAGATCAAGAAATCTCCAATCAAATTAGCCATCAGAAACATGGTTGACTGGGATAAAATTATCAATAACGCTACGGCCTAATTAATCGATAACTGATTGATGTCACTTGACAAGAGAAAGGAACACCTATGTAATGTAAACACAAAAACCAACAGCCATACAATACTTAAGCACGAGACTATGCCTATAAGATAGACACCCAGACGAGCTATAAATTACATAAAAAACCGAACACCGCGTTCGGTTTTTTGTTACCAATTTCGCAAAACAACATACAGACAGTTGACCCATGATTTAGGTTATGCTAAACTAAAAACAGAAAGGTTAACATCAATTAAAATGGAACAAACCATGGAAGATTATCTCTTCGATCGAGAAACTCTGGGCAAGTTTGTCGACGAACTCATCAAAAAACGTCCATTGCCCATCGAGGACGCCAACGAACTCAATAGTTTCAGGGAAGAACAAATCCGCGCACTAGATAACCATATTACTAATGAGCTATTTGGCAGTTTAAGCGAAGAACAAATCACCAACCTCAACCAACTACTTGACCAAGAATCTGAAAACCCAGATGTTTTCCGTAATTTCTTTTCAGAACACGGTATTAATGTTGAGCAAATCATTACCGATGCAGCAAATACCTTTAGTACGAATTATCTGAAAGGAGCTCAAAATGCCTGATATGGAATTTATCAATAATCACAGTGAATCAACCGGCAATAATCGTAAAGCCGAACAGCAACGTGGCAAGATGACGGTCGAAGCAGAGCGTGAAGCGCGAATAAAAGCACTCCTTGAACGACGCGCTCAGCTCGTAGCAGAAAACGAAAGACTTGTAGAAGAGAATACACAAATAGACGCCATCCTATCTGGCCGTCAGAAAGAGCCTTCAGTACCACCAACCGATCAGAAAGACGACGCAAAAGAGGTGGATTCATCCAATCCGGGCGATACAACCTTATCTATTGACCACTCGTCCGCAACCTCCGCTGCGCCAGAATCATCATCCGACACATCAAGCTCCACCACCACTACATCAGAAGAAGCCGACTCCCCTGAACTCACTCCCGTTGCGTCAGAAGAACCCGATTTGCTAGATGATGCTCCAGCTACACCTGAGCAAGTAGAATCGGTTGCAAATGCATCCAAGAAAAACAATGGTATTAAGAAGTTTCTCGCTACTGCCCTTATCGGCGGCCTCACAGCTATCATGATTGCGGGCGGTATCAAGAATAAATCCAAAACCACCCAACCTGAATCAACCCCAATCAGTCAAGACAAGGAAATAAAAGACCCAAGCGATTTCTATTCATCCAACTTTGAGAATCAAGAATCTCAGAAGGGCATCCAAGATGCTTACGACAAGAAAGGCATGTGGCTTTCGGGCACCAAATCTAGCGAATATGCCTTTGCTTCGGCTAGCGAAGTAGCAGAGGTTTGCGATAATGATGAATGTGAAATGATAAAATACACAGCTCACAATCAAGTCGAAAGCTTTGCAGACTATCTAGCTAATCTTCCGGAACAATTGCAACCCGAAGGTTTTAAAGGTCTTAGTATTATAGAAACAGAGCAAAAACTAGAAAGTCTCAGTGATGAAGAATACGATAATATTCGCAACCAATTTGACGAAACCATCGACAATGCTTTCACTCGCAGAACCAAGCTAGATGGTCAATACAGCAATGCTTACATGCGTCTAAGAGACGGAGCTTCCGGGGTCACACATGATAATATGGAGCTCGTTGAGTGTACTACCAACGAGAACAACCTTGAGGTAACGCAATTCTATTGGACAGACCAAGATGGCAACGAAATTGGTTCAATGACAGTCAAAATCATTCACAACGAGGACGGCACTATAGAAGGTTGTGAGCAAGTGGTCAATAAAGTTGGCGAGAAAGCCTACCTGTACGCTGGGTTAGTTTCAATTCCTGACTTAGTGCCCTCCACCCCAACTCCCGATCAACCTACCCCAACTCCCGATCAACCTACCCCAACTCCAGACCAGCCCACACCTACCCCCACCCCTGACCAACCTACTCCTACCCCCACACCCGAAAATCCAACCGTTACACCGGCACCTAAAAACCCGGAAGCCGAAAGGGAAAACGCCGGGCCAAATGTTACCCCGCTCGAACTAGACGAAAATGTTACACCGAGCACTACTCTTGAACAGGATCAAGCCAACTTTGAAGCAATTCGTCAGCAACAAGCCGATGATGCCAATAAAGCCACCGAAGCGGAGCGTGTTGCTAATGAACAGGCCACCAAAGAAGCTCAAGCTACCACCGAGGCAGAGAATCGTCGTCAAACTCAGGAGGCCAACAGGCAAAACGAACTCAACCAAATGTCTGAAAGCGAACGTCAACAACGTGAAGCTGGCGAAGCAGAAGCCAAAAGATTGGCCAACGAAGCCGCCGATAAGGCTGTCTCGGAAGCTGCAAAAGTTCAAGAAGAAAAGGCTGAACAGGAACGGCAAAACGCAGCCGAGCGAGAAAGTAGGGAACAAACCCAAACCAGAGCCAACAATCAAGCTGAGGCTAATTCTGCCGAAGCCACATCGAATCAAGGAGCGACCGATACGGATCGGAGCGCCGCACTTGCAAATGGTGATTTTTAATTAACAAGAAAGGAATAAAATGATTCACTATTTTCACAACAAAATAAGGGTGGCGAAATCATTATTCGTAATCGGCGGTCTCATTGCCACTCTCGGCATATTGGTCCCGGTTCACGCTTGGGGGCCTGAGCGCACCACTTACACTAATGAGCATCCAGCCAGCTACGCGACTTTCAACTCCATTACTGACAACGTAGCAGTAGGGGATGAGCGCAATTTCGTCAGGGTCCGAGAGCTTGGTACGGACGATACCTATAAAGATGAAATAGAAGTAGTACCCGGTAAAGAATACGAAGTATATATTTATTATCATAACAATGCTGGCTCAAATACCAACGCCTCTGGTCTAGGTGTAGCTACCAATACTAGAATAGCATCAGCCTACCCCACTATCCTCAAAACCAACGAGCGTGGTATGGTTAGCGGTATTATTTCTTGGAGTTACGTTACTCCAGAAAACCCCAAAACCGCCCAAACCGGCAAAGTCTGGGACGAAGCATATCTCACTACTCAATCCGATAACACAGTGTTAAGGTACAAAACCGGTACTGCTACTATTCATAATGCCGGTGCTGCCAATAATTCCATTTTGCCCACTACGCTTTTCACTGAAGAAGGTACGCCCATTGGGTTTAATAAGCTTACTGGCACTCTACCAGGCTGCGCCGAGTACTCTGGCTACATCACCTATACTCTAGTTGCTGAGAAAACTGACACCTCTCTAGAAAAATTCGTTTCATTAGATGGTGAAAACTGGGCAGCCGAAGTGACCGCCAAGCCAGGCGATTATGTCACCTACAAAGTTCAGTTCAATAACACCGGTAACACCGATCTCACCAATGTCATTTTCAAGGATACCCACGACGAAAGTCTCACCTTACGTTCCGGCAGCACCAAAGTCTTTGACGTAGATAACGTGGATGGCAAAACTATTGATGACATTATCGACCTCAGTGGATACAATACTGGTAATGCTGCTGCGGGTGCCTTAGTCCAAATCATCTACCAAGCTCAAATCAGCTGGGATCAGTCAATCTGCAACAAATCACTCAATAACACCATTACAGCATCATATAACTCCACCGAGCAACAATCTGATAATGCCACTGTCCTAGTAGCTTGCGAGGAACCCGAACCTAATCCTACACCAGAAGAGTGTAAAGATAACCCTAATATTCCAGGCTGTCAAGAAAAGAATTGTAAAACTAACCCCGAAATGGAAGGCTGCCAAGAGCTTCCGAACACCGGACCACTCGAAATCGTTCTAGCGATTGTCATTATTGCGGGCATCGGTGGCGGCGGTTACTACCTCTATCGCAGTAGACGTACTTTGAAGACCGTTGAGGACAAAGCTTCTGGCAAAGATGCATCGGCAACTGAAGAAACTACCTCGATAGACGGCTCAAAAGACGTAGACTCTTCCCAAAAACCAAATGATATGGTATAATAACAAGAGTTAATAAAGGAACAATATGAAAAAAGCAGTCATTCTCGTCGGCGGGAAACAGTATCTCGTCGCCGAAAAAGAGACCCTACGGGTGGACCTCCTCCCGGCAGGCACCAAAGAGCTCGAACTTGACGCTTTACTCGTAATCGACGGTGACAAAACCACTGTTGGCACACCTACGGTAAAGGGCGTAAAAGTTTCAGCCAAAGTCAAGACGCCCGAAGTTAAGGGTGACAAACTCCGCATCATTCGCTACAAAGCGAAGAAGCGCGTCCACAAGGAAACTGGCCACCGCCAGAAATACACCGAAATCGAAATCACGAAAATCGGATAAAACAAAATAACTTAGTTTCAACCGCGAGCGAAACTAAGTTATTTTGTTTTATTGGCTTTTGTGCTATAATCTTAAGTATTATGAGTGCGAAGGTAATTTGTGTTACGAATCAGAAAGGCGGCGTAGGGAAGACCACTACGGCGGTCAATCTGTGTTATTATCTCGCTAAAGATAAATTCAAGACTTTACTGATTGATTTCGACCCTCAGGGCAACGCTACCTCCGGTCTCGGTATCGACAAAGCTAAAGGCAACCTGAAAGCCACTATGACCGACGTCCTACTTGGCAATGCTGAACTCCCAGCAGTGATTACATCCACCAAGTACAAACGTTTTGACCTTGCCCCCACCACTCCCGAACTCGCTAACGCTGAAGTTGAAATTACCACTGAACAGAAGAGATTCACGCGTCTCCGCGACGCCGTCCGCACTGTCGCCGATCACTATGACTATATTATTATCGACCTACCGCCTTCGCTCAGTCTTCTTACTGTTAATGGTATGATTGCATCGCACTACGTCCTCTTGCCTGTCCAGACCGAGTTTTATGCGCTAGAAGGTGTCGCTCAACTGCTTGAATCCATGAAGCTCGTTATGAAGCAGGCCAACCCCAGCCTCAAGCTTCTCGGTGTCCTCGCTACCATGTATGATAAGCGCACCAGTCTTTCCGCTCAAGTCTATAACGAAATCAAGAAATATTTCAAGCAACTAGCCTTCAAGACAACTATCCCTAGAAACGTGCGTGTTGCCGAAGCGCCCAGCCATGGCGTACCAGTCGGTGCTTATGATAAGTTCAGCAAAGGCGCCAAAGCCTACAAAGCATTTACTAAGGAAGTAGAGGAGAGAACCAAATGAAAGGATTAGGTCGCGGCTTTGAAAGTCTCATTCCAACAGATTTAGTCGACGAAGAATTCGATTTAACTGCCAGCGAAGACAAAAGCTCCAGTGAATTAAAACAACTCAAACTCACCGATATCATTCGTGATGAAGAACAACCTCGCCGTGAATTTAACGAAGAAGCTATCGAGGCACTCGCCACCTCCATCAAGGAACACGGCGTTTTGCAACCCATCGTCGTCACCAAGGAGGATGGCAAATACAAAATCGTTGCTGGTGAACGTCGTTGGCGCGCCGCGAGACTAGCCGGTCTTGATAAAATACCCGCCATCGTCCGCACTCTGGATTCTCAGAATCGTCTCGAACTCTCCATCATTGAAAACGCCCAAAGGGAAGACCTCAATGCCATCGAGCTTGCCACCGCCTACGCCAAGTTGCAATCTCAATTCAATCTCACCGCCGAAGAAATTGGTGCTAAAGTCGGCAAATCAGAACAGACTATTAGCAATACTCTCAGACTCCTCACTCTCCCCGAAGAAGCCAAGCAAATCATGGTTAAGGAGAAACTCACTGAAGGAGTGATGCGTCCACTGGTTTCTCGCGACGAGAAAACCATTAAGAAAGTACTCCCGAAGATTGTTGAAGAAGGCTGGACTGCCCGCAAGGTCGAACGCTATTTCGCTACCACCAAGCCAAAATCCAGCACTGCCGCCGTCAAATCCATCATGCAAAGGAAAGACGAAGACGCCCTCTCCACCAAATACAACGTCGTCGCCCGCATCAATGGCTACTCGCTTACTTTTAAGTGCAAGTCTGAAGCTGTTCTAAATGAATTGATTAAGAAATTAAAGAATTAAAGTAAACTTGAGATGAGTTTGCATATGACGAACCCAATTATTTTTTACAACCTTTCCTCATCCGAGGCGAGTAAAGTTACAGATTTGCGCAAGCAAGTCTGGTAACTTGATCGAGACGAGGATTGAGTGAAATGTTGTAAAAAACAACATGGCGTGAAGTCATCGCAAACGAATTCAAGTTTACTTTAATTCTAGAACGTCCTAATTTTATCAAGCGGGAACAGCCTTAATATGACTGGTCCGATGATACGACAATAGGGAATCGTCCCTAACCCATTTCTCGAATCCCACGAATTCGATCCCTCACGATTGTCACCCGACACAAACAGCTCACCATCTGGCACCACCGTATCTACATCACCCGAAGTATGCTCCTTTGGCCCATCCGTTTCCGACGTTCGCCACTGTTCGTCGTAGACAAACCCATCTGGGTGTTCCTCGTTATAAATCGTCATTACTCCATCTTTTACTGTCACCCGTTCACCTGGGAAGGCAATCACCCTTTTGATAATATACTGATCCTTCACATTGGACGGCACTGTGCAAGTCATCGGATGCTCCACCCCCGCTGCTTTATATTCCTTCACTTTTTCTTCGTCTTCATTCAGAAACACAATAATCTGTCCTCGTTCCGGTACGTATTCCGAACCCAGAAAATGCGCCCACGACACCGCCGCTCGATTCACAATCACCCGGTCATCTCCGTGCAAAGTATTTTCCATACTTCCACCCACCACATTATATGATCGGTATATAAACGTATTTAAAAACATCGTTCCGAGCACCACTGCAACAATAAACCCAGCCAAGCTCAGCAAATCTTTTAGTAGCGGATGCCGCTGAAAAAACTTCGGTTCCATTTGTTCCATAGCATCTATTATACCAGAGTTTTTTAAGATTCCTTTAAAATTTTTGCTATAATATAGAAGTATGGCAGACTACATATTAGCAAGAAAATCACGCAACATCGCTAGCACTCTGGTACACATTTTCCTCAATTTACTGTTAGGTATCGGTGCGGTCTTAATCACAGTATTATCCAATAGCCCAGTGCTAGGCCTCATCTTAGTACTAGTTTCCAAATGGCGTGTTTTCGCTGTCAGAAGTCGATTTCTGCTCCTGAATCTCAAGTCTAATCTAGTCGATATTATCGTAGGTGTTAGCGTAGTGTTACTCACTTACTACGCTGGGCCATCTTTTCTACCGGTCAATTTCGTCTTGATGGCAGTCTACTCAATCTGGCTACTCATCATTAAACCACTCTCATCCGAGAACGCCACTCTCATTCAGTCACTCATTGCCGTATTTCTTGGCATTTCCGCATCGACCATCATGTCCGCCACCCTTAATCCCATCGTCATTACTTTGCTAGCCTTCCTCGTCGGCTATGCGGCCAGTCGTCACGTGCTTTCGCAGACCGATGATCACAATTTTACCCTTTCAACTCTGGTCTGTGGTCTCGTTTTTGCCGAAATCGCTTGGCTTTGCCACTCGTGGTCCATCATCTACACTTTTGGTAGCACGGGGATACGTATTCCTCAGCTTGCGATTATCCTCACCATCTTCGCTTTTGTCTACAACTATGCTCGTCAAAGCATGATTAAATATCAAGACGACTTCCGCTTCAAACATATTCTCGGTCCAGTTTTATTCGGCGTCATCCTGATAGGCATCATCGTTTTATGGTTTAGTAACCCAATATTTAATATCTAAGGAGGTAATATGACAACATCATTAAAGGGTGAAATTTCTGAAGAGAACAAAACTATAATCCCACCAGCTACTACGGAATCCAGACCGGACGCGGAGGTTCAATCACCAGCGGTCACACCAACAACTCAGCCCAACGTTCAGCCTCGAATTACCAATCAAGGTAAACTCGCCATTGCGCTTTCCAGCGTAGCGCTTATTTTCGGTGCAAGCGGTTTGGCCTTAGGTTGGGTAGCTTTCGAGAAATCTAACACACCCATCACTTTCCTAAGCAGTGGTCAAGATGGTAATTCTGCCAACTTCACCGAAGGTTCTATTGCTGATATCGCCGACAAGGTTTCCAAAAGTGTCGTTTCTATTATTACGTCTACTAAAGTTACCAACTTCTTTGGCCAGGATTACGATAGTTCCGCCGCCGGTACCGGTATTATCGTTACGAGCGATGGATACATTCTGACTAATAAACACGTCATCAACGGTGCTACCAAGGTTACAGTCGTTCTAGACGACGGTACTACTTACGAAAACGTCGAAGTCGTCGCTACCGATCCGCTAAATGACGTTGCCTTCCTCAAAATCAAAGACGCCTCCGACCTCAATGCCGCCACACTCGGCGATTCCAAAACTATCAATGTTGGTCAACAGGTTATTGCTATCGGCAACGCACTCGGTGAATTCCAGAATTCCGTTACTTCAGGCATCGTTTCTGGTACAGGTCGTTCCGTTACAGCTTCAGATGGCTCTGGCTATAACTCCGAAACCCTTTCTGACATGATTCAAACCGACGCCGCCATTAATTCTGGCAATTCCGGTGGACCACTCGTAAATGCTGCCGGTGAAGTCATCGGTATCAACACTGCGACCAGCTCCAGCGCCGAGAATATGGGTTTTGCTATTCCAATCTCTAGTGTCAAAGGTATGTTAAATCAACTTATCGAAAGCGGCAAAGCTAAACGCACTTATCTTGGTGTCTATTCGACTTCTATCACTGCTGAGTCTGCTAAGCAAAACAATCTTCCCGTTACTTCCGGCGAATATCTTTACAGCCCATCTAGCTATTCCGCCATCGTCAAAGGTAGTCCTGCGGACAAAGCTGGCCTGAAAGATAAAGACATTATCACCGCTGTCAACGGCGTCAAAGTTGGTGCGGCCGGCTCACTCGCTAGCCTGATTGGCGAATATAAACCAGGCGATACGGTTCAGCTTACCGTCGTCCGCGAAGGGAAGGAAATCGCCGTCAACGTTACTCTGGAAGGTTACTCCGACAAGTAAAGTGCAAATCCTCGGGTCTCGCGTAAAGTGAGACCCTTTTTGTTAGCATATTTTTCAATTCGTTCATGCTGACACGGATCTGCTTCCAATATCAAATGCTTTATTCCTCGTTCTACTACTTGATCAATCAATCGCTTTATTATCGCAAGCCCACCATCTTCTGCATATAGCGCCAAACTCGGTTCCTTATTTAGTGCCTTCTTATCTATCCACTCCCAATTTTCGTCTACATATGGTAGGTTCGCTACTGCTAAATCCGGAACTACTTCAACCCCATCCAACAAATCTGCTTGCGCGAATTCTATTTCCGCTCCCAATCGTTTCGCATTCTGTCTTGCCACTTTTAAAGCCTCTTCTGACACGTCTGACGCCACCACGCGCGCTTCAGGTAATTCTAACTTCAGAGTTACCGCGATACATCCTGAACCTGTTCCCACATCTATTATAGTTAAATCATGCGGTAGCTTCGCCTTGCTCGGGCGTACTCCAAGCAAATATGCCTTGCCTACTAGGTTTAGTGCTGTATCAATCATCATTTCCGTTTCTGGACGGGGAATCAAGATATCAGTATTAACGCTAAACTCGCGCCCGTAGAAATTAATTTGTTGTGAGTTCGCGTTCATTTTTGGTTAGCTCCGCTACCAAATCGTCGATATCGCCATCCATTACCGCTGGGATATTTGACCTTGAATAATGAATTCGATGATCCGTTACTCTGTCTTGTGGGAAATTATAAGTCCGGATTTTCTCACTCCTATCACCAGTTCCAATTAAAGATTTGCGTGCCTCAGATGCATTTTTGCGTTCCTCCTCTTTTTTTCTTTCAAGCAACCTTGAACGTAAAATATTCATCGCCTTAATCCGGTTCTGTTGTTGGCTTCTTTCATCCTGCATCGCCACTACTATACCAGTTGGCAAATGCGTAATCCTCACCGCCGAATCGGTCGTGTTTACCCCCTGCCCACCATGTCCACCAGAACGATAAATATCAATCCTCAGGTCTTCCTGCTTAATTTCGAGGTCTTGTTCCGATGCTTCCGGTAGCACTGCTACTGTTACCGTTGAGGTGTGAATTCGCCCTTGCGACTCTGTCACCGGCACACGTTGCACGCGGTGCACGCCACCTTCGAATTTCAACTGCCCGTACGCATTATCACCCGAAATCTTAAAAATCACTTCCTTCATCCCGCCTGCCTCATTCTGGTTCTCCGAAATCAATTCAGACTTCAAACCGTGTCGTTCGGCATATTTCAAATATAACCGATACAACTCGCCTGCAAACAGGGAAGCCTCATCACCGCCTGCTCCCGCTCGGATCTCAATAATCGCGGGTTTGTCATCTTCGGGATTACGTGGAATCAAGAGTTCCTCTAACCGCTCTTGATTGCTCTTCAGCTCAGCCTTAATCTGTTCGATATCATCTCTGGCCATCTCACCTAGTTCTGGATCATTTACCAGCTCTTCCGCTTCTGCTAGGTTGTTCTTCAACTGTTCAATCTTTCGATTTAGATCCAGAATCTCCCTCAGTACTACTGCTCGTTTACTCTTCATCGCAAACTCTGGACTCGCATAAGCCTCCGGCTCCGCCAAGAATTTTTCAATCCCTGTTAGTTCCTCTTCAATTTTATCTAAATTCATGATATAATTATATCACATCGCATGGGGATTTAGCTCAGCTGGCTAGAGCGTACGATTCACATTCGTAAGGTCACAGGTTCGAGCCCTGTAATCCCCACCAAACGGGTTATAAAATGTTTTTCAACTATTCCGTAATTTATAAATGTCTGTTATTATTAAAGCATCACCGGAGGAAAAAGATGTCTAAAGATATTGAAGTAGAAATTAGTGGACCATTAACAAAAGAAAAAAACGCCGAATTAATGGAGTTTTTTGACAAAAACGGCAAGAAAACAAATGTAAAACATCGCGTTTTGATTGATTATTCTACCTTTCTTGGAGATGGACTTAAGAACCGCAAGAAAGACATTCGTCTCCGTATCACGAATGGCAATCCAGAAATTATTGTAAAATTAGGCGATTGGAACAGCGCCAATCACCGCAAAGAGCTATCAGTTTTTACTGAAGCGGGGAGTTTTGACCGCTTGGTCCAAATCTACGCTGCGCTAGGGTACGAGAAAGGCATGCTCTGTGAGCGCACGACACATGTTTACGAGTACGACGGCATCGAGTTCGCGCTAGTAGAAGTCCCCGGTCATAGTTTTCACTATGAAGCCGAGATTATGTCCGATGAAGGTAGTGTTGAGAAAGCGCGTACACATATGGAAGAAGTCTGCAAGAAGCTAGGCCTTGAGGTTTTCACCGATCAAGGCTATATAGAATACATCGAGACTCTCAATAAAGAAGTAAACGAGGTGTTTGATTTTAAAGATTACACCGAAGATTACTTCGAAAATCGTTATCATTTCAACCAAGAAAAAGCGGCGAACTAGTCATTCACCGCCTTTTATAGGAGGATGTTAACTCTTGCCATGGTGACCAATAACACGTACTTTGCCCCGGATAATTTTATAAGCGGGTCGTCCATGTACCATTGCCTCGCGAGCAAACTGTTGACCACATTTCGGACAGTGTAGCTTCTGAGTGGTATAATCTTCGATGATGCCACTAACGTAGCATTTGATAAGCTCGCCGCCGCCTTCCTTCCTGTACTTATACAGTTCAGCCTGGCACTTTGCGCAAACAACCTTGATGGTGTAAAAATCATTTTTACCTACCTTACTCTTAGCCACTTTAATCCCTCCTTTCCGGAAAAGCCAAACTCTTAGTCGGGCAAACGCTGATGCATGCACTGCAACCAACGCACTTGTCTGGCAGAATGTGCGCCATCTTCTGGCCACATTCTACCATTATTGCGCCGAAATCACAAACAGCAGATAATATATCAGAAGTATTTTACAATACTTTCCCCACCATCAATCCGTCGCTCAGCGGTTTTTTGATTCATCCTCTAGCATTTTTCATTTATCTGTGGTATAATTGATAACAACCACGGGTGATTAGCTCAGTTGGCTAGAGCGCTTCCTTTACACGGAAGAGGTCGGGGGTTCGAGCCCCTCATCACCCACCAGCGCAGAAGCCCACCTCGTAAGGGGCTTTTTTGATTAAAGAAACGAACTAAACGATAAATTAACTAAAAAGGAGAAATAATATGCATATTTTTTCAATCATCGAAAAAGAAAGGAAACACCATGCTAAAAGTTGTAATATTAGATAGCGGCTACGGCGGGGAATTCTTCGCCGACCGCTTCGAGGATGAAGTGAGCGTAGTCGACGTTATTCGCGTCATCGATTGGCGTCACGCTGAACAATATCTCAGCAAACCCAAAACTGCCAGAAGACTTGCCTCTGCGGCACTCCGTCCCTATATCGGCAAAGTCGACTTAATTATCCTGGCCAATCATCTCTTGTCGGCCACTAGTTTAAAATACTTTCGCCGCAAATACCCAGAGCAAAAATTCATCGGCCTGAAGCTGAAAAAACCAGAATACTTTACTAAGAAAAACATTTTAGTATTCACCACTAAAGCTCTCGCTAGAACCATGGAATACCATGGTTTTCTTTTTGCTCTCAAAAAACATAGAGTGAGGACCATGCTCGTTGAATCTTGGCCAGATCGCATCGACGAAGGCGAACTCAGTTTTACCGAAATCAAAAGCGCCATCGTCAGCTTCATGGATAAGAAGAGGATTATGCCAGAAGAAATCATTCTAGCGAATTCTCAACTCGAAGATATTAGACCAGCCCTGAGGCGCCTCTTCGGTCGTAAGGTCAAAGTATATAGCAGTTTTGATGATACCATCCGCGAAGCGTGCAAGTTATTGCGTATTCGTGGTAGTATTCGCAAAATCAAAAATTAAACCATCGTAAAAGCTCATCTTACTGGGCTTCTGCGTGAACAAAAAATGTGCAAAACTTAACCATAAAAACTCTTGCATTACCACATTTAGTGTTATATACTAAGATACAGACACTATATCTAGCGTGAGCACCCAAATCGCATTACCTATCGGGTCCCCACATTAGTTGTAAATATATCAAATAATTTCTGAACGTACGAAGGAGGTATCGATGTTCAAAAAAATCAAGAAACGTGACGGTAAAATCGTCAATTTCAATCCAGATAAGATTACTGATGCTATTGCCAAAGCCGGTCTTGTGACCGAAGAGTTTAAATACGACCGCGCTAAGGCTCTATCTGACAAGGTTTTAAAGCGCGCCGAAGAGACTATCAAGGCTAGGACTCCTAGCGTCGAGCAAATTCAAGACATCGTCGAAGAAGTTTTGATGGAATCCAGTTTCAAGAAAACCGCCAGGGAATATATCCAATACCGTCAAGAGCGTTCTCGTATTCGCGAAGCCAAATCAGACCTTATGAATATCTATCGCACTATTAGTCATGCTGATGCTTCCGAAGATTCCGACGTCAAGCGCAGTAATGCCAACGTCGACGGTAACTCTGCCATGGGTAAAATGCTTCAATTCGGTGCAGAAGGCTCCAAGGTTTTTGCCAAGACTCTACTCTTACGCCCTGACATCGCCGCCGCTCATGACAATGGCGATATTCATATTCACGATCTCGACTTCTATGCTACCGGCACCCTCACTTGCTGCCAATCTGACCCGTTCGTTTTGTTCGAAAAGGGTTTCAACACTGGTCATGGCCATCTTCGCACTCCGAATTCTATCAGTTCTTACGGTGCTTTAGCTGCCATTCTGCTTCAAGCCAATCAGAACGAACAGCACGGCGGCCAGTCTATCCCGAACTTCGATTATGCGATGGCTCCAGGGGTTAATAAGTCCTTCCGCAAAGCCCTTAAGAAAAATCTCGACAAATATAACAAATTCACCGGCAAGAAATTAGACCTCGACGTCAAAGATTCCTACGAATACGGCGACGACGACAAACTCGCCAAGGCTAAATGGCCCAAGGAAGTTGTCGATGCCTCGAACGAAGACGTCGAGCGTGAAACCCTCCAAGCCATGGAAGGCTTCGTCCATAATCTCAATACCATGCACTCGCGTGCTGGTGCTCAGGTGCCATTTACCAGTATTAACTTTGGCACTGACACCTCTCCAGCTGGTCGCCTCATTTCCAAGTACCTACTCGTTGCTACTGAAAATGGTCTTGGTAAAGGCGAGACACCAATTTTCCCAATTAGTATCTTCAAGGTCAAAGAGGGAATTAATTACAATCCCGAAGATCCCAACTATGACCTTTTCAAGAAGTCTATGGAAGTTTCTGCTAAGCGCCTCTTCCCGAACTTCTGCTTCGTCGATGCGCCATATAATCTCAAATATTACAAGAAGGGCGACTATCGCACTGAGATTGCCACTATGGGTTGTCGCACTCGCGTCTTCGCTTCGGTCTTCCCAGAATCTGATGGTATCGTCACCGGTCGTGGTAACCTCTCCTTCACTACAGTCAACCTCGTCCGTATCGGTATCAAACACGGTATCTGCCTCGGCGAACGCAAAGAAGCCGACTGGGATGGTTTCTATAAAGAACTCGACGAGAAAATGGACCTCGTGAAGGATGAGCTCTTAGAGCGCTTCGAATTCCAAGCCAATCAGCACGTCCGCAACTTCCCATTCCTGATGGGGCAAGGGAACTGGTTCGGCTCCGAGAAGCTCGGCTGGAACGACACTCTCCGTGATGTGATTAAGCACGGCACACTCTCCATCGGCTTCATCGGCCTCGCCGAGACGCTCGTCGCCATGGTCGGCAAACACCACGGCGAAGACGCCGATGCCCGCGAACTCGGTCTCGACATCATCACCCACATGCGTGAGAAATGTGATGAATACTGCAAGAAGTACAAACTCAACTTCAGCCTTCTTGCCACCCCAGCCGAAGGAATCGCCGGCCGCTTCACTAAGATTGACCGCAAGGAATTCGGCAAAATTCCAGGCGTCACCGACCGCGAGTTTTACACTAACTCGTTCCACGTACCAGTTTACTTCCCGATCTCTGCTTTTGAGAAAATTGAGATTGAAGCACCCTATCATAACCTCTGTAATGCTGGCCACATCACCTACATCGAACTTGATGGTGATCCGTCACAGAATATCGCTGCCTTCGAAGCCGTCATCCGCAAAATGCACGACGAAGGCATCGGCTACGGTTCCGTCAACCATCCAGTCGATCGCGACCCAGTCTGTGGCTTCTCCGGCATCATTACCGGTGACCGCTGCCCACACTGTGGCCGTCTCGAAGGCGACCTCCCATTCGAGAAAGTCTGCAGCTGCGCGAAAGGGGAATAATGGATTGGCGCAAGATTTCACTAGAAAAGATTGCCAAACAACTCGACACACCAGACGGTTTTATCCGTCTGAGCGGCCCTCTCGAGCACGATAATATCGTGAACGGCGACGGCCTCCGCGCCGTCCTCTGGACTCAGGGCTGTCCTAATCATTGCAAGGGTTGCCAGAATCCCGAAACTTGGGACTATGAAGCCGGCTTCCTTGTCGAAATCGACGAGGTTAAAGAACGCCTCAGTAAATTCAAAGGCCAAGCCGGCCTCACCTTTTGCGGTGGGGAACCGTTCGTCCAAGCGAAAGCCTGCAAAGAAATCGCCGACTGGGTTCGTCAGGAACTTGGCTGGAATGTCTGGAGCTTCTCCGGCTTTACTTATGAGATTATTAAAGAATACGGCAAGGAACCTTGGGAACTCCTCAAATCTCTCGATGCTATCATTGACGGTCCCTTTATTCTAAAACAGCGTGACCTTAGTCTCAAATACCGTGGCTCCAAAAATCAGCGCCTCCTCCACCTCGAACTCGGCACCGCCAAAATCCTCTCGGTAGAATAGTAACAAACATAATCTAGTTGACGGACCTTGCCACTATTTGGTACAATAGTGGCAAGGAGTAGGATCTAGAACCTACTTTTGGTTGGATTTGATTACCATTCTATCCGAATGGTAATCTTTTTAGTTTTGGAACCGAATCTGATTACAAAGTTAAACTCTATAAACATATCGTTCTCCTTTCATTTTTGTTTTTGTTAAAACTCAATTTGGGGAGATAAATCCAGACATATCTAGAATCGTCATGTATAAATCCCCCCACTTGTGGGCGAACTCGCCGCACCTACTAACGCAGCAGTTCGCCCCTACTTAGGGGAATCTGTAGTACTCATAAACTAATCTTCTCCAACCCACCACCATCTAAGCACACCACAAACTAATTACAACCCTTATCTACAACATAAGAATCTTCTCGAAAGCACGACAACTATCACCTCTTAGAAAAACATAATTATCCTATTGCTCAAATAAAGCAATAAAATCTTATTTCGGTTTCACCCAAACCACAAGAACTATGCTATACTAATACCATGAACAAGCTCATGCCTAATTCTTCTGCATCTCTAGTATATATTATCATTAGCATCACACTTCTTTCTGGCATAGCTTTATCTTCCTCTACTGTTTCTGCTGATAATGACGAAGTTATAGATACAGTACAATTAACTGTTCCAGTAGCTTGTACTATGAACGGTACTGGCACCAACCATACAGCTACACTAAATCCAGGTACTTACTCAGGTGCTAGTGGTAGTGAATATGAAAACGGTATCGGTAAGACTACTCTAACTGCTATTTGTAATGATGATAATGGCTTTGCTATCTATGCTATAGGCTTTACTGGTAATTCATATGATAGTGAGAACCACACTAAACTAGTAGGCAGTAATACGAATGGTACTATCTCTACTAAAGCCTATGCTAGTGGGGATACTATCTCAAACTGGTCCATGAAACTAAACAAAGTAGATAACCCACTCTCAGGAGATCCAGTCACCTACAATCCTGAGAACCTTACTATTACTAATAGCTATAGTGCTTGGAACATAGTACCATCTACTTATACCAAAGTAGCTGAATACCATGCTAATACTGGTTCCTCAACCACTGATACTACACTGGGCGTTAAACTAGAAACCACCTATGCAGCCTACATTGCTTCCAACCAAGCTGCTGATACATATATAGGACAAGTTAAATACACTATGGTGCATCCATACAATAATGAACCACATGATGGCCCTATAGCTAACTGTCCCGCTAATAAAATCTGCTATTCACCAGTAGCTAATGATATAGAAGGTACCATGGGACAACAATCTATCACTAGCTCAGCTACCAGTGCAACTTTACTTGCCTCTAACTTCAGTAGAACCGGTTATGGCTTTGCTGGTTGGTCT
>JAFWIU010000008.1 GCA_017514765.1 Candidatus Saccharimonadota bacterium | reverse complement strand
ATCGCTTTCTGCTTTCTTTTTCGCATCGTCAACATAAGAAAAAACTCTAACGGCACGAAAAGAAACCTTACTATAAGGATATCCATCATCAAACTCAAAATCATGCGGCAAATCCAAATCTTCGTATCCACCAAGATAATCAGCAACAAACAAAACATAGTTTGCACCTTTTTCATCCACAAAAACATAAATCATCGAATCCGGTGTAACCCGTTTCGATGTCACATAAGACACGCCATTAACACCATATGATTCGAGAATTTCCATCAATTCTTCTTCAGAAATCTTTTCCATCATAATTGACTATATTATACCATTTTTGCAGCAAAAAGGCTAGCAAAGAGTATTATCTCACAACGTATGTACCAAGAAACCCCTTAGAATCTACTGTCCATGCTACGATTATCGGAACTTTTATAGCAAAGCAAACCCTGTCAAACAAAGACCAACAAGAATAACACCCAGACAAATCACACCAAGAATCAAGAAACACACCGAGAAATAACCCCCTAGCAATCACTCAATATGCCTAGTACCTCACCCCGTTCATCCCCTCATATTCCCGAAACACTTCAAGGCACATTTCTCGGTCCCTCTCCTCGAGGAACTCTTCCGGTAATCCAGACCTTCCACCCATCGCAGCGTCAAACTTCGCATCTCGAAACCCAATCCCTTCATTATCACTAAGCCGACATCCATAATACACCTTCCCGATACTCGCCCACATAATCGCCGCGAGACACATCGGACACGGCTCACCCGTCGTATAAATCTCACATCCCGACAAATCATAGGACCCAAGCTTCCTCTCAGCTTTCCGAATCGCATCAATTTCCCCATGGCAGGTCGAATCATTACTGGAAAGCACTCGGTTATGTCCCAACGCAACCACCTCGCCGTCTTTCACCACCACCGCCCCGAAAGGCCCACCGTCACCGTTGGCGATTCCCTCTCTCGCTTCCTTCACCGCCATTTCCATAAATTCTTTTTTATACATTCACCTCCTTATAATCTAACTAATTATTATTTAACTAGATCATTTATATTTATCACAAAGTTTATCATACGATTCTTTCATCATAGCAAGGTACTTCTTTTTGTCTTCTAGGCTAGGTTCCGCAAGTCCATCACCAGAAGCACTCATCATAAAATAATCAGCATCCTTCGCCGGATTCGGCAACAAAAGAAATGGACTGTCATTATAATCAAACCGGTCTTTCAGCTTCCAAATCTCTTCCTGGAAACTATTATAATCATCCGCAGAAAAATCCGAAGCATTCTTCAACAAATACTTCTCATAAATCTTTTTAATTTCAACAACAATATCCTTACCCATAACATATTGATTATACCATGAAAATAGCCGCCTCAAAAGAGACGGCCAAGTTCTTAAAGGTTTACTTGCTAGGACCAGAATAATACTTTTCTCTTCCAAGCGAATCGGTAATATCTTCAATCCGCTTGCCAGATTTATACTTATTGTAATATACATTGAACTTCCACCAATCAAAAACACTACTATAATTCCATAAAATACTACTTTTGTAAAGCAATACTAATTATTCTTCAGCGAATCTCACAACGACTTCCCCATCCCCCATCTCCGGCAGTCTCTCGATGTGCCCAATTTTCGTATAACTATACTCAGTATCAAACGATTCATAGAAAATCACAAGACAATTATCACCATACAACATCAAATCCCCAGCCTCAATCCTTCCAGGACTATAAACATCCACAGGTAATGACTTGTCCAAATATACATATTTTTCATTTCCGTTCAAATCATCCATCGAAACTGTAAATGGCAACAGCCCAACCAAAGCCGAAGCAGTAGCATTCTCCTCCAAATCAACCGCTAGCTTCTCGCCATTCACCTCAATATTTATTTTATCCATTTCAAACTCCTCCTCTTCCACAGAAACCGCATCCTGATTCAAATTAGGATCCACATCCAAACTTTTGTTATTCATCATAACCGTTGTCACAATTACTGACACAATCACGACTACAAATACGGGTATAGAAATCTTAATGCTTTTATTCATTTTTGCCTCCTATCATTACATCGCAAATCAAACCACTAATCGACTTACATTATTCCCCCACCACCCGTTTCACCGTCACCCTAATCCTTCTTCCACCTCTTCAGCGTCGGGAACACCTTCGTACAATACTCCTTCATCTGCTCATTCGTCATCCCCGCCTGCTCACCAAACTGCGAGCATTTCTCAATATATTCCTCCATCGTACACTTATCCAAAAACTCACCCTTATCATAACACCACTTACAATAATCTTTATTCACGCTTCCATCCGCATTCGTACCAAACATCTCATCCGACGTTAACGGCATCGCACAACTTTGACATATAGCTTGTTCCATAAAATCCTTTCTTTATTTACCACCATTATACCATCAATCCATCCTCACCCCTACTTAACGATTTCAGTTGCACTTTTACCATTTCACGAAGTAACACCAGCCTTTCACTTTGCGACTTTCCCTGTCCAATCAATATTGCGTTATAGCTCTCAATATTCGCCAACACCAATAACTGGTTTATCATCGCATAATCTCGAATATTTCCATCCTTCCCCTTATTTTCATCTCGCCATTCCTTCGCCGTCATACCAAAAAGCGCCACGTTCAGCAAATCCGCTTCACTCGCATACGTAAAATGAATCTGCCTCGGCGTTAATTCTGGCGGAATCAAATTCTGCTTTATCGCATCCGTATGTACACGATAGTTAAGTTTGCTAATTTCACGATTCAAATTCCAATTGAGAGACAACCGTGAGTTCTCATCAGACTTCAATCGATGATAATCTTTTATAATATATAGTTTAAACTCTGCCGAAACCCAGGATGCAAACTCAAATGCGATATCTGAGTGCGCATATGTGCCACCGCCATATCTTCCTCTTTTTACGGCTATTCCAATGGCATTGATATTTTTTACCCACTTTTCAGGCGACATTGTAAAACTGTGTAATCCGGCTTCACTTTTAAACCTATCGATTTCGATAGGTTTAAAATTTGGATTATGTAACTCTTCCCATAAACCAAGGAATTCTATCGTCTCTCTATCTCTCATCCAATTACAAATTACGATAAATGGGTTTTTGCTTTTATATCTCGCAATATCCGTCAGCGAAATAAACTCATTTCGAAAATCGTCCGTATAAATCCCGATTTCTACGCCTTTGGCATGAATAGTATCTTTTGGCATAATAACTCCTTTTTTAAACTAGCCAACACCATACCATGCCTTATTGAAAACTACAACCCCTCACCAACCAATAATTTAGCATGAATACAATCACTCTTTTGTTATATAATAACTACATGAACAAAAAGATTATCGCTATAATCTTAATCATTTCCGGACTCCTCGCAATCACTGCAGGAGCAATTTTATTATTAACCGGAAAGCCTAAAGACGATAGCTTAGATCAATCAAATCAATCAAATAAAACGGAGGAAACTACAACTATGAATAGCAACAAAACACTCGTCATCTACTTCTCAGCTCAGAACCACACCCGAAACGTCGCAGCCAAAATCGCGACTAATCTAAACGCCGATATCTTCGAAATCGAACCAGCCGAACCCTACACCGAAGAAGATCTCGACTGGACCGACTCCAACTCACGCGTTTCCAGGGAACACGACGACGCGTCTCTCCAAGACGTTGCCCTCAAAACCACAACAGTTCCCAATTGGGACTCCTACGACACCGTCCTCATTGGCTACCCAATCTGGTGGGGTCTCTCCGCTTGGCCGATCGATTCTTTCGTCAAGCAAACCGACTTCACCGGCAAAACCGTCATCCCATTCTGCACCTCTCACTCCTCCGGCCTAGGTAGCAGTGACACCAATCTACACTCCAAGACCACTACCGGCAACTGGCAACCCGGCCACCGCTTCTCCCAAGACGCCACCGACGCCGACGTCAAAGAATGGACCGATAGCCTATGAGCCTCGTCGTCAATATCTACTACACCGGCGAGAATGGCAACGCCAGGAAATTCGCCGAAGAAATGGTAAGTAGTGGCGTCGTCGATCAAATCCGAGCCGAAGTCGGCAACGAAAGATACGATTACTTTTTCCCAATGAACGACCCAGAAACCGTCCTTCTTATCAACAAATGGGCTGACCAGTCCGCTCTCGACGCCCACCACAAAACTCCCATGATGGAGAAAATCGCAACTCTCCGCGACAAATATCACCTGCGCATGAAAGTCGAAAAATTCTCCGAATAACACCAAAAACCGCTCCATTCGGAGCGGTTTCATAAATGCGACACTCTAGAATCTAAACATCCTCTTTTTCTTCATTTTTCTTCTTATGTTTTTCTTATCCTCTATTCTTATACCACTTCGCAAAATCATGAATCGCCGTACCGAAGAATGTATTCTTCCTAATCGGATCTTCGTCGCCAATCTCAGCTAACGTCTTCGTCTCACCATCCGGTATAAAGAAGAAATCATGCCATCGTCCATCATGGCCACGCGCTTCCATAGCAACCGTCCCAAAAGTTTCACCAGTAAAAATCACTGGTTCTTTCCCTGGCTCACAATATGCAAAACAATGCTCAAGCCGCGCTTTGCGATTCTTCTCATCCTTTACCATCCTCAAAAACTTTTCATAACCAATCTGCTTATCAAAATACGCATTGTATGGACCCGGCAAGCCTCCCAACATCTCCAGATACAACCCAGTATCAGATTTGAGGCAAGGTCTGCCTATCTTGTCAGCAGCATACCGCGCCGAGAATCCAGCCACTTCCCCGCAAGTCTTAGCCTGTATTTCGTAAATCTCAAAGTCTGGGTTAATAATCTCAAGCTCAATTCCATATTGCTTACCTAGCACCATTTCCGCTTCGCGCACTTTAAATTTATTTGTAGTTAAATATACTAATGTCATTTTAGTTCCTTTCAAATAATTAATTACAATTCACCCCCACCCCCTATCATCCTATATAAGAAAGCATCACTCCTGCGCTCGTCCAATCAGTTCTTTCACATACTCACTTTTTAACGCTTTATACTTTTTTCGGTCATACCTCGCTTTTTCCGCAAATACCAACTTCATCTGTTCATATTCCAACGCTTCATCTCGATGTGCTCTTAAATAATCCCTTAACCTAATAAAATTCAAATATTCCTCCGACCCCTCCACTGAGATGTGTACATGATAGTCCCCCTCACCCGTTTCTCTATCGGTTCCGTCATCATCCTTACGCCATGCCATGAAGATTCGTTCCAGATGGCTATCATGCCCTTCCCGATAGCCAAGTCCCACCAACAAATCTCGTGCCCTTTCCATCTCGCTCGTATCACGCACCCCCACCAATACATCCACAATGTTTTTCCCACCGATTCCTACCGCCGAGCTACCGACATGTTCAATAGAAACTCCCCCTCCCAACACCTCACGAATTCTCCTCGCTTCAACCTCAAATTTCCCCCTTAAGCTATCGTTATACGCATTTATCTTTACAGACATTTCGGCTTCCTTATTCGTACAAACAATAATATATTACTATTACTATTACTATTATTATATCATAATCATCATCCATCAATACTACTATGCAAAATCATTCGCATATTTAATCCACTTATGCTATAATTGATACATTAAAGGAGTTAAAGGTGCGAGTTAATCATTTTTTCAAGACAAAACATAAACAACTAACATGCATTTTATTTACCGGGCTTATTGTTATAGGCTCATCCAGTCCATTCATACATCAGGCTTCCGCCACCAGCATCCCAGACGAAATCACTGTGACTTACCCATATTATGGTTTCGTAGAGGATCCAGATCATCCTTGGGAAACTGTTTTCGACGCCCTAGACGAAACTGGCACTATCAATTATAGCGATACTTACTTCGACGAGCCTTCCCCCGGTGACCATCCCAAGCTTCGCGCCGTGTCCTACGCTCTCGCCCTCGCTGGTTACGAAAACCAAGCCGACGGCTACCCTTTCGACCCATCTACCCCCAATCCCAAGCTCTACAATCTCTTAAACCAACTCGGCTTCTCCGACCCAGAGAGTTGGGATGTCTCCTCTGAAGCAGACGGCCATTCCATGGGCACTACCATTGCCCACAAAACTCTGCTGAGCGGTCAAGAACTCATCGTAGTCGCTCCACGCAATTACAACTATATGACCGAATGGCTTTCTAATTTCAACGTTGGTACCACTGGCGACCACGCTGGTTTCTCCGAATCAGCCAACCGCATCACCGAAAGATTCAACCAATACATCGCAGCTCATAATCTGTCCAACTACAAAACCTGGGCCGTCGGTTATTCCCGCGGCGGCGCCGTCATCGATCTCTTCGGCAAAGCCATCAACACCAATATCACCAACTATGAAATGACGCCAGACGATTTCTACATTTATGCCTTCGGTGCCCCACGAGCCAGCACCGTAGCAACCAACTATACCAACATCCACGATGTCAAAGACGGTAACGATCTACTCCTCGGCTATGTTTTCCCAGAACTTTGGGGTTTTTATAATACTGGCACCTATGAAGAAATCCACCCAGCCGATCTAGAAATCACCACTTCCATGGTTAGTATCGCCGACCTCGCCGACCCAGCCAGAGCCATCAATGTTTTCTCGGACAATGTCAGCCTCACCGAAGACGTCGCCACCATAAATGGCCGCGACTTCATGGACGATTGGTTCCAATTTGTCACCGACAACGGCCTCACCCGCGACTATTTCGACACGACAGCCAAAGCTCCCCTCTCCGCCATCATGAAAATCTACCAAATGCGCACCATCGACCGCCAATCCGAGCTTACTGATTTTATCAAAGACACTGATAAAGGTCTCGCCGGCATGGTAGCTGGCAACGCCCTTATGGACCTCATGATGGGTAGCTACGGTTCAGATATCGAAGAGTCTCTCGCCAACTTTCCTGTCTACCAAGACCTCGTCAAAATCTTGAAAGGCACTGCTACCGACGCCGATGTCGACGAATTATTAACAAAGCTAACCACCTACATGGGCAATTACGGTGATTACGAAGCTATGTTCGGCGAAGCCCCATCTATCACCGAAGACGAATTCAACGTCATCAAAACCAACCTCCCCGAGTTAGTCAGGGCCCTAGCGCCAATCCTCATCGCAGATGCGAAATACACTCAAGAAACTTTCGGAGAAGATTACACTCTATATCACACTTATAGCATAGGCAAAAACGCCGAAAAACTCGTCATTGGTCACATCCCCGAAAGCATCATGCCAATCTTAAAAAGCCTCATCCCAACAGACGAAGAAAGCGACATCAAAGTCCCAAGCACTGGTATCGAAACTAGGCTCGAATCCATCGGTGCCTCCGCCCCCTCCGCCGGGGTTGTCGGTGAAACCGTCATCGCATCACTATTTGGCACCATCCTCGCTATTGTCTTTCTCGGCTGCACGGCCAGCCAAAGAAAATCTCAATAATCCATACCAAACAGTCAGCCATCATCATCCCAACAATTTCCACTTCGCATCATCATTTAAACATATCACTCTATGTTATAATTACTCCAAAGGGGTATTAATAACATGAAACAAATCAAACCAATCATCTGGGGCATCGCCATCATCGCCCTAGGACTAATTTTCGGCGGCAACGCTCTCGGGCTTTTCAGCCTCGACATCTTTTTCGATGGCTGGTGGACCCTCTTTATTATCATCCCCAGTATCATCAGCCTCATCACCGACAAAGACAAAATCATGAGTCTCGGCTTCATCACCGTCGGTGTCATTCTGCTTCTCGCAGCTCAAGACATCTTCTCCTACGACGTCGCTTGGAAAGTCATCCTCGCCGTCTTCCTCGTCGCTATCGGTCTTTCCATTATCATAAGAAGCCTCTTCCATAGCAAAAACGATCAAGAAGTTGCGAAGAAAGTCGCCGAAGCCACAAAAGACGGCAAATCTATGGATTCCCAATTCGCCGCTTTCTCCGGCACCGACCGCGTCTACAAAGACGAAGTCTTTAACGGCTCCAACGTCGCCGCCATCTTCGGCGGAGTCAAGTTGGACCTTCGCCACGCCAAATTCGAAAAAGATACCGTCATCAAAGCCTTTACCCTCTTCGGCGGTATCGACATCATCGTCCCAAGCGACACCAAAATCAAATTAAAATCCGGTTTCATCTTCGGCGGCTTCTCCGATGACCGCAAAAATCCATCCGACAAATCCAAATACACCATCTATATCGACGCAGCCGGTGGCTTTGGTGGCATCACCATCACCGACAAACCTGAGAAATAATTACTCTGCCATTTATAGTATAGTTCATAACAAATACACCCTACTTATTTTGCGCATTAAATACCAATTAAATTACATCTATTCTATTTCACCACACATCTCACCGCAAACGCATCCCACTTGTTCCACGAGCCATCCGGCGTCACCCAGTTAGACTGCGCCACACCCAGTCGGAACGCTTTCACCTTACCATTCGGCGTCGCACTCCAGTACCTACCATAGGTACCTCTTCCGCCACTAGTATTATAATTATAATCACCAGAATAGATAAAATTATTCGGAAATGCCAGCAAATTGTTATTCTTTTCCATATTGTTTGCTCCACCCACCGCATTCGTTAAACTCACATATTCCCCACTTCCACCACCAGTCGGCAATCTCCATCCCGCTGGGCAGATATCTCCAGCCACATTGCCACTCGCCATATCATAATTACCATTCCCTGCCGTGGCAGTATACCAGCCATACATCACACCATAACTATACCAAGAATAAATGGTACCGTTAACACTAGGTGAAGGCGTCAAATTGCTACCTCTATTAATATCATTCGCATTAAACAATACCTGGTCGATACAAGCCGAGCTGTCAGTATTACAAAGCGTATTAGAATCTTGTGACGTCACCGCCTCGGTTATAAAACCAGCAGTCGGACCATTCGTATTAGTAGTACTAAACGCCACCGCCGAAGGCATCAGCCTCAAATTCTCCGTCATCCAACAATGTCCATCCGCTAGTTTCGATACTGCATATACATCGTTGTCCCGCTCATCTCGGAGCGCCAAGTATTCGCCAGTATTCATCGCAGTGCAACGAGTGCTGCTAAAGCTCTGCATCGTATCAGTCGTATCCGCCGGCAACCATACCGCATAAAGCGTAATCTGATTATTAGCATCCGCATTACTAGTAAATGTATTGTCTAGCTTCACTACTTGATTTGGCCCATACACCGTCACAGATTCATGGTTTAGTAGTTTAGTCCCCGCATTCGCATCAGCACTCCACCCCGCAAATCCGTATCCAATCTTCGAATAATTCGAAGCTATCAAATTAAAGCTACTAGGCACGTCTTCTTGTGTCACACTCGCCATCGAACCCGCATCCGCGCCGTTACCAGCATACACTACGCGGTAAATCGGCTGCCACATCGCATACAGCGTCATCGTATCTCCATCCGACAATTGCAATGTAGTCGCCGCTGTGTCAAGGGCACCCCCTTCCGATATCGCCACTCCCGACCCATTTGCGTTGGTGTTCCAACCCGTAAACCTGTAATTCGCCCTCGTATATTGATTACTGGAAGCAGTGGCAGTTGCAAAATTCACATTCGTTTGTTCAGCCATCGTACCAGTCCCACCATTGCTTTCATAACGAACGTTTCCTACTATATCTATGGTGTCTCTAGCCAAACAACGCACCGTCTGACCACGTAGCTTTGATGTATTATTTCCAGTCATACTCACACCCGCCGCTCTGACCCACAAGTTATAGACCGAAGTTGAAGTGTAGTTGCTAGCAGAACTCATCCCAGCCGAATTCCCCCTATTATAACTACTCGATTCTTTTTGCTCGCCACTATAAATCTGATTAAGTGGATAGGCTCGCCATCGTTCCGAAGCAAGAGGCCCATCATCGTTTGTATCCTGCTTTACGCCCGTACCCCCATATGCTACGTCGAGCGTACCCAAATCATTGGACTTGGTGTACCCCGTAGGCAATCTCCACCCCATCGGACAAATATCACCATTTACCTGCGCTCCCCTCGTAGTCAAACTATACCCACCATTCCCCGCCGTCGCCGTGTAGTAATTATAATATACCCCATATGAATACCATGAACTACTAGAGTTGTTCGCATTATAAGAAGGTAATAATTCACGATTAATATTATTAGTATTATGAAGCACTCTATCTATGCACGCTGCAGTACCACCATTACAAAAACTATTCGACGAAGCCGGATGTGCATTCGCGGCCGTCATAAAATCGCTTGTCGGTTTATTAGTATTTTGTGCACTAATCGTCACATCCGGATCCGACAAATCAAGCCTTAGATTCTCCATCATCCAACATTTACCATCCGCGTATTTTGCCACCGCATAAGTATTACCATCTCTCGTATCTGTGAGCGCCGTCACATCCCCCACGTTCATCGTTTCACAGCCTCTCCATCCCTGCAAATCCCCAGCAGATTGCACCCATTTAGCATATAATTGCAACCCTTCCTCCGATAAATCCCCCACCGTAATCGTCTGACTCGGCCCATAAGTTGTTCCAGTCCCGTCAATCTCTGTATTCCATCCTACAAACCCATATCCAGGCTTCGAAAAATTACTCGGCCTCAACATTACACTACTACCAGACACCACAGACTCCTGATTCTCCATTACGCCTTCGCCATCGTCTCCATTCCCGAAATAGCAAATGCTTTCCATCGCGCAAGGCTCCAGATTTACCACTGCTTCAATCACAAAAGTATTCACATACGTCCCCGCCACAGTTCCCATCGGCACGTTCACCCCAAAAGTCAACTCGTGCTCATTCGTACCAGCAGTCGTAGTCTTAAACAAAGTCGTCGCCTTTGTCGCTGATGGCTCCGGTACCGGCAGATAATGTTCTCCACCATCTATACTATAACCATATCCACCACCCAGTTCATCCACAGGAATACTATCCTCACCGGTCGGCAGAGTAAACGTCGGAATCGTATAATTATCATCTGTCACATTCGTAAGCGCACTACTCGTTCCCGTCGTTCTCATCCCAACTGTATACCCAGCCTCATTCGATGTCCAAGCCTCAATCGTCTGCGTTTCCTCGCCAAACTCTCCCTGCATCAAATTCATCACCACCGAATCATCAGAAATCGAAATGCTAATCGTCTCATCCTCAGCACAAACACTAGCGCCAGTACAAGCCATCAAAATCAGAAAGAAAGCAGACACCAATAACAATATCTTTCCTCTCCACACTCGCATACTACCATTATAGCACAAGCACCATAAACCGCAAGAAGTTTCACCTCTAAAAAATCAACACAAAACTATTCTCTTTTTACACAACCATTAATTGTTCGCCCATCCCTCTTTTCTCCGCCAGCTTCACAAACTCATCCACCGTCGCTAGTTCGGGATATCCCGACGTAGCCGTCCGGTAATGCATCGGAATGATACATTTCGGTCGCGCCGCTTCACAAATCTTCACCGCCATTTCCGCGTCAATCGTATAATACCCACCCACCGGTATCAGCAAATAATCCGCATCAGAAATCGCCGCAAGCTGCTCATCGTTCGGAAAATGTCCCAAATCCCCGAGATGCACCAATTTTTCACCGTCAGAATTTTTAATTACAAATATCGTATTCGGTCCTCTCAACCTTCCGCCAGCATCATCATGAAAACTCGCCACCTCAGAAATCTTCAAATTACATTCACTCCCATCAAGCTCCACACATTCCACCCCACTATGATCTGCATGTCCATGTGTACAAATCACTTTTGCCGCCGTCACCCTAAGCGGCTCCAGCCCCGGCACCGACCCATCCTTGTACGGATCTATCACCAAACACCCGTCAATCCGAAAACACGCATGCCCCAAGTATTCAAGTTTCATTTCGTTTTATCTCCTTCCTCTATTAACTCAAATCGCCATTTCTGCTTTACATACTACCAATTCTCTTTTCATTTTACCTCCTCATTTTTCTTAACATTTCTTTTGTTTCCTCATCCACCCGATACGAATCACAAATCTTCGAAATCGTCTTGTTATACGTCCACTTCGGAAGTTTCGACACTTTCATATACCCCAAAGTCACCTCTGGATATTTAATAAAGCACTCCGCGACGAGCCACGCTATAGCCATCCGCACATAATACTCCTCCCGATGAGCCAACCCCTCCACCCGGTCAAATATCACCGCAAGATAATCCTCACTCACATATCCACATTTTAGTATCACCAGCCCTGCTCTTACCGCAAACTCATCCTTAGCTCCTAGCAACCCATCCACTTTTAGTTCCAAAAATTCTTCCCAGTGTTTCCCTATCTTCCGACACACTCCCGAGCAAAAAGTATCACATGTACACCAATTATCAATATAGGAAATCTGCGAATCAAACCACGACCGACCATTTAAATCATCACAAGGCCCCACAATATCCTCATACGGCAACCGACAAATCATCATCCCTCTCGCGAGCACCTCCTCAATTGCCACCGGCTCCACCATCAAAAACTCAGTAATCCTCTCATCAGGCACTCTCTTCACTACCTCCCGCACCAGTGGAATCCTCACCCCAATAAACGGCCTCTCACTCGGGATTCCTTTCATGCAAAACTCCCGGTACTCGTCCTCCGCAAGCTCCGCCAACGCGCTCTTAAGCTCCCTATACTCACAAATCTGCTTCATATACCTATTATATAATATATGCTATAATGACACCATGAATACCGAAACTTGTGACATTTGCGGTGCTCCCCTCGCCCCAGAAGATAAATCAGTCCACCTCTGTAAAATCTGCCAAGCCATGCAATTCGAAGACGAACAGAACAATCATTAACATAATACGACTATGTTATAATAAAACAATATGAAGTCCAAACGCGAATCCATCGTCATTAAGACCAGCATCCTCAGCATTCTCGCAAACCTCGTCCTTGTCGGCTTCAAAGCCGCAGTCGGTTTCATGTCCAATTCCATCGCCATCATCACCGACGCCGTCAACAACTTAAGTGACGCCCTCTCTAGCATCATCACGATCATCGGCACCAAACTCGCCGGCAAAGCCCCCGACCGCAACCATCCCTTCGGTCACGGCCGCATCGAATATGTTACTTCACTCGTGGTCTCCGCCATCGTCCTCTACGCCGGCATTACCGCCCTCACTGAATCCATCAAGAAACTCATCAACCCCGAAACTCCCGAATACAACACCGTCACCATCATCATCCTCGTCGCCGGCATCATCATCAAATTCGCCCTCGGTCTCTTCGTCAAAAACACCGGCAAGAAAGTTCACTCCGACTCCCTTGTTGCAAGCGGCATCGACGCGTTCAACGACGGCCTTCTCTCCATCTCCGTCCTCGCCTCCACCATCATCTACATGGTTTGGCGTATCGACCTCGAAGCCTACGTCGGCGTCCTCGTCTCCCTCTACATCATCAAAACTGGCATCGACCTCATCAAATCCTCCGTCGACAACATCCTCGGCACCCGCGCCGAAAGCACCCTCACTAAAAAAATCAAACAAGCCGTCTCGAAAGACCCTGACGTCGAAGGAGCTTTTGATCTCGTTCTCAACGATTATGGTCCCGATAAATACTTAGGCTCCATCCACATCGAAGTCCGAGATACTCTCACCGTCGCCGAACTCGACCAAATCTCCCGCCGCATCTCCCAAAACATTCTCGCGAGTTTCGGCGTTATCCTTCACACCATCGGTGTTTACTCTGTCAACACTACCGACAAAGCCATCCAGAAAATCCAACAAGACATCCATTCCATTGTCTTCTCGCACCAAGGCGTCCTCGAAATGCACGGCTTCTATCTAAACGAAGCAGAAAAAATCATCAGTTTCGACATTATCATCGACTTCGCCGCCAACAACCGCGAAAGCCTCTATCAACACATCTATGACGAAATCCACGCCAAATACCCAGATTACGAACTCCACATCACATTAGATATCGACGTCAGCGACTAAACCTGCTATAATCATAAGTATAATAACGGGTGTGGCAATAATGAGGAGGTATATATGCTGACGCCAGCACAAATCTTAGACAAAACTATCACTATTAGTAAGCAAAAAGCCAACCTCAAATGGTGGCAAATACTCCTACTCGGCATCTTCGCCGGTATGTTTATCGCCCTCGCCGCCACCGGTGCCACTTTCGGCAACATTTACGGCGGCAAAATCGCCGGCGCCTGCATTTTCACCGCTGGCCTCGCTATGGTCGTCGTCGCCGGCAGCGAACTGTTCACCGGCAACAATCTCATGCTCGCTGCCCTTTTCGATCGCCAAATCTCCCTTACCAAGCTCCTCAAAAACTGGTCCCTAGTTTTTCTCGGCAATTTTATTGGCGCCCTCTTCATCGCTGCTCTCGTTACCTTAAGTGGTGTCTTCAATCAATCTTCCGATATTATTATTAATACCGCCGTCGCCAAGACTAACCTTCCCTTCTTCGAAGCCATGCTTCGCGGCATCCTTTGCAACATCCTAGTCTGCATCGCTGTCTGGATGTCTTTCAGCGCCAACACCGTCACCGGCAAAATCGCCGCCGTCTTCTTCCCCGTTATGCTCTTCGTCCTCAGCGGCTTCGAGCACTCCGTCGCCAACATGTTCTACATCCCCGCCGGCATGCTTCAAGGCGCCTTTGCTAGTGCCGCCATCCCCACCATCGATGACTTCCTATTTCACAATCTCCTACCAGTCACCCTCGGCAACCTCATCGGCGGCGCCATTATCGTCGCCAGCGGCTACTATCTCATCTATCACAAAAAGTAATTATTTAGCATATTCCACAGCGCGCGTTTCCCTAATCACGTTCACTTTGATAATACCCGGATACGACATCGTCGCCTCAATCTTATTCGCAATATCGCGTGCTAATTTCAGCGCTGACAAATCATCAATCTGCTTCGGCTCCACAATCACACGAATTTCACGCCCAGCCGATATCGCGTAGGCCTTATCAATCCCTGGGAACGAAGTTGCAATGTTCTCAAGGTCACGCATTCTCTCCGCAAAATTCTCCGCCGAGATATTCCGAGCCCCCGGACGAGCAGCCGACATCGCATCACATATCTTCACAATAATCGCTTCTGGCGTCGTCGGCTCGATATCATCATGATGCGCTGCAATTGCATGCACAATTTCATCCGACATACCGTATTTCTTCGCGAGCTCCGCGCCAATATCTGCATGCTTACCTTCAATCTTATGTGTTACCGCTTTACCCATGTCATGAAGTAGCGCTGCCGTCTTCGCAATCCGTTTATCTGCGCCAATTTCTTCCGCAATCATCCCCGCCACATGCGCCATCTCAATCGAGTGCAGTAACACGTTCTGCCCATATGAAGTCCGGAATTTTAGTTCACCAAGTAGATGCAAAATCTCCCGTGGGATCCCCACCACCCCCACTTCGCGCGCTGCATCCTCACCGGCTCTTACTACTTCCTTTTCAATCTCACGTTCTGCACGGGCTACCGATTCCTCAATCGAAGCCGGATTAATCCGCCCGTCCTTCATTAATCTCTCGAGTGCATACCTCGCCACTTGCCGGCGAATCGGATCAAACGACGACAATACTATCATACCAGGCGTATCGTCTACCAATATATCTACACCGGTCGCTCGCTGTAATGCCTGAATATTCCGACCCTCTTTACCAATAATCCGACCCTTCAAATCATCATCCGGCAATTTCAACGCTGTCACGGTTCTATCCGCCGTCACCTCAGACGACATTCTCTCCATTGCTGTAAGTAGTAGCGCCTGCGCCGCCTCATCTACATCGTGCTTCACTTCCTTTTGTTCTTTCACAATTAGCCCAGCGAGATCCTGCTTAATATCATTCTCTGTCATCTTCATCAGCTTCTCGCGCGCCTCAGTCTTTGACAGCCCCGCAATCTTCTCCAGCTTCTCATGCTGCTTCGTTCGAATGTCCCGCACTTCGTTCTTCAAATCTTCGAGCTCCTTTTCCTCACGCGTCAACTTCTCCGTCTTCTTCTCGAGCTGATCCAGCTTCGTATCGAGCGTCGCTTCACGTTCACTCAAACGGTTCTCAGTACGTCGCCATTCCTTACGTCGCTCGTTCTCCTCCGCCTGATTCTGCTCGGTCACCCGCGCTGCTTCTTTCTTTGCATTCAGCACAATATCCGACGCCTCACGCTTCGCCTTCCGCACCAAATCATCCGCCTTTTCCTTCCCCCCGTTTTCATTGCGTTTATTATACGCAAAAATTCCACCCGCCCCAGCGGCTACACCCACTACGGCGGCAATTATTGGAATTACAATTTCCATAATTTCCTTTCTAATTGTTTTTGCTGATATTTTTCTCTATACCAGCGGGTTAACAAATAACAATCAAATTATAATATTCCACCATCAATTATACCACAATTCACCCAAAATATACATCATCTCGCCTCTTTAGGGGTTCTAGGGGAAACAACCTAGCTCATACAATACGCTACTCAGCCATCAAGCATCTCATAGATAGACCAATGTAGCGATAGCCGTCGTCGTTCGGGTCCACGTTAGTCGGATCGACGTATAGGTTGTACATGCCGTACCTACCGTAGTAGGTAGAAGACCACCAGTAGCCATGGCTACCCTGACTGCTCGCGGCATCATCGTAGTAGTAGCCCGACAAAGGCGTAGATAAGTTATATTGGAGACTGTTGGTTTCTGTAGCAGTATTAGTGTATTTTTGAGCTAAAGTAGAGTATTCTCCAGTATTACTACCAGTAGGCATTCTCCAGTTAGCTGGGCAGATGTCTTGAGGAGCGTCAATGAGAGTATCCGGTACATCTATACCACTACCACCTACGTAAGCGTAACAGTAAGTACTAGCAGATGCAGCACAGTAGTTGTAGTAGATGCCTACTTTGGCTTGCCCGCTTGCTGAAGCTGGGCCATAGGATGTAACGAGAGTGTCTTTACTTTGATTATTAACATATGGATATTCATAGGCATTGTTTGTCGTATCCCATCTAGTAGTTTTGTTCTCTACGGCTACACTACTCCATCCAGCAGCACTACTGCCACCATTAAGTAAGTTAGTGATGGCTTCCTGAGTAGCGTTAGTGTTTGATGCATTCATATTCGCTGCAGTGGTGGAATTTGTTGGATCAAGTGCGAGATTATCTAACATCCAGCAGTTACCATCCTTCAATCTTCCCGCCATATAGGTAGTGTTGTCTCTTGTGTCTATGAGTGTTTCTGTAGCACCGACGTAGATTTCTTTACATAGTTCTTCTGTACCATCTTGCATTTTATAATGACCAGATAGTTGTGATTTATTTGCATCAGCATAGGCTGCATTGAAGGTTTTACCCCAGACTGCATATATAGTAACCGTATTGTCTATATTTGTGTATGGTGCATTAGCGATAAAGTCTGCTTCGTTAGTGTATAGTGGCTCTTCGGCGTCAGCATTAGCATTTGGATTGGTACTCCAACCCAGGAAGACGTCCTGGTTAGTTCTAGTAGTCGGAGTTTGATAAGTACCAGAAGTAGCAGTCTTTTCATAGGAAGTGATGGTGCTTTGACCGGTGATTACGGCATAGTAACCCATGGAGGCAGCATTATGAGTATCTGCACTATAATCATAGAACGTTACCGAATCGCTAGCGATATCACATTCCATTGTTATCTGTGAGCCACTACTACCCGTAGAAGAGAAAGCGCCATTAACTGAATTAGTTGAACCGCAACTTGCTAACCCATCCGCACTGTTAGAATTCGTATAGTCAGGATGATTTCCGGCAAAGATATACAAATCGCTCGGTGGACCACTGTTGTTTTGCGGAGCACCATAGGTTACTGCGATATGGATACTTTCAGCTCCATCAATAGTTACAACCTTATTGCCAGCTGGCACTCCATAATTATAAAAGGCACCTTCTTCGTTATATGAACCAGTATAAGACTTCTTAGTTACAGTACCAGTAGTTTCGGTTTCAGTCGCTTCGTAGGCTACTAGGTTAGTAGATTTGCCATTCGGGAAGGTCAAACCATTACCATCAAAGTTTACATTTAGTTTACCAGCTACAGCAGATGATGGATGAACCATGGTATAGATTACTTGCCCAGAGTAAGTATCAGCTGGCTGAGTCTTAGAAATGTAGGCTGCGTATGTAGCAGTAAGTTTAACTCCGCCAGTAGATTCGGTCATATCGGTAGCTGAGTTCTTATGAGCAACTTTGGTGTATTCATTTGGTACTACATGATAGCTACTAAATGGAGCCTCAGTAGTTCCTGATTCTGCTTGACTAGGAAGGTCTACATTAGGAGCAGAATCAATCGTAAAAGCATTAGTGCTAGTTGTATCACCAGAATCTTGTGTGATGGCTAATTTCATAGCCCAGTTAGATATATCAGGATTACCTGCTGATGTAGCTAGACCTGATTCTATTACTGCATTACCACTAGCTGTTGTTCCTACTAGCTTATCACTATTTGTACCTCCTATCTCATCTCCAGTATATCCAGCGGCATAGATAGCAAAGCCTTCATTATCATTACAAAAAGCATGCAAAGTAGTAGTACCAATATCTGCAGTATATATACCATTAGCTATATTAGCATTATGAGAATCCATACCAGTACCAGAAATAGAACAAGATTCTGGAACAGTGATATTGATTTCATCTACCACAGAATCATTATCAGCAGAAACTAAAGTAGAAGCTAGAATAGTGCCAGATAAAAGTGTTATTGTTATTAGTATGTTTAAGGTGTGTCGCGAGCCTTTATTTAATAAATTGCTCGTATTATTCATTTTTTAAAATATTACCTTATTTCTATTATATACTCATCATAACACAAGCAGTTTCAAAATACTAGACCGCACGGCTGAAATTTATTAATCTCTCTTCAGCATCACAGTAAACGCTTCCGACGGAATATCAATCTTCCCAAATCGCTTCATCCGTGCCTTACCACGCTTTTGCTTTTCGAGTAGCTTAGCTTTTCTATCTCTATCGCCAGTATGAATCTTCACCGTCACATCCTTCCGATACGCACCAATCGTCTCCCGCGCAATAATTCTTGCCCCAATCGCCGCTTGAAGTGCCACCTCATAGTTCTGTCTAGGAATCACTTCTTTGAGTTTCTTCGTCACTTCACGTCCAATCCCATCCGCCTCACTGCGATGCGCCATCACTGACAAAGCATCCATCTTATGTCCCCCCACCAAAAAGTCCACTCGCACCAAATCTTCTGCCCGATATCCGTCCAGCTCATAATTAAACGACGCGTACCCGCTCGTCGCCGACTTGAGTTGATCATAAAAATCCGTCAACAAATTCGCCATCGGCGCCTCAAAATCAATCACCGCCCGGTCTTCAATGTAACTCAAATTTGTCTGATGCCCACGCTTTTCGTTTATCAAATTCAGCACATTTCCAATCATCGATTTTGGCAAAATAATCTCACCTTTTACCCACGGCTCTCGGATTTCTTTAATCTCCGAAGCATCCGGCAAATCCGAAGCCGACTTTATGTCGCGCACCTCTCCATTATTCATTACCACTTCGTAGTTTGTAGACGGATTCGTCACGATTAAATCTAGTCCAAACTCCCGTTCCAATCTCTCCTTTATGATGTCCATATGAAGTAGCCCGAGAAAACCAATCCTAAGTCCAAACCCTAACACTGGCGAATTTTCTGGCTCATACCGGAGCGCCGAATCTGACAGCGCCAGCTTCTCAATCGCCTCCTTCAAATCTTTATATTGATCATTAGATACTGGGAAAAACCCCGCATATACGAAAGGCAGTACATTCTTATACCCAGGTAGCGGCTTCAGAACTTCACCATCCGCATCTACCACCTCGTGACCATTTTCAACTTCTCGTACTATCAAGCCTTTCGCGAGCGTCACCGTATCACCCACCTTCGCCTCACGCGTAGTTTTAAGATTCGTCACAATATACCCAATTTCCCCTACTTTCAAAGACTCTCTCGGTGCCATCTTAGGCGTCAGCACTCCCACCTCAAGCGCTAACCCCTTTACTCCCGCCGCCATCATTAAAATCTCCGCATTTTTCGGAATTTCCCCCTCAAAAATCCTCACATATAACACCACCCCCCGATAATCATCAAAATAACTATCAAATATCAGCGCCTTAGTCATATCCCAAATTATATCATATTTCCCTTAAAGAAGTAGCGAGCAAAATGACCATTTAAGACAATCGACAATTATTAAAATAATTTTTTGTATGCATGCAATTTAAAATAATTGCCATATAATCAAACCCTTCAGCTAAATATCCTATGGAACTATGTGGAAAATCATACTAGGGAGTAGACAGACTACGAGCCAATAGCTGTACACCTAATACTACGACCGTAGTACTTAAAGCTACCATCGTCTCCCGGAGAGACACTGTAGGTATTGAGAGAGTTAAGATCAAATATATAAGAGGAGTAAGTACCACTCGTAGTAGAAGACCAATAGCAGCCGTGTCTGCCTCTACTGTTAGCTGACGGTGTGCCGGAGTGGAGGAAGTTGTTAGGATATTTACGCCATCTATTGGAGGCTTCTCTGGCACGTTGACTTGCGCCAGTACCACCCATATCCACATCTAATTTACCAAATCCTGACGCTGTAGTGTTTCCTTGTGGTATTCTCCAACCAGCAGGACAGATGGAAGTAGTACCATGATCACCATTTGTATAACGAGTAGTATCAGCTATAGTAGCATGCCAAGTATAGTAATTGCCATATGAATAGGTATTCACATCTGTATTGCTAGTATTTTCTGCTCTTTGTTGGGTGTTGTAGTTGTTGTAACGTGGGAATCTAAAAGCCTGATAGCTTCCTGAAATATTATTTTCAGTAGAACTATCAATACTATATAAGGAGTTGGCAGTAGTGACATTGTCGAATGAAGATGGGTCTTCTGGATTAGCTAAACCTGTAAAGCTAGAGTGATAGCCTTGAGCTAGAGCAGTATTAGTAGCTCCTGTAGTAGCAGTGTTTTCTAGTCTTAGGTTTTCTATCATCCAACAGTTGCCGTCTGCTAGTCTAGCAATGGCATAGGTTTGGTTATCTCTTTGATCAGTTAAGGCTGTTACACTTGCGAGGTTTGCGGTACCATCATTTGGGACAGTAGTGAGTGAGCCACCTACTCCATTAGTACCACATAGAGCAGTTACTTTATTAGCGTCTTGGAGACTCCCTTCTGATTTAATCCATACAGCATAGAGTGATAGGCCTTTAATAGTTAAATCTGATGGAGTAGTAAAGTCTTCATTTGGGCCATAGAAGTGGGCATCAGGATTAGTAGCGTAATCATATTTATCGCTCCAGCCTGCAAAGCCATAACCAATTCTAGAGAAATTGGATGGGTAAAGTATTATTAACTCACTATCACTTGCTGATTGATTAGCCATAGTGCCTATTGCGTTAAATGCATTGGCATAGTAAGTAATATAACCAGCAGTAGATGGTTGTGGTTGCGGGGAAAGTGGGGCTACGGTATCACTTGGATGAACTAGTGTGTAGATTACTTGCCCAGTATAAGTATCAGCTGGTTGAGTCTTACTGATGTATGTGGCATAGGTAGTAGTAAGGGTGGCTCCTCCATTCGTAGTATCCATATTGGTGGCTGAGTTTTTATGAGCTACTTTAGTGTATTCGTTTGGTACTGTATGATAGGAACTAAATGATGCTGATTCTTGTGATGGAGTACCATTTATGATATTAGGAGCTGAATCAATAGTAAGAGCATTAGTGCCAGATGTATCACCAGAATCTGAAGTAGCTGTTAGTTTCATGGCCCAATTAGATTCATCAGGGTTAGGAGTAGATGTAGCAAGACCTGTAACTATAGTGGCATTATTAGAAGCATTTGTTCCTACCAGTTTATTGCTATTAGTTTCTCCTATGGTATTTCCTGTATATCCAGTAGCGTATATAGCAAATCCCGCGTTATCATTGCAGAAGGCTTTTAATGTGGTAGTACCTATATCTGCTTGATAGGTGCCATTTACTATATTAGCATTGTGAGTATTCATGCCTGTGCCAGAAAGAGTACAGGAGACTGGGACGGTGATGTTTACTTCATCTACTATAGAATCATCAGTAGCGGAAGTAATAGAACTAGTTAGAGTTAATCCAGAAAGGAGAGTGATAGTAATAAGGCCTAGTAATACATAGTAATGCGTATGAACTAAAGAATCATGTGAATGGTAATCTTTATACTGAAGCCTAACTGTTTTCATGTATTTCCTTTTTAATTGCTAGTCTTAGTTTAGCATAATGATTATGGGTTTGCAATAGAATTCACTTAGATTCTAACTTAAAAGCCAAGACTTTTCACAAAAAAGAGACATAACCCGTATCATCCTGTAAAATGGTATTTGAATTACAAACCAATAAACAGGAGGTGAGCTATGTCTCATAAACATTTTACACCATTAGAGAGAATTAAGTTAGAGGGATTTTTGGATGAAAAGATTTCTATCGTCGCATGCGCTAAGAAATTAGATAAAAACCCATCCTCAATTCATGCAGAGATTAAACGAAATAGATTAACTAAAACAGAGTTTAATAGATT
>JAFWIU010000007.1 GCA_017514765.1 Candidatus Saccharimonadota bacterium | reverse complement strand
GTAAAGCCTATGGCATAGATAGCAAAGCCATTATCATCATTACAGATAGCAGTTAGAGTAGTCTTACCGATACCGTTTTCATATTCACTACCACTAACACCTGAGTAAGTACCTGGATTTAGTGTAGCTGTATGAGTAGTGCCAGTACCGTTCATAGTACAGGCTACTGGAACAGTTAATTGTACTGTGTCTATGACTTCGTCATTATTAGCAGAGACAGTAGAGGAAGATAAAGCTATACCAGAAAGAAGTGTGATACTAATGATAATACATACTAGAGATGCAGAAGAATTAGTCATGAGCTTGTTCATGATACGAGTATAATATAAATTTGATGGTTTAGGCAAAGATTTTTCCTCAGTATGGTGAGGAAGCCGAAGAAAAAATTCTAGTCGGTAACGCCGACTAGAACTAACCCAATAGAATATAGTTCCTAACGCTATATTCCTTATGATTTAATAATACATGCCGCGACAAAAAAATGTCAAATGACAAGCGTTACCCGAGTAGTAATAGGACCATCAATGGCATGGTTACGACCGAGAGGATGGTGGAGACGGTGACGAGTTCGGAAGATTCAATGTTGTTGCCGCCATATTTGGTGGCGAAGAGGCCGAGAGAGGTGGCGGTGGGGAGGGCTTGGATGAGCGTACAGACTGCAATAACTTCCGTCGGGAATCTGAGCCAAGTGAGCATGAAGTAAGTGATGACTGGTCCGACGATGAGCTGGATAGTAGCAATCACAATGAGGCGCCACTTGGTCAGGATAGTTTTCAGATTGGCGCGAGATAACATGAAGCCGATACAAATGATGGAAAGTGGCGTGGTAGCGCCACCAACATAGCCGACAGCATCCGTAATGAAGCTGGGGAGTGTGATACCGGAAAGAAAGAGGAGCATACCGAGTAGCACAGCGATAATGTTGGGGTTAGTGACGACACTTCTAATGAGTTTGGTGGTGATTTTGTGTTCAAACAGCCAAATACCGTAGGAGAATAAAGCGACATTAAATGCAATGATGAAGCCACAGTAGGCGACTACACCAGTCTGCCCGAAGGTGCTGGCAACGATAGGATAGCCGAGAAAGGTGGCATTATTGAAAATTAAGGCAAATTGCGACTCGTAGCGCAAATCACCTTTCAGCCAAGTTTTGTTAAAAATGATTCTGGATAGAATAATTAACATCAGCATTACAAGAACGCCGGCGATAAGTCCAGATGTAAAGAGATTAAAAGTAGAAGTGTCATATTCACTAGGAAAGGCTACAAAGAGCGAGGCAGGCATAAACACAGTAAGGAGGAGATTAGTGAGCTCTTGGTTGGTTTTGGTGCAGATCATCTTCCATTTGCCAAGACAGAACCCCAGAATCATAATTAGGGCGATGGCGCCAAGACGAGCATAGAATTGAGTTAGTTCGATTTGCATAATATCATTATGCCACAATTTATATTTAAACAAAAGGGCTACATAGAGGCTGCAATGAAATTATTGCTTGACGATTTTTTTGGTAACGTCGAACTTTTCCATGTAGAGACCGAGCATGAGGCGAGTTTGGGCATAATAGGCAGCGATGGATTGATAGAGGATAGAAGTAACCGGCATTAGAATCCACTGTAAGATCATGAGGAGATTGCGACCTTTGCGATATTTGGCAGGACGCTTAGGAAGAATACTAAATGATACCATGACGGTAATCAAAAGACCGATGGAGGCGATAGTTTCGATAATACTAATGATGTTGGGAAGATTATATATTACCATATCATGAGAGGAGACGTTCATAATCATGGGCACCCAGCCGCCAAAAGTAATAATTGGCGCCATAATGGCAAGCGTGACGTGACCATCAAGAAGACGGAGGAATTTGGGAAAAAGTTGCCAGAATGGCATGTAACGTTTATCTTTCGAGACGAAAAGTTTGGAGCCAACATACGCAACATCAGAAGCGCCATAATACCAGCGGCGAACTTGAATGAATTGGGCTTTGAGGGTTTTCCAGAAGGTGGTATCAATCACGGCGTCTTGATAGATTGGAATGCGAATAGGTAGCACGGTATAATCGCCGCTGAAGAAAAACAAGCTGCGCCAATACTGGTGACCATCCTCTACGATGGTGCGTTTAGACCAGAAATTCATGGCTTCGAGAGCCTGAAGGGGTTGAGAGTGACTGGCAAAATTACGGAGCACGTGAGGTCGCATGGTAGTGATGACGTTAAAGAAGGAGTTGGACACAGCAATGACGCGACTGGGAGCGGGAGCATCCCAAATATTATTAGTGAAAAGTGAGACTGGCTGGTAGCTGAGCCGCTGGCGGTTAGGATGTGTAATAAACTCGTAGGCAACGGAATCAAGATACTTGGGGTGCATATGATTATCGCTATCCAGTGAGGTAACGATAATATTCTCGACTGAAAGATGCTTGTCGGCAACGTATTCCGCTACGGCTTGACCGGCGTAGGTAAGATTTGGGCCTTTGCCAACCACTTCGCCAGGAAGATCGGCGGGATGCTTGACTAAGAGGAACTTTTTGAAGGTATTGTGGTATTTCTTAGCAAGAGCTTCGGCGGTTTGTTCGATGGCTTCCCCACCCCGCTCTTCGTAAGCTAGGACGAAAATGATATGGTCATTAGGAAAAGTAGTGTCTTCGACAGCTTTGATGGAGGGATCTAGGATTTCGATGCCCTCGTTATAAGCAGTCATGATGACAATGTGGTATATTTTGGACGGTTTGGGGTACTGCTCGGTCATAGTGGCGAGCATTTTGAGATTGTTGATATGTTCTTCAAAATGGTAACTGTTATTGCCACTGTCAACGAGACGCTCATAGGAATCGTGAGGGTTTTCTAAATCTTCGATCCGGCCTCGCCAGTCTACACGTGTAGCACGTTTGATGACTTCGTTCCCTTGTACGGTGCGGTAGGCAACACCGATGGCTTTGACTAAAGTGGCAGAAATGAGAGTGAACAAATAAATAGCGCCGAGTACTGGGTTAAGCCATGACAGAATGAACAAAAGAATAACGGCTCCATACGAGATGAAGCCCGGTAGGATTTCGAGAAAACGATAGAGCGGCGTGCGCTTACCCTGAGGTATTTCGAGATTCCTACGCATTAACCCTCTTTCAGAAGACGGATTAGAACTAGCAGAGTACCAAAGATAAGACAGGTAGTTACAAGCAAGAAAAACTTAGTCATACCACTACCGCGTTTGCGGAAAATGCGAGTGGCAAGTAGGGTGTGGAGGATGCCAAATGTAACCGCTAGGAGCGGAAAGGCAAACATATCGAACCACGAGCCGTCGCGATAGCCACCGATGTCACCATAGCCGATTTTGACCACTGGGCTGTTCGGATTGAGTTTGATAATTGAAAAGACGAAGATCCCGGCAGCGATGAGAAAATTGAAAATCATGAGGATGATGATTCCCCGTTCATTGCGATACAATTCGATAAAATCTTCTTTGATGGTTTTCATTTTATTCTTTAGTTAATTGCTCCACAAGACTATTAACGTGCTGGATAAACATAGCGTCGCCAACAATGCCGATGACTCCGGTGAGGATCATCATCCAACCAATCAGAGTAACAACGGCACCAGTATTAAAGGTGATGAATACGCCGATAACAAGCATAATGAGGGCGATGATGAGGATGTATTTCCAAGAGTCAATTTTGACGGTGGCGAGCTTTGAAGCAGTATTGATACGCACAAGTGCTTCATAGATGATGATTACACCGATGATGATACGAAAGACATTAGCAATATCTTCACCGACAAATAAAGCGGCGAGACCAATTAATACTGAAACAACTCCGGACAGCAATCCATTATTGAAGAAATCACTTTGACCTTTCTCGATGAAGTAGTTGATGATTTGAAAACCGCCCTTAATAATGAAGAATGTGCCGATAATATAGGCTAGCACCCTAATCATAGTATCTTGCAAGACGATAAACAGCACCCCTAAGACAATCAAAGCTAGAGACTCAATAACGGCTGACCAGGCGGATCTCTTAATATCGTTACTAACCTGTTCAACTGGTCGCTTGATAATTTCTGCTTTTGCCATACTTTCTCCTTTAACTATTACGATTATATCATAAATGTGTTATAATGTAACAAGTACTTTATTCAATGCTAGGTGCCGATGTAGCTCAGTTGGTAGAGCAGCTCATTCGTAACGAGCAGGTCACAGGTTCGATCCCTGCCATCGGCTCCATTTTTATTGTTTGCGAGGCTTGCGTTTTTTCTTGGTTTCTTGGCTTGAGTTGGGACGGAGCGCGCGCATGAGCTTCGAACGGGCGTGAGAGGTGAAGATTTTGTCAAGCCAGGATTGTTTGGGGGTTTGGTTTTTGTTGGTGAGAATCTCAACCACATCGCCGTGTTCTAATTTTTTGTTTAGGTTACTCATCTTGCCATTAATCTTGACACCGACGACGTGGTCGCCGATTTCGGAGTGAAGTCTGTAGGCAAAATCTAGAGGGAGGGCGCCTTTAGGAAGATCGATAATGTCACCTTTTGGAGTGTAGACGAAGATTTTGTCTGAAAAAAGGTTGAGTTTGAGTTTCTTGAGGTCGACCTTCTTCCCTTCGCGGAGTTTGGCGGCGGTCATTTGGAGTTCGGTAATCCAGAGGAGGTTGGTAGGAAGATGCTCGATCTTCCCTTTCTTGTAGTTCTCGGTGAGCTTTTGCTCGTTGTAATAGAAACTGGCGGCCAACCCACGCTCGGCGTATTCGTGCATTTCCTTAGTGCGAATTTGGAATTCGACGATGCGTTTGTCCTTCGTAATGACGGTGGTGTGAAGAGATTGATAGCCGTTCTGCTTGGGCATGGCGATATAGTCCTTGATGCGCCCGTTCATGGGCATGTAAAGCGAGTGGATGATGCCGAGTGTAAGATAGCAGTCAGTGATATCGTCGACGATAATGCGTAGGGCGGTAAGATCGTAGATTTCGTTGATGTTCTGATTGTGTTTGGCAAGTTTTTTGTGAAGCGAGTAAACCGACTTCACGCGACCAGAGATGGAAAAGGCGATTTTTTCTTTTTTCAGAGCCTGGCTAACTTCTTGTTCGATTTTCTGGAGGGATTTCTCGGCGGATTTGTTGTATTTGTCGATGAGGTTTTTCAGTTCATCGAAGCGCTTGGGATTGACGTATTTGAAGGAAAGGTCGGCCATCTCGACGCGTAGTAAACCCATATTAAGACGGTCGGCGAGGGGTGCGAAAACCTCGAGGGATTCTTTGGCGATTTTTTTCTGTTTGTCGGGTGGGAGAGCGCTCAAGGTGCGGAGGTTGTGGAGACGGTCGGCGAGTTTAATAATGAGGACGCGGATGTCATCGCCGAGCGCAATCATTAGTCGCAGAAAGTTGTCTTTAGTGGCTGGAAGATAGGTGTCGATGTCACGCATGCCGTTTCTGGCGGTGCTGAGTTTGGTGACGCCGTCAACGAGGAAGGCGACGGATTCGCCGAATTCTTGTTTGATGTCATTTAGGGTTAGTTCAGTGTCTTCAATGGTATCGTGCAAGATACCAGCAATAATAGTGTCTTCGTCCATACCCCATTCTTCGAGGATTTTCTTGACAGCTAAGGGGTGTACGAGGTAGGGCTCGCCAGTCTTACGGAGTTGACCTTCGTGGGCTTTCGTAGCCATGGTCACGGCTTTCTTGATGCGGTCGGAATCTTTGGTTGGCATAGTATTATTATACTACAGTGTCGAAGGCGGTGATAAAACTCCTAATCTTGAAAACCATTATAGCTTTGTCTGTTACGTCACCCATAATCTCTTTAATTTGGTGGTGCTATAGTCGAAATACAAGAAGGGCCTGACCTAGGTACTGGATGATACCATGCATCTTATAGTCACAACGGTGTTTTTCATAACACCATAACTGCCTGGTACTACAGTTTGTGTATTCGCTAAGTGGAAAACATACGAGGCACCAACGTTGTCGCTTTGTGCATTGGAGGTCCAATAGGTTCCCACGTCACCTCTCCTGTGCTTCGATGAACCACCGTATTCGCCAGAATAAAGGAAGTTGTTTGGAAATGCTTTCAGTTTGCCAATTACAGGTCCAGCCTCTTCTGTGCCTGTATAATACGGTCTTATTTGGCTATCATAGTTGGCTGGTTTAGTTTCATTATTAAGAGCGTCTACTACTAAATTCCAATAATCATTATCGTCATTTGATTCTATTCTAGCTTTGTTATCTCCGTGAGGTAATCTCCAGCTACTTGGACAGAGTGATGTGTTGGCAGTAGAGTTGTTGTTGTATCGGATAAATTCAAGGTTTGCTATTGCGGCGTGCCAGGTGTAATAGTTACCGTATGAGTACAGCGCTTCGTTATTGAGCGTTGGATTTAAGGCGCGGCTAGAAGTATTGATATTGTTATATCTTGGCATGCGAGTGTATGGGTTATCTGAGGTGCCAATATCTATGCTGGCAGTACCAGATTGGTTACCGGTGTAATAGATACTGTTGGCGATTGTGGTGCCGAAGTTTGCAGATTCTGCATCGGCTAGACCAATAAAGTTACCATAGGTTGCACTAGTACCATACCCTTGAGCCAAAGCTTCGTTAGCTTCGCCTCTAGTGTATTCGGCTTCTAGACGAAGGTTTTCAATCATCCAACAGTTGCCGTCAGCGAGTTTGGCGATGGCGTAAGTCTCATTATCACGTTGATCGGTAAGGGCGGAGACACTAGATAGGCCAGCAGTACCGTCAGTAGGAGCGGTAGTTAAAGCATTATCCCCAGTGCCACATAATTCAGCTACCTTGGTAGAGTTTTGGAGGCTACCTTGTGAAGGTACCCATACAGCATAGAGTCTGAGACCGCCATTAGTGGTAGAAT
>JAFWIU010000003.1 GCA_017514765.1 Candidatus Saccharimonadota bacterium | reverse complement strand
TGCATAGACTTCCTTTGCATAATCACCATATTCCCCTCTTTTTACGTTTATATCAATCAACATACCATCACCCGTAGGGTCATCACCTACAGGATTACCTAGAGCCGAAACACAAACCGTTGTAAAAGACCACGTCCCCAAATCGTCTCTATGGAATAACTCAGTATTAAAATAAAGTGTTTCACAGACCATCATACCAGGATACAAAGTAATTTCATCTCCTCCGACCTTTTCCGCGTTTGTGCCTATCTCTTTTTTAGATTCCACTAACGTAGTAGTATTAATTGATTCATAAGTGGTAGTCTTAGTAATCTTATATTCAACATTTCCACCACCCTTCACCCGTCTTAGATTATGCTCAAACGTTACATTGCAGCCAGTACTTGGACAATTTTCAACAACTCCCTTCTTTATATCAAATTTAGCGCCAGCCGCCGTATCAGAAGTGGCTACCCACTTAGTAACAGTATTTACTCCACCTGGAACTTTTGATTGACCTTCATATTCACTTGTTTCGTACACTGCATACACATCATCGCTCGCACCAATACTTTTTGTAAAGCTTGCTTCATTATCACTAATGCAACCACCACTCGGAGTATCCCTCCAACACACAAAAACGTAATCATTTGATACTTGACCTTGGCATCCACCCACAGTCACATTTTTAGTCTCTCCTTGTTTTATTGTAGCCGTACTCGCAGCACACGGACTTTTCAATGTCGCACCACTATCTTTATCAATAGCATGAGATGTTAAAGTTATATTAATATCCGGATTTTCAATCACTATCCTTAAAATCGACTTACTTGAAAAACAATGCGTATTATTGGGTCCAGGAGTATTTGAATAACCATAGCATCGAAACACTTGTATAGGAATTTTATACACAGTTTCTCTACTTGTTTCACTTGTTGGTGTTTCATGTTCCACTATCCAACCAATATCCAAAGTCATAGACTTAGTATATGACTCAAAATCAGTATTTGCACACGGTCTATTTAATGGACGTTTCATAGAAGACGGCACTTCTCCAATAAAAGCATCGTAATTGCTACATTCCTTACCATCACTGCCTAAACACTGCCCACTAAACGAAGAGCTCCCTTTGACTAACTTGATATGGGTAGCATCCTCATGTGATTCATATCCAGGATCATTGATAACCGCCCCATGCAAATATATAGTCATCGTTCCAGTCTTCCGTGTTGTAGTTATTGTTGAATCTATACTATAATTGCTACTCGAATCACTTATCCATATTATACCTTGTGACCGATCGCTGCTACTCAAACGACTACATGCATTTGCAATCGAATCATTCTCACTCGCACTCACTGCTGTGTAACCACTACCGCCGCATACACATTGTCTAGCCCAAACCACTTCACCATTAAACAATGCAATAGCCATAAAGCAAAGCATCGCAATACCAAATAAAAGACGCTTTTCCATCCTATCCATTACCCTCCACTTCCACATATCCCCTATCTATTGCCTTCTGTAAATATTCCTTAGCCCTTTCAGTATTGCCAGCCTCTTCTTCATAATGATATATCCCTAAAGCAGAGTCCCTACTTGGCGACAACTCTTCCGCCTTATAAAAATCCTTCAAGGCTAAATCAGCTAGTTCTTTCTCATCGATTTGAAGATACCTTAAATTAGAGCCTCTTTCAAGATACAAATTACCTTTTTCCTCATCCGTCTCTGCTGCATCAATTTTCGTCCCCATCTCTGCCATATATTCATCAACTGGCATCTTATTAAGTTCATCGTAATAACTACCATTAGAATCTATACTCACTTCTTCTCTTTCTACGTCATTCTCAACCACTTTGCTACCATTCACTTCCTCTCCACTACTCTGTTCCCCCTGCCCACTCTGCAAATTCACCACCACAATCGCCACCACTAATACCACCGCTACAACACAAAGCCCTGCAAAAATAGCTACTAAGCCACGTTCCGAACCAGAACCCTTAGTCACAACACCTTCCATTTCTTCACGATTATCGTGCTGTTCCATATATTACCATATTAGCACAAGCACTTCATCATTTCAAGCCTCGCTTCACAGCCCATTTCGCAATCCACACTTCTCCTACAACTAAACCTAGCCTCGCCTTAGCCACTCATCCGCCGGTCCTGCCGTCATCAACACCACCAAATACCCGTCCTCAATATAGTCCTCAATCCTCTTCATCAACTCATCCCCCATCTCAGCCACTTCCGCCACTTCACTATTCGCCAATCCTTCAATAAGCTCGCTCGGTTCAATCACTGGCAATTCCGGATCCTCCCGCGTCAAATACGTTGGTAACCATAACACTTTTTCAACCCCCATGAAAGCCTCTCGATATCCAGCCCGCACTTCATGCTGCCTCACGTTTTGGTGTGGTTGGTACACCACCACTACCCCTTTTCGCCCAAGCCTCTCTGTTTCTTCCTTTGCAATCTCGACTGTTGCCGCAATTTCCTCCGGATGATGCGCATAATCCGTATATAAACCATCCTTTAACCTCTCAAATCTTCGCCCGACGCCTGGAAATTCATTCAATGTGTCCAACAAAAACACTGTATTATAATCCACTGTTATGCCTTTTTCAGAATACTCTTCAAACTGCATCGTCATTACCGCGTTCGCCGCCAATGCCGCATCAATTCGCCTCGCCTTACCAGCTAGCTTGAAATCATCCGCTTTGTACATCGCCTCATGCTCTTCATCTTCCCAAATCTTATCATCTACATATTCAATCACTTGCCCACTTTGGTCTTTGAATTGTTTAAACGCTCTTTTATAATCGTCTTCCGTCGGATAAATATCCGGGTGATCATAGCTTACCGCCGGAATCACCGCAAGCCACGGGTGATACTTCAAAAAATTTCGGTCATATTCATCCGCCTCATATACAAAGTATTTATCACCCTCATGATACGCCCCCGAAGGCGCAAACCCAAGCGTCGTTCCCACAATATAAGATACCGGTAGCTCGGCCTTCAAACTCGCCCACACAATCATCGCAGTCGTTGTTGTCTTACCGTGCGTCCCTGCCACCGCTACCATTTTAAGTCCCAACTTCTCCACCAAAAACGCTGTAAAATCATCCCGTTTCGTTACCTTCACACCCGCTTCACGCGCTGCCACCAATTCTGCATGACCCTCTGGTAACGCCGAAGTGTGTACGAACCAATCCACTCCTTGTTCCATTTGCATTCTCAAATAATCACCATTTTGTTCACCGATATAAACTTCGATCCCCGCCTTCACTAGCTCATCATAAATTGCTCCCTTCGCCAAATCCGATCCACAAACTTCAATCCCCGCCGCTTTCGCCATCAATGCCAACGGACCCATCCCCGTCCCCGATATTCCAGATATATACACTTTCATGCTATAATTATACAATGATTATTCATTCAGAACAAGAAATGCTCGATTTCGGCCGCCAATTCGCCAAGAATCATCCTCAAGTCATCGAACTTGTTGGCGACGTTGGCGCAGGCAAAACCACCTTCGTGCGTGGCTTAGCCGAAGGTCTCGACATCAAGCAACCCATCACCAGCCCTAGCTTCACTATTTCTAAATCTTACGCCCTCCCCCATAATAATGGTCACCTTATCCATTATGACTTTTACCGCCTCACCGACCCAGGTCTCATGTCCGAAGACCTTGCCGAAAATCTCGCCAACCCTCATAACATCATCGTTATTGAATGGGGCGAATCCGTCGCTAACCTCCTCCCGACCGACCGCACCACCATTACTATCAACTATACCGAAAACGGCAGGGAAATTATCCTATGAAACTTTACCTAGATACCAGCACCCCTGAGACCATCCTTCGTCTCGACGATCAAGAATACCGACATAATTTCGACCGCGATTTGGCCGAGCAGCTGCTCAAATTCATTCATGATAAATTGCAAGAAAACAACAAAGACTTCCAAGACATCTCAGAAATCACCTTCATGTCTGGTCCAGGCTCTTTCACTGGACTTCGTATCGGTGCCAGTATCGTCAACACCCTGGCTCACGAACTAAACATCCCTCTCAAAAACCACCACGGCGACACACTTCCCATCATCATTCCAGACTACGGTCACCCAGCCAACATCACTCCCCCACGCAAATAGTTAACCACCAATCCTGTATCAATACTATTTATTGTTTCCTACGATCTATCACGATTTTAGCTGCCACTACAGTCAGCACTGAAAACGCCACAATCATCACCCCCTCAATTGTCGCCATTATGATGTATCCCCTCGTGTTATCCGGCTTCATCACCACACTTTCACCCAACGGCGCTTGATAAGTCAAATCCGTCGGATCATAAGCTATCTGCATGCTATCACCCTTACCGTTTTGTGCCATCTTAGTGTCCACAATCGTCAAATTCATTCCCGCGAACTTCATATTAAACACCGAATCTTCCGCATCGCGATCCGCATGGAATATCCGAACAATCGAACCATCATCTTTTGTTAATCTAATGCCAGTATACGCCAATTCTTCATCACCTGACGCCGCATAAACTTCACCATTATCCTGAATCACAAATTTACCAATCATCGTATCGTGAATTCCACCCATATCAATCGCCAATTTATCCCCCACGAACACAAATGTGTCATCATCCGCTTCTACCTCAAAGCTTTCTTCTCCACTTCCTAACACCGTAAACGGCACTGCAAACCCCATCGTAAACAAATGGTTATGCCCATCTTTATTTACTACATCACCCTTGCTGAATTCCGCCTCATCTAACGGATAAAACTCATCCCTTGTAAACGAAAACACCGCTCCCGCCGCAACATATTCCATCTTAATTGCACCAATATAACTTGCACTCTTACCATCTACCGCCTTAAACCATCGTTCTGCATCACCAATTCCCCTATTAGACAACAACTCTCCAGCTTTAAAGACGGGCAAATGATCCTCCCCCAAATCATATTCAACTAACCCCTGTTCAACGTCCTTATTATAATACCCGCAATCACTCCAACCAAACTGCCTCTTATTCAAAGCAGCACTTTGCGAAACATCATATATATTTACGCATTCATCCGACCTTTGGTCATAATACGACACTGGCATCAGTATCTCTTTCTCTTCTGACACCCCCGCACTCGCCAAAATTACCTCAGGCGCCTTCGAAATCGCTTCTTCCTTCACGCTCTCTATCGTACTAGACATCCCTACAATCAATAATCCTAATACCGCCACAAAAATAATCACAGCTAACACCCCGAAAATCCATGTCTTCTTATATTCTTTCATGATACTCTTTTTTGCCTGCTGCTTTTGCTTCATATTTCCTCTCTTTTAAGTATAAGCTCTTTCTTTATAAAAATCAAGCTCCATCCAACACCCCTATCTTTTCACTCGCCCGATTATTCACTCGTCTGAACTTCCTCTACCTTCTTTTCCTCAGCTGGAATCCCAAGACGTTCATCCGACAGTACCTCTTCTCCAAATGGATTCTTATAATCATCAATCGCCTGTATTTCTTCCTTCAGATGCTTCAAAAATTCATCCATATCTTCCTTTGTCAATTGCCCATCCTTTGTAAAATCATATTCTTCGTCATCAACCTTATCATTTTCATCCTCAACCTCGTCCTCATCCGGTAAAAACCCTGGCCGCGACCTGTCCAAATAAATATCGCCCGAATTATGGTAAATCGCCAATGCCACACTAGTTGTAACAGCAGCAATCAATACCGACGCTACGCCGAGAATCACTAAATTCTTTCCACCACGTTCCAACTTTTTGTGCTTACTTAGTTTTCGCATTCAGCTTCTCCTTTACCTTACCTACCGAGTCCACATATTCCGCCAACACGCGCCTCATCTTTTGCACATCCTGCTCAACCTTCTTCCGCTTCTGTCGCACCCCATCCAATTTCTCATAAAACTCCGTTGGATTATTCTTGCAGTCCACCGCCACCAACTCCTCCAATTTCTGCTGATAATCCACATAATCGTTCGCAAACTTCGCCTTACTGCTCGCCAGAGTATTCTGGCTCTCAATCAAACTAGTCGTCGACAAACTATTTTCCACCAAACGTACGTTCAACGGCGTTATATATTTATTTAAAATTGTCTCATATCTTCCACCCAGATACACCCGCGCTCTTGCATCACTTTTCTGCACTGTCTTTAAACTCTCTTTCATCGTCGCACAATGATCCACTATCGCCGCTTCCTGAGTTTTTGACAAAGTCACTTTCGCCGCCTCTTCGCCTTCCTGTAAATCCAAGGCCCTTGCTGGCAAAACCACCCCCACTAGACAAATCAACAAAAGTATGATATAATATAGACAGTATCTATTTATCTTCATATCTTTATTGTATCACATTAATCACGCTTTAACATCACAGTAAAAGCTTCCGAAGGAATATCAATCTTACCAAATCGCTTCATGCGCGCCTTACCGCGCTTTTGTTTTTCAAGCAGTTTTGCCTTCCTATCCCTATCGCCCGTATGAATCTTCACTGTTACATCCTTCCGATAAGCACCGATTGTCTCTCGTGCGATAATTCTCGCCCCAATCGCCGCTTGCAAAGCCACCTCGTAATTCTGCCGCGGAATCACTTCCTTCAATTTCTTCGTTACCTCTCGTCCTATCGCATCCGCCTCACTCCGATGCGTCATCACCGATAACGCATCCATTTTATGCCCACCAACCAAGAAATCTACCCGCACCAAATCTTCCGCCCGATAACCATCCAATTCATAATTAAACGATGCATATCCCGAAGTTGCAGATTTCAGCTGATCATAGAAGTCCGTTAGTAAATTCGCCATCGGCGCCTCGAAATCAATCACCGCCCGATCTTCAATATACGACACATTTGTCTGATGTCCCCGCTTTTCATTAATCAAATTCAGCACATTTCCAATCATTGACTTCGGCAGGATAATCTCTCCCTTCACCCACGGTTCCCGAATCTCCCGTATCTCGCTCGCATCCGGCAAATCCGATGCCGACTTAATCTCTCGTACCTCACCATTGTTCATTACTACTTCATAATTTGTCGAAGGATTCGTCACAATCAAATCCAGTCCAAACTCTCTTTCCAACCTCTCTCGGATAATATCCATATGAAGTAATCCCAAAAACCCAATTCTTAGACCAAATCCAAGCACCGGCGAATTCTCCGGCTCATATCTCAGCGCCGAATCTGATAATGACAGTTTCTCAATCGCTTCTTTGAGCTCCTTATACTGATCGTTTGACACCGGGAAAAACCCCGCGTACACAAATGGCAATACATTTTTATAACCTGGTAACGGCTTCAATATCTCACCATCAGTATTCTCCACCTCGTATCCGCCATCAATTTCCTTTACCACTAGCCCCTTCGCCAATGTCACCGTATCGCCCACCTTAGCCTCCCGCGTCGTCTTCAAATTCGTCACGATATACCCAATTTCGCCAGCCGCCAATAAATCTCTCGAAGTCATTTTTGGTGTCAATACCCCTACTTCAAGCGCTAGCCCCTTCACCCCCGCCGCCATCATCAATATCTCCGCATTTTTCCGAATCTCTCCTTCAAAAATTCTCACATACAATACCACCCCACGATAATCATCAAAATACGAATCAAATATCAATGCTCTAGTTTCCGAAGGCCCAAGCGCCTCTTTTCTAAGGGCCTCCGGAGCCTGGCAAGGCGAGGATGAGCGGCTCGACCCCTGTGGCGACAGGGGTCGAGAACGCAGCCCGAGAAAAGATGGGGCCGGGCCTTCAGAAATTACAGCATCGAGCACTTTATCCACATTTAACCCAGTTTTTCCGGACACTTCAATTATTTCCTCTCGCGAGCAACCCAGCAAATTCATAATCTGCGCCGCAACTTTATCTACATCCGCCGCCGGCAAATCCACCTTATTAATCACCGGAATAATCGTTAAATCCTGCTCCAAAGCCAAATAAACATTAGCCAGCGTCTGTGCCTGTATACCCTGCGTCGCGTCCACCACCAACACTGCCGTCTCCACCGCCTGCAACGACCGACTCACTTCATACGAGAAATCCACATGTCCAGGTGTATCAATTAGGTTCAACGTGTAGCCTTTCCATCTCATTGTCACCGGCGCCAACTTAATCGTAATCCCCTTTTCCCGCTCCAATTCCATCGAATCCAAGAGCTGAGCTTTCATCTCGCGCTTCTCTACTGTACCGGTGATTTCCATCATCCGATCCGCAATCGTCGACTTCCCATGATCAATATGAGCAATGATACAATAATTCCGTATCTTATCCATCCCTACATTATACAATAAATTGACAGATAAAGCTAATCAAACTTTCTATGGTCAATTTTCACTCTTTTAAGTACTACGAGGCCAAATCCTACGCCAGCAATCAATAATACCGGTACCGCAATGATAACATCCATCGTCATACCACCATCCTTCATGTTTTCTCCAGTGTTCGGAACGACTACTCCCCCAGAAGTCTTACCTCCAGTCTGATTTTGACTATCTTTAGACGAATCTGACTTGTCCCCAGATTGGTTAGGATTATCATCAGGTAAATCTGAATTATATCCAGGATCGCTTGGGTCATCACCAGGATCACTCGGGTCGTCACTAGGGTCACTTGGGTCATCATCAGGATCACTTTGAGCAACCACTGTCAAAGTATAACTTCTAGAACTCTTATTGTGAGTTGCAGTCTCAGCAGCAGTAGCAGTAATCGTGGTAGTACCAACTCCCTTAATCGTTAAAACACCAGTAGTCCTATTAATTGTTGCAACACTAGAATTACTAGAAGTATAAGTAATAGCTCCATTACCAGTGGTAGTTGCTGTCACAGTATAGTTCTCATCACTACCATAAGTTATCTTATAAGGTGCAACTGTAAAAGCAATAGCCTGTGACAATTTCTGATTTGGATTGTCACCTGGGTCGCTCGGATCAGTACCAGGGTCGCTCGGATCAGTACCAGGGTCGCTCGGATCAGTACCGGGGTCGCTCGGATCAGTACCGGGGTCGCTCGGATCAGTACCAGGGTCACTTGATCCAGTAACCGTCAAAGTATAAGCACTAATAGCTTGTTTATAATTTTCAGTTTCTGTCGCACGTACCGTAATAATTGTACTGCCGACCCCATTAATCGTTAACGCACCATTCGACTCATCAATTGATGCAACACTAGAGACACTAGAAGAATATTTAATCTCCCCATCACCATCAGTAACCGCCAGCACGGCATGATTACCAGTACTACCATAAGTTATATTCTTTGGCTGCTTCTCAAAAGTAATATGCTGTTTCTGTTTACCAGACCCACCTCCAGGATCACTCGGGTCAGTGCCAGGATTACTCGAATCGAGAACTGTCAAATCATAATAGTTTGAACCAGCATAACAATTTGTAGTTTCAGCAGCAGTAGCGGTAATCCTAGTAGTACCGACTCCTTTAATCGTCAAAGCACCACTAAACGCATCGATCACCGCAACATTTGAATTATTAGAACTATAGATAATCGTCGCTCCGCTGCAACTAGCTCCCGCCACCACAGTATAATTACCACCACTACCATTTACTATATTATTAGGGTTATTCGAAAATGTAATTTTCTGAGACTCCTTTTGGTTCGATCCACCCCCACCGAGTGTAGTATTAACTCTACTTATCGTATACTGACTCCCCCCATTAAATAACAAATATGGCGTGCCACTAGCATCGAATGCCATACTTTCAAGTTCTCCAGCATTAGCTTCAAGATAATACCCCTTTACATAATTACCACTTCCGTCAAACTGATAAATAGCATCAGATCCCTCCCCAAATTCATTTCTACATATTGCCACAGCTTCAGCCGAACTATTTTGATCATGCTCCAAGTAATTACAACCCCCCCACCCTATCACATAGATATCCCCATTATAATATGCCACATCCTGTGCCACTAATGGCATCGTAGTATCAAAAGTATCAGAACCTATTGATTCAAAGTTCATACCAACAAAACGCCCAGTTTTACCGTTCAGTTCAACATATCCACCCCCAGCAATACCATCGTCATAGGCAATTCCCCATGCGGTAGTGCTCACAGTCCTCGAACCATTAAAAGTACCATCATCAGCATCGAAAAAGAATCTCGTAGAGCCATTAGTAATCACGATCTCATCTGTCCAATTATTAGTCCAAGTCGCACCATTTCCATGACCAATATTATATGATACCTTCCAAGCCGGCGTTGAATTTGGGCTAGTAAGACTAGTTGCGACAATCCAACCAGCATTCTCTTGTGAACCATTCGCTTGCACCACTACGAAATACTTATCAGTGATAGCAAGGCTCTGCGACGAATCAACCGTATTATCCACTAAAGAACCAGTAAAAACGGATACATAATCTAACTTTTCCATTTGCACCGGCCTAGCGTCATACGCACTGCCACCATTCGACGCATTAGCATCATCATTACCCATTGAATTCATAACGGCGTTAAACGCCACCACACCAACTATGAGTACTATTCCACACAGGGATAGAACATTTCTGACTCTTGATAATCTAAAACCAGCTTTCCGCATCATCTTTTTCCTTTTTATTTTATATGACCTATATTCTATCCCAAATTATAAGCGTTTTTTAGAAAATGTCAATGCTTTTTTGAACTTTTATCAAACTTTCCTAGGTTCTATTTGGCATCCTTCATCGATAAGCTCAACTTCCCATGATCAATCGCCACCAATTTCACCTTCACCTTATCGCCTACTTTCAAAACCTCGTCCACTGACTTTAATCTCTTCCCCTCACGAATCTGCGAAATATGCAACATTCCATCAATTCCCGGCAAAATATTCACAAACGCGCCAAAGTCCTTAATCGAAACCACTGTTCCTTCGTAAATCTTCCCCACCTCCGGCTCTTCAACTAGCGATTTCACCCATTCAAGCGCCTTTGCAATCTTCTCTGGATCATTCCCCGAAATTGTCACCAGACCAGAATCTTCAATATCCACCTCTGCACCAGTCTCAGTAGTGATTTTATTAATCATCTCGCCGCCCTTACCAATCACGGCACCAATTTTATCTGGGTTAATCAACAGTTTTTCAATCTGTGGCGCATATTTAGAAATCTCTTTACGTGGTTCTGGAATTACCGATACAAGATGTTCCAAAATAAACATCCGTCCCTCATGCGATTGTTTCAAAGCCTTTTCCATAATCTCTACTGGTAAACCATGCACCTTCATATCCATTTGAAGAGCTGTCACACCTTCAGTAGTACCAGTTACCTTAAAGTCCATATCACCCGCAAAATCCTCTGCATCCATCAAATCCGTCAGCACATATGCTTTATCAATATCTTTAGCCGTGATTTCCGAACCCTTCGGTACATCTACCATCAGCCCCATCGCCACCCCAGATACGGGTCGTTTAATTGGTACGCCTGCATCCATCAAAGCCATACATGAAGAACAAGTCGCCGCCATCGAAGTCGAACCATTCTGCGACATAATCTCCGTCACGCTACGAATCGCATATGGAAACTCTTCTTCAGAAGGTAATACAGGAATCAGTGCTCTTTCTGCCAAATATCCGTGCCCAATCTCACGCCTACCAGGAGAACCAATCCTTCCTGGCTCCCCTACCGTATAAGATGGTGCATTATAGTGATGCATATAACGTCGTTTGCCATCCGTCACCTCCATTGTATCCACATCCTGTGAATAAGATAAAGGCGCCAAAGTCACGATATTCATCGCTTGCGTCACGCCACGCGTAAATAATGACGACCCGTGTGTCCTCGGCAAAATCCCCACCTGTGACGACAGAGGTCGCACTTCGTCCAACTTACGCCCATCTGGCCGTACGCCTTCCTCTACAATACCACGACGTACTTCCTTATGTACCGCTAATTCAAATGCTTGATCATATATATCACGCAAATTCTCATCGTACCATTCCACCTTCTCATTGTCCGTCTCACCCTGCCCCTTGCTCAAAGCAAATTCGTCATGCATCGCATATTTAATATCGTCGAGGATATGCGCTCTTTCCATCACATTGCCACGCACTTTCGAGCCGAATTTCCCAGCCGTCCAATCCGCTACCTCTTTCAAAACCTCTTCATCCGGTAAAACCAATTCATATTCTTGTTCTGGCGCCGCCACTTGTTTCGATAATTCTCTCTGTAAATCCAATACCGGCTGCACATTTGACACCGCCCAATGCATCGCTTCAATAATAGTTTCTTCTGGTACTTCCTTCATCCCAGCTTCCACCATCATCACTTTACCATCTTTACAAGCCACCACCAGGTCCATAGGCGAAGCATCTCTCTCCTCAGGCGATAAGAATCCCTTGAACTCACCCCCAATTCGCCCGATCCGAACCCCTGCTACTGGCCCATCAAATGGCACACCAGCATTCATTAAAGCCGACGAAGCTGCAATCATCGCCACACAATCTGGTCTAAACGACGGGTCCATCGATAGTACCGTACATACCACCTGCACCTCTTGACGATAACCCTTCGGAAACAGTGGTCGAATTGGCCGATCAATCAACCGCCCAACCAACACCGCCTCATCCGCCGGCTTCCCCTCTCTCTTGATAAAGCGTGAGCCGCTAATCTTCCCCGCCGCATACCACTTTTCTTCGTAATCAATCGACAAAGGGAAGAAATCCTGTACTACCGGCTTCGTCCCCACTACTACTGACCCCAGTACCACGGTATCTCCATAGGTCACCAACACCGAAGAAGTAGTCCGAAAACCAACCCTATTCACCTCTAGAGTCAGTTCTCGCCCTAACCACTCGGTCGAAACCCTCACCGTTTTCTTACCATTAGGGTTAATAATATCCATAAAAATAATCCTTTCTCGGGAAAACCTCAGATATCATCAGCAAAATCATCAATAATACCCGCTTCGGACTCGCTCGCGCCAGCCCGTCGTTACGGGTGACGCTTTGCTCCCCCGCTCCTCGTTAGTCGCGGAAGGTCCTCAGCAGGTACTATCTGATGATTTTGCCAGTCATATCTGCCGTCTTCCCTATTGTTAATGTTATATTTATTATACCAAATCTTGACAATATTAGCAAAGTGTGCTATAATATATAAGATTGATCTTTTGGTCTAATAGTTCTTTACGAGGAGGAATTTTACATGGGAATAGCCCAAGAATATGCCGAATACGCCACAATGTGCGAACGCGCCATGGAACACGTCAAAACCAGCATCTATGATTATCTCGCCGAGATAGAACTAACCGGTGCCAGATCACCAATCGACTCCGTAGAATCTCGCGTCAAATCATATGAGTCCATCAGAGAAAAATGTCAGAAAAAGAAAATAAGATTCACCATCGATAATATCCGGAACAATATCCACGACGTCGCCGGCATTCGTATAGTCACACTTTTCGAAGATGACATTTTCAAAGTCGCCGAAGCCATCAAAACCAGGCTCCGACTCAACACGATCATCATCAAGGATTATGTTTCAGAGCCCAAGGATAATGGCTACCGCAGCCTGCATCTCCTAGTCCAAAGAGAACTTTACTTCAACGGCCAGACCAGTACGGTCTCCGTCGAAATCCAAATCCGTTCCAAGGCCATGGACTTGTGGGCTTCCATTGAACATGGTATCAGCTACAAAGGTAACAATGTCACCCCAGAAATCAAAAACCAATTCAAAGAATTGGCCAATTTCCTGGCTCAGTTTGATGCCAACGCTATCACCTTACGAGATTCCACCAACACAAATTAACAAAAACCCGCCTACATAACAGGCGGGTTTTCTATTATACAATCTATTTCCTGAGCCCGAGCTTCTTTACAGTCTTCTTATACAGCTCAAAATCGGTCTCTTCCAAGTAGCGTAGTAACTTCTTCCGCTTCCCCACCATTTGCATCAAACCTCTTTTGGCCATAAAGTCATGTTTGTTATTCTTAACGTGTTCGGTCACTTCTTTGATCCGTTCGGTCAGAATAGAAACTTGTACTTCAGGAGAACCAACATCTGCCTTATTACGGGCAACCTTGGCAATAGCCTTGTCTTTATTCTCTTTTGTTATCATACCAACATTATAGCACATCTCTTATAGCAGGTCAACGCTTATCAAGAGATTTAATCTATATCTAATTACTCTTCAACCTCTACGTATTCTTCTAGTTCATCCAGCTCGTCCATGCCATCTGTCGTCCCAAAATTCTCAACATACGCTGGTTTAGTTCGAATAATATAGTAAAGAGGCGCTTTTTCAACTATTTCACCAGTTATCAGCACTCGATCAGCATCTTCTGGGTATTCACCTTCGTCAATCCCCTCAATCTCAAACTCTGTGCCAATCTTATTACCATCGCCATCCTCCTGTACAATAGAATACTTCGACATTGGATGCGACACAATTCCTTCAATCCTCACCACCTTACCTAACATTTCACCATTTTGGATGTCCTTCGAAAGTAAATACATTCCGTCATAATCACCATACTCAACCGTCACATCAATATTCGAAAAATCCATCTGCATTCCACCCGATTCGACCTGTTCTTCACCGTACTCGTCACCGCCTTCAACACCGCCTTCATTACCCTTCGCAATTACAATCCCGATAATGATTGCGACTATCGCAACTACACCTACTACAATACCAATCACCATGCTTCTATTAGGTTTTTCTGCCATTTTTTCTCCTTATGTTAAATTATTTATCGATTATACCAAATTAATCACCTTTTTCCAAAAACTTATATACATAAGCAGCTAATAAGCCTCCGAGAAGCGGCCCTACGATAAATACCCATACCGCCCCCATCGGTACGCCATTACCCGAAAATGCCGCAACAAGAGCTGGCCCAAGCGATCTAGCTGGATTCACACTTGTACCGGTCAAGCCAATCCCCAAAATATGAACCGCCACAAGCGAAAACGCAATCACAATCCCCGCTACATGTCCATGCTTCGCTTTATCCGAAGTTACACCTAGTATTGATATCACAAACACAAATGTCAGCAATACTTCAACCAATAGTCCAATCCATGCATTATTATTTACGCCACTCAGCCCGTTCGCACCAAATCCACCTGTTGCATCCATGATACCCGCTCCATTGAAAATCAAAGCCAATACCCCCGCTCCAGCTAACGCACCTAGCACTTGTGACAACACATAGCCACCAAACTCCTTACCTGACATTTTACCCGATGCAAGCATCGCAATCGACACCGCCGGGTTAATGTGACAACCCGAAATGTTGCCAATCGAGTACGCCATCGTGAGCAACCCCAACCCAAATGCAAACGCAGTCAGGATATACCCACTACCTGCCGATGGGTCACAGCCCACTGCCATGGCTGTACCGCAGCCAATCAGCACCAACATCATCGTGCCGATAAACTCCGCTAAATACTTTTCATATTATTCCTCCATTAATTAACCCCATTATATATCCATCGCTACAACGAATCAAGCACCCACATTAGCAGAAATCACACATCGCACCGCATCACCACTGATTTTAGTAATAGATATAGAACCATCTGGATTGACACCAGAAGCATATAAGCGTAAAGCATACGCACGACCTTTAGAACTATTAGCAGATGCGGACCAATAATACGTGTAACCCCCACGACTAGTGGCACCTCCACTCCCCCAAGAACCAGAATAAACATAATTATTGGGGAAACTACGGAATTTGTTAGAATTAATTGCATTACTGCTAGCAGCAGCCATCAAATTAGCCAAATAATAATAACCACCACTGGTATTACCGCCGTTCGTACCAGAACCACCGCTACCATATGGCAAATGCCAACCTATCGGACAAATATCTCCAGCCGTGACTCCACTATTTTTGTTATAAATTCCATACCCAGCCGTAGCAGAATACCAGTTGTAGTAGTTCCCGTAACCATAAATCGCATCATTAAAATCAGCATGTGTACTATTCGAAATGAGATTTTGAGTTTTACTCGGAATACTATTTACCACTGTATTAGTGGTATTAAGGCGGGACTGATCACCGCAAGGTGCATCTTGACTGGAACACCAACCATATGGTGCTTCAGATGCATCAAATGTTACAGAAGACGATGGCGAAAGGTAATTCGACTTTGTAGCAAGAGTATCATCCGCATTATAAATATTAGTAATTGGCAGGGAGCTATTGTTCAAAGGTATATTCGTATCAGTAGTAGAAAGCTCCACTGAATCATCTAATCGCAAATTCTCCATCATCCAACAATTACCATCTACAAGTTTCGCAACGGCGTAGATATTACCATCACGCTGATCGGTTAGAACAGTAATACTATCTTTCGACACATCAAATCCACCAGTATTACTGTCGTATAAAGTTGCCGTCATGGAAGAGCATCCAGACCAGTTTTGAAGATAAACCGGATTATCGCTAGCATCCTTTTCTGCTGGTGCCCAAACCGCATAAAGAGTAGTAATAGCAGTATTATTATATGCCGGAGCAGTAATTTTCTCATTCGGTCCCCAAATCCTTACATCATTCGTAGCGTCATTATCAATAAACTTATCCCAAGCATCAGCGTCCATACTCCACCCCACGAAACCATAACCTGTTCTTCTAAAATTAGAAGCAAATAAATCAAAAGTATCTCCCTCCCCCACATTATAATGCCGCACGCTTTTTAATCCAGTATTTGCATCAATGGTACCCATACCATCAGGATTATCGGCACCATTACCGTCATATTGAACACTATATAACGGCACCCAATGAGCATACAATGTAACACCATCTCCAGGATTCTGGTTTACTACAGAGTAATTACTCCCAACTCTATATTCAGTACCCGTACCATCCGCGCTAGTATTCCAACCAGCTATCTTCCATCCAGACATTGTTGTCCACGCATTATAAGCCTTGAGTGTACCAGAGCCAGAGCCAGAAGTATCAAGATTAATCTTTTGCAAAAAGATACTACCAGAAGCAGATTGAGTACAGCTAGCATTCGCACCAGCATAACTCTGACAATTATTTATATAAGTAATGGTATACTGCGAACTCCACTGCGCATACAATGTTTCACCAACAGAATCAGCCGGTATAGTATAATTAGTGGTATAGGCAGTACCAGAACCATCCAGGACAGTATTCCAGTTTTTGAAACCATAACCAGATTCTGCAATAGATGACTGCGGAAGGACGATAGACTCACCAGCGACACCATAAACTCTAGAAACACTATTAGAACTATTGTTGGAATTCAGAGTAATTTCTACGTTCGAATCGTTCGAATTACATCTTATAGCATAACCACGAAACTTATGATCGTTATTCGCACTTGAGCTCACTCCCGAACTGCTGAGATTGAAATAATAGACAACATAAGGACCTGTCGTCCTAGTCCAAATAGAAGCAGATGCTCCCCTATATCCAATGGTCGAATCATTATAATGACCAGAATAGACAAGATTATTTGGAAATCTACGAAAACGATTAGACAACACTCCACCAGATTGCGTACTACCACCATATGCTTGCGAAAGTCCAATAAAATCCTTAGTCGCATCATTACCACCAGTTGGAAGGGTCCACCCAGCTGGACAAATAGAAGTCCCTGCACTTTCGGAAGCCGATGCCTCTCTATAATAGTTTGTATTACCCATAGCAGCAGCCCAAGAATAATAATTTCCATATGATACAAGAGAAAGAGCTTTATAATTTCCACTTACAGATGGATTGGGGGAAACAGAATAGTCTTCTACGTATACCGGATTAGTTACCGAACTAGCAGTATTGCTATTATTATAACGTGGCATACGACGACTTGGTTGATCAATAATACCAATGTCCTCAAGCGTTTGATTTATTGGATCATAAGTGTCCACCGATGGAGTAGAAAAGGACTTGTAAACAGAATTCGCAGTAGTCACATTAGCAAAATTCGCATCCTCTGATTCCGCTAATCCCACAAAGTTGCCATATGTACCAGTAGTGCCACCATATCCTTGCGATAAGTCTCGATTTGTTAATGTAGAATCATTTTGATTCTGACCCATAGTATACTCAGCATTTAATCGTAAGTTCTCAATCATCCAACATTTACCATCAACAAGTTTCGCAACAGCATAAACCTCATTATCCCTCTTATCAGTTAAGGCTACTACGCTATCTTTAGTAACAATGGTTTTATCCCTCTCATCCACCATAGTGTCATCGAATGCGGTAGCAGTTAATGTACTACAACCATCATGAGGCAACAAAGTATTCGGATTATCCCAATCTTGAAAATAAACCGGCGTACTATTAGGATTAGCCAAATCTGACTTTAAGGCTGGCAACCATACAGCATACATATTAATCTGATTTCTCGCTGTAGCACTTGCAATAACGTCTGCAGTAATCGTCACAGCCTCATTTGGTCCATAAATAATTGGATCATTAGTATTATCATTATCAACGAAATGCAAATAAGCATTCTCATCAATACTCCAACCAAGAAAACCATATCCATGTTTTTTAAAATTAGAAGCCAATAACGTAATGGTAGTTCCTTCCGATACATTAATTTGTCTTACACTCTTTTCCCCCGTAGATTCGTTAGTAGTACCCATTCCATCAGGATTATCAGCACCATTACCCTGATATTGGACACTATATACAGTACATGATGGATCCATAGTAACCGCATAAGTAATTGTTCCTTGATTAGCAAAAGCATAACTCCCCGGTTCCAAATTATTGTTTACGGCTGCACCATAATAGATTGGAATAACCACATCAATATCAGCATTCGGACTTGCAGTTTGGCTGGGAGTCTTAAGCGTCGTCCCAGTACTCGACAACGGCATAAATACTCCCGTATCAGTATTAGCGGTTAAACTATACCCCCATTTATTAATGTTTCCCGCACCATTTAAGGCTGAATTACCATCAACTGGAGTAAAATAAGTACCCGATACATTATTAGTCACATCGCCATCAAGATAAAGATTGTTATCACTAGGACCGGTAATTGTAAAAGTGTAACCCGAACGACAGTTACTTGTAATATTTACCTCATCCATTACTATGCTAGTACCAACACCACCGTCACCAACTGGTGTAACATTAGTGACAATGTCACCAGAAGTAGTAATGTTAAGAGAGAAAGCAAACGCACAATCATTTTTAAAAACAACAATCAAAAGCGCAACCAATAAAGCACCAAAACACGCAAACAAATTTTTGTTTTTTCTCTTCAACATGTATCACCTTCCTGATACTATTATTCTAAAGCAAGTCCCTTAAAATGTAAATACCTTTTAACTATTTGTGGTCACCAATTCATCCAACTTCACCGCATCTTTTACATCATATTTCCCTACTCGCGTACGTCTAAGCGCCGTCAAGTAAGCGCCAGTTCCCAACCGTTCACCAATGTCCTCTGCCAAAGTCCGAATATAAGTCCCCGAAGACACATGGCACCGTATCTCAAGTTCCGGATACTCATATCGCAAAACCTCAATTTCATAAATCTCCACTTCTCGCTTTGGTATTTCAAACTCCTGACCTTTCCTCGCCAACTTATATGCCCTCTCCCCATTGATTTTAATCGCCGAATACCTCGGCGGCGTCTGCACTATCTTCCCAATAAAGTCACTGAGAACAGATTCAATCGGTGGAAGAACAGATTTCACACTATACTCTTGAATCTGCCCCTCAGGGTCCCCAGTCGTTGAAGTATATCCCAGCTTCATCGTCGCCACGTATTCCTTATCCAACTTCAGAAACTCTCCTGACTTTTTCGTCATTTTCCCGGACAATAATATCAACAAACCAGTTGCAAACGGATCAAGCGTTCCCGTATGGCCTACTTTCACTTTATGCCCAAACTCCGCTTTCAAACGTCCTCGCACTTTCGCCACCACCCCAAACGACGAAATTCCCTCTGGTTTATCCACCAAAATCACTCTATCTTCCATCCCACCATTATATCATGTATGATATAATGAAATTATGTTAGTGTATAATTCTCATCTCATCGGCACCAATATCCTAAGTGTTCAAGCTGGCGGCCCCATCGGTCAAATCAGCTCTGCCATCGTCAATCCCGATAATCTTCAAATCATTGCCTTCCGCCTCACTGGTCCACTCATTGATCAACGCGCTAATATTCTCGACGTTAATTCCATTCGTGAATACTCCGATTATGGCATGGTTATCGATGATGTCGATGAACTCGTTGGCCCAAACGACGTCGTCCATATCGAACAAATCCTCGAACTCAATTTCGATCTCCTCTCCCTCAAAGTCGAAACCAAAAAAGGCACCAAACTCGGTCAACTTATCGATTTCACCGTCAATTCCGACGATTTCCAAGTCCAACAAATCATCGTCAAACGCCCTCTCGTCAAACGACTCGTCGACCCCGAACTCACTATCTCTCGCAAAGAAATCGTTGAAGTTACCGACTACAAAATCATCATCAAAGACGAAGAGAAAACCCTGAAAAAACGTGCCGAACAAGAAGATTTCGTTCCAAACTTCGTTAATCCCTTTCGCACTCAAGGTCAAGAACTCTCATCTATCGACACCGAAAAACAAGACTAATCTTCCTTTACCAATCTCTGCACCAAATCATATGGAAACCCTTGTCGACACAAATATGCCATTAGTTTTTCATCGTCATATTTACTGCGCTTCTTTGCAATCATCTTCCGAATCTCTTGCGTTTCATCCCGTCCAGCTAACACCTCATCAACAATATCTCTTGTTACGCCCTTCTTCATTAGCTCCATCGCCAACCTCTTCCGACTCACCCCCTTCTTCACAAACCGATTCTCTACCCACCATTCTGCAAATTTTCTATCATCCAAATATCCTCGCGAGACCAAACGTGAAACAATCTCGTCAGCACACTCAGCCTTTTTCCCTCTTAAATAATCCCTTATCTCACGCACCGATCTCGGTCTCATCAACGCCCACTCCAACGTCCTCTGATATAACTTGCCAAATTCACTAGCCTTCTTCAACTCCGCCAAACGTTCTTCCGACAATTCTGCCCCTACTTTCAACTTATAGTCCACCACCTGCGCCACGTCCAGCGATAACTCATAGGTACCGTTTATATATACGTTCACCCGCTCCGGGTTTTTCACCCCCTGCCGCATCTCTGTAATTCTCAGTCCATCACCATAGCTACCCACCTTTTTGACCACAGCATCACTATTGCGCCTCTTTTCCGGCACCTCATCTTTTAATTTATATATCTCCATTAAATCATCCCGTGCATCTCAAGCCACATCCTAATCGTCGTAAACGTAAAGCTATCCTCACTCAGCGGTTTCTTCGCATATTGTTTACGAAAATCCTCCATCTCCGCATAAGGCACCCATTTCACTTCCGACACCTCACCATCATCAAACGTGAACTCATCCGGTCGCCTCGTCCAATCTACCGCATATACCCAGGCGAACCGATTCCGATTGAATTGCGCTTCAATCATAAACTGCAAATCTTCCGCCGTAATCTCCGCCCCAATTTCCTCATGCGCCTCCCGAATCGCCGCCTCCACCAAGCTCTCACCTAGATTCACGTGCCCACCCGCCGAAATATCATAATCCCCCGGATATCTATCGACTTTATCCGACCGCCTCTGCCATAAGAACTCCAACACCCCCTCTTCATTAAACCGATACAAGAACACAATCGCAATCCCCACAATCTTATCCGACCCTGTCTTTTCCGGATTATCCAAAGCCGAATCCCACCCCTCACCAGCTATCGGCTCACCGTTCGGTGCGTACACCTGCCACATTTCATCGTGATGCATAGCTAATCATTCTTGGCGACTTCGCGCACTTTAGCTTCTATCTCTGCCATCAGTTCAGGCTTCTCGCGGAACAATTTCTTTACCGCCTCACGCCCTTGCCCCAATGTCTCGCCGTTGTACTTAATAAACGCTCCCGCCTTGTCAAGCACTCCATATTGCACACCCAAATCCAACACGTCACCAGATTTCGATATCCCTTCATTATACATAATGTCAAACTCCGCCGTCCTAAACGGTGCTGCTATCTTATTCTTTACCACCTTAATCTTCGTCCGATTCCCTGAAATATTGTCACCATCCTTAATCTGCCCAATCCGTCGAATATCTACTCTTACCGATGCGTAGAATTTCAACGCATTACCACCAGTCGTCGTCTCTGGGTTTCCAAACATCACTCCAATCTTCATCCGAATCTGATTAATGAAAATCACCGTTGCTCGCGATTTAGAAATAATACCTGTCAACTTTCGCATTGCCTGCGACATCAAACGAGCCTGTAAGCCCATCTGTGAATCACCCATATCGCCGTCAATCTCGGCCTGTGGCACCAAAGCCGCCACCGAGTCCACTACAATCAAATCCACCGCATTAGAACGTACCAAAGTCTCACAAATTTCCAACGCTTGTTCGCCATTATCCGGTTGTGAAATCAATAAATTCGCTGTATCCACCCCAATCTTTTTCGCATAAGCCGGATCTAGTGCATGCTCCGCATCGATAAACGCCGCCTGCCCGCCCTGCTTTTGAATCTCCGCAATTGCATGCAAAGCCAATGTTGTTTTACCAGATGACTCTGGCCCATAAATCTCAATAATCCGTCCCTTTGGCCACCCACCGCCAAGTGCTAAATCCAACGCTAACGATCCTGATGGCAATAACTCTACGTCCATCTTTGGCGTTTCACCCAATTTCATAATCGAACCGTCACCGAATTGCTTCGTAATCTGTGCTATCGCGAGCTTCAGTGCTTCCGATTTCCCATCCGAAGCTGCAGGCTTCGCCGTTTCTGCTTTAACATTTTTCTTTTCCACCGCATCCTTTTTTCCCATAAATAATACCTTTCTTTTATTATATTATACATTATTTTATCCCCACACCCTACTTTCTGCGTTCCCTTATAACACGGAACAAAATATTTTACAACCCCCAATTAATCTATCTCCATAAACCAATATGACAATACACTAATTTCTTAGAAACCCACCTGCTTAATCCCCGTCGTCCCCACATTCATATCCCCTGAAATACTCGCAAATATTATCTTCTGTAATCTCTATTTCATACAACTTCTCTCTTATCTCATTCCATAATTCCACCTTTGCCCCCATGATATCCTTCCATCCTACTGAACTATCTATTCGTACTTTCAACGTCTCCTGATCTATGTTGAGTACAATCTTAAAATCAAACACATACGACGCCTCCAGTTTATAGCTATCTTTTAGATAACTCACCCTAGTCAGCTCCATATTTTTACTTTCAGCATATCCACTCACTGCATCCTTAAACAAAGCAAATTGGTCTCTTGTGACACCATTTTGCAATAATAGCTCGAACCCGACATATAATGCCTCATCAGATTCATCATTTGTCGGTGCCACCATCTCAAATGTCGTATCCGAAGCCGGATCATATTCCTCATATGACCATTCCGCATCACTATCCCTTATTGTCTTATAAACCAAATTAATTGAAACGACCAACAAAATCAAACCAATCGCTACAGCTGCAATCACAATTATGCCAAATGGTGACACCAGCCATTCGCCAAATTCTTTCAGTTTTTCTTTATTGTGAACATTCACCGCCATTCTCATCCCCTATTTATAGATCAAACAGAAATTATCATTATGTAACGCATTAATAATATCACTAGGCTTATAATGCCTATCATTTTTTGGAATACTACGATTCGAACTATCAAAAGTATACCACTTTCCATCACTTGCCCTCCCTCTTAGCCCCATCACGTGCCCACCACTAGAAGTCAACTGTCCAAACTCAGTCTCATAAAATCCAACTGAGAAAATCGCCATCTTTCCTTCGTCAAACCACCTATTCACGTTCTGTTCCGTCACTTCAGAATTCGGTACCCACTGAGCCTGTAACCCATACATCGGGGCCACCTTAGTCGCCAATGTAACCACATCAGTACCGTTGTTACACCTTCTGGCACCAACCTCCACCGCTTTTTCTGCTATCTCGGGCGGCAACACCAACTGCCCTGTCAAAGCCGTAATAATCATTGCCATCGCCGAAGGACCACAACCGGCAGATTTCATGGTAGTACAACCACTCCCACCATATGGCATGCTACCCCACGAATCGCCATTTTGTCCAAACCACGTAAAACCATCCTCCGTACAACCACCATCGCCACTTGGAATATCAAAACAATGTCCATGCAGCAACGAAGCGCCCTGTCTTCCACAATTAACCGAATTCCCAAACGCACTTGTACTATACGCATATCCCATCCTTGCTAGTGCTGGCTCAATATAATACCATATATCAAGTGGATCCCATTTCCCATTTACGTGCGTATGCCCCAGCACACCAATATAGTTCTTCAAATCCTCATTGCTCTCAATCTTCAAAGCCTTCGTGTCATGCGAAGTCTTACCCCATTCCACGGAACTAGTTAATGGAATCCCAGTCTCTTTACTAATCGCAATTAATAAACTAGCAATATAATCATAATCCTCATCCGTAAAATTCTTATAATCATACTCACTACTGCAAGCACCCGCCATGCAAGTCGCATAGTTTCCACCCGTTGGGTCTCCACCATGTCCCACAATCTCAATCTGAATACCATACTGATCCGCTGGCATCGCTCCACGTTTAGACAATGCCGCCGAAGGATGTGTCAACGGAAAATGCTGAAATACTTCTCTCTTCTTTACATCAATCGTAAAGTGCGGTGGGCAATAAAACCCTTTTCCACAGTAATTCGTCCAATTCCTAGAACCAAAATTATCCGCCGATGTTAAATGAAGCACTATAAATCCAGGTAATCCAGACCCCGCTCCCGCATCACTTGCAAATTCCGTATATTGCCCATTCTGCACCGCACTAGTATCAATATGACCACCAGGACCACCGCTAAGCGATACTTCATTCTTAATGTATCCTTCTAACCCCACATTCTCCAACCACTCATTTTGCGGTTTATGCAGTACCGCATTTCCCACTAGTGAGCCACTCATAGTTCCAGTGCTTGCAGTTCCACCAGTAATCGAAGTCGCTCCAGTTGTAGCTGATGCATTACCAGGTAATCCTGCTTCGCCATAAGCATTCCATATTTCTTCTCTAATATCACCCCACCCCCACTGTTGCGTTGCTATTCCACCTGGCTGAATATTCCAAGACCTGGCCAACTCCGCCGAAGTCATCCATCCCTTTTCTCGTACAACCTCTAATAAGCCCGACCATCCATGGTCATTACCACCCTCACGAATCATTCCCAATATTTCGTTTCTATAACACCCACCCTTACAGTACGTCTCCATTAATCTTAGTATTGCTATACCCAAGTTATTATCATAATTACTATCCGGCGTCAGTATCTTTAACCCACCATCATATGATTTATCACCACCAAATCCACTTCGCCCATGATAAATCGTATACCCAAGTAACATCTTCGAAATCGATTCATATCCCGAATGGCAATTCGTATCCTTACCGGCATAACATCCAGCTGCCTCCGAACGATATTTGTCATCAAACCCACCTACCGAATTAGTCAACCCCATCATATTATAATAACCAGCTTGCTGTGCTTTATACGAAACGCTATTTTTATCTGCCCCCACCTGTGACTCATACACCATCACCGCAAATGGCATTTCCCAAGGTATCCCATAATACTTCTGTAATTGCATCGTATATTCGCCATAACGTTCTACCAACAGTTTTAATCTATCATTTGCCGAAAGAGGCTCCAAATCTTGCCACGTCACTTCAGTTCCATTAAACGCTCCCCCTAGATTACACACCCCAGACGAACCATACTTTTCATAAAACTCCTTCGCATTATCACGCCGTACTTCTGCTTCCTGATACCACCTGACATACCCATAGATCATTTCACTCACTTTCTTAGCGGTCTCGTTCAAAATGATGTTATTGCCCTTCCATTGACTTTGTGGACCTTTATTCCACCAAGCATCCTCCACCGTCACCAAGAACAAATCCGAAAAATCTTCTGCCGTACCCTGCTGCATCTCACTATCATTTACATAACTCATAAATCCTTTATTCACCCAACTTCCAGTACCAAGGAACCTCTCGTTCGTCTTCATGATATAATCTAGCTCTAATTCTATTGCCTGTTTCACAGCTTCCTTCGGTGCCTCCTTCCCATGTCCCCAGTATTGGCCAAGCCCTGCATTATTTATCACATCAATAAATGCCTGCTCCTTAGTCATATGAATGCCATAATATCCTCGCGCCACTTCAAACGGATCAAACCCCGTCTCCTGCATCAAATTCCCCATTATCCCCGCAATCGCCGCTGGATTATTTGATACTCCATCTACATTCGCTTCCACAATCGCATTCCAAGTCATCTCTGCATTATCACTGCCTGGCAAAGTCCCCACACAACCATTACCTCGATTATTATTCGCACCATTTCCACACGGATCCATAAAGTATATTCCGTTCACCGAATATTCCTTTAGTAAATTATTCGGGATCGAAAAAGCCACCACGCTACGACTCATCAAACCCGCCGCAGATGTCACTAAAGCTAAGACCAATACCCACAGTATCGCCTTTTTCATAATTCTATCTTACCATATTCACAATTCTAGTGCAAATTTTTTTCAGCACTCCACTCCCCATGTATTTCGCAAACCCTTGTTGAGTTCATCTATTTAAGTTATAATATAACTATGAAAGTAAATGAAAACATCTTAATATCAAGTCTCACTACCATGCGCCTCGGCGGCCCCGCGCGCTATGTTATCGAAGTCGAACAACCCTCCGATGTCCCCGATGCTTACGGCTTCGCCAGGCAATACCAACTCCCTACTTTTATACTCGGCTACGGCGCTAATACTCTCGGACACGATGAAGGCTTCAATGGCGTCATCATCATCAACCGCATGCGCGGTATTACCGAAATAGACCCCTCCACAATCAATATTATGGGTGGCGAATACTGGGACAATGTTGTTGATTATGCTTGCAAACGCAACCTTACCGGCATCGAAGCCATGAGTAAAATCCCTGGCCTCGCCGGCGCCGCTCCAGTTCAGAACATCGGCGCCTATGGTCAGGATATTTCTGACACCCTCGTCAGTATCGAAGCCTACGATTCCGCTACCGATACTTTTGTTACTTTATCGCGCGATGACCTTCAATTCTCCTATCGCAAAAGCATCCTGAACACCACCGCCAAGAATCGCTATTTCGTCATCTCCATTACATTATCCCTCCACGAAGGCACCATGCCACGTCCGTTCTATACTTCTATGGAAAAATACATCGCCGACCACGACCTCACCGATTTCAGCCCCCAAGGCATCCGCAACATCGTTTCCACCATCCGCGCCGAGAAGCTCCCCGACCCGTTAGAAAAAGCTAGCTCCGGCTCCTTCTTCCACAACATCTACCTCAACGAGCAAGACGCCGAAATCGCCGCCGAGAAAGGCTATCCCGTCCGTCATGGCAACGACGGCCACAAGATCAACGCCGCCTGGCTTATCGAACAGTGTGGCTTCAAAGGTAAACTCCTCCACGGCATCCGTGTCAGTGACAAATCCGCCCTCGTCCTCATTAACGAATCTGCTACTTCTTATAATGACCTCGCCAAAGCCCGTGGCGAAATCACCGGCAAAGTCTACGACAAATTTGGCTTTTGGCTCGAGCAAGAACCCGTGGAGATTCAATGAAACTCCTAAGCGGCAAGGAATTAGCGGGGTTTATTAAGGAACGCCAGGTTCATCAAGTACACTCACTTAAGACTAAGCCCAAGCTTCTCATCATCCGTGACAGTGACAATCCCGTCATCACCAAATACGTCAAACTCAAGCAACGCTACGGTGAAGACATTGGTGTTATCGTCGAAGATCATCGCGCCGACAATAGCGACGCACTTCGAGAAGAAATCATCCGCGCTAATGCCGACCCATCTATCAACGGTATCATCATCCAACTCCCCCTTAGAGATAAATCCCAAACTGATACACTCTGCAATCTTATCGCTCCCGATAAAGATGTCGACGGACTCGGAGCCAACACTTCCTACGACTCTGCCACTGCCACTGCCATCCTCTGGCTTCTCGCCGGCTACGACATTCCGCTAGACCGTAGCAAAATCGCCCTCGTCGGTCGCGGTAAACTTGTCGGCACCCCACTTTACAAAATGTTTACAAACTCCGGCTACGATGTCGACATCTTCCACCGCGGCTCCGACTTGACAAAGCTTAACCAGTATGATATAATCATCACAGCCACTGGGCAACCAGGGTTAATTACTAATTCTATGGTAAAACCCGGTGCCATTCTTGTCGATGCCGGCACCGCCTCCGAAGACGGCGTCTTAAAAGGCGATCTCGCCGACGAGGTCAGGAAACGCTCCGACCTTGCCGCCATCACCCCCACCACCGGCGGCGTCGGCCCTCTCACCGTCACCTGCCTCTTCGACCACGTCATCACTACCAATACTAACTCAACAAACTAAGCCCATTACACTCTCAGCAAATATAGCTAATCAAACCCTACTAAAGAAAATACTACTTACCTATGTGTCTATCATTCATATTTCTCGTTCCAGCACGCGAATCATTATACCGCCTTAACGCATCATCGAGATTGCTAGCATTTCCCGGAACAATTGTTGGAGTATTAGAATTCTGACTAGCCGGAAGGGCCTCTTTAATAGCTTCTTTTATTGTGGTCTGCATAGCATTTTGTCTAGCAACATCCTGCGCTGCCTGCTCATTTGCTCTATGTGTTCTCTGTTCCTCTTGATACTTCGTCGAAGCCATAGAATTATCCAAAGATGAGCCATGCTCTCTATTGTAGCTTGCTGCCTCCAAAGCCTCACGTTTTCCTTTTTCACTCCTTATTCCTGATTTGATTGTAGGATCTTCGCTTGTTAACAACTCATTTAATTGATTATTATCTATAGCACCACTATCTAAACCGCGCTGTAATGCTGAGCCAGAAACATTAGCCCAGTCTGAGACCTTTGTAGCCGTCTGGTTGTTCTTAGTAAAGTAATTCATATCCTCATAAACCATATTACCCGTATTTCGATCAAATCTCATCCCACCATCGCCTATCATCTGAAACGCATCTGGAGCTTTAGTTTTCAAATTACCAGCAAGACTACTATTTTCACTCATAGCTTGTTGCAAAGCACCAAGCGAAGTTTGATAGTTTGCATTATTTGCCACACCCTGTTTTGTATATAAGCTATCCGCCATTTTACTTGCCCCAGATGATCCATATTTTTGGTTAATCAAAGTCGTTAATGCAACCAAATCATCCATATTACCACTGTCGAATGCAGTATTCCACTTCATCATCAACTGCTCCATACCCTGTCCACTTGTTTTTTTCGTCATCAACGCTACACGTGCTTTTGCCTCCTTCATCCTTGCCTCATCAACCATTGCTTGCCGTTCAGCTGCAAGCACAGTAGGATTATTTAATCTCGACATTGCATTAGTCTCAGTTTCAAACGCTAAATCCTGTTTATTAGACATCGCCGAATAATAGCCACTCTCAGCTCTTTGTCTATTCTCCTTTTCCTCTTTACGATGTGCTAACATCACATCTTGTGCTTTTCTCAATTTATCTTGCTGCCTCGCCGAAAGATCAGTTCGCCCACTAAGTTGTTTCATTACTCTATTTGCTCTTCTCTTATCAGACTGTGCCTTCTGGTATTGCGACCAATCTTTAACACCTTCCGAACCCGTAATCTTACCACGCACACCCGAAGACAGCCTACGACTTCCTCTCTGTCCAGCCGATGTCAACATAGCACCCACATTTCCCATCAACTTCAAGGATTGTTTTAGTAGTGTCGGTATTAGGAAGAAAGGTAACACACTCACAATCATACCAGATATTGCCATACCAGGACTATCAATCGAAGCAAGCATATTCCCTGCCAATTTACCAGCTCCTATCATCGCTCCACAAATCGGGTATACTACCAGTAGCGCCTTAAGCAGCTCAAACCACTTTTTGTAAATTTTCTCAGTATTCGGCAACAGATTACACACAATCGCGACCGGCGCCACCGCAATTAAGATTACCACTCCCGCATTTCTGATAAGTAAAATAAGGAATAGAAACAGTATCGAAAACACAATAGAAATCACAACCCCCAACACTGCTAGACCTACTCCCAGTAGCACTCCGCCCACAGTCAAAGCTCCTACCGGATTCAGCACTCCGAATAATGCCAACCCACCAGCGCCCAATGCAAGTACTGCCAGATTCGATCCAACAGTCGATCCTGTAGTCTCTAGACCAGTTATCTCCGGAATTTCACCAGCCCAATTTGAAAACATCTCATTTAACCCATATCCTAGTATGTTACTAAGCTCCACTGCTAGTTCACAAAGCAAGTAGCTCAGATTAACCAGGATTGCAACTATTATTAACTTTGGTAGAATCTTCTTGATACCATAATTATCTATGCCAACACCAGTTAGTTGTGAGAAGATTACCACCATAAGCAGTATAATAAATGCCGTATTGGCTATGTCACGAAAATTATCCCAAACCGCTTTTACTCCACTATTACTACCAAACAATTCTTCAGATCTTATCTGCAAAAAGTTTGACTCGACAAATTCCCACGCTGCTGTACCAACTCGACTAATACCCTCAATAATTGGACAAATAATCCATCCTAGCGACCCAGAGTTGGCATAGCAAACGTTCTCTTCATCATCCTCCTTCTCCAACTCCCCTTCAGCTATTTCACCCATTTCTTTAAGCTCATCCTCACTGTAATCCTGAGGTAATTTTCCAATTTCATCAATTAAAGTCTGTAAATCATCAATTGAATTATAACCCAAAAAACCATCATCCTTTATTCCATTAACTGGATCATTTTCGTGTTTTACATTATCACCAATGCGATAATGACAATCCTTCATCGAGCCACTATTTTTATCAAACCATCTTATCCTGCCAGTCCATGCAGCATCAATCTCATCGGCCCCACAACCAACTTCAACATTATAATACGATTCCAAATATGCCTGATATAACATCCTTTTTTCCGAAGGACTATATTTCAATGAATCAACCGTCAAATTATTGCCAGATAAATAATTAATTGCCTGTATAGCCGCATCAGATGCTGAGTTGTTAATAAACTCAGCCTTATATTTATCTAAACTATCCTGTTCTTTTACAGAGCCAACCGCTGTTGATAATATTAAAGTGGAATAACCATCATCTTCAAACTGGCCGCCACTCGTTGTGCATGTAGTACTATTACCGCATGCTTCCACAGCAATCTTCAATAACGCATCCTGGTCAAAAGATTCGCTATCTTTCAGACATTTTTCGATTGCATTATCATTAACGCCATCCTTCTGATACCAATGTCGAACACAAACCTTGTTACCATCAATATAAAACGTAAGATTATTGTTATCAGATCTCCCCTCCACAGAAAATTTGCCACTAGAATCCACACAAACCTTATTTGTATACATATCGCTACTTTTGCCTTTTTCTTTAAACTGTAATGAATAGCAAGTTTTTCCATTATCGCTCAGTTCAAATATGCTATATCCCATCCCTTTCATAAAATCAACAACATTATCAGTTTCTGACTGATCAGGGTCAGGATGACCTAAAGCTTTAAGCAATGAAACAGACTGCCCACCCAAACCATTATATCCAGTAAACAACTTATAACAAGACAGTCCATTGTCTACAACATTATACCTAGTTTGTTCCGACCCCCAGAATATCCCCATGGTGGTTCCCTCACTAGACCCAGTTATTAATGGGACATAATTTCCGCCTGAATCTTTATCAGATAGCAAAGAGTGAATACTTGAATAATCTTTTAAATCAAGGCTTTTTTTTATGTAACCACCATTGCCAACGCCGACATAACATTTATATATTCCTTGAAAAATAGATTTATTAACAATACTTTTTTGAATACTAATCTGAGCCGCATAAGCCCCCAAACTGCAACTTGATAATAACCCGACAAATAGAATAGCACACAAAACTACCCTTTTATACAGTTTAGTACTCATTTTCATTTTCTCCTTTTTTACTGCTTTCTTTCAACACATAATCATAAGTTACATGCAAGTCTAGATATAGGCTCTTCTTACAGTCATTGGCAATAGCATTAATCCTATTCAAAATAATTGAAGCATTTTGATATAATGTGTCAATAGTTTCATTCTGCTGTTCTGCAGCACAACCATAATTAATCTGACCGTTCGACAGACAACCCATTGCATCGTATTCTTCTATAGATTGCAACTGATTCTTACCCCAATCCTTAACCAATTCACTGATATCAGAATTATACATGCCATCAAAATCAGTATACTTTTCCGAAACACTGTTTATTAAATCATTTGCCACACTACGATCCTTGCTGTACTCATTTAATAGCTCAGTCCTCGTAGTAATACCGACGTCATAATAGGTTGTCAACAAAGCGACGTTATTCCTGTAATTATTCACTACCCACGAAGACTTAAACCCTTCATTAATATAAGCTTCATAAAAATCATTATAGTATTCATATAATCCATTTATCATTGCCGAACGGCTAATACTACTATCATCTGGTTCATGATTCATATTTTTCTCAAAAAAACTCTCAAATCCATCATCATCGACAATCTGCCAATCTATATTTTTATTACTCAATTCACCAAACAGAAAATAGTTTGCGTAAATATTAAGCTTATCTTTAACAGTATCATTAACAATACTACCGTTTAACTCCCAAGGTTTTATTATTATAACCGCCACTACCCCCGCAACCACCATTAACCCTAACACAATCCCAACAATCCACCCCCTCTTAAACCTCTTCTTATCGTCAACATTTAATATAATATCACCAGTATCCGAACTCATCGGCATACTCGGATTCATCATATTTATATTCATCCCCATGGGTGACATCTGCTGCTCAAATCCGTTCGATGTAATAGGATTAGCTTGTTCCATTGGCATCGTAGATTGCATCGGGTTGACTGACATCGCGGGTTGAGCTTGCCCTACTGGAATTGTAGGTTGCGCAAGATTCACTGGCGCTGCAGGTTGTGCAGAACTCATCGGCACTGCAGGTTGTGTATTATCCGATATTATAGGTTGCATAGGGTTCGCAGAAACCGTAGACTGCGTCGGATTCACTAATGCCACAGGCTGTACTGGATTCGCTGGCATCACAGGATTAGTTTGTCCTACCGGCGTCATTGGTTGCGCAAGATTCATCGAACTCACCGGCTGACTAGATTGCACAGGATTCACCGACACACCACCAGCTCCTACACCAATACCCATCGACACTTCATCATTCGCTGGCGCACCAACACCACCACCACCCCCACTTGGCATCGTATTACCAAAATTATTATCCTGTGACGAATCCATATATCCATTATAACATAAGCATTTTCATTTCAAGCAAAACCCGCCCATTTTTCAAACG
>JAFWIU010000006.1 GCA_017514765.1 Candidatus Saccharimonadota bacterium | reverse complement strand
TCTTGGTGAGCTCGGAAAGAAGAATGCGGTTCTTCTTGTTTAACACACGAGGTATACTCATATCTATAATTTTACCATAAAATAGCAAAAGTGGCTCAGTTAGATTTCTATGAGGTCTTTACGTTCTTTGAAATCTTGCATGGTTTGGCAAATTGCTAAGGTGGTATTTCTATCGATGCGGGGAACATCTTTACTGTCTTGAATAGCTTGGAGAAATTCAACTAGCTCGTAACGAATTCCTTCGCCGTCTAGTTGATAGAAATAACGACGATTATATGCAGGATTTTCGTAACGCAACTCAAAGTATTCGGTCTTCCACCAGGGTGCGGGAACGTAAATATACGCTTTAGTACCAGCAATAACAAGATCGCCTTCAGATTTAGCACCTTCTGCTACGGTCGCTGAAGCGGTGGCGTGTTCGTAGACGAAATTAATTTTAGTAAAAGCATCACCTTTGATTTCTTTAGAACTTTGACGAGTGATGAAGGTCTTGGATTTGTATTTAGTTCCGAGTATTTGGAAAATAGGCAAAATGGCATTTGGTCCCCATTCATAGAGACTTGCTAAACGGCTAGGATCATTTCTTTGCATACTAGTGCAAGTAGCTTCGATAGACAAGACATCCCCAACTTTGCCAATTTCGGCGAGGAGAGCCAAACGCTTGTAAGCAGTAGAGTATGCAGTGCGAATGGCTTCCATAAGAACACAATGATTTTCTTTGGCGAGCTTGAAGAGTTCTTTACATTTGTTTACATCTAGGCAAATTGGTGATTCACAAAGAACGTTTTTGCCGGCTTTGAGGGCTTTTTTGATGTAATCGTAGCGACTAGTGTAGTTGGTCTTGATATAGACGGCATCGACGTTTTTTAACATGGTGTCGTAAGATTTGTAGACTTGTAGATTTAACTCTTTTAACTCTTGAGTGGTCGGTTCGCTAGTTTGTAGTTTTTCAGGGCAAATACCTACAATACTTAAGCCGTTAACAAAAGGACCTTCTCCAATGATTTTTTTGAAAAAGGAACAAGAATTTCCTGCTAGACCGAGTTTGGTGGCGCGTTTTTCTGAACGTATTTCTGAGCTAGAAACGCCTTTAGTACGTTCGAGATAAACAACTTTACAGTAGTTATTTAAGTAATCAAATTTACCTTCCCAATCTGAGCCGATGGTAAAAACATCAATGTTGTATTTTTTGATATCGTCGACTTTTTGACCATCATACTCTTCGACGATGACCATGTCGGCGAGTCCAGTTGCTTTGACTGCGGCGATACGCTCGGCCAACGATTGAGCAATATTGATTTTTCCGCGTACGCGATCATAATCGTCACTAGTGACTCCTACGATGAGATAGTCGCCAAGAGCTTTTGCGCGTTCCAATAAACGCTGATGACCGAAATGGAATAAGTCGAATGAGCCGTATGTAATAACTTTTTTCATATGATGAGTCCTATCTATTTATCAATTTCTATTAATGCTTTGGTAAATTTTTCCATGTATTCTTTGCCACCGATAGATATACGTAAGCAGTCGCCCAGCTCGCCTACGTTTGGGTAGCTTTTGATTAAAATTTTCTTTTCTTTTTTCATGCGTTTGACGACGGTGTCGGCATTTGTTTTTGGTTTAATGAAGATAAAATTACCAGCTTCGCCTTTGTGTTGATAATCATTTTGATCGAGCCATTTGACAAAATAATTGCGTCCTTCATTAAAATCCTTGATGAGTTTGTCTAAGGCTCCAGGCGTATCAAGAACTGCTTCGGCAATTTTTAGTGCAAATACGTTGGTGTTGTGCGGTGTGCAGAGCTTTTGTACCATTTTGATACCTTCTGGCCAGCCTACTACGTAACCAAGTCTGCATCCTGCCATAGAGAATAATTTTGAAAAGGTACGCGTAACAAAAACATGTTCATCATTTAGAGCATATTTGATAAAAGTTTTGGGATAAAAATAGTGATAAGCTTCATCTATAAGGATGGTGATTTGCTTGGCTTTGGCTACACTGAGGATTTTTTTGAATTCGGCTTCAGTGTAAGTATTGCCCATAGGATTATTAGGGTTTAATATAATTAATAGTTGTGTGTCATCAGTTAATTTATCAATAATATGATTTACGTCCATTTTTAGATTATTATCATATGGAACTTGAATGAATTTTCTACCATACATTTCCGAATATATTTGAAACATAAAATAGGATGGAACGACTCCTACGACACGGCCTCCTTCGCTGGTAAAAGCTTCAAAAATGTAGCGTATACCTTCTGCGGAACCATTGACTAGGCAGAGATGTGAAGTATCGGTGTGAAGGTGCCTGGCTAATACTTCTGTGAAATGCCTAGTTTCTGGATATTCGGCAACAAGTTCTGGTGTGATTTTGTCTAAAGCTTTTTTGACAATTTCCTTAGGAAGACCTCCTGGGTTCTCATTTAAGTCTAGACGTAAATAATCGCTTCTGTCGTTTTGGTCGAATATTCGGTTTAGTTCTTTGATTTTTGGATTTAGGTAATACATAACATACTTTCTAAAAAATTAGGATTTTTTGGACTTGCTTTTAACTTCAATTTCGTCGGATTCGACTTCTTTGTTCTTGTTTTCATCGATACCAAGTTTTTTGTTAACTTTTTTCTTGGTTTTTCGGAAATATAGACCGACGAAGGCTCCTACCGCAATGACAATACCAGCTCCAGCTTGAATGGCATAGGTCATAACTGAAGGATCGATATAACCAAAGTTTAATATTTCGTTCATTTTTTCTTCCTTTCTTTAATTTTATCTTGAACACATTGAATAATGTACTCGGCGCCAACTTTAGCACTGTTTCCTAAATTATACATCGAATCTTTTTTAAGAGTAGCGATTTTTTTTTGATATTTTTTAGGATCTTTGAGGATTTTTTGGACGGTTTTGTTGATGTTTTTGACATCTCCAACCTTGACGACTTCACCAATTTCGGAACGTGCCCAAATATTAAATGGTTCAACTTTAATTTTTTTGTATTCAGGATTCATAACTTTCATTGGGGTATCGATAGAAATAACGGGTTTTTCGGTGGTGAAAGCATATTCGTAGCCGATACTGGACCAGTCGGTGATGAGGAGGTCAGCATTAAAAACGGAATCAGTTGAAGAGAAGTCGGTTTGGATAGTAATGTTAGTGCCTTGGTATTTTTCTTGCATTTTGTCAAACATTTCTTTCATATGACGAACATGCTGAGGGTGTGGGCGAACGATAACTTGATAATTTTCACCTTTTAGGGAATCAAGGATTTGGTCTAGACAAAGGTCGATGATATTATCCTTTTGCCAAGACGGCGCAATCATAATGGTTTTTTTCTTGGTGGTTTTCTTAGAGGATTTTTTGTAATCGGTAATCATTTCATCCAGTAGAGGATAGCCTAGATTGATGATTTTGCGATCTTTAAGATTATAGACTTTGTTGGTTTTTTCACATTCTTCGCGTTGATATTTGCCGGTGACAAAGACTGAATCGTAATTATCCATTGAGCCTTTACGCATTGTGAGATTTGGACTATCAATGCCATGTGGGATATAAACGTACTCGATGTCTTTACGGATATAACTGCGTTTAATGTGATAGTTATTAATGTCTGGCATAGTCATGGCGACTACGTCGGCGTCCATTTTCATCATTAAAGTGATGAGCTTCTTTTCTTCAATATAGTAAGGTTTGATGTGTTTTTCGGTTTTGGCCAGTTCGAAAATTTGATCATTATAATCGCTGGTGATGTAATGAATAGTGAGGTTGGTATTTTTTAAAATGTATTCAATCATCCCTTTGTAATACTTATAAAAGCCATTGCTTTCGGAATAAAAGACGAGTTTTTTATTAACGATTGAAAAGAAACGTTTGTAATCGGCTTTTTCTTTTTTGACTTGTTCTTTAGTGCGTTTATTTGTTTTGCTAATATCTTGGAGCTCTTTAAGTTCGGCCCGTGATTTTTCGAGAGCTTTGTAATCGATGTGTTTTTTAGGATTGATGAAAATATTAAGTAGCCATTGCTGTAGAATGGCCATGAGATTGCTAGCAGTCCAGTAGAGAGCAACGCCGGCGGTTACAAATGTACCCAGATAGATTGAAAGACCAACTGATAAAACTAGCATGCCGTATTTGTTCCACTTGGATTGTTCGGCTTGGAGAGGGTTCATGATGTTTTGACCGATACAAAGTGCAAGAGCGGAAAGTCCGGCGATAACTGGAATCCAAATAGCAGTGCCGCCGTTTTCGATAGCGATCCAACGAAGATCAAAACCAAGGAAATTGAAATCGAGATTTTCGACGCCGATGTAAAGGCTAGGATTCTTGACGATTTCGACTACACCGAGAAGCAGGATGATTTGGGCAACGAGTGGGACGAGAGAAGCAAGGGGATTATATTTATATTTTTTATAGATTTTAGATTCTTCTTCAGCGATGGTATCTTTGTCGCCGAAATATTTGGTTTTAAGTTGATTGATTTCTGGCTGCATTTTGACCATTTTGATGGAGTTTTTTTGCACCCAGATTGAAATGGGGAGTAGGATGATTTTGCTGACTAGGGTAAAGAGAATGATTGCGACGCCGTAGTTACCAACCATGTTGTAACATAATTTCATAATCCAACCAAGGAAATCAACAATAAACATAAATGCACTCCATATTATTTATTCTATTCTATCATAGAATGTTATAATATGTCATATGGAGAGAATATTAGTTACTGGGGGGACCGGTTATATCGGTTCACATACAATTATTGAATTATACAAAAAAGGCTACGAGATTGACGTAATGGACAATCTGTTTAATTCAAAGATTACGGTGCTAGATAAAATTGAAGAGATTGCCGGAAAGAAGCCGAATTTTTATGAATTAGACTTGTTGGACTTTGAAGGGATGGACAAGCTCTTTAGTGAGAACAAATATGATTTGGTGGTACATTTTGCAGGACTTAAAGCGGTGGGCGAATCGGTTGAGAAACCTTTGAAGTATTATGAAAACAACGTTGGGGGTACGATTAATTTACTGAAATGTATGAAGAGGCATAGGGTGAAGAAAATCATTTTTTCATCATCGGCGACGGTTTATGGTGAACAACCAACTCCAAAACTTGATGAGACGATGCCGACTGGAATGGGGATAACAAATCCTTATGGCGAAACGAAGCATGTGATTGAGGAAATCTTGAAAGATGTGGCCGAATCTGATCCGGAGTTTCAGGTGGTGATTCTGCGCTATTTCAACCCGGTTGGGAATCATCCATCAGGACTATTAGGTGAGGACCCCAATGATATTCCAAATAATTTGATGCCGATTATTATGAAGGTGTCGCGCGGAGAGATTAAAGAGTTGAATGTTTATGGTGATGATTATCCGACGCCAGATGGTAGTGGTGTGAGAGATTATATACATGTGGTGGATTTGGCAAAAGGGCATGTGGCGGCGATTGACAAGATGGAACCTGGTGTTTTGATCTATAATCTAGGTTCTGGTAAGGGGACTTCGGTGTTTGAAATGATTGCGGCGTTCGAGGAAGCAAGTGGCAAGAAACTGCCGTATAAAGTTGTTGGTCGAAGGGCAGGTGATTTGGCAGAAATATATGCGGATCCATCAAAGGCCAAGAAAGAGCTTGGTTGGAAAACTGAGCTGACAGTAGAAGATGCGATGCGCGATACGATGTGTTATTTGAATAACTTATAGGCGAGTTGAAATAGTTTGACGTTGGTAAGAGCGAGTTTTAAGGCTATCTTGTCGGTTTTGGAGGCTTCAGGATTTTTGGTGATGTATTTTTGGTGAGTTTTGAGATACTCTTGGAGTGATTTGACTTTGGGGTGGTCAATGGGGATTTGACGTAAGATAGAAAACCTAGCACGCATGCGGCGTTCGTTGGCGGCGTTTTTGAGGTCTGGGTATTTCTTTTCGATGTCGTCGCACATTTGGTCGGTGAGAGTAATAAGGTCGAACTTTTGGTCAGAAAAATTGTTAATGATTGAAGAGTCGTGATGGTGGTAAACATAATAGTCTTCTGGGACGAAAATAAGGTTTTTGGCTTTTAGAATTGCTTTATAGGTAGTGCCGACATCTTCATGGAGTTTACCGATGGGGAATTTGACGCCTTTTAAAGTGTTTCTGGAGAATAATTTCATGGTGGCGGTAACGTTGAAGCCAATTTCCTTTAGCATGGCTTTTAGTGCGTTTTCAGTATTGTAAGTTGTTTCCGGGTAATTTTTGTTGAAGCTTTTGATTTTGCCACTAGGGAAGGATTCTGCAAACGAGCAGGCGGCGATACCGGCTTGAGAATCTTTTAGGGCTTTTAGCAGGCTTTCTATCATCTCGGGTTTAACTTCATCGTCGGAATCAATAAAGGTAATGTAATCGCCGGTGGCAGTTTTTAATCCGGCGTTTCTAGCGGCGGAAAGACCTTGGTTTTTTTGGTTAATGACTTTGATGCGGGAATCTTGGTTAACGTATTTTTTGAGAATTGTGGGAGATTTGTCGGTTGAGCCATCATTGACGCAGATGACTTCGAGGTCACGGTGTGTTTCAGCGAGGACAGAATCTAGGCATGCGGGAAGGTATTTGGCAGTATTGTAAACAGGAATGATAACGGAGACTTTGACGTCTGGAAAGGCATTGCATGAGGAATATGCTTTGCTAGATTTAGATTTAGGAAAGACGAATTTATCGTAAAAGAGGAAATTGAGAACCATAATAACGATCGAAGTAAGTGTGAATGCTCCAGTGGTGAGGACGAATTCATAGGTGAAGGGAAGATGGATGGAATTTGTGATATTATAGACAAATTCGTAAAGTGGGGTGAGTAGGCTAAACAGTTGAGTAAGGGTGGGGCTGATAATAATGGTGATTAGGGCGTTCCAGATGAAGAAGCGAATAATAGAGGCTTTGGTGACGTGGCGTTCTTTCCAAGTAATCTTGGAGTGAGCAATATAAGCGACAATAGTGGTTATAACGGTAGCGATGAGGCTGGAGAGCCAAATGAGATTATTGTCTTTGATGAGAAGATTTGACAGAATAGCATAGAGAATATAGTTAAAAACAGTGACGGTTACACCGACGAAAAAGTAACGTGTGGCATGCTGACTGGTCTTAACATCTTTGTTGAGTTTTACGGCCGAATTGTTGATTGAGTTCATGGAGTAATTATATCACGCTTCTGGAGTGGGGTGGGTGTCGGTAGTTGGAGATGGCTCTGAGGTTGAAGCCGTATCGGTCGTAGCTGGTCCCTGAGTTGATGGTGTGTTGCTCGGGGTTGGCTCAGAGGTGGTTAGTGTGTCGCTTGGAGCTGGCTTTGAGGCGGTTGGTGTCGTGTCAGTTGGGGTTGGCTTCGAGGTTGTTGTATCGGTTGGGGTTGGTTCTGGAGTGATGGCTGGAGTGTCTGGACTGGCTGTGGCTGGGTGTTTGTCTTGGGGGATTTTGGCTTCGTTGTTCGATACTTTGTGTTTTTCTTTGTGGGCGATAATGATGAGGGCTAGCCACGAGTCAAATCCACTATTTGATAAAACTACGGCTAGGATGGCAAATCTGACAGCCATTTCGCTAAATGGAATTGGGAAGAGTAAAAATGATATTGCCACAAGGCAGCAACAGGCAATACAAACGATAGAAGCAATCTTAAGACCGATAATCAGCACAGAGCTATTTTTGTATTTCAAACAAGATGCGATGAAAAAGGTAGAAAGCATCATAATGAGGGAGACGAGGTAGGCTTTTAAAGTTGGAGAGATGGAGGTTGCTATAGATGAGCTGCCTATAGTGTAATATGGCGTGTTGTTGATGGGCGCTACGTAATCGTAATTGTACTTATAGTCGTAGTAATCATCGTAATCATCATCATAATCGTAGTAATCGTCGTCATAATCATAGTTATCATAATAATAGTCGTCGTCGTAATCATATGAGTCACTATCATCGTCGTAGTCTTTGGTTATATAGGCGGGGAGGTGTTCTGTTTGTGTATCGTTGGTGGAATAGTTGGATGATGGTATATCATTCGCAGTGTCAAGTGCGGATACGCTATTGCCGTTCCAGATAAGTACTAAACCTAGAAGAATGAAGAGAACACTACAGGCGATACTGATCCATGAAAAAACTTTGGTTGCCATATTGTAACGTTCAATATATCTTAGATTGCCGATTGTGATGAGGATGGGTAGAAGAAAGAGAGCAAAGGACGCGTATAGTTTGACCAGAGTGAAGCTATTGTCTGGGATTAAGATGGCAATAAACGCCATGATGACATCTAATATTATAATTGCCACTAAACACCTGATAGCAATTTCGCTGGCTTTTTCGCCTGGCTGTTTTTTGAATGCATTATTTGAGTTAACCATAATGGTTTTATTATAACATGTTTTGGATTCTGATAGTGAAATTGTAATCTGGACAAAACGCTAGGTTTTTGGTATAATATATGCGTTTATTTAAGGGAAGGAAGGCTAGTGAAAGACGAAAAACAGGATAATGGTCAGAGGGGTGAGATTTTTGGGAACGAAAATGTGATAAGAGTACGGGGGGCGAGGCAGAATAATCTGCAGAATTTGGATGTGGATATTCCGCGTGATAAATTGGTGATTATGACGGGGCTTTCGGGGTCGGGGAAATCGTCGCTTGCATTTGATACCATTTATGCAGAAGGACAGAGGCGATATGTAGAGTCATTGTCGTCATATGCGAGGATGTTTCTCGGAATTATGGATAAACCGGATGTGGATTCGATTACGGGTCTTTCGCCGGCGATTTCAATCGATCAGAAGTCGACTTCGCGGAATCCGCGTTCGACGGTGGCGACGGTAACGGAAGTGTATGACTATTTGCGTTTGTTATTTGCGAGGGTGGGGGTGCCGCATTGTCCGATTTGTCATAAAGAAGTAAGCCGCAGGTCGGTGGAAGATATTGTGAATGAGGTAATGAAACTGCCGCTGGGGTCGAAATGTATGTGTTTGGCTCCAATAGTGTCAGCGAAGAAGGGGGAATTTGCCCATTTGCCAGAACAGTATTCGGCTAAGGGATTTTCGAGAGTGCGAGTGGATGGGATTATTTATGCATTAGATGAGTTTCCAGAGTTAAACAAGAATGAGAGACATGATATTGAGGTGGTGGTGGACAGGTTTGTGCTGTCGCCAGATTTGCATACGCGGATTGCGGGTTCGATTGAGCAGGCGCTAGAGATGGGACAGGGGATAATGCAGATTTTGCGGGTGACGGATAATTCGACGGCGGTGGGGGAAACGAAGATTAGTAGCGCAAATTCGGAGGTACTGACGTATTCGCAGAGGTATGCTTGCCCGGATCATCCGGAAGAATTAATTCCAGAATTAACGCCGAGACTGTTTTCGTTTAATGCACCAGAGGGGGCGTGTCCGGTGTGTACTGGTCTCGGGACGAAGATGGAAATAGACCCGTCGCTAGTGTTTAATAAGAATTTAACGATTGCGGAAGGGGGAATTAGGCCATTTAATCGAGTAGGACAAGAGTCGTGGTGGTTGAAGCGATTGATGGCGGTGGGATTGAAACATGATTTCAATGTGTATACGCCGATAGGGGAATTGTCGGAAGATATACAGCATATGATTTTGTACGGAACTGGGGATGAAAAATATGAAATGAAGATCTCGGGTTCGGGAAGATTTGCGGACGGTACAGTGTACGAGACGACTTACGAGGGGGTGATACCGATGCTAGAAAGGCGATATCATGATCCGAAAGTCTCAGAATTTACGAAGCATGACATCGAAAGATTTATGCGGGTGAGGGAGTGTCAAGAGTGTCATGGAGCAAGGTTGAAACCATCCGTTTTGGCTGTGACAGTACATGATTTAAATATTGTGGATATGTGTAATTTGGATGTCGATGCGACACTGGAAGTGCTGTCGCAGGATTTGGGATTCTCGGACTCGGATATGCTAATCGCTGGACCAATTTTAAAAGAGATTAGGGAACGAGTGAAATTTATGCAGGACGTAGGGCTGGGGTATTTGGAACTTGGGCGGGCGGCGAATACATTATCCGGTGGAGAAGCGCAGAGAATACGACTTGCTACGCAGATTGGGTCGGGGTTACAAGGGGTGCTGTATGTACTAGACGAGCCGTCGATTGGGTTGCATCAGAGAGATAATGATAAACTGATTGCGACTTTGAAACATTTGCGGGATTTGAAAAACACGGTGCTCGTAGTGGAGCACGATGAAGATACGATGTTGGAATCAGATTATATTATTGATATTGGGCCAGGGGCGGGTCTTAATGGTGGGCGCTTGGTGGCGGCGGGGACACCAGAAGAAATTATGGCAAATTCGGCTTCGATTACTGGTAAGTATTTGTCAGGGGAATTGACGATACCGGTGCCTAAGAAGCGTCGGAAGCCGAAGACAGGTCGTGAATTGGTGGTGGTGGGGGCAAGAGAGAATAATTTGAAGAATATTGATGTGCATTTTCCACTAGGGGTGTTTACGGTAGTGTCGGGGGTATCGGGATCGGGTAAATCGACTTTGGTGAATTCGATTCTGGCAAATGAACTACTAGCGAGGTTACATCGTGCACAGACGGTTTCAGGGACGCATGAGCGGATTGATGGGATTGAAAACTTGAATAAGGTGATTGTGATTGATCAGAGTCCGATTGGGCGGACGCCGCGCTCAAATCCAGCGACGTATACTGGGGTGTTTACAGCGATAAGGGAACTTTTTGCGGCGCAACCAGAGGCGGAGGTTAGGGGGTATAAGGCGGGAAGGTTTTCGTTTAATGTGAAGGGTGGACGGTGTGAGCATTGTCAGGGAGATGGGGTGAATAAGATTGAGATGCATTTCTTGCCGGATGTATACGTGACGTGTCCGAAATGTCACGGTAAAAGGTATAATGCAGAGGCATTAGAGGTGAAATATAAGGGGAAGGATATTTCGCAGGTGCTCGATATGACGATTGACGAGGCGGTGGAATTCTTTAGTGCGATTCCAGCGATTGCGTCGAAACTCCGGACAATTCAAGAAGTAGGATTAGGGTATATACGACTAGGACAGCCAGCGACGACTTTTTCGGGAGGTGAGGCGCAGAGAATCAAACTAGCAACGGAACTGGCGCGGCGGTCGACAGGTAAGACTTTGTATATCTTGGACGAGCCGACGACAGGATTGCATTCGGATGATGTGAAGAGGTTGCTGAATATTTTGAATCGGTTGGTGGATGGGGGAAATTCGATGATCGTGATTGAGCATAATTTGCACGTGATAAAGAGTGCAGATTGGGTGATAGATATGGGTCCAGAGGGAGGACTTAAAGGTGGGCAGGTTTGTGCACAAGGGACACCGGAGGATTTGGCAAAATCAGCGACAACACCTACGGGAGAATATTTGCGAAAGTATTTGAAATGAGTTGGAAAAATGACCAGGTTTCGAGGGCAGAAACTGAGAAGATAATTGGGTTGGCGAAGTCTGTACTAGATGTAGAGGGGGATTTTGTAGAGTTGGGGTGTTATAAGGGAGATACATCGTTGCTGCTGGCAGAGGTAGTATATGAGTATAATAGGGGTTTGCTTGTGGAAAAGTCGGTGGATAAGGTTGTGGAAGAGGTGTGGAAAAGTGGTGGAAAAGATGTGGAAGAAACGACCGGTGAAAAAGTGCGAAAGCGATTGTGGATTTATGATTCATTTGAGGGGTTACCAGAGAAGAGGTTGGAAGATGAATCGGTGCTCGGGGAAGCATTTCGGGCAGGAGAATTGGGGGTGACGAAACGAGAGGTGAAAGAAAGATTCTTAAGGGCAGGATTACCAGTGCCAGTGATTAAGAAGGGGTGGTTTGCTGATTTAACGGGAGATGAGATGCCGGAGAAGATTGCTTTGGCGTTTTTGGATGGAGATTTTTACGAATCGATTAGGGATTCGTTGAGATTGGTGGCGTCGAGGATAAGTAGTGGTGGAGTATTAATAGTGCATGATTACACTAATCCGGCGCTTCCAGGGGTAAAGAAGGCGGTGGATGAGTGGTTAAAGAGGCAAAACGTTGATTATCAGATAGTTTTATTATGATGGTGTAAAGGTGAGTATAAAAGTGAGTTGGCGGTCTTGACAAGCGAGTGCTAGTGCGCTACAATAGATGGTAATTAGCACTCGGCAGTGAAGAGTGCCAACGAATTAAGTAAAAGAAAGTGAGGAAAATATGAGTAAAATCATCGGAATTGATCTTGGAACGACCAACTCGGCGTTTGCATATATGGTGGCGGGCAAGCCAGAGGTGATTACAAATGCGGAAGGTGATAGAACTACCCCATCGGTGGTAGCGGTAACCAAGAAAGGTGAGCGTTTAGTAGGTAAAGTCGCTCAGCGTCAGAGAGTGACGAATCCAAAGAACACTATTTATGGTATTAAGCGTTTGATTGGACGTAAGTTCACTGATAAGGAAGTTGAGCGCGATAAAGAAATCAGCCCTTATAAGATTGTGAAGAAGGGAAATGGCGTCGCGGTAGAGATGGACGGTAAGGAATATACGCCAGAAGAAATCTCGGCGATGGTTTTGTCGAAAATCAAGGCGGATGCTGAGGCGTTCCTTGGTGAGCCGGTGACGGAAGCGATTATTACGGTGCCAGCTTATTTTGATGATTCGCAACGTCAAGCGACGAAAGATGCGGGTAAAATCGCTGGTCTTGAGGTGAAGCGAATTATTAATGAGCCAACGGCAGCGGCGCTAGCTTATGGTCTTGAAGGTAAAAAAGATGAGAAGATTGCAGTATTCGATCTTGGTGGTGGTACATTTGATGTGTCGATTATGGATATTGGTGATGGAGTGTTCGAGGTGCTGTCTACTAACGGTGATACACACTTAGGTGGTGAGGACTTTGATAATATTTTGGTGAATTTCTTGGTCGATGAGTTTAAGAAAGAGTCGGGAATTGACATTAAAGGTGATGCAGCTGCAATGCAACGGGTGAAGGATGAAGCGGAGAAAGCGAAGAAGGAACTTTCGTCGTCGACTTCGACTGATATTAATCTTCCTTTCTTGTCGGCAGATGCGGATGGACCAAAGCATTTTGAGTATACTTTGACTCGAGCTAAATTGGAAGAATTGGTGTCAGAGTTATTGAATCGCTTGGAAGAGCCGGTGAAGAAGGCTTTGAAGGATGCTAAGCTTTCAACTTCGGATATTAATGAAGTAGTGATGGTTGGTGGTATGACTAGGATGCCAGCGGTGATTGAGAAGGTAAAGTCAATCTTCGGTAAGGAACCAATGCAAGGTGTGAACCCGGATGAGGTAGTGGCAGTAGGTGCTGCGATTCAAGGTGGAGTGCTGCAGGGTGACGTGAAGGATATTTTGTTACTTGATGTGACACCTCTGACGCTCGGGATTGAGACAATGGGTGGTGTAAGGACGCCTTTGATTGATCGTAACACGACGATTCCGACATCGAAATCTGAGGTCTTCTCAACTGCGTCGGATAACCAGCCACAGGTGGAAATTCATGTGCTGCAGGGTGAGCGTGAATTTGCAAAGGATAACAAATCACTTGGACGCTTTATCTTGGATGGTATTGCACCGGCGCCACGCGGAATTCCGCAGATTGAAGTAACGTTTAACCTTGATGCAAACGGCATTCTGAATGTGACGGCGAAGGATAAGGGGACTGGTAAGGAGCAGTCGATTACGATTCAGAATTCGGGTAATATGAGTAAGGAAGATATCGAGAAAGCGCAGAAGGAAGCCGAGGTGCATGCAGAGGAAGATAAGAAACGACGCGATTCGATTGATGCGAAGAACCACCTAGAAAACACGATTTATCAGGCTGAGAAGATGCCTTCGGAATACAAGGATAAGATTAGCGATGAAGATAAGGAGACGATTAAGAAAGCGGTAGAAGAAGCTCGTAAGGTATTGAACGACGAATCGGCGGATAAGGATAAATTCGAAGAAGCAACCAAGGAACTATCGGATAAGATTATGCCGATAGGAGCGAAGATGTATCAATCGGCTTCTGAAGATGCTAAGGATGGCGGGAAGTCGGATGATAAGTCTGGTGCTGGTTCGGATTCGGATGAGCCAGTTGAGGGTGAAGTGGTTGATAAGTAAAGATATTCGATGAACTAATGAAACAGGGCACTGGGCGTGCCCTGTTTTGGTTCATTATGATATAATGGGGGTATGGCAATAGAGAGGTTGGTGGAGCCGACGGTGGCTCCGCAGGATGCGGAAGAAGAACGGATGGAGATTTCGCTTCGGCCGGTGAGTTTTGATGAGTATATTGGGCAGGAACACCTCAAGAATAATCTGAAATTAGCGATTGAAGCGGTAAAGAAGCGAGCGGATGGATCGACGTTGGATCATGTGCTGCTATATGGGCCACCCGGGTTAGGTAAGACGACGATGGCGGGAGTAATCGCGCATGAGCTAGGAGCGTCACTCAGGGTAACTTCTGGTCCGGCGATTGAGCGAGCGGGGGATCTTGCGTCGATTTTGACGAATTTGAAAGACGGGGACGTGCTGTTTATCGATGAGATTCATCGACTGAGGCGGGCAGTAGAGGAGGTACTCTACTCGGCGATGGAAGATTATAAGCTGGATATCGTGATTGGGAAAGGACCGGCGGCGAGGTCGGTGAGACTGGATTTGCCGAGGTTTACCGTGATAGGTGCGACGACGCGGACGGGGTCGCTGGCGGGACCGCTTAGGGATAGGTTTGGGATAATCCATCGGTTGGAATACTATAAGGAATCGGAGATTGAGCAGATTATTAATCGTACGGCGGGGATTTTGAAGACAAAAATTGAACCGGAAGCGACAAAATTGCTCGCGACGCGGTCGAGGTTGACGCCAAGAATCGCGAATCGGATTTTCAAGCGAGTGAGAGACTATGCAGATGTAAATGGGGACGGGATTGTGGACGTGCCGATGGCGGAAAAGGCTTTAGAATTAATGGAGATTGATTATTTGGGGTTGGATCCAGCGGATAGGAATATGTTAAGGTTGATGTATGAGAATTATGGCGAGAGGCCAGTAGGCCTTACGACGATAGCGGCGCTTACGGGGGACGAGGCGGCGACGATTGAAGATTTCTATGAGCCGTATTTGATGCAAATGGGATTATTGGTACGAACACCGAAGGGGAGAGTGGTGACGAAAAAAGGGTGGGAACATTTACAAAATAAGAAAAATGTGGTATAATGGTGTTGTATACCGCATACCCATAAGGAGTGAAAATGGATGGAAATCTAGCAAAAATTAGACATGAACGTAGCAGAAAGGATTTTCCGGATCTGCAGCTGGATGATGGGGAATATGTGGAATTTTACTTTAAACGGGCGAAGATTTGTTTGTGGATGATAATGGGGTCGACGTTTTTGGGTTTGGTGGTGGTGCTATTTGCATTCTTGATTGTGTTGATGAACCAGACGATGATTGATGAGATGGGGAGGAATTTCTTGTTTATTATTTTGTCGGCTTTGTTGGCAGCGGCGCTAATTATTTCGTGGATTTCGTTGAGGATTTATAATGGTAACAAGCTGTTTATTACAAATAAACATGTGATACAGTTGGCGATGACTTCGCTGGTGGCAAGTTCGGTCAATGTAATTGATTTAGCATCAGTGGAAGATGCGAGTTTTGCGCAGACGAGTCTTATGCAGAAGTTGTTCCAATATGGGACTTTTAGGCTGTCGACAGTGGGTGATGAGACGACTTACACTTTTACGTATTCGGATATAACGCCTTCCGAATTAAAGGCGGTGACAGAGTTAATTACAGCAGCAAAAGCAGCGAGTAGGCTAAGTCAAGATTAATAGGGGGGTCGAATTAATTGCGATTGTATTTGACGTAGGTGTCTTCTTTTTCGAGGCGAGCCTTGAGGGTGTATTCTTTACATTTGCCGTTTTTGCAATTGGCGGCTTCGTAGGAGTAGGAGCTGCCGGCATCGCCGAGGTTACGGCCATCAGGATCGGTCCAAAGGGCAGGATCGATGACTTTGATGTTGTCTTCGGAGATGAATTCGGGATAATAACCGTGTTCTTTATAGAAGCTTTCTTCAAGAGCGTAATACATGGCATTGATGGCGGTTTTGCGATCGTCGTCGCGTTGCATGGCGTCGAGATTTTGTTTCTGGATGAAAAAGAGCAGGAAAAGAAGACCTGCGAAGGTTGCAACGATAACAATCTCGAGAATGGTAAAGCCACGTTTATTCATAGTTATTATTATAACATATTTTTGCAATCAAAAAATCCAAAACGTGTTTGGATTATATGGTGGTACCGGGTGGGATTGAACCACCGACCTTGGGCTTATGAGTCCCACGCTCTAACCAGCTGAGCTACGGTACCATGGGGTTATTATAACATAGATTTGGGATTTGGTACACCCGGCACGATTTGAACGTGTGACCTTCAGTTCCGGAAACTGACGCTCTATCCAGCTGAGCTACGGGTGCAGGCTAAAAGATGGTATATCCGGAGGGATTGATAATCCATATCTTCGTTCAAATATTATGAATGAGAGTGAACTCTCCTTTATAATATTTGGTACACTCGGAGGGATTCGAACCCACGACCCCTTGTTCCGAAGACAAGTGCTCTAATCCACTGAGCTACGAGTGCATGGAGATATTATACCATATTTTAAGGGGTTTTGGTATAATGGTGGTATGAATATATTGTATTGTGGGGATAAGGGGATTGTGCGGGGGGTGTTGGTGTCGATATTGTCGCTTCTAATGCGTGGAGATGAGAACGCTATATATAATATCTATATCTTGACGATTAAATATGAAGAGACAAAACCATTTACGGAGGAAGCAGCGAATTTTCTGGATAGGTTGGTGAAAAAGCACAATAAAAAGAGTTTCGTGAAGTTAATTGATGCGACGGAAGTATTTGTCAAGAATTTACCGAAGAAGAACATGAGATCATATTTTACGCCAGCGTCGATGCTCCGGCTTTACATTGACAAGGTGCCGGAGCTGGCTCAGTTGGATAGAATATTATATTTGGATTATGATGTGGTGTGCCGGGGAGATATTAGCGAGTTCTATAATATGGATTTGACTGGTGTGGAAGCAGCGGGGGTGCTCGATATTTATGGGCGGCGTTGGTATCATTATCACGGATTGTTGAAACAGGATTATATGAATTCGGGGGTGATGCTATTCAATATCCCAGAGTGTATAAAAACGGGGATGTTCGGAAAGGCAGTGGAGTTGTGTGCTGGGCGATGGATGATGTTGGCGGATCAAGCGGCACTAAATAAATCGATTGAAAAGCGAGTGCTGGTAGATAGAAAGTATAATGAGCAGGAAGAGAAGCCGAGGCGAGATACGGTGTTGCACCATTTTTCGAATAACTTTAAGTTTTGGCCATTTTTTAGAGTACAGAAAGTGAAGCCGTTTGAGGTGGAAAAGGTACATGAGGTGTTAGGAATTCATGAGTACGATGATATTCTAAATGAGTACGAGAGATTAAAAGATAGCGTAGAAGACTGATTGAACAGAGAGAAAGTATGTATTGTATGATGTGGGAATTATTTGATATAATGGGAGTAGAGATATTTAATAACGAAATGTCCTGAGTGTGGCGGGATAGAGGAGGTATTTAATGGAGGGAGCGAACTTTTTTACAGTGACACCGATGAGCCAGCGGATTTCTTTGGAAGCAGGTGAAACTACGGAGGGGTCAATTTCAGTGATTAACCCGAATGATTCGGTGGATGATTTGAAATATAAAGCATATGTGGCGCCTTATGGGGTGGTGGGGGAAGGTTATGAAGCAGATTTGACGACGGATTCGAAGTACAACATGATTAAAGATTGGATTGAGATTGAGGATCCGACTGGGACGATTGAGCCGAATAAAACGGGGGAAATTAAGTTTAAGATTAAGGTACCAGGTAATGCGCCGGCGGGTGGTCAGTATGCAGCGATTATTATTACGCGCGATGACGATATGAAGGCGACTGATAATGGAGTGGCAGTGAAGGATATTTTCGAGATGGCGAGCCTGGTTTATGCGACTGTAAATGGGGAAACGGTACACAAAGGAGAGATTCTGAGTAATGAGATTCCAGGGTTTGTGGCGGGTCCACCAATTACGGTGTCGGCATTGATTAGCAATGAAGGTAATATTCATGAGAATGCGACTGTAATTATTAATGTGACGAATTTCTTTACTGGTGATGTGATAGTGGAGGGAAATGCGGAAGACGCGTATTATTCAGAGGTGATTATGCCAGAGACGACACGTTATGTGACACGTGAGATTAGCGAAGGATTGCCACTACTGGGTGTGGTGAAGGTAAATCAGACGATTTATTATCAAGGACAAACGCCATCGAAAGAGGAGAAGACTGTGATTATTTGTCCGATTTGGTTCTTACTACTAGTGATTGCGGCGATAGCGGCGGTGATTGGCGCGATTGTGATGATAATTAGGAAGCATCGTAAGAAAGCGAAATGGTCTGAGTAGAGAGCGGCTGGTTGTCTTGAGTGGACAACCAGTTTTTATCTTGATGTGATATAATGGAAACAGAAGGAGTTATTTTTATGTCATCAAATAATAACATTACAAAAATTTTCTTGGTATTAAATTCAGGGTCATCTTCGGAAAAGTTTTCGTTGTATGAGGGCGAGGATGAAGTGTGCTCATTGTATTTTGAGGGTATAGAGGAAGATGGCAAGAAGCAGTTTATTTGTACGATTACGCGGGCAGATGGGTCGGAAGAAGTGGTAGATAAGAAGTGGGATACTTTGGACGTGGCGTTTAAAGAGGCGAAGGCGATTTTTGAGAAAGAAGGATTTATCAATGAAGCGCATCCGTTGGATGGGATTTTGGTACGTGTGGTGGCAGCGGGGAAGTATTTTTCGGCGAATCATATTGTAGACGAGCAGACCTTCAAGGAACTCGAGAAGGTGCGAGTAACGAATCCTTTGCACGTACCGGGTACGGAGCGGGGAATCAAAAATGCGACGGCAACTTTTCCAGGTGTGCCCGTGATGGTGATGAGTGATTCGGAGGCGTTGACGGCGGATTCAAGGCGAGATACAGCATATGCGTTGCCGGCGAAGATTGTGGAGGAATTTGATTTGGGACGTTGGGGTGCGCATGGTGCGTCTTATGGTTACATGATGGGGAGGATCCCGGAATTAGGGCTCTTAGAAAAAAAGATGATTGTGTGCCACTTGGGTTCAGGGTGTTCTGTGACTGCGTTGGTTGATGGGAAACCAGCTTATACTTCGATGGGTGAGACGCCGCTTGAGGGGTTGATGTCGTCGACGAGGACGGGTTCGATTGACCCAACGATTGGAGCTTTGCTGGGTGAGAAACTGGGCGCTGCGGAAGCAATTAAGTTGATGAATAAGGAGTCGGGTCTACTGGCAATGGCGGGCTCAAATGATATGCGCGAGATTATTGCGGGAGCCGAAGAAGACCGTGCGGATGCGGCGGCGGCTTATAATCTATTTATCGATGGGGTGGCCGGTAAGATTGGTGAGTTTGCAGCGAAGATGGGGGGGATAGATGCGATTGTGTTTACGGCGACGATTGGGGAGCGATCTTTACCGGTGCGAAGTTCGATTATTGCAAAACTAGAATTTATGGGATTCCGATTGAAGAACGATGCGGCGGTGGATAAGTCGAAGGGATATGCTAATGTGGCAGAGGAAGGGTCGAAGCCGGTTTATGTAATTCCAACCAATGAGGCGGCTTATATGATCAAGAAGGCCACGGAATTGCTAGAGACCAACTAAAGCTTGAACTTGTTTCTAAATTGGCACTCGGGGGTTTACAGTGCCAATTTTTGTGCTATAATGGAGGTAGAAAAGGAGAAATAATTATGGCACTTAAACCGTTAAAAGACCGTGTGGTGGCGATAGTGGAGAAGCCGCTAGAGAAAACGAAGTCTGGAATTTTGCTGGGCGAAGCAAAGGAAAAGCCTGCCTATGCAGTAGTCGAATCGGTGGGCCCAGAGGTAAAATCTGTGAAAAAGGGTGAGAAAATTGTCTATAAGGAGTATTCGACGACTGAGGTAAAGGTAGATGATAAAGACTATATTATTCTGAAGGAAGAGGACATTCTGGCGACTTTGTAGAATAGTGACTTGTGGAAAACTTGTGGAAAAGTAACGAAAAAACAGGGGTGGACACCTAGAAATTGAGTTTGATAATAAAGGAGAAGAAATGGCAAAAAAGATTTATTATGAAGCAGAAGCACGAGAGAAGGTGCTGTCTGGCGCAAAGCAACTATATGACGCAGTGAAGGTGACATTTGGCCCAAAGGGTAAAAACGTGATTATTGAGAAAGAGTATGGTGCACCGGTAATTACGCATGATGGTGTGACGGTGGCTGAGGCAGTAGAATTGCCGAATAAGGAAGAATCGTTAGGCGAGGCGGTAGGAGCAAAACTAATTAAAACTGCTGCACAGAAGCTAAACAAAGTGGCGGGTGATGGTACGACTACTGTAACAGTATTAACTTACAATATATTGAATGAGGCTAATAAACTGATTGTGGCTGGGATGAATCCGATGGAACTTAGACGAGGAATTGAGAAGGCCGGAGCGGAAATTGTAGCGGGAATTGAAAAAGCGTCTGAGAAGATTGAGGGGGATTCCGGTAAAGTTGCAGAGGTGGCGACGATTTCAGCAGGTGATGCGGAAGTGGGTCAGTTGATTGCAGAGGTGATTTCGAAGATTGGCAAAGATGGAGTGGTGACAGTAGAAGCCGGTCAAGGCTTGGAGATGGAGCAGGAAATTGTAGAGGGATTTTCGTACGACAAGGGATATGCGTCGCCGTTCTTCGTAACGGATGCAAATCGGCAAGAAGCAGTGACTGAAAAACCATTGATTCTGGTGACTGATCAAAAGATTTCAGCGGCCAATGATATTTTGCCACTACTTGAAAAGGTAGCACAAAGCGGTAAAAAAGATTTGGTAATAATTGCGGAAGAGGTCTCGGGTGAGGCGTTATCGTTGTTAGTTTTGAATAAGCTGAAGGGAGTGTTTAATTCATTGGTGCTCAAAGCTCCAGCATTTGGTGATAGGCGTAAAGAAGTGATGGAGGATATTGCGATATTGACTGATGCGACGGTGGTATCGTCTGACAAGGGATTGAAGCTTGAGGAAGTTGGACTCGAAGTGCTAGGTTCGGCGGCAAAAATAATTGCAACAAAAGATGAAACGACGATTATCAAGGGAGCTGGTGACAAGAAGGCGGTGTCTAGTAGAATTGCGTTGATTCGGACTTTGGCGGATGCAGCAAAGTCGGACTATGAACGTGAAGAATTTGAGAAGCGAGCAGCGGCGTTGTCTGGTAAAGTTGCAGTGATTAAGGTAGGAGGAGCAACGGAGACAGAGATTGATGAGAAGAAGTTCCGGGTAGATGATGCGGTAGCTGCAACTAAGGCGGCACTCGCAGAGGGGATTGTGACTGGTGGTGGAGTAACGTTGGTGAATTTGGCTGGTAAACTTTCGGTCGATGAACCAGGTGCGCGAATCGTACGTGAAGCGTTGAAGACACCATTTGTGCATATTATGGAAAATGCAGGATTGAATGCGCAGGCTTTGCTAGCTGAAGTTGAGGGAGCTAAGGCCGGGATGGGTATTAACGTGATGAAGCCGGCTGATGGATTAGTGGATCTCAAAAAGGCGGGTGTGATTGATCCGGCGAAGGTAACAAAAGAAGCCGTAAAGAATGCGACTTCAATTGCGGCGACGGCTATTACAATGGGTGCACTGATTTGTGAGATACCTGAGGAAAAGCCAGCAGCGCCAGATATGGGCGGAATGTACTAAAGAACAACTCACTATAAAAGTTGTGAATTATTCGTTAGAAGCCTCTTCACCGGAGGCTTCTTCGGTTGTGGTCTCTTCTTCGGTGGTGGCTTCGCCTTCACTAGAAGTTTCGACGCCTTCTGCATTATAGGTGTGTGCTTTGTAGACTTTGTAGGTAGCAGATTCCAGTTGTTTAGGAGTGAGTTCGGAATAGACAAAGGTATTGAAGACGTGCGTTTGGTCTGGTTGGATACCTTCAGCGTAAAGGGAAGAAGTATCTAAGAGATTGCCTTCTTGATCGTAGGCTCCCATGACAATGGCGAGCGAAACGACTTCTTCGGAAATATTGTGAACGGAAACTACGACTGCCTTGCCGTTGACAGAATTGTCTTCTACATCGCGATAGCCTTCTACTTTGATATCGGTGTACTTCTTGATGGTTTCTTCAGTGATGCGCTTGGTTTCCTCGTCGTTTTCTTCAGTGGCAGTACTGGTGTCGCCGCTATTATCTGGTTCGGTGCCCTTATCGCCATTATTGCTCATAGCGATTGCGACGCCTACGCCGATGCCTACGAGTAGTAGTACGCCAATAATTGCAATAATAATATACTTGATAGATTTGTTTTTAGGTTTAGATTCGTCCATACAGTTCTTCCAGTTAATTATAGTATTATTTGATTATATCAAATCTTTTGAAGAAAACAAATAACCCCCTTGTGGGGGTTATGGTTGTGTGAGGTGGGCGAGGATTACATTTTGTCGATGGCTTCGACGAGATAAAAGAGAGCTTCGGCGCGTTTGGCTTCGTCGGGGATTTCACGAGCGGCATGGTAGGCTGGGTCGAGGACGGAGTAATCCTTCAAATCTTCGAAAATGCTGCGATAGATTTCGAATTTTTGAGTTGGATCTAGGCTGATTTTGTCGAGTACAGGGATGAGATCGCGAAGCGCAGCTTTTTTGATTTCAGAGGTGGTGAGGTTTTGTGTGAGTGGCTCTGGTGTGGGTGCCGGAGCGGGGATTTCGGGAGCAGGTGCAGGAGCAAGGACTGGCTCTGCGGCGGTGGGTGCTGGTGCAGGTGCCGGTGGTTCTGGCATAGCTAGATCTGGAATATTGCTAGCTGCATCAAGCGGCGCAATGGTTTCAGGCGCAGGCTCGACCACTTCAAGCTTGGGTTCAGGGAACGGTCCGACAGGTTCGGCTAGTTCGCCGGTGTCACCTTCTGGTACAGAAGATGGTGCAGCGACCGGGTCAGAAAAAACCGGGTCGATGTTAGTCGTGTTAGTAATATCGTCAATTGCTTTCTGTAGATCATTATCTACGTTTGGTTGATTTTGGTCCATTTTGCCCACCTTTATTATTAATTATTATCTATATTATCACACTTATGTTAAATGCGCAAGAAATTTACGATTTTATCGAGAAAGTCTAGTTTGACTTCTTGCATGGGGAGGCGTGCGCCTAGTGCATCGACAATGGCTTCGCCGCTAGTCTTGGGGAAATAGACTTTGACACTGAGACCGAAGCGTTTCTTGGGGATAAGGACGGCGGAATAGTGAGTGCCTTCCTGTAAGATGCCGAAAGCTTTGAAATCTTCGTATTTGTGAAGACGCTGACCTTCGTGAAGGCCTTCGGAAGTGAGAGTGTAAGTGATTTTGCGGGGAGGACGGAAGGTGGAGGTAAGGATAGTGATGACGCTAAGGATGATTAGGACAAGGAAAGTCCACCAATTGAGAAAGACCGCGAGAATACAAAGTGCGGTTGCGACCGCGAAAAGACCTACGTACCACCAAGTATTGCGGCCTGGAACGATGTATTCCTCAGCTTGCCAGGTGATATCTTGTGATTGTTTTGCCATAACTACATTATATCATATTTGTTTAACAAAAATGGATAAAATATGGTAAAATGGTAGAGATGGAGGGTTACCCAAGTGGCTGAAGGGGACGGTTTGCTAAATCGTTAGTCTGGAGTGATCTGGAGCGGGAGTTCGAATCTCCCACCCTCCGCCAGTTTAGAATCGCCAATCTCGGCGTTTTTTTGGTGGGTATGTTGTTTTTTGCAATATTGTGGTATAATATAGATTATGAAGAATGTGCTAAAAGTTATATTATCAATAGTAATGATGGGAGTGATAAGCCTGGTGGGAGTAGCGTCGGTGTCGGCGTTGACTTTGCAGGAGGGTGCAGAGATGGCGAGATGTGACGGGTGTCCTGCGGATTTGTTTGGGCCGACGGGAGCATTTCGGCAGATTACGAATACGATTTTGTATATCGTGGGTATTATCGCAGTAATCATGTTGATTATCGGTGGGATTAAGTATGTGGTGTCAGGGGGTGATGCGAAGAAAGTAACAGATGCGAAGAATACGGTGCTTTATGCGATTATTGGGCTTGTGATTGCGGTGTTTGCATACGCGATTGTGAACTTCGTGATTTCGGCTTTGCCATATTCGCCACAGTCGGAAGAAGTACAGAGCGTGATAAGGTTAATCGAGACGGCTTAGAGATAACAGCGCGATAGTGATTCGTTGAGCTCCGGCATGCCGGAGTTTTTCGATGCAGGCGCGCATGGAGGCGCCGGTGGTCCAGACATCGTCAAGGAGGATATAGGTGGTGTGATTATCGATAGTGGTGTGCGGCGCGATGGCGTAGGCGTCGGCGGCTTGATTGATACGGGTAGTGCGGTTGGTGCCAACTTGGGTGGTGTTCTTGGTGCGGATGAGAAGTGATTGGGTGGTGCAATGAGGCCCTTGCAGTTTAGCGAGGTGTTTGGCGATGAGCTTGGTGTGGTCAAAACCGCGAGCGCGAATGTGGCGGTCGATAGTGGGGAGGGGAACGGTGACAGAGGGGGTATCAGGTTGTGGTAAAAATGTGTGCATGAGCTCGGCGAGAGGATGTGCGAGGGCGCGGATGGAATGATACTTGTAGTCATGAACGATGTCGCTAAGGAGGCCGGTGCGTTCACCGATGATATAGACTGGGGGTAGATCTGGACAATTTAGACATTTGCCGAAATGGGTAGGCGATTTGCAATTTGGGCAAAGGGATTGATGTGTGGAGATAATGTGTTTTTTACAACGGTCACATAAAATACAACCAATTTGGCCGCAACCCCTACAGGAGTGAGGAGTGAGAAGGTCTAGAAGGTTGGGAAATGTTGTAATTTTTACAATATTTGGCATGATTCTCTTGATTTTACTACGATGTTCATATATAATAAAGCATAACAATATAAGTGGAGGAAATATGGCACGTACAAAAAGTGACGATTTGCTGATGGAAGACGACCTCGCTGCTGCGTTCCTGTCAGGGGACGATGGTATGTTGGCTCCGATGGAGAATCCGGAACCAGTACCAGAGGAAGGACCAATGGTAGAAGACGTACCAATGGTAGAGGACGTTCCGATGGTGGAGGAAGAAATCAGCGAACCGATCGAAGATGAGTGGGCAAACGATACCGACGATTTTCCTGGGCAGCTCGCTGTGGATGTCTATGAAACCGCCGATAAATTAGTAGTAAAAGCACGCACAGCGGGAATATCGAAATCTGATCTCGATGTGAGTATTTCGGATAATATTTTGACTATCTCGGGTGTATTGTCTGGTGGTGAGGATGAGCAGACCACAAGGTGGCATATTCAAGAGTGCTATTGGGGTGAGTTTTCGCGAACGATTGCGTTGCCAGTACAGGTGCGTGAGGATGAGAATAGTGTGAAGGCCGAGCTGAAGGATGGGGTGCTGACGATTACGTTTGAGAAGGAAAAGACGGAACAGCCGAAGAAGATTAATATACAGTAGATTCTTAGTCATGGTGCAAGGAAATACCCCCGTTTGTTGGGGGTATTTTGGTTTGGGTTGTTTGTATTGAAAAGCAGTTAAATGAAAAATATCTCCCAGGCGGGAGATATTAGTCGTAGCTATGATTATGATCTTCCGCCGATGATGTTAGCGATGACGAAGTTAACTAGGGCGAAGGCAAGGACGGCGACTGCGAGGCCAATGAGGCCATAGAGAATAGTGTCTTTGGCTTTCTTAACTTTGCCGGTGTCGCCTGAGGAAGTCATATAATTCACGCCACCGATAATAACAACAACAACGGCGACGAGACCAAGGACGGCAATCACGCCGTTTAGTATATTTATAACGTTGTCAACAAAACCAGCTCCCCCAGCTCCGGTGCCACCATTATTCACTGTATTGATACCGGTTGACATGTTGCTGTTGCCTGGGTTAATTTGTTCGGCAAATACGTTAATGATATCTTTCATTGTTTATCCTTTATTTAATTTAAGTTTATTGTATAACGATTAAGAATAATATGCAAGAGGGTTTCTGGGTGAAATTATTTGGTTTCTGCCCTGACTGTGCCTCCTCCCCCACCCCCACTATTGCTAGTATTACTTGAACCGCCGCCGATGATGTTGATGATGACGAAATTAACGAAGGCGAAGGCGAGAACGGCGACAGCCATACCGATGCAGGCGTAGAGGATGGTTTTCTTGGCTTTTTCGAGCTTTTGAGAGTCGCCAGTGGAGGTCATGTAGGTGATACCACCGATGACGACATAGATGACGGCAACGAGACCAGAAACAGCAATGATGCCATTGAGGATGCTGATGATATAGTTGGGTAAGGCGTCGTCGTTACCACTGCAACCAGCGGCTTGTTTGACAATGTCGGCTGCATCGGAGCTACAGACGTCGCCAGTGCCGGTGTTGCCACCAGAATCACCGGTATTAGTATTATTGGCTCCATTGTTGGTATTGAAGAAGCCGTTATTGGTACTGTCGTCAGCGTAAGCAATTGGCGTGAATGTAAACAGTGATAAGCCAAGTGTTGTGGTAATGATGATAGCTAGTAGCTTAGCTAATGTGGATTTCATGATGCTCCTTTGGGTTAATGATTTGATGATATGAGGTGGGCGTGCCGCCGGCGTCGCGAATCATGCCGGAAACAAAGGCAGTGATGATTTCGGCAAGGGCGACGATAGCCATACCGATGAGGGCATAGAGGATGATTTGTTTGGCTTTGGTGAGTTTGTTGGGGTCGCCGGCGGAAGTGGTGTAAGCGATGCCGCCATAAACGATGAAGATGGCGGCGACGGCACCGGCAATACCAATAACCCATTGGACGGCGTTGGTGACGAGACTGTTGGGGTTTACGCATTCATTGTGGACGCAGTCGCTGAATTGGTTGTTGGCTCCAAGTAGGGCAATACGGATACTGCTCATAATAATGAAGGCGGCCATGACGATGGCGAGACCGATGAAGGCGTGGGAGAGGGTTTTCTTGCCGGAGGTGACTTTGTTAGGATCGCCGGCGGAGAAAATATATTGATAACCGCCGTAGATGACATAGCCTAGGACTAGATAGGCGGCAATAATGGTGATGTTAATGGAAACGTTGGCGGCGATTTGCCAGATGCCGGTCTTAAGAGTGTCTTCGTTGCTGATATTGACGCCGCAGTCCCAGGATGTAAGACCGAGAATGCTACGGCATCCGCCGTCGAATGTGGCATTGGTGGCGCCGGAACCCTGTTGGCTGCTATCGTAATTGCCTTCAATAGCCATACAGTCTTCATAAGATTTTGTATCTTTGATACCGCTACAATCCATTTCGGCGAAAGATGGAGTTGAAATAATGAAACTTGAGAAAAATGCTACGATGAGCGATAAAAGAATAGTAGATTTTTTTAACATAGTTTTATTATACCAATAATGCGAAAAAAAGCCAAATCTTGGTGATTATTCTGCTTATGACATATATTTGACGAGAGGGTAAATAAGAGTAGATTATATTGACAAAATTGCTTATGCGTGCTATAATAGTCACACGCCCAATAGAGAAGGGTGAGGTTATTTATGAGTGTTAAAAAAACTACAAGAATGAGTAAGTTGAAGAGGTTTTTTGGAGTTTTTTTGGTACTTATAGGAATGTTGACTGGGTTGACTCGTTTGACATTTGCAAACGAAGATGTTTATGCTGTGCCCGAAACGGTAAATACTGCTGAACAGACTCAAACTGAACAGCAACAAACAGAGCAGGAGCAAAACCAACAGGATGAATTGCAGACTGAAGAGACGCAGACGGAGCAACAATCTACTAATAACGAGACGACTAACAGCAATACTGATAATAATACGAATCAGACGGATTCGACAGAGGCGAAGGAAGATGTTTGTAAGACGAGTCTGGGTGCTTTGGGATGGGTGGTGTGTCCGGTGATGAATAAGGTATCTGAGGCGGTAGACTTTTTGTATGATAAGATTGAGGATATTTTGATAATTAATCCGGTGGCGGCTAAGGATGGTTCGCCAATTTATGAGATTTGGAAGTATTGTTTGGGGGTGACAAATGTGGTCTTTATTATCTTTTTCCTAGTGGTGATTTATTCACAAATTACAGGATGGGGAATTTCGAATTATGGGTTGAAGAAAGCTTTGCCGAAGTTGATCGTGATGGCGATCATGGTAAACATTAGTTTCTTGGTTTGTTCAATTGCGGTGGACGTATCAAACATAGTTGGTAATGGATTGAGGGGATTGTTTGAATCGGTGGAGGCGACGGCGATGAGTAATGTGAGTGCGTCGGGTGCGGTTTCACATGTGTCGATGGCGGAGATTTATACCTCGATGGCTGGTGGAACAGCATTGGCGGTAGGAGCGGGTGCAGTGGCGTTTGAATTTGGCTTGATTTGGATGTTGATTCCGACGGCATTAGGTGCGATGGTGGCGGTGGTGACGGGATTAATTACGATTGCTCTAAGGCAGGCCGTGGTGGTGCTACTCGTGATGATATCACCGTTGGCGTTCGTGGCGGGGATTTTGCCGAACACGGAGGATTTGTACAAGAAATGGAAGAATCTATTGATCAAGATGTTGGTGTTCTATCCGGTGTTCTCGTTGCTGTTTGGCGCGTCATCATTGGCGGGATTTGCGATTATCATGAGTTCTCAGAGTGGGTTTGGGATATTGCTCGGGCTGGCGGTACAAATATTCCCGCTGTTTTTCTCGTGGAAGCTGATGCAAATGAGCGGTACGTTCCTTGGTGGTATCAATGCGGCGATGCGAGGGTTGGCGGCAAAACCGTTGGCAACCAATCGGGCTTGGGCAGATTCGAAGCGACAGCAGACGAGCGCACGGATGTTGGCGTTAGGAAGAACGCCGATGAGTCATTTGCGGAGATATGTGGATAATAGAAAAGTTTTAAGGGATCAACACTTGGGTAATTTGCAAGCGATACGTAACAACGAGGCGAATATTTATGCGCAGAGGAAGATTAGTGGTGGTTATGATGGCGCGAAGTCGCAAGGTAATTCCGAATATTTGAAGCCGAATAAATATACTAGAGCGGCGAAAGACGCATCGACCACACACTTGTTGAGTGAGACTGCTTCGATGGATACCGCACATGCTTTGAATAATTATGGAAGCTACTATGTTGCTAAGGATATACGTGATCAGATTAAGGCAGCAGAAAAAGCTGGCAATAAGGTACTGGCTAAGAGAATTAGGGCTTTAGATATGGAGTCGATGAGAGATGCGAAAGCTGGAAAGGCGTTTTTGGAATATGGCCGTGCTCAAATGACAAGGGAAAATGATGAGGAGGCAGACTTTAGTTTTATGGTGGGAAATTATTTGGATGCTTCGATGAACTATGACCCAAAGAAGGTAGGTACTGCGGAAGGTCGGGAGAGGGAGGAGAATTATCAACACTATGTCGTATCGGCGGCTGGTGGTTTGTTGGATGATCAAAAAATGGAAAAATATCGTCATTATATTATGTCGTCGACTGGTGGCTTAGGTTCGACTGGGCAGGCACGAGTGTTGGGTAAAATTATTGCGCGGGCTGCAGCGGTAGAAAGTAATCAACGGAGAGACATCGCAATTGTGGCTGCTAAATTTCCACCAGATAAGCGTAATTTCCGAAATTTCTTGTTTAACTATTATATTGATGATGATGGTTATGCAACAGACAAAGAAGGAAATCGAATCGAAGAAATGCGAGATTATTTGCGCGTAAATCATCCTGAAAAACTGGTGATGTGGGATCAATACGATGAAAATGGACCGTATTATGATTGGTACGATGTAAACGGTAACTATGTAACGAGAATTTATAAGAGGGATAAATCGGCGATTAAAGAATTGATGAGTAATTTTGATGCACCGATTAATGACCCGATTAATAATATGTTGGCGATTCATGCTGGTATAAAAGAGCAACCGGATAGTGAAATACCGGTACTAAGGAATATGGGTTTGGATGCATTCAGAACGACGGTGGGACGAGCTTTACTTTCAGCACCATTTAAGGAGAAGAACGCGGCATTTAGCCCGATGGTGGCAGAGATGGTGAAGAAGGGGTATATCAAGAACTATGCGCAAGAGTATTTGGCGTATCTTGATAGCTTGAACAAGGCTACAAAACCTGGTGCGTGGAATATGCAGGATAGCGATGCGATTGAAATGTTTGCCAACATGATGGATCCAGACAAGTGGGAGATAATGTTCCCAACTGAACTGATTCGTGGATATTTGAATGTGAATGGAGAGCCGATATATGGTATTAGATATGATGAGAGTGGCAATAAGGTGAAGGTGAAGGCTGAGGAGGCAACGCGTGAGGAGCTGATGGAAAGGGTGAAGGAAAAGTATATTATACCGGCTGCGAAAAAGATTGTGGTGATGATGTCGAGACAGACACAGAACACAATGGACAATCAGAAAGCTGGTACGATAGAAAAGTGGAAGAAGTTGAAGGATATATTTGATACGAAATGGGGCGATGGTGGTGTGATTGAGGTGGATCCCTACGAGCAGAATGGTGATATGCGCCAGATAACAAAAGATATTAGAGACTCGCTTTATACTGTGGATGAGAATGGCAATAGGCATACGTTTACGAATCAAACTAGAAGGAGTAATCGTGGTTACGAATCAGAAACGGAGACGACACAGGCGCATGCAAACCATGCAGCACAGATTTTTGAAATATTTAATCATGCTCTAGATGCGGATGATTTCGCAACAGAGCTTAGCGATTATTGTAATTCATATAGTGAGATTGCTTGGATAGCGGACCAGGTGCAGGATTTTATTGTGTCTGAGGGTTATGGAGTGACGAAGGAGCAGATATACGAATTTGTGGAAGAATTATTAGCTTACATTGATTATGATTAATTGAATTATTATGTTATAATGGTGGTATGGCGCAATATAAGGTGCCTCAGGATGTTGAGGCGGACGATAAATTACTCGGGCCGTTCAGTTTTCGGCAGTTCGTGTATCTTTTGATTGCCGCTGCTTTGATAGCGCTTGCGGTGGCTTTATTCCAGTTGTTCCCGTTATTGGCGATTATTCCAGTACCGTTTATTCTGTTGCTTGGTGCGTTGGCGTTGCCAATTAAAAAGGATCAGCCGATGGAAGCGTATTTAGTGGCAGTAGTATCTTATTATTTGAAGCCGCGAACGAAGGTATGGAGGCCGGGACAGAGAGAATCTACGATTAAGGTAACAGCACCGAAACAGGTAGAGGACGAATCGAGGGCGCGTGATATTACTGGTGAAGAAGTGACGCATAGATTGTCGTTCTTGGCGGATATTGTGGATACTGAAGGCTATGCGATTAAAGGAGCTGGTGGCTCGCCTAAATTGAAGGAAGAATTGGTGGAAGAAGCGAATATGGCACACGATATATTCGAGACGCATCATTTTGATAATTTGGAGGATACGATTGCGAGAGATGAGAATGCCCATCATGCGAAGGTGGTACAGGAGATGCGAGAGGCGATTGCGGAAAATGAGAGAATGGCGAGTAGAGATTTGATTTTGGATTCCAATGGGATAAACAATCCAAATAACTATAGTGAAAAGGCGGGTGATATGGGTGGAAAGTCTGATACTGGTAATGTGATGAGCCAGGAAAAGACTGGACAAATGATGGCAAAACCTAGTATAATAGATTTAGCGAATAATACTGATTATACTGTTGCGACTATATCAAAGGAAGCAAATAGAATAAAGGAAAGGGATGAGGGCGAGGTTTTCGTGTCTCTACATTAGAATATGGAACCACAAGGAAATAATTACAACGGAATGTTTGGACAGGGCGGTGGGATGCCAATGCCGCCAATGCAACCAACGCAGCAGGTGCCGCCGATGCAACAGGCGCAGCCGATGTATGGTCAGATGGCACAAGTGCCAGGACAGATGACGCAAATGCCGGGTCAGACATTCGGGCAGATGCAACAAATGCCTCAGATGTCTCAGATGCCAGCGCAAAATACGCAAATTATCATGCCCACACAAGGCCAACGACAGGCGGTGGGCAGTGCGAATTTGGGTGCGGCAGCAGTGGCTGCACAGCAAAAAGTTCCAGAGTCACCCAATAAAGACATCCCTACCTCGACACAAGCTAATTTACTGATATCGGAGTTGCGTGACAATGTAGTAATTATGAAGGATGGTTCGTTCCGAGCAGTGGTAGCTTGTAAATCGATTAACTTTGATTTGATGTCGGATATGGAGCGCGAGGGAGTAGAGTATTCTTATCAAAACTTTCTGAACTCATTGAAGTTTACAGTGCAGATATTGATTAGGTCGCAGCAGGTTGATATCGGCCCTTATCTCGAAAGGTTGATGGAGATTCGTCGGAATAACGATAATATGTTGTTAAGCGTATTAATGGATGATTATATTAATTTCGTGGATATCCTTTCGAGGGAAGCGAATATTATGGACAAGTCGTTCTTTGTGGTAATCCCATATTATCCTTCAGCAGATCTTGAGAAGGCTTTGGAGGAGACGAAGAATTTCTTTAAGGTGTTTTCGAAGAGTAAGGCGCCGACGGTGACGAGGATTGATCGAGCGACTTACGATAAATCAATGACTGAGTTGAATAACCGAGTTGATTCAGTGATGTCGGGTTTATTCCAGATTGGTATTCATTCGGTAAGGTTGAATACTCGAGAGTTGGCGGAGCTTTATTATAACTTTAATAATCCAGATACGGCAGTCAGGGAGCCTTTGGTGGATTTTGCTAAATTGGCTACGATGTATGTGAAAAAAGGAGAGAAGGAGGCGTAATATGGGTAAGAAGAAAAAACAGTTGACGGCGGCAGAAATAGCGGCACGCAATGAGGCGATGGAGAATGCAGAAGTACAGCACGCTTTCGAACAGGGAACGAATACTTTACGTGATTTGATTTCGCCGAGTGCGATTGAGATACACTCGGATTATTTTAGATTAGGGAATAAGTATGGTCGGACGATGTATGTGTATGGTTATCCGAGGATGCTTTACACGGGTTGGCTATCTTCGATAATTAATATTGATGAAGTGGTTGATGTGTCGATGTATATCTATCCGGTGGAATCGTCGGTGGTGATGAAGAACTTGAAGACAAAAGTGACGCAGCTTGAGGCGACGATGAGCCTGAATATGGAAAAGGGTAAGGTACGTGATCCGGAGCTTGAGGCGGCGATAACTGATGCGGAGGAACTACGAGATCAGTTGCAGTTAGGAGCGGAGAAGTTTTTCCGATTCGGGCTTTATATCACACTATGGGCGGATTCGCTTGACGAGATGAAATTTGTGCAGCAAAAGATTGAGACGATATTTGGTCAACAGATGGTTTTCTCAAAAGTGGCGAATTCACAACAAGAGCAGGGTCTAAATTCGGTGATGCCGCAGTGTGCCGATCAATTACAGATTCGACGAAATATGAATACGGGCGCGGTTTCGACGTCCTTCCCGTTCACCTCGGCAGATTTGACGCAAGACAAGGGTATATTATATGGTGTAAACATGCACAATAATGGCTTGGTGATATTTGACAGATTCTCGCTTGAGAATGCGAATATGGTGGTGTTTGCGAAATCTGGTGCTGGTAAATCATTCACAGTGAAGTTGGAAGCTTTGCGTTCCATGATGCTGGGGACCGAGGTGCTAATTATTGATCCAGAGAATGAGTACCAGAAGTTGAGCGATGCGGTGGGTGGGACGTATATTAGATTATCGCTGAATTCGGATGTGAGGATTAACCCGTTTGATTTGCCGAAGGTAGTGGATTCGGAAGATGCAAATGATGCTTTGCGAGCGAATTTGGTGACTCTGCATGGGCTACTAAGATTGATGTTGGGTGGGAATCAAGTGTCTGGTGGTGGACAAGTAGTGCCGGCTTTGTCAGCAAATGAAGAAGCGGATCTTGATCAAGCCTTGATAGACACGTACGCGAGAGTGGGAATTACGTCAGACCCGTTGACGCACCAGTCGACGCCGCCGACGATTGCAAATTTGTATGATACGCTGCTACATATGGGCGGTTCGGGGCCGATGCTGGCACAGAGGCTACGCAAATATACGACAGGAACGTTCGCAGGGATTTTCTCGCAACAGTCAAATATAGATATTAATAACCAGATGGTGGTATTTAATATTCGCGACCTTGAGGATGAGCTGAGGCCAGTGGCGATGTATATCGTGCTTTCCCATATTTGGAATATTGTACGTGCGGAACAGAAGAAACGTATATTAATTGTGGATGAGGCGTGGCAATTGATGCAATATGAGGATTCGGCGAACTTCTTGTTCTCATTAGCAAAGCGAGCGCGTAAGTATTACTTGGGTCTTACGACAATTACACAAGATGTGGAAGATTTTATGAGTTCGAAGATGGGACGGGCGATTGTGGGGAACTCGTCGATGCAATTGCTCTTGAAACAGTCGGTGTCGGCGGTGGATGTGTTATCGGATGTGTTTAAGTTGACGGAAGAAGAGAAACGAAGACTATCGAATTTCCCGGTAGGGCAAGGGTTGTTCTTCGCAGGACAGAATCACGTGCATATTCAGATTATTGCTTCGGAAACAGAAGAGAGCTTGGTGACGACAAATCCAGGACAGAAAAAGGTGTAGCTTCTGGGGTTAGCTAACCCCAAAAGCTGCGCTTTTTGGTTTTCTTGAATTCTTCTAATAATTCTTTCTGTTTGCGGGAAAGATTCTTTGGGGTTTCGACGATGATGGTGACGATGTGAGGGCCGCGATCGCCGTCGGCACGGAAGGGAACGCCGTGACCAGAGAGTTTGAAAGGAGTGCCGGATTGAGTGCCGGCGGGGACTTTCATAGTGATTTTGCCGTCGACGGTTTCGACTTCGATTTCGCAGCCGAGAGCGGCGTCAACCATACTGATGTGTTCTTCGGAAAGGATGATGGCGCCTTCACGAGTAAGGTGTTTGTGGGGTTTGACACGAACTTTGACATATAGATCGCCTGGTTCGGTGGCCCCTTCAGGAGCGGGACCGCCTTTACCGCGTAGTCTGATGGACATGCCGTCATCGATGCCGGCGGGGATTTTGACTTTAAGGTCTTTGCCTTCGACGGTGACTGATTTGGTAGTGCCAAAAATGGCGTCTTCGAAAGTAAGCGTGACTGTAGTTTGGTAATCGGCACCGCGTTGAGGTCTTCTGGCGCCTCCGTTGCCGAAGATGCTGCCTAGGATGTCATCAAAAACAGAGCCGCTGCCACCACCGAAGTCGAAACTGAAGGCTTGGCCATTATAGTTGAAGGTGCCACCTGAGAAAGGATTACCGCCGCTCGCGAAGGGATTACCATTTGCAAAAGGATTGCTGCCGGCACCGCCGACACCGGCGTGACCGAATTGGTCGTATCTTGCGCGTTTTTGTTTGTCGCTCAAAACATCATGGGCCTCGTTGATTTCTTTGAATTTGGCTTCCGCTTCTTTATCGCCGGGATTCTTGTCGGGATGGTATTTGATGGCGAGTTTGCGGTAAGCTTTCTTGATTTCGTCATCGGATGCGTTCTTGGAAACGCCTAAAACTTCATAATAATCACGTTTTGTACTCATGTATTGTATTATATATCACTGGCACTCGAAATGCAAGAGTGCTAGTAGGGACAACTAAATAACTGTTTTTAGGGCGGTCTCAAAACCGGAAAAAGTAAAGACACAGGGTCGTTGACTTTTTCCGGTTTTTCGGGATATTGCCCTAAAAGTAGTTATTAAATTGTCTTAAAAGTACTTACTTGATGTTCTTGTTAGATTCTGACGCGGGTTTCGACTAGGCCGGTAGTGACGTTGCGGACGACAAGGTCGACGCCGTTGGTGGCGCGTTCGATACGGTGGGTGACCCAACCGGATGAGTTCCTGACGACGAGCGAGTTCGAAACGAGACTTCCTTCGATATATGAACTGTTACCGTCAGATGTACGATAGATGACGCCGTTTCTTACTAACATTTCTTCTAAATAACCCATATTACCTCCACTTGATTTTTAATTAGTGTACGCTTGTTGGCGAAGAAAGGCAAGCATGGGCGAGATGTTTGGGGTGCATGGTGATGTGATGCGTATTGCTATACGAGAATTTATGAGAATTTGTCATCTTGTAGAAATTGTATGATATAATTGGCTTAAGCTAAATAAGGGATTACCCGATTATGGTCATACAGAATTATTGTAGAACAACAATACTAAGCCTAAGTGCGATGCTGGGTATTACTGTTATGGTTGGTGGGATATTAGCTAGTAATCGGGTATTAGCGGAAGATAATACTTCCATAGTAGATGAAATAAACATAACAGTACCAGTATCATGTACTATTTCTGGCACTGGACAGAATTCCCATAATGCTAATATCAATAATGGACTATATGAAAACAATATAGGTACTACTACTCTACATGCTTTCTGTAATGATAATGAAGGATTCGCTATATATGCAGCAGGGTATACAGGAAATGAAGTAGGAGGAACAAATAGTAATAAACTAGTAGGAACAAATGCATCGGGTAATGCTACTATTGAATCCGGTATTGCTACATCTGCTGGTAATCCTGATATATCTAACTGGGCGATGAAACTAGCAATAACACAAGATTCTGGAGATACAACTGGTACTAATGCTTTCACGATTGATTCTGCTCCGAATGTAGACCTTCCTAGTGAAGCAGAATCAGGTGCTACTCAAGCTTCATTTAGTAGTTATCATGTAGTACCAAATGAATATACCAAAGTCGCTCATAAGAACTCCGGTACCGATATGACTGCATCTACTGGTGGAGTTAAGCTTACTACTACCTATGCTGCTTACATTTCTAAGACTCAGGCTGCTGATACGTATAGCGGGCAAGTGATATACACATTGGTTCATCCATCCTCCGCTGTAGCTGGTAAGTTAAATGTAAACTTTGACGGTAATGGTTTGACCTTCCCGAACGGTAAATCCACTAACTTAGTAGCATACGAAGCGACTGAAACCGAAACTACTGGTACTGTAACCAAGAAGTCTTATACTGGTTCATATAACGAAGAAGGTGGCTTTGCTAATTATGGAGTGCCAGCTGGCAATAAGGTTGTAACTATTGATGGAGC